>NZ_JAQJIM010000004.1:0-344386 GCF_027947445.1 Shimia sp. MMG029 | reverse complement strand
AATGACCGCGAGGGCCAACGAACGGGAGATGCCGCAGAACGCAACAGGGGGAGAAACAAAAAAGGGCTGCCCCGCTCTGTCGTGAGCGAAGGCAGCCCTTGGCGCCAAATAGGCAGCGGCTGGGGGAGTAGGTCAACCGCTGGTCCAGTTTATGGCTGCTGACGGGTTGCAGTGATCACCACGTCGCGGATGTTCACATTCTGCGGCTGGGTGTACATGAAGAGCGCGGTGCGGGCGATGTCATCCGCGTGCAGCACACCGCCCATGCTGTCTTTCCAAGTTTCATAGCCATCAATGATATCCTGATCGGTGGTGTGTCCCAAGAGTTCGGTGTCAACAGCCCCCGGACACAGGCTCATCACGCGGACATTTGCATCGGCCACTTCTTCGCGCACGTTTTCACTGATCGCGGAGACAGCAAACTTGGTGCCAACATAGGCCGCGTGGTTCGGGAAGGCTTTCTTGCCTGCCACTGACGAGACATTCAGGATCGTGCCTGCGTTGCGGGCCTTCATCTCGCCCAGCACAGCCTGCATGCCGTTCAGAAGTGCCACCACGTTCAGGTCATACATGCGCTGCCATTCAATCGGATCCTGAGTGTCAACCTGCCCAAGCAGCATGAGCCCGGCGTTGTTTACCAGACAGTCCACCGGACCATGAGCGGCCTCGGCGTCTGCAATCGCCGCGCGGAAGGCTGCGGCATCGGTCACATCCACTTTGCGGCAGAGCGCATTGGGAAGGCCCAGTGCTTCGATCTTTTCCACGCGACGCGCAACAAGAAGCAACGGGTGCCCAGCCTCAGAAAAGCGCTGCGCCATGGCGGCGCCAATCCCAGAGCTCGCCCCGGTGATCACAACAAGACCTTTGGTGTGTTCAGACATATCCGTCTCCATTTGTAAGGCGGGCTACCGCCGTTTCTGTGACTGCAAACTAATGACCACCCCACAGATAGAGAATGATGCTTTGCCTCGAAGACTTGCGCATTCCTATCGATTTCGCAGGCGCGGTGCTAATTTATTGCGGCAAACATGATCTTTTGCGACAACAGCCCTCACACAGAAGCAAGGAAATAACGGATGCAGCATCTGGAAGCGGTGAAAACACGATATGGCTTTGCGCAAGGTGCAGGATACGTGGACACGGTGCTGCCACAGGTGCAGTTTTTCTGGTCCACCGAGACCGTGCCCCGGGCGCCCCTGATCTACAACGCAGGCATTGTCCTGATCCTGCAAGGCCACAAGATCGGCTATCTGGGTGAGCATGTGTTTGAGTACAATCCCGACCACTATCTGGTGGTGAGCTTGCCGACACCTTTTGACTGCGCGACATTTGCGACAGAGACAGACCCCATGTTGGGGCTGTTCATCAACATCGACGCGGCCGACCTGCGCGCGCTTGCCCCGCTGGTCGCCGCGGAGACGGGCCGCGATAAGGTCGCGTCTCTTGGGCTGTCCCCTGCCCCGGCGGATGCAGATCTGAAAGGCGCGGTCGACCGGCTGTTGAAAGCGCTGTGTTCAGAAGCGGAAAGTCAGGCATTGGGACAAGGGATCGTGCGTGAGATTCTGTTTCATGCACTTAAAGGCCCACATGGCGGTGCGCTTCAGGCTTTGGCGCAGTCAGATTCCCATTATGATCGGGTGGCCCGCAGCATCACGCGGATCCGTGAAAGCTATGCCGAAAACCTAAATGTGGATGCATTGGCGGAAACCGCCGGGATGAGTGCGCCGGTGTTTTACCGCGCGTTCAAGAGCATCACGGGCTCTTCCCCATTGCAGTATCTCAAAGCAACGCGCCTGAGCCGTGCGCAGGGGTTGCTACTGGAAGGCAAGATCGGAGTCGCGGAAGCCGCACGTCGGGTGGGATATGAAAACGCGGCCCATTTCAGCCGCGAATTCAAAAAGCACTTTCAAGTCAGCCCCAAAGAGGCACAGGGGGCGGGCTATCACCCTATTGATCTGTGATCGCCCGCCTCCTGACTTAAGTGAGACGCCGAGCGGTTAGAACTCCGCCCAGATGTCTGCTGCCGCGCTGCCATCATCAAAATTGATCGCAGCTGGCTGGCGCGTGGGGGCTGGCGCAGGGGTTGGCGCGGGAGCTGCGGCTTTGGGCGGCTTTGCCGGAGCCGTGCTGGCCGGGGCCTTCTTCTTTGGCGCAGGTTTGGGGGCCTTGGCCGCAGGCTCTGGCTTGGTTTCCACCACCGGTGGCTTCGGACGTTTGATCGCGGTTGCATCAATGTTGAAACGGTTGACCAGTTCCGAAAGTTGGGTGGCGTCCCCTTTCAGCATGTGGCCGGCGGCTGTGGCTTCTTCGACCATGGCGGCATTCTTCTGGGTCACCAGATCGAGTTGCGCGACACCGGCATTGATTTCGCCCAGACCGGTGGACTGCTCCACCGCACCTTCTGCGATGCCGGACACCATTTGGGAAATATTGCCGACGCGTTCGATGATGTTGTTAAACGACTCGCCCCCTTTGCCGACGAGCTCCACGCCCTGGCCGACAAGTTTGGAGGACTCATCAATCAGGCCTTTGATCTCCATCGCCGCCTCAGAAGAGCTGTGTGCCAGGTTGCGCACCTCAGAGGCCACAACCGCAAAGCCGCGTCCGGCATCCCCTGCACGTGCCGCTTCCACACCAGCGTTCAGGGCGAGCAGGTTTGTCTGGAAGGCAATGTCATCAATCACCGAGATGATCTGAGAAATCTTGCTGGAGCTCTGCTCGATCTCTGTCATTGCTTTGACCGCGCTTTGCACCACTTCCCCGCTTTGCTCTGCCTCAGCTTTTGCTTCGTCCATCGCGGTTTCAACATTGCGGGCGCTTTCGGCAGCAGATTTGACCGAGGTGGTCAGATCATCAAGCGCTGCGGCGGTTTCTTCCAGTGTCGCGGCCTGACTCTCGGTGCGTTTGGACAGATCGTCAGACGCCTGGCTGATTTCACCAGCACCATTGCGAATGGAGCCTGCGGCCTCGACCACTTCGGTCATGGTCTGGCTGAGGTTGGCAATGGAGGCGTTAAAGTCACGGCGCAGCGCCTCATAATGTTCAGGAAACGGCGTGCTGATGTTGGCTGCAAGATCCCCTTTGGACAGGCTGGACAAGTGGTTTGAGAGGGTCTGCACCACCTCGCTTTGGGCTGCATCGCGCTGTTTCTGCTGCTCTTCGAGATCGTTCTGGCGCACCAGAGCATCCCGGAACACATTCACAGTGCGGGCCATATCGCCCAGCTCGTTCTTGGTTTCGGTGAAGGGAATATCGCTGTCTGTGTCGCCTTCTGCCAGTGTTTCCATGCGGGAACTCAGAGTGCCCATCGGCCGTGTCACACTGCGGGTCAGGATAATAGAGGCGGCTGTCAAAACCAGAAGCGCGACGCCGAGCACGCCAAGCGCTTTGTTACGAATCGCCGCCATTTGCGCATCGATGTCGGCCACATAAGTACCGGTGCCAATGGTCCAGCCCCATGGCTCATAGTAGCGCACAAAGCCGATTTTGGCTTCCATGATATCTGAGTCTGGCTTGGTAAAGTGATAGACCAACGTGCCTGCGCCTCGTTCATGAGCGACTTTGCGCAGCTCCTGATAGACATACATGCCATTCACATCCTGAAAATCCTTGCGGTTTGTGCCAACAAACTGAGGTGCGACCGGATGGGCTTGAACAACGAAATCATCGCTGAACGCATAGACATAACCGCTGTCACCAAAGGACATATTTGAGAGACGCTCTTTGGCCATTTCCTGTGCGTTTTCAAGCGTGAACAGGCCCAATTCAACCCCTTCGTTAAGGTCGATAAGCAGGCTCATGGCGATCTCTGTAACCGCATGCAGCTTGTCATCGCGCATATGCTCTGTGGTCTGCTTTACCTGATTTTGCAGAACCAGTGTCAAAACCACCGACAGACTCAGCGCCAGCATGGCAAGCGCAATGATGCGGGTTGACAGTTTGTAGACGAAAGACGGCATGTGTCTCTGACCCTTTCACAGGTGGATATAATACTTTCGGATGAGACATACCTGCGGCCCGGTTAATGCCGCCTTACTCCGCAGAGGAGAAGCGTGAAAACTTGTAACTGAATTTGGTCTTTGATGGCTGTGGTACGCGCGTGCGGATTCGGCTTAAACGGCACGCTGGAGTGCGCCCTTTTTCGGGCGGCGCATCTGGCGTTTGGGCAGGCGGCGCAGGGCGATCAGGCCGACGATCACGATCAGATAAACATAGGGCTCATACTGAAAGCTCTTGATCTGCATGATGTAATGGATGCCGCCCAGCAGCACCGCGACGTAGGTGGCCTTATGCAGCTTGCGCCATTTGGGGCCAAGCTTGCGCACGGAGCGGTTATTGGAAGTCACGGCCAGTGGCAGCAGGATCAGCAGCGAGGCTATGCCCACAATGATGTAGGGGCGTTTGACGATGTCCGCCCAGACCTGACTGAGGATCTGAACATCGAGCACCATCCAGACAAGAAAGTGCAGCAGGATGTAGAAAAAGCTGATCACGCCAAGCGCGCGGCGCCAGCTGAGCAGGTTCAGAGGGGTGAAACGGCGCAGCGGGGAGACCAGCAGAACCGCCACCAAGACCTGAAGCCCCGCCTTGCCCAGCGCGTGTTCCATAGCCTTGACCGGATCCACACCCAAGCCACCGGTGAACCCCGCATAAAGCAGCCAGACCGGATAGGCCGCCCCGACAAGATAGAGCAGCCAGCTTGGTGTTTTGCGAATGGCGGTGTTGAGTGCGTCAGTCATTTTCAGCATCCCCACAGGTTTCACCACGTTGGATCGGCGGGCATGGCGCGGTGCCGTATGAGCAGAACACGCAGCAATCGCCGGGCAGCGGTTTGATCAGCGCTTCACAGGACGGGCATTCCAGAAAGAAAAGGCAGCTGTCCTCTGGCATTTGATGTGCCGCCTCGTGACCGCAATGCGGGCAGGTCACTTGGGATATGAGGATCAGCCCCTTCATTCGGATTAGTAATTCTTCCGCAAGTCCATGCCTTCATACAGGCCGGCCACTTCTTTCTCGTAGCCGTTGAACATCAGCGTCGGGATGCGCTTGGCAAAGAAGCCTCCGCCGATCGGGCGCTCCGAGGCCTGAGACCAGCGCGGGTGATCCACCTTTGGGTTCACGTTGGAATAAAAGCCGTACTCGCTTGGGATCGATTTGTTCCAGCTGGTGGGCGGCTCTTTGTCAGTGAGCGTGATGCGGACAATGGATTTGATCGACTTGAAGCCGTATTTCCAAGGCACCACCAGACGGATCGGCGCGCCGTTCTGGTTTGGCATGGGTTTGCCGTAAATCCCGGTGGCCATCAGCGTGAGCGGGTGGTTGGCCTCGTCCAGACGCAGGCCCTCTACATAGGGCCATTCCAGAAACGGCTGGCGCTGGCCGGGCATTTCTTCGGGACGGTAGAGCGTTTCAAAAGCCACGTATTTAGCGCCTGACTGCACACCGGCGAGATCCAGCAGGTCTTTCAGCTCAAACCCGTTCCAAGGCACCACCATCGACCACGCCTCAACACAGCGGAACCGATAGATGCGCTCCTCTATCGTCATCTTGGACAGGATATCGCTCAGAGCGTAGTCACCCGGATTGTTCACCATGCCGTCAATCTTGATTGACCATGGTTTGGTGGTCAGCGATCCGGCATAGCGGGCCGGGTCTTCCTTGCGGGTGCCGAACTCATAGAAGTTGTTGTACTGGGTGATGACGTCAAAAGGAGTTGGCTCCAGCGTCTCGCCGGCGGCCTGTGCCTTGGGCGCGATGGTTGCAAGGCCAAGACCGGCCATCCCCGCCATGATTTGGCGGCGATTCATATAGGCGGACTTTGGGGTCACATCGTCATGTGTGAGGTCGTTGGTCCAGCGGTGGGCCATGTAGCGTCTCCTTTGTCTTGTACCAGACATAAACCACTTGCCCCTTACATCGCCATAAAGAGCCGCCACACAGGGGGTCACGATGATGTGGGCAGGCTGTAACGTTTCAGCGATCAGATGCGAAACGCTTGCCGCCGATTTCACACCAGCACGAGCGACACCCTAAACCGCGTCGGGGCGTGGAAAGACCTCGTTCATTGGCACGGAGCGGCCGTTTTCCTGCACCAATCTCACATGGCGGCGGCGCAATTTCCTAGGCTCTGACACCCCTACGGAATGCGACAGCACTTCCACCTCTTTCACGATGGATTTGGCGTAGTTGGCCACACGGGGCGCCTTGCGATCGACGACCAGACCTTTCTGAAAGCGGGGATCGTGGGTGGTGATGCCGGTCGGGCAAGTGTTTTTGTTGCACTTGAGCGCCTGAATGCATCCCAGTGCAAACATGAAACCGCGCGCAGAGGTTATGAAATCAGCCCCAGCCGCCAGCGCCCAGGCGACATCGCCGGGATTCACAAGCTTGCCTGACGCGATCAGGCGTACACGATCCTGCAGGCCGAATTCTTCGCGCAGATTGGCGACCAGCGGCAACGCTTCGCGCACCGGCATCCCCACCAGATCCATGAGCGGCATGGGTGCTGCGCCTGTGCCGCCTTCGCCGCCATCAATGGTGATGAAATCCGGAGCGCAGTCGGGACCACGCCGGGTGATGGTTTCAAAAAATTCGCGCATCGTGCTCTCGGCACCAACCACGGTTTTGATGCCCACAGGTTTGCCAGTGACCTCGCGCACATGGGTGATCATGTCGATGAGATGATCAAAGCTGTCTATTTCGCGATGCCGATTGGGGGAGATGCCATCTTGGCCCACCTTGAGGCCGCGAATGGCCGCGATCTCTGCTGTCACCTTTTCGCCGGGCAGAATGCCGCCCTTGCCGGGCTTGGCTCCCTGCGCCATTTTGATTTCAAACATGCGGATGGCCTCGTGGCTGGCAACCTCTGTCAGTTTCGCATCATCCAAGCCGCCATGTTCATCACGCACACCAAATTTCGCGGTGCCGATCTGAAACACCAGATCACAGCCACCTTCGTAGTGGAATGGCGACACGCCGCCCTCCCCCGTATTGAGCCAGACCCCCGCCTGCGCCGCACCATGGCTGAGCGCCTGAATGGCGGGTTTGGACAAGGCGCCATAGCTCATGCCCGAAATATTGAAGAAAGAAGGCGCCAGATAAGGGGAGCGGGCGGTTGGCCCGATCAGCAGCGGCTCTGACTTGGCGTATTGGTCATCAAGCGGCGGGAAAGGATCATTCACAAAGATCGGCGTGCCCGGAACGCTGAGGTTGCGGGTGGAGCCAAATGCAATGGTATTGGATTTACCCTCGCCCGCGCGACCGACCCATTCCCGTTGCGCCCGGTTGAAGGGCAGCTCTTCGCGGTCCATGGCAAAGAAATACTGTCGAAAGAACTCGCCAAGTTCGGAAAAGATATGGCGAAAGCGCCCGATCACCGGATAATTGCGCCGGATCGCGTCTTCGGTCTGATTGCGGTCAATGATGAACAGCACCAGCGCGAGGGCCACGAGCCCAGCAAAGAGCAGCACGAAGACGAGGCCAAGCACTTCGACAATATCAAAGGCGGTTTCCATTGAGGCTGCCATTTCCATCGGTGGCGCTCCTTATGATCTTGATGGTGTTAAAGTGGGCCAGCTTTGCATCGGGGGCAAGTCACGCCTGAGCCACAAGCGCGTGTGTTTTGTGACAAGCGGTGTGTCGTTGCGATGGGCGATCTTTGCCTCTAGGCTGCAGGGACTGTTGTTTTTAACACAGCTCCTTTTTGCAGCTGCCGCAGATTTACCCCGACGTGGGTGTTTTGATGTTTGCGACCAACCCAAAGAGGCCCGTGTCTGCAGGGCAGCACGCAGCCTTTTGTTTAACGAGTGGATCAGACCATGCTTTTTATCACCAACCGCTTTCCCACCCAAAGCATTCGCAGCCGGAAGGGGCGGCGCTTCACCTTTGATCTGGACAACAATGCCCCATCCAATTCTGTGTTTTATTGCGAAACAGGCGCGGATGGGCATCACGTTGAAATCACCAGTGGGGAACTTCTGAAACGGGTGCGGGAAAGCGAATGTCGCCAGATCCTGCTCTATGTGCACGGCTTCAACAATCTGCCTGATGTGGTGTTTGAGCGGGCGGCAGCGCTGCAGGCGTTTTGCGACAAAGCCAAGCCCAAAGAGGTGCTGGTGCTGCCGCTGATCTGGCCCTGTGACAATGATCGTGGTGTGGTCAAGGATTACTGGGATGATCAAAAATCCGCGGATCAGAGTGGCTATTCCTTTGCGCGGGTGCTGGAGCGGTTCATGGAATGGCGCAACAGTGCGGACAATGAGCCCGATGTTGCGCCCTGCCTGAAGCGGATCAATTTGCTGGCCCATTCCATGGGCAACCGGGTGCTGCGTCAGACGCTGGTTGCGTGGAACCGCTATGACCTGGCAGATGGCGTGCCGCTGCTGTTGCGCAACACCTTTATGGTGGCCGCCGATGTGGTGAATGAGACCGTGCATGAGGGCAAAGCCGGGGAGCTGATCAGCCATGCCTCGCGCAATGTGGTGGTCTATTATGCCTCAGATGATCTGGCGTTGCGGGCCAGTAAGGCCGCGAACCTGCGCAACAAGGTTGCGTCGCGGCGGCTGGGGCATACGGGACCGGAGAACATCGCACGCGCGCCACGCAATCTGTTTCAGGTGGATTGTGACGATGTGAACACCGGCTATGACAGGCCAACGGGGCATATGTATTTCCTCGATGACGGGGGCGGCAAAAAGCCCGGCAAGGTGTTCAACCATATGTTTGAGTGCATCCTGCACGGGCGGGTTTTCCCCGATGACCCCGATCAGCGCTCTATCATTTTGAAGTAAGCCCCAACAGGCCCGGCAGCGCACGCATATCATCAAAGACGGCATCGCAGATCGGCGTGAGATGTTCCGCGGCTGTGTCGGCGATGAACCCTAGGGTGCGCATGCCCGCTGCCTTGCCTGCGCGTGCGCCGTTGGGGCTATCTTCGACCACCACGCATTTGGCAGGGGCAATGCCCGCATCTGCTGCGGCCTTGAGATAAACATCAGGCGCGGGTTTGGGATTTGGCACATCTTCGCGGGAGTAGATGCGGCCAGCGAAGCGTTGGGTGAGGCCACATCTGGCCAGAGTGACGTCCATTTTTGCATGGGGGCCGTTGGAGCAGACCGCATAGGGAATGCCAGCGGCGTCCAGGGCATCAAGCACCGATGGGACCCCGAGAACGGGCGTGGCCTCTTGGGCGAGGCGTTCAAACATCTCCGCGTAGATCAGGTCCACCCAGTTTTCCTCAAGCGTGGCCCCAAGGTCGCGCGCTGTCTGGGCCACACCTGCGATGGTACCGCCGACAAAGAGGTCGATGACCCGATCATGGGACACTTGCAGACCGCGCGCGGCGAGGTTTTCCACCA
The DNA here is from genome assembly GCF_027947445.1 of Shimia sp. MMG029. Lineage (NCBI taxonomy): Bacteria > Pseudomonadati > Pseudomonadota > Alphaproteobacteria > Rhodobacterales > Roseobacteraceae > Shimia > Shimia sp. MMG029. Next base: position 335,030 of record NZ_JAQJIM010000004.1, on the reverse strand, counting down.
GCAGTGCATTGGTGACAGGCTCGCTGTCCACAAGCACGCCATCGCAGTCAAAGAGCACAAGGTCGGGGGGCATGGGCATTGTCGCAATTGCTTTCAAATGAATACGGTGTTTTCTGCCTGTGCGTGTGAGCTCAAGTCAACACCATCTCGCCTGAGCCATGCCTAAGCTGTGCCGGAAAGCAGCTTGGCGGTTTCCACGGCGTAGCGATCTGTCATGCCTGAGACAAAATCCGTCATGGCGTGCAGGGCGGTGTAGTTGCTGTTGACCCCGCGCAGGTCGAGGCCAACCGCGCGCACCAGTTGCTTTTCATAGGCTGGCAAATCGGTTTCGCTCCAACCTGCCTCTTTCAAAGCGGTATAGGCCGGGAGAATGCCATCCAGCACAGAGAAAATCAGATTGCGACCGCGCACCTCGAGTTTGGTTTTGCGGGGCGCAGTAAACAGCTGTTCGCTGGCCAATGTGCGGATCGCGCGGAATTGTGGGCCAAGGGCTGAGTCATCCATCAACTCGCCGGAGTATTGCCCCGACATGATGGCCGCGTAATTGACTTTGAACGCCTCGACGCAGGCGCCGATGGCGCTGCCAATGGCCATGGCACGCAAATGGCTGATCTGCTCGTACTCAGTGAACCCTGATTGATCGTTCGGCTTATTCTCGATGAGATCGAGCAGCAGCCCCTTTACCTTGGCAAAGCTGAGATCGCCGGCGGTGAACCCATCTTCGAGATCGACAATATTGTAGCAAATGTCGTCTGCGGCCTCGACGAGAAAGACCAGCGGATGCCGCCGCCACCAGCTTCTGCCGTCCGGGTCTTTCTCTTCAATCAGGCCCAGCGCGGTGGCGGTGGTGGCAAAGATATCCCGTTCATCTTCGAAAAAGCCAAACTTCTTGGCCCCCGCATAGATGTGGTTTTTGACGTCGGCGCGTGGGATGCCCGTCGCCGCTTTGGCATCTTTGATGGCCTTGGAGCTGCTTGCCGACATGGGGTATTTTGTGAACGCGCCGATCACAGCATGGGTGAGATCCATGCCACGCGTGCCGCGATACATTTCGAGACGGGTGAGGATGCGGTAGCCTTGGGCGTTGCCCTCAAACTTGATGAATTCTTCCCAGAGCGCCTCATCCACGCCTTTAAACAGGCCCTCGGATTTTTCAAACTGCTGCTTGAACCACGCGCCAATGGTGGCTTCGCCGGAATGGCCAAAGGGCGGATTGCCGATGTCGTGGGCCAGTGCGGCGGCATGAATGACGCCTGCAACCTTATGCGCCTCGCCGGGTTCAATCTCTCCCTGCCCTTCCAGCCAATGCCCTACCTGCATGCCAAGATTACGCCCTACGCTGGCCACTTCCGATGAGTGGATCATGCGATGGCGAAGATGGTCATTGGCATAAAGCGGATGGACTTGCGTTTTGTTCGCAAGCCGACGGAAAGGCGCGGAGAAGGTGATGCGATCTGCGTCTTGCGTGTAGTTCGGGCGGCCCGGATCTTCGGCCCGTCCCGGTTTGCCCGGACGTTCCGTATTCAGCAGCGTCTGCCAATCCATTTTCTGCGCCATGCCTGCCCCTTTGAGCGTTGTTGTTCTTATGAAAAAGGCCCGCTGAAACAGCGGACCTTCTTATTAGATATGTCTGGGGTCAATGCACAACCGCATCGTCTGGTTTGGGGCGCCCGGATGTGCCGAGCCGATCACCGATGATGAGCCCTTCGGCCCCTGCCGAGACTGGCACGGTATCGCCGTCTTTCACGTCGCCTGCCAACAGCGCTTCGGCGAGCGGGTTTTGCAGGGCGCGCTGGATCACGCGTTTCAGCGGGCGGGCGCCAAAGACTGGATCATAGCCTTCGTCAGCCAGCCATTTCTGCGCGCCTTCATCCAGCTCAACGCTGATTTTGCGGCCCGCCAGTCGTTTCTTCAGGCGCGCCAGCTGAATGTCGACGATGCCATCCATATCGGCACGCGCAAGACGATCAAAGATCACGGTCTCATCCAGACGGTTGAGGAATTCGGGGCGGAAATGGGCCCGCACCGCATCCATCACATCGCGCCGCGCATCTGCGGCATCCGCACCTTCGGGCAATTGGCTGAGCGCCTGTGCGCCAAGGTTGGAGGTGAGGATGATCAGCGTTTGCTTGAAATCCACCGTGCGGCCCTGACCGTCGGTCAGCACCCCATCATCAAGCACCTGCAAAAGCACGTTGAAGACATCAGGGTGGGCTTTCTCAACCTCGTCAAACAGCACCACCTGATAAGGGCGGCGGCGCACGGCCTCTGTCAGAACCCCACCTTCGTCGTAGCCGACATAGCCGGGAGGCGCGCCGATCAGGCGGGCGACCGCGTGTTTCTCCATGAATTCCGACATGTCGATGCGCACCATGGCGCTGTCATCATCAAAGAGGAAGTCGGCCACAGCTTTGGTGAGCTCGGTTTTCCCCACACCAGTTGGGCCAAGGAAGAGGAAGCTGCCAAGGGGGCGGTTTTCATCGTTGAGGCCTGCGCGGGCACGGCGCACGGCGTTGGAGACAGCGGTGACCGCCGCGTTCTGGCCGATGACGCGAGCGTGCAGGTCGTCTTCCATGCGCAGGAGCTTTTCACGCTCGCCTTCGAGCATCTTGGAAGTAGGGATGCCTGTCCAACGCTCGACCACCTGCGCGATCTGTTCCGGGCGTACAGCTTCTTCCACCGTCATTTCGCCTTCGCCGTTTTCGGCCGCATCCAGTTTTTTCTCCAGATCGGGGATCACGCCGTAGCTCAGCTCGCCTGCGCGGGCGAGGTTGCCTGCACGTTTGGCGATGTCGAGATCGGCGCGGGCTTGATCCAGCGCTTCTTTGATGTTCTGCGCGGAGGCCAGCTTATCGCGACCAGCCTGCCATTTGGCGGTCATCTCTGCGGATTTTTCCTGCAGATCTGCGAGGTCTTTTTGCAGGGTTTCCAGACGGTCCACCGAGGCGGCGTCATCCTCAAGTTGGAGCGCCTGTTCTTCGATCTGCAATTGCAGGATCTGACGGTCAAGCGCGTCGAGCTCTTCTGGTTTGCTGTCCACTTCCATGCGCAGGCGGGAGGCGGCCTCGTCCACAAGGTCGATGGCTTTATCTGGCAGGAAGCGGTCGGTGATGTAACGATGGCTGAGCGTGGAGGCCGCGACCAGCGCACTATCTGAGATGCGCACACCGTGGTGCAGCTCATATTTTTCCTTGATCCCGCGCAGGATGGAAATTGTGTCTTCCACGGTGGGCTCTTCGACCATCACCGGCTGGAAGCGCCGCGCGAGCGCTGCGTCTTTCTCCACATATTTGCGGTATTCATCGAGCGTGGTTGCGCCGATGCAGTGCAGCTCCCCGCGCGCAAGGGCCGGTTTGATCAGGTTGGCCGCATCCATCGCGCCTTCCGATTTGCCCGCGCCCACAAGGGTGTGCATCTCGTCAATGAAGAGGATGATTTCGCCTGCGGCCTCAGTGACTTCGGTGAGCACGGATTTGAGGCGTTCCTCAAACTCGCCACGGTATTTTGCGCCAGCAATCAGCGCGCCCATGTCGAGCGCCAGAAGTTTTTTGTTGCGCAGGGACTCCGGCACGTCGCCGTTGACGATGCGCAGGGCCATACCCTCGGCAATCGCGGTTTTCCCGACGCCGGGTTCCCCGATCATGACGGGGTTGTTTTTGGTGCGGCGGCTCAGCACCTGCATGGCGCGGCGGATTTCATCATCGCGGCCAATGATCGGGTCGATTTTGCCTTCGCTGGCACGTTCTGTCAGATCCTGCGCGTATTTCTTGAGCGCCTCATACCCATCTTCTGCCGACGCGCTGTCGGCGGTGCGGCCTTTGCGAATGTCGTTGATCGCTGCATTGAGTGCTTGGGCGGTAACGTTGCCCGCCACGAGCGCCTCTTTGGCTTTGGATTTCACCATCACCAGCGCCATCAAGATGCGCTCCACCGGGACAAAGCTGTCGCCCGCTTTTTTGGCGAGGCTTTCAGCCTCTGACAGGACTTTGGCAGAGGTGTTGTCCAGATAGGGTTGGCCGGTGTCGCCCGACACTTGCGGCTGTTTGGCAACCGCGGCATCCACCGCTTCGCGCACAGCTGCGGCGTTGCCACCCGCGCGGCTGATCAGGTTGGCTGCGAGCCCCTGATCGTCGTCCATCAGCGCTTTTAGAATGTGTTCGGGCACCAGACGCTGGTGATTTTCCCGCATCGCAATGGTCTGCGCCGCCTGAATGAAGCCGCGCGACCGCTCCGTGAACTTGCTCAAGTCCATGGTTTTCTCCTTTTTATAAGCGCCCTTTTGCCGATGGCGCCCGCATTGCGGCACGCCTGGTTGTGGGCCTCATGCAAAATGTGGGATCTCGCGCGCGTCAGGTCAAGATTGCCTGACAGGAATTTCCGCCCGCCTGTGCACGTTTTGCGCGTTTGACAGGAATGAGCACGAAAATTCCCAAAAATTGAGACGAATTTCGCCCCATTTGCGGTGCAGAAACACTTAGGTGAGCAGACTTAAGAAAAGACCATGAGATGCATGTGACCGATATCCAAATCTCTAACCCGATGTATCGTCAGACCTTGGGGGAGTTGAGCGCGGTGGTGAGCCTGAGCAGTGAGGCGCGTGATGTGCGGGTGCATTGCGCGATCCTAGCGGCAGAAACCACAGAGCCCCAAAAGGGGCCTGGCCGCATTGCTCTGATCAGAGAGGCGCTGCGTCAACTGCGCCGGATGCCGGAGATGCGCACAGGCCATGAAGAGCTGTCTTTTGCCCCAGGGGTTTTGCCAAACGAGGGGTGATCCCTAAGAAAGATCACCCATGAAGCCTCCCAACGGGGAGGCTTTTTGCGTTTCTGGGGGTTTCTGGCGGATTCTGGGGCCTGCGCACGCGCACGCAGACTTGCCGGACCGGAGTTGAAGCGCTAGAAGGCGCACGTTTGCTTTGTGCCACCCTAAATTGCTGGAGACCTCCCATGAGTTCAGACGACCGCCTGATCGTAGCCCTTGACGTGCCCAACGCCCTGCAGGGCCTGAAACTTGCGGAGCAGATTGGCGATGCCGTGTCTTTTTACAAGATCGGGCTTGGCATGTTGACCGGAGGCGGGCTGGCGCTGGCCAATGAGCTGAAGGATGAGCACGGCAAGCGCATCTTTCTGGATATGAAGCTGTTTGACATCGGCGCCACTGTTGAGGCGGCGGTGCGGGGGCTGGCGCAGTTTGACCTGGATTTCCTCACCGTGCATGGCGACCCGCATGTGGTGGCTGCGGCCAAAGAAGGCGCGGCGGGCAGCAATCTGAAAATTCTGGGCGTGACCATCCTGACCTCGCTGGATCGCGCAGATCTGGACAACTGTCTGATCAAAGACGGCGAGATCAAGGATCTGGTACAGGAGCGCGCAGGCCGGGCGTTTGACGCGGGCGCGGATGGCGTGATTGCCTCCCCTCAGGAAGCCGCACTGATCCGGGCGCTGCCAGAATCTGAGGGCCGTCTGATCGTGACTCCCGGCGTGCGCCCCGCAGGCGCGGCACTTGGCGATCAGAAGCGCGTGGCAACCCCGGCAAGTGCCATCAAAGACGGCGCAGATCATATCGTTGTGGGCCGTCCGGTCTGGACCGCAGACAATCCACGCGGAGCGGCAGAGGCCATCGTGGCGGAGTTGGCAAGCCTTTAAGGTTTTGCGCCGCCATCTGGTGTTGCGCCCCTGTCAGGTGGCGCGACAGCTGCTATATTGAGGCTCCGAGACTCACACGAGAGACGCGCGGATGCCCGCATTTTGCCGAGACTGCCTGACCGAAAGCCAGAGCGCTGCGCGCTGTGGCCACTGTGGCAGCATGCGCATGATTTCCCATCCGGAGCTGTTTGACCTGTCCATCGCCCATATGGATTGCGATGCGTTTTACGCGAGCGTGGAAAAACGCGACAATCCGGAGCTGGTGGACAAGCCGGTGATCATCGGCGGCGGGCGGCGCGGGGTTGTCTCGACCGCCTGTTATGTGGCGCGCATTCGCGGGGTGCGCAGCGCCATGCCAATGTTTCAGGCGCTGAAACTCTGCCCCGAAGCGGTGGTGATCAAGCCGCGCATGTCCGTCTATGTGGAAGTCAGCCGCGCCATTCGCGCGATGATGGATGAGCTGACCCCGGTGATTGAGCCACTGTCACTGGATGAGGCGTTTCTGGATCTCACCGGCACCGCAAAGCTGCATGGCGCGCCGCCTGCGGTGATGCTCGCACGGCTGACAAAGCGCATGAAAGACGAGCTGGGGATTACCGGCTCCATTGGGCTATCGCACAACAAATTCCTCGCCAAAGTGGCCAGTGATCTGGACAAGCCGCGCGGGTTTTCGGTGATTGGCGAGGCGGAGACGGCGGAATTCCTGAGTGACAAGCCGGTGCGGATGATCTGGGGGATTGGTCCGGTGGCGCAGGAAAGTCTGGAGCGGGCGGGCATTCGCACCTTCACCGATTTGCTGCGCTGGGATCAGGAAGACCTGATCGCGCGATTTGGCAACACGGGGTATCGACTGTGGCATCTGGCGCGGGGGCAGGACAAACGCAAGGTCTCCGCCCATGCGCCGATGAAAAGCATAAGCAATGAGACCACGTTTTTTGAGGACACCGCCAGTCTGGATGTGCTGGACGGGCACATCTGGCGGCTGTCAGAAAAAGTCTCTGATCGGGCGAAAGCCAAGAATCTGGCGGGGCGTGTGGTGACCTTGAAGCTGAAGCGCGCCAATCACAGCACGATCAGCCGCCGGATCAGCCTGCGGGACGCCACACAAATGGCGGACACGCTGTATCGCACCGCACGCGGATTGTTTGATCAGGTTGGCAATGAGGGGCCGTATCGGCTGATCGGGGTGGGGCTGGCGGATTTGGTGCCCGCCACACAGGCGGATCTGTCAGGCGATCTGCTTGATCCGCAGGCGGTGCAGCGCGCCAAAGCGGAGCGAGCCACGGATGCAATCCGCGCGCGGTTTGGCGCGGATGCGATCCAAAAGGGGCGTGGGATACGGTAGGATAGTGCCTTAACAAGGGCTAAGCCTGCCTGGGAAGGTGCGTAAGCACCTGCCGGGGGGCAGGCAGGTGCAGCCCGTGCCGCAAGCGACACGGGCGTTAGCTTTGGATCAATCGTATTTGCGCTGGTCTTCGATGACGATGCCATCTTTGGGCAAGCTGCCCGGCGCAACAATTTCCACCGTGCCTTTGAGCTTCAGCGCATCCACAACGGAGGCCCCATACGCAGCCGCATCCCCGCCGGGGGATTCAATCTGCACTGTCATCACATCCATCTCACCCGCGCGGGTGGCAATGACGCGCGCCTTAGCGATTTCATCATGTTTGGCGACCAGCGCCGCGACCTGTTCAGGGCGCACAAACATGCCTTTGATCTTGGCGGTCTGATCGGCGCGGCCCATCCAGCCTTTGATGCGCATATTGGTGCGGCCACAGGGGCTTTCGCCCGGCAGGATTGCGGAGAGATCGCCGGTGGCAAAGCGGATCAGCGGATAATCAGGGTTGAGCGTGGTGACCACCACTTCGCCTACCTCACCCGGTGCCACAGGGGTGCCGGTGCCGGGGGTGACGATTTCGACAATCACGCCTTCGTCGATGATCATGCCTTCCATGGCGTCAGACTCATAGGCGATTGAGCCAAGATCCGCCGTGCCGTAGCCTTGCAGGCAGGTGATGCCACGATCAGCATATTCCTGACGCAGCGATGGGAAGAGCGCGCCGCCGCCCACTGTGGCTTTGGTGATCTGGAGCTTCTCGCCCATCTCCTCGGCTTTGTCGAGGATGATCTTCAGATAGTCCGGCGTGCCGGCATAGGCGGTGGTGCCGATGTCCACAGCGGCGCGGACCTGCATTTCGGTCTGGCCGACACCTGCAGGCAGCACTTTGGCCCCCACGGCGCGCGCACCGCTTTCAAACATCATGCCCGCCGGGGTCAGATGGTAAGAAAAGCAGTTCTGCACAATGTCGTCTGCCCCAATGCCCACCGCATGCAGCACACGGCCAAAACGGAACCAATCATGGCTGGTGCCGCCGGGTTCATAGATCGGACCCGGAGATTGGAACACATGGGCAATATTGGGATTGCTGAGATCGGCAAAACCACCCAGTGGGCCTGCGGCTTTCTGCGCCGCGCCAAGTTCAGATTTGCGCAGCACGGGAAGGTCTGCGAGCGCGGCAGCTGAAGAAATCGCTGCCGGATCGACATTGGCAAGACTGGCCGCGAAGCCCGGCAAAGCTTTGGCCCGGGCCAGCTGCGCTGGCAGGGCGACGCTCAGGTCTGCGGCGCGCTGATCGGCGCTGCGGGTTTCCAACTCATCAAAAAAGCGGCTCATGGTGCCATCCTTTATGTGCTCTGCCGCTTGTCATGCGGCCAAAGATTTCTTGTGCGCGCGCGGTGTAGGCGCAGCGCGAGAGGGGGAGTGAATGCCCAAAGATCGGGCGAGAGGGAAAGCTGAGGTTAGCTCAGCCAGCGTTTGCGACGACGGTAGGAGCGCACATCGCGGAAGGATTTGCGGCCTTCCTCAGACATGCCGAGGTAAAACTCTTTCACATCCGGGTTTTCGCGCAGATCGGCGGCGGGGCCATCCATCACCACGCGACCGGATTCCAGAATGTAGCCATAGTGCGCGAACCGCAGGGCGACGTTGGTGTTTTGCTCTGCCAGAAGGAAAGTGGCACCTTCTTTTTCGTTGAGGTCTTTCACGATGGTGAAAATCTCTTCTACCAACTGCGGTGCGAGGCCCATGGATGGCTCATCCAGCAGGATGCACTCTGGGCGGCTCATCAGGGCGCGGCCAATAGCAACCATCTGCTGCTCCCCGCCGGAGGTATAGCCCGCCTGCGATTTGCGGCGTTCTTTGAGGCGTGGGAAGTAATTATAGACCATCTCGAGATCTGCAGCGACTTCGCCACCGCTGCGGGTGTAGGCCCCGGTCAGCAGGTTTTCTTCGACGGTGAGGTGTTCAAAACAGTGGCGGCCTTCCATCACCTGAATGACGCCCTTTTTCACCAGCGCGGCCGGGTCAAGATCGGCCACCGGTTCGCCGCGATAGTTGATCGAGCCCTTGGTGACCTCGCCGCGCTCGGAGTGCAGCAGGTTTGAAATGGCTTTCAGCGTGGTGGTTTTGCCTGCGCCATTGCCCCCCAGCAAAGCGGTGATGCCGCCCTTGGGTACCGAAAGGCTCACGCCTTTCAAAACAAGGATCACGTGGTTGTAGATCACCTCGATGTTGTTGACCTCCAAAAGGGTCTCTTCGGTGCGGCCAGCGTCAAGCATATGCGTTGTCTTTCGTGTCTGGATCAGGGTGCCCCGGCCAGCCGCTGGCGGCCGGGGCTGATGTGTTTGCGCGGCTTACTTGCAGGCCGCTTCGATGTTGTTTTCAGCAGCGTAGGCAGCGGAGTCTTCTGCCACCAGCGCACCGATCACCTCGCCATCTGTCGCGGCAAAGTCAGAGATCAGCGACCAGGTTTTGTTGGCTGCGTCCCACTGGGTCACACCCACGAGGCCCGGGCCACCGTGGTTCTGACAGGATACATCAAAGGCTGGACCGAAGTTTGGCATGCCAAGCGCCGCCATTTTGGCCTCATCGATCTGCAGGGCTTCCATGCCGTCGCGCATCTGGCTTGCAGTGATTTCACCGGTGCCATGAATTTCCTGCGCGGTTTTGGCGGCTTCGGCTGCGAGCATGGCGGCATACATGCCACGGTTATAAAGCACGTTGCCGATCTGATCGCCTGCGCCTGCGGCTTTGCCCGTGTCGACAACATATTTCTGGATGTCATCAAAGATCGGGAAGTCACGGCCCACATTGTGGAAGGTCAGCGCCTTGTAGCCATTGGCTTTGTCGCCAGCTGGCAGCACATCATGCTCTGCGCCAGACCACCAGATGCCAATGAAGTTTTCCATCGGGAAGCGGATGTTGGCGGCTTCCTGAACCGCAACCTGGTTCATCACGCCCCAGCCCCACATCAGCACAAAGTCAGGCTTTTCACGACGGATTTGCAGCCACTGGGACTTTTGTTCCTGACCGGGGTGATCCACCGGCAGCAGGCTCAGCTCATAGCCGTGCTTTTTCTGCAGCTCTTCGAGCGTGCGGATCGGCTCTTTGCCGTAAGCGGAGTTGTGATAGACCAGCGCGATTTTTTTGCCGGACAAGTCGCCACCGTTGGCTTCCAGCAGGTAGTTGATCGCCCCGGAGGCACCATTCCAGTAGTTGCCTGGATAGTTGAAGACGTGGCTGAACACTTCGCCGTTGGCAGCAGAGGTCCGGCCATAGCCCATGGAGTGGATCGGGATGTCATCGGCGGTTGCTTTGGGGATCAGCTGATAGGTGATGCCCGTGGAGAGCGGCTGATAGACCAGCGCGCCTTCGCCTTTGGTGGATTCATAGCATTCCACGCCTTTTTGCGTGTTGTAGCCCGTTTCACATTCCAGCAGACGCGCAGGCACGCCGCCAATACCGCCGTCACGTTCGTTGAGCAGCGTAAAGTAGTCTGCATAGCCATCTGCAAACGGAATGCCGCCTGCGGCATAGGGGCCTGTGCGGTAGCTGAGTGATGGGAACACCAGATCGGCCATTGCCGGGGCTGCCGCCATCACCGCGCCGAGCGCCATGGATGCGAATTTCAATTTCATCGGGTTTCTCCTCCCTTGGTTTTTGTCCGATGGTGCGCGCAGCGCCTCCCCGCCGCGCACGATGGTCATGGCCCCGCCGTCAATGCGGGAAGGGCCACAACCTCAGCTTCTCCTTGGCCACGCGCCAGAGTTGCGCAAGACCATGAGGTTCTGCGATCAGGAAGACGATGATCAACGCCCCCACGATCAGGAATTCGAGGTGTGCGGCGATGTCGGTTGGCCAGCCAAGCCCCCCCACCAGCACGTTTTTCAGCAGGACCGGCATCAGAACCAGAAAGGCTGCGCCAGCAAAGGAGCCAAAGATCGAGCCCAGACCGCCGATGATGATCATGAAGAGCACCAGGAAAGACTGGTTGATGCCAAAGGCTTCGCCCACTTCCACCGCGCCCAGATAGACCGAGAAGAACAGCGCGCCTGCGACACCGATGAAGAAAGAGCTGACAGCAAAGGCAGAGAGCTTGGCCTTCAGCGGGTTCACACCGATGATTTCAGCGGCAATGTCCATGTCGCGGATCGCCATCCATTTGCGCCCCTGCATGCCACGCGTCAGGTTACGCGCCATAAGTGCCAGCAGTGTCAGGATCACCAGACAGAAGAGGTAAGGCGCCCAAGCGGTGGTGTTCGGGCCGGTCACGGCAATGCCGAACACGGTGCGTTCTGGTGCGGAGATCTGACCGGAGGCGGAGTAGTTGTAAAACCACGGCACCCGGTTGAAGAGCCAGACCAGAAAGAACTGCGCCGCCAGTGTGGCCACCGCGAGATAAAACCCTTTGATGCGCAGCGAAGGCAGACCAAAGAGCACCCCCACCAGCGCGGTCACGCCCCCTGCCAGCAGCACGTGGATAAAGATGCTGATTTCCGGGAAAGCGGTCATGAGTTTGTAGCAGGCGTAGGCCCCGACGGCCATGAAGCCCCCGGTGCCAAGGCTGACCTGCCCGCAGTAGCCCACAAGGATGTTCAGGCCAATCGCCGCGATCGCATAGATCAGGAACGGCAGGAAGATCGCGTTGACCCAATAGTCGTTGATCAGGAACGGCACTGCACCAAAGGCAAAGAGCATCACCGCATAGTACCGATAGCGATCAAATCTGATCGGGAAGGTTTGGTTGTCGTCGGCGTAGTTCGTTTTGAAGTCGCCCGCTTCACGATAGAACATCAGCTGTTCTCCTCGTTATATTCTCTTTCAAGATGGGACCGGTCCGCCCGGAGCCCTTTTTTCGCATAACCCGTCGCCTCTGAGTGGCGCACAAGCTTGAAGTAACACCAAAGTCCCAGTGCTCCTCCTGTTGCCGCGAGGATCGCGGCGATGGTCATTTGCCCTGTATCAGCTGGGTTCGCCGAGATGGCGAGGTAGCCGAAGGCCCAGAAGCCGGACCAGGCGATAACGTTCAGGATGGCTAGTAACTTTGGCATATCCTGTGAGACCTTTCGTTTTAGACCCTCTCGATAATCTTCTCGCCGAAGAGGCCCTGAGGCCGGAAGACGAGGAAGACGAGCGCAAGCACATAGGCGAACCAGTTTTCGGTCGCGCCACCCACCAGCGGGCCGACAGTGAATTCAAACAGCTTTTCGCCCACACCGATGATCAACCCGCCAACAATGGCACCGGGGATGGAGGTGAAGCCCCCCAACATCAGCACCGGGAGCGCCTTGAGTGCAATCAGCGAGAGCGAGAACTGCACACCGGATTTGGCGCCCCACATGATGCCGGCGACCAGCGCCACAAAGCCCGCCACAGACCAGACCATGACCCAGATGAAATTGAGCGAGATGCCCACAGACAGCGCGGCCTGGTGATCATCTGCCACAGCGCGCATGGCGCGGCCCTGCTTGGTGTATTGTGAAAACAGCACCAATGCGACCACGAGGATAGCGGCGATCACCGTGGCGACCAGATCCAATTGATCGAGGAAGAAGCCATAGAAGTTTTCATTGCCCATGCCGAGCCACTGGGTGTTTTCCTCAATCCAGAAACTGCCGCCCTGGGGCAGGCCCACATCCAGTGTCTTGATGTCAGAACCCCACATCAGGTCGCCAAAGCCTTCGAGGAAGTAGGCGAGGCCGATGGTGGCCATGAACAGGATGATCGGTTCCTGATTGACCAGATGGCGGAACACAAATTTCTGTACCGCCCAGGCGAGGAGCACCATAACACCCATGGTCAAAAGGATCGCCAGAACTGCAGGAACGTGCCAGCCGAAATGGTGGATTTCCGTGCCGAGTGCTGCGTTTATCAGATGGGCAAAAGGCACCTGCCCTTTCATAATCCCCACCAGTGTCGCCGCAGAAAACAGCGCCATCACACCCTGCGCATAGTTAAAGATACCGGAGGCTTTGTAGATCAGAACGAAGCCCAGCGCGACGAGGGCATAAAGCACCCCTGCCATCAGGCCGTTAAGCACAACCTCGGTGCCGTAGAGTAGACTTTCAGGCATCACAAACGCCTCCGAATTTTACTTTGAAGTCAGGGATTTGCTTAGTCATGAGCCACCCCCAGATAGGCGTCGATCACATCCTGGTTGTTGCGCACCTCATCTGGTGTGCCATCGCCGATCTTTTTGCCGTAATCCATCACCACAACGCGGTCGGAGAGATCCATGACCACGCCCATATCGTGCTCGATCAGCGCGATTGTGGTGCCAAATTCATCATTCATATCAAGGATAAAGCGGGACATGTCCTCTTTCTCCTCGACGTTCATCCCGGCCATGGGCTCATCCAGAAGCAGGATCGAAGGTTCTGCCGCCAGTGCGCGCGCAAGCTCGACCCGTTTCTTCAGACCGTAAGGCAGACGGCCCACCGGTGTTTTGCGGATGTGCTGGATTTCGAGGAAGTCGATGATCCGCTCCACAAAGGCGCGGTTTTCGACCTCTTCCTGCTCGGCTTTGCCTTTCCAGAGCGCCTGTTGGATCAGATTGGCGTTCATCTGGCGCAGACGGCCGGTCATCACGTTATCAAGAACAGACATGCCTTCAAACAGCGCGATGTTCTGAAACGTACGGGCGATGCCCTGTTGCGCCACCTGATAAGGTTTCATTGGAGGGCGCTTGGCACCTTTGTACCAGACTTCGCCTTCTTGCGGCACGTAGAAGCCGGAAATCACGTTCAGCATTGAGGATTTGCCAGCCCCGTTCGGGCCGATGATCGCGCGGATCTCGCCTTCGCGGATGTCAAAGCTGATGTCGGTGATCGCCTTCACCCCGCCAAAGCGCAGCGTGATGTTTTTCATTTCCATCACCACACCGCCAATGGTGCGGCCATCGTCGGTGACGAAACTGTCGTTGCTCATATCGTTCATTCTGCTGCCACCTTGCTGGCCACGGGCACCACTGCGGCGTCGCGCAATTCAAGCGTGGCGCGGATGCTGCCTTTGCGGCCGTCTTCATAGGTCACTTCGGTTTCTGTGGAGACCGAGCTGGCGCCGCCATAAAGCGCCTCCACCAGATCGCTGTATTTGTCCGCCACAATCACACGGCGCACTTTGCGGGTGCGGGTCATTTCGCCGTCATCGGCATCCAGCTCCTTGTGCAGCACAAGGAAGCGGTGGATCTGACAGCCCGCCAGCATTGGGTCATCGGCCACAGATTTGTTGACCGTTTCCACATGGCCCTGAATGGACTCAAGCACCTTCGGGTGGCCCGCCAGCTCCTGATAGGAGGCATAGGGGATGTTGTTGCGCTCTGCCCAGTTGCCCACCGCCGTCAGGTCGATGTTGATGAAGGCCACGCAGCGGTCCTTGCCGTTGCCAAAGAGTACGGCCTCCAGAATGTCGGGATAGAACTTCAGTTTGTTCTCGACATATTTCGGCGCGAACATGGCCCCATCGGCCATTTTGCCCACGTCTTTGGCGCGGTCGATGATGCGCAGATGGCCGCTGTCTTGCTCGAAGAAGCCTGCATCTCCGGTGGCGACCCAGCCTTCGGCGTCTTTGGTCGAGGCGGTGCTTTCCGGGTTGTTGTAATACTCCACAAACACGCCGGGGCTGCGATAGTGGATCTCGCCATTGTCGTCGATTTTGATTTCCACGTCCGGTGCAGGCACACCCACCGTATCGGCGCGCACCTGACCATCCGGCTGCGCCGTGATAAACACCGTTGCTTCGGTCTGGCCGTAGAGCTGTTTGAGGTTGATGCCGAGGGAGCGATAGAACTCAAAAATCTCAGGCCCAATCGCTTCACCTGCGGTGTAGCCGACCCGCACGCGGCCAAAGCCAAGCGTATCCTTCAGCGGGCCATAGACCAGCATATCGCCAAGGCGGTATTTCAGACGGTCCATGAAGGAAACCGGATTGCCGTCCAGAATATCACCACCCACTTTTTTGGCGTGTTCCATAAATCTATGGAACATCCGGCGCTTGAGATTGCCTGCGTCTTCCATGCGGATCATCACATTGGTCAGCTGGGTCTCAAACACGCGTGGTGGGGCAAAATAGTAGGTCGGCCCGATTTCACGCAGGTCAGTCATCATGGTGTCCGCGGACTCAGGGCAGTTCACGCAGAAACCTGTCCAATAAGCCTGCCCCACCGAGAAGATGAAATCCCCGACCCAGGCCATAGGCAGGTAGGCAAGGATCTCTTCGCCGGCGGTCAGACCGTCAAACTCGGCAGAGTTTTTTGCGCTTTCGATCACGTTGCGATTGGAAAGAACCACGCCCTTGGGTTTGCCGGTGGTGCCTGAGGTGTAGAGCATCACACAGGTGCTGTCATAAGTCAGCTTGCCACGACGCGCCTCAAGATCCGTGATCCATTCATCCCGCGCCGCGCGCCCCTGTGCCTGAATATGGCTGAATTCATGCAGCTGATGGTGATCATACTTCCGCAGACCCCGCGGGTCGATGTAGATCATATGTTCGAACTGATGCAGGCTGTCCTGAATGTCGATGATCTTGTCGACCTGTTCCTGATCTTCGACGATGGCGTATTTCGCGCCGCAGTGGCCGAGGATGTATTCCATCTCATCCGCCGCGCTGTCCTGATAAACAGGCACGGGCACCGCACCAACACATTGCGCGGCAACCATGGACCAGTAAAAATAAGGACGGTTGCGCCCGATAATGGCGACAAAATCGCCCTCAGACACGCCCAAATTGATCAGGCCAAGCGCGAGCGCCTCGATTTCATTTGCTGTCTCTGCCCAAGTCCAGGTCTGCCAGATCCCAAACTCTTTTTCCCGATAAGCGTCTTTGTCCGCAAATTGGGTGGCGTTCCGCTGCAACAGCGCCGGGATGGACGCAAGTCCACCGGTCGCCTGTGACGACTGTGCCAATTTTCTTTCCTCCCTAGAACTCGCCCTAATGTTGTATTTGAGCAAGCCAAAATCGCCGAAACGATTCCTCCCCCACAGTGGGGCTCAGAACAGGCTGTGGGTCAACTTTTTCCTGAACATTTCCCAATCCTTACGAATTGTAACAAGGCGCATTTCAGGCTTTCGCTGCCCCCAAAACCGGTGTTAGCGGTAGTGGAAAGGAGAGCGGAATGGCGCATGTGAAAGGGGAAACGCAGGCGATGACCGTCGCCGGGCTGAACCTGATCAAGCAGGCCCTGTCGATTTATGACAGTGACCTGAAATTGGTGGTGGCCAATGCGCGCTTTCGCGAAATGTTCTCCATTCCCAAGCATTTGATGCAGCCGGGCGCGACCTTTGCAGACACCATCGCGTTTCTCATTGAGAACGGCGAATATGGCGTCATCCCCATCGCAGAGAAGCAGGCGTTCATTCAGGATCGGGTGAAACGGGCCCTGGCTTTTGAGCCGCACTATTTTGAGCGTCAACGCGCCGATGGCCGCTGGATCAGTGTGGAAGGCTCTCCACTGCCACAGGGGGGCTGGGTGGCCGTTTACACCGACATCACCGCCACAAAACGACAGGAAGCCCTGCTGCGAGCGCGCTCTGAAGAGCTGTCAGATCAGGTGCTGCAATACGCCGAAGAGCTTTCCGCAGCCAATCGGGAAATGGAAAGCACGGTCAATACGCTTGAGGAGGTCAAGCGCCAGTTGACCGAGAGCGAAGCGCGGATGCGCCTGACGGCAGAAATGATGCCTGCCCATATCGCCCATGTGGGACCAGACTGGATCTACACCTATTCCAACCGCCGCCTGAGCGCGGTGATCCCCGGGCGCCCGTCAGATATTGTGGGCATGCGTGCCGAAGACGCGCTTGGCGACAGCGCGTTTCGGGCGATCCGGCCCTATCTTGAGGGTGCGTTTGCGGGGCGTGCCTCTGTGTTTGAGTTTAACGAACACCCCAGCACGCGGCGCATCCGCGTGGCTTTCACGCCTGATGACAGTGAGGGGGCTGCGCGCGGTGTCTATGTGCTGTCGATGGACATCACCGAGGAAACCCAAACCCGTGTTGCCCTGCAGCAAACCCGGCGGCGCGAGATTGCCGCCCAAATGACCAGTGGGCTGGCGCATGATTTCTCAAACCTGCTGACCATCATTCTGGGCACACAGCGTAAATTGCAAAAGATGGGCCTGCCGGATGAGGCGCAATCGCTGATCGAGGCCACATTGGGCGCGGCGCGGCGTGGGGGCACGTTGCTTGACAATCTGGCCAATGTGACCGGGCCACGGGTGCCTAAACTGGCAGCCACGGATATGGCGGGTTTTCTGTCAGAGCTGGACACTTTGGCCCGCCCGACGGTAGGGAAGAACGTTGCACTGATCATCGAAAACAACATCCCCGAAGGCGCGTTGATGGTGGATCCATCGATGCTGCAGGATTCGCTTGTGAATCTGCTGTTGAACGCAGCACATGCCTGTGGTGCGGGTGGCACCATTCTGTTGATTGCGGAACTGGTGCAAGACACCTGGGTGCAATTCACGGTGCGCGACACAGGACCGGGTTTTTCTGAGGAAGCGTTGAGCCGCGCGCTGGATCCGTTTTTCACCACCAAGGGCGCGGATGGGTCGGGCCTTGGACTGGCGATGGTTTATGACATGACAAAGCTGGTGGGCGGCGACATCAAAATCGGCAATGCGGTGAGCGGTGGGCAGGTGATCCTGCGGCTGCCGCTGCGCCGCGCGGTGCAGGATGCGACACCCGGGCTGGCGCTTTTGGTGGAGGATAACCCCGATCTGCGCGGGCTGATCCGTGACATGCTGACCGATATGAAACACACGGTGATTGAAGCCGCCAGCGTGGATGAGGCACGGGTGCTGCTGGATCAGGTGCCTGAGATCAAGCTGGTGCTTTCTGATATTTCCTTGGAAGGCGAGGCCACCGGTGTGGATCTGATCCGCGAGGTGGGACGCGAGCGTGTGCCAACTTACCTGATGACTAGCTTGCCCCAGAGCCACACGCTCTATATCGAAGGGGCGGCACGGGCGCCGGTGCTGCCCAAACCGTTTACTGCCAAGCAGTTAGATCAATTCCTGCACCCGAAGTGAGAGCCCTGCCATGACCGCCCCGCTTGTCACCATTTTGGACGATGAACCGGATATCCGCATGATCCTTGCGGATGCGCTGGAGGATGCGGGCTTTCGCACCATGGCGTTTTCGAGGGCCACAGAATTTGAAGCGGCGCTGAAATCCACCACGCCGGATGTGTGTCTTGTGGATCTGGGACTGCCGGACAAAGACGGGCTGACGTTGGTGCATCGGCTGGCGCTGGAGGTCGGCGCGGCGGTGATCATCATTTCCGGGCGCGCGCAGGTGCAGGACAGGATCACCGGGCTGGAGCTGGGGGCGGATGACTATATCATCAAGCCCTTTGACCCGACCGAAGTGGTGGCCCGCG
This sequence comes from Shimia sp. MMG029, assembly GCF_027947445.1. Lineage (NCBI taxonomy): Bacteria > Pseudomonadati > Pseudomonadota > Alphaproteobacteria > Rhodobacterales > Roseobacteraceae > Shimia > Shimia sp. MMG029. The sequence continues at coordinate 316,670 of NZ_JAQJIM010000004.1, read as the reverse complement.
TGCGCGCTCGGCTGCGCAAAGAGCGCGGCGCAGCACCGGTTGTTGCCAACACAGCGCAGTTTAACGGCTGGACGGCGTATTTTGACCGCTATGTGCTGGAGGATGAAGCAGGCGTTGAGACCCCCTTCAGCCATGCCGAGGGCGAAGTGTTGCGCTTGTTTCTGGACAGTCCCAAACGCCTGATCAGCCGCGCACAAATGCAGGAGACATTGGGCGGCGCTGCTGGTGAGAGCTTTGACAGGGCGATGGATGTGCGCATTTCGCGGCTGCGCACTAAGCTGCAGGAAGACCCGAAAAACCCACGCCTGATCAAAACCATATATGGTGCTGGGTATATTTTTCTTGGGGATGTGGAGTGGCGCTAGGTGCGCATATTTAGTGACTTCGAAAACCTCAAAAACCAAATGTAGATTTTTACCCCGATATAGTGTAGTCTGTTTTCAGTAGCGTCGAGCAGATCCCCTGAGCGCTGGCTGTGATGCAGAATGGGGCAGACAGCTGTGCGTTTGGGGACGTGCAAAGCCACACACGGGACCGCCGCGACACATCGGACGCGGCACCATCGCGGGGACAAGAAACAAAAACGATCACTCCCGCCTTCCCCGCAGACCAAAACATCGGCTGCGGGGAATTTTTGTGAAAACAGTGGACGCTAGAGTGGCCGGTTATTTGACCACAAGAGTTTTCCAGCCGCCGTTTTCGACCACGGAAATCACCACCTCATCTGCGCCGCGATGATCATCAGGGCCGTAAGTGATGCGCGAATCCGTTACGTCGTCCATGTAATCAAGCGTTTCCATCGCCGCGAGGAAGCTTTCGTGGCTGAGATCTGGCCCGGCGGCCTCAAGCGCGCGCACGACTGTGTCGGCCGCTGAATATCCAAGCATGGCAAAACCAGAGGCAGGCTGATCAAACTTCGCTTTGTAATCCGCGATGAACTTGGCAGGCACTGGATCTGCCGCGCGTTCATAAAGATCACGCCAGCCTGCGGCTGCATAAAGCCCTTCGGTCACGCCACCGGGCACCTGAGCGACCGGTTCCAGAAAGCCTGCGGAGGTGTTGAGGAATTTCACATCCGTCCAGCCAAGTTTCTTGGCGGTGCCGACCACGGTGATGCCCTGACGCACGCCCAGCGCCATGGTGATGATGTCACATTCCGCTGCCTTGAGTTTGGTCAGAGAGCCGACAAAATCCAGCTCGTCAGGCTTGTGGGTGGTTTCCCCCGCCATGGTGAGGCCCAGTGTGTCGGCTGCATCCGCAGTGGATTCCGCGATCTCTTTGCCAAAGTCGGAAGGTATATACATGGCGCAGACTTCTTGGGCGCCGAATTCCTCGGCCAGATAGGTCACGCCAACCTGCACCTGATCGTAATAGCTTGAGAAGCCGATGAATTTATTGCCCATCGGTTCCTGAAGCATCTGACGCGCCGCAGAGAGCGGACCGATGTTGGGAATGCCTTTGGGATCGAGCAATTTGAAGCCTGCGGTGTTCATCGGCGTGCCAAGGCTGAGCAGCATGGCAAAGACTTTGTCGCGGTTGAGCAGCTTGTTGTAGCCCTGCATCGCGCGTGGGATCTGATAGCCGTTGTCCTCCACAACAAAGCGGATCTGACGCCCGTGCACGCCGCCCGCGCTGTTGGCTTCTTCAAAGCGCAGATTGGCCCCATTCACCGCCGGAACACCGACGGCTGCAAAAATCCCGCTCAGGTCATTAACCGAGCCAATCACAACTTCGCTGTCGCTCACGCCCTGCGTGTCCGCAGCGACCTGAGACGCCAGCGCCACCGCGCCAACCGCCAGTGCCGTCGTCAGATGTTTCATAGTTTCCTCCCGTTTGCTGCTTTCAGCTTAGTACATTTCCTCAATCAGGCTTGCGTGTTTCTTCTCCACGAAGCTGCGCTTGAGCTTCATGGTGGCTGTCAGCTCTTCGTCCTCAGCCGTGAGCAGTACATTGATCAGACGGAAATCCTTGATCTGTTCGACGCGAGCGAAAGATTTGTTGACCTCCTCCACCTCCTCTTTGATGAGATCAACAACATCCTGCGCCGCGCAGAGCGAGGCAAAATCGGAGAAGGGGACTTTGCGGTCCTGAGCGTATTTCTCCACGTTTTCCTGATCAATCATGATCAGACAGCTGAGGTATTTGCGCGCGTCGCCAATCACCACAGCATCGGAAATGTAGTGGCTGAACTTCAGACGGCTTTCGATTTCGGCCGGAGTGATGTTCTTGCCGCCAGCGGTGATGATGATGTCTTTCAGACGCCCGGTGATGGTGACAAAGCCGTCTTCATCGACGCGGCCCACATCGCCGGTGCGCAGCCAGCCGTCAGCGGTAAAGGTCTCTGCGGTCTTTTCATTGTTGCGCCAATAACCCTGAAAGTTGTTGAGCCCCATGGTCTGGATTTCGCCATCCTCGGCAATGCGCACCTGAAAGCCGGGACAGGATTTGCCCACGGTGCCGATCTTGTTGTCATCCGGCAGGTTGATGGAGCAGAGCCCGGCGTTTTCGGTCATGCCGTAGCCCTCAAGCAGGGTCACGCCAATTGCCCAGTACCAGCGGATCAGCTCTGGTGAAATTGGTGCCGCTCCGGTGCCGCCACGGCGCATTTTGTCCATGCCAAGCATTCGGCGCAGGTTGCGCAGCACCAGAAAATCCCAGACCGCATAGTTGATCTGTGTCCCCATTGGCACAGGTTTGCGCTCCAGCAGGTAGTCGGCACGTTTGAGCCCCGCCTTGACCGCCATGGAAAAGGCAAAACGGCCAATGGGCGTAGCTTCTTGCGCAAGCACCAGCACACGCGAATAGATTTTTTCCCAAACGCGCGGCACGGCGGTGAAATGTGCCGGTGAAACCTCGCGCAGGTTGTCAAACACCGTCTCAGGGCTTTCGGCAAAATTCACCGTGGCCTTGCCGGCAATCGGGAAATAGGCTGACACATTGCGCTCCAGAATGTGACACAGCGGCAGGAAGCAGAGCTGTTCATCTTTGTCAGAGGTCGGCAAGGCGTGCGCGCCGGAGACACAGGCCGAGATGATGTTTTCCTGAGACAGCATGGCCCCTTTGGGCATGCCCGTGGTGCCGGAGGTGTAGATCAAAAGCCCCGTGTCATCGGGTTTGGCCTTGGTGATCTCAGCCTCAAACATACCGGGGTTTTCAGCAGCAAAAGCGCGCCCGGTGTCATAGAGATCTTCGATGAAGACGCATTTTTCGTGGCGCAGATCATGCAGACCATCCTGATCCAGAATGATGACCTTCACCACATGGCTCGCCTGCTCCTCGATCTCCAGAAACTTGTCGAGCTGCTCGTCGTTTTCCACAAACAGGAAGCGGCTGCCGCTGTCGCGCAGAAGGTATTCGAGCTGGCTGGCGCTGTCGGTGGTGTAAACCCCTGAGGCGATGCCGCCGACACATTGAATGCCCATGTCGGCATAGAGCCATTCCTTGCGGTCCTCAGAGAGGATCGAGACCACCTCGCCCCGTTCAAGGCCCAGCGCGCGCAGGCCCATGCCGATCCATTTGGCGTGCTCCCAATAGTCGCGCCAGGAGTAGCTTTGCCAGATGCCGAGGTCTTTTTCACGGTGCGCCGTGCGCGCGCCCAGTTGTTCGCAGCGTTTCTGAAACAGGCTAACCATAGTATCGCAGCCGTCCACCAACGCGGGGCGCTGACCGGGAATGGCGGAGACAATCACCCCGTTGATTTCAACCTGCTCCGGCGGGCGGGATGTGTTGTGAATGTTCATGTCCAATCCTCCCTCAGCGCCATGTTTTCTTGCGTTTCCAGCGGCGTTCACCGCGCGCGCCTTCTTCCTGATGGCCAAGATAGAAGGCTTTGATGTCTTCGCTCTCCATCAGCCGGTCGGCGGTGTCGTCCATCACGATGCGGCCCACCTCCATGACGTAGCCCACATCGGCCAGCTCCAAGGCGACTTTGGCGTTTTGCTCCACCAGCATCATGGTCACGCCTTCATCTTTGTTCAGGCGGCGCAGAATTGCAAAAATCTCCTGCACCAGCAGCGGAGACAGGCCGAGGGATGGTTCATCCAAGAGCATGATCTTGGGTCGCAGCATCAGGCCGCGCCCTATGGCGAGCATCTGTTGCTGACCGCCAGACAGCGTGCCCGCCTCCTGATGGCGGCGTTCGGCCAGAATGGGGAAATAGTCAAAAACCATCTGTCGGTCTTGTTCGATCTCCGCCTTGTCAAATCGGGTGTAGGCCCCCAGAGAAAGGTTTTCATCCACCGTCAGCAGCGGGAAGACTTCGCGGCCTTCGGGCACATGCACGATGCCTTGCTGCACCACCTTGTGCGGCTCCATGCCCTGAATTTCGCGGCCCTCAAAGACCACTTGGCCTTTTTCGGGGTCCATGATGCCGGAGATGGTTTTCAGAAGTGTGGACTTGCCTGCGCCATTGGCGCCAAGCACGGTGACCACCTGTCCCTTTTCCACCTGAAGCGAAACACCCCGGATGGCCATAATCGGGCCGTAGAAGCTCTCGATGTTTTTGATATCCAGCACTGTTTCGCCCATCACGCTGCCCCCGCGCCCAGATAGGCCTCAATCACCGCAGGATCAGATTGCACCTGCGCGGGCGTGCCTTCGGCCAGTTTGGCCCCATCGGCCAGCGCCAGCACGCGGTCTGAGACGCCGGAGACCAGCCCCATGTCATGCTCCACCATCAGAACGGTGATGCCCATCTGCTTGCGGATGTCGTCAATCCACCAGCGCATGTCCTGAGTTTCTTCGACCGACAGGCCGGAGGCGGGCTCGTCCAACAGCAAAAGACGTGGGCCAGAGGCCAGCGCGCGGCCAAGCTCGACCACTTTGCGCACACCGTAAGGCAGACCGGCAATCATCTTGTCGCGGTAAGGCTGGAGATCGAGGAAATCGATCACCTCCTCGACTGCGGCGCGATGGCGCTTCTCCTCCCGCCTTGCTTTGGGGGTGAAGAGCATCTCCTGCATCATATTGGTCTGGCGATGACGGTGACGCCCCACCAGAAGGTTTTGCAAAACCGTGGCGTGGTCAAAGAGTTCGATGTTCTGGAAGGTGCGCGCGATGCCCAGATCGGCCACCGCATCTGCATTGCGCGCCAGCAGGTCATTGCCATCAAAGGTGATCGATCCGGCATAAGGATCGTAAAACCGCGAGATCAGATTGAAGACCGTGGATTTGCCCGCGCCATTGGGGCCGACAATGGCGTAGACTTCGCCTTCTTCCACCGAGAAGCTCAGATCGTTGACCGCAACCACACCGCCAAATTTGAGCGTCGCGTTGGTGATTTCCAGAAGCGCGCTCATCTCAAACGCTCCGTTTTCAGGTAGCTTTTCTGACGTTTGAACATGTCTTTGCGCGCAAACGGGAAGAGCTCGAACCAGATACGGATTTTCATCCAGCGCCCGTAGATGCCCATGGGCTCAAACAGGATGAAAAGGATCAGGATCATGCCAAAGACGCCGGTTTCCAGCCCCGGAATGGCCACCGAGCTGCCGCCGATCAGGTCTTTGGTGATCGACAGGAACTGCGGCAGGAAGGCGACCACCACCGCGCCAAAGAAGGCCCCGTGGATCGAACCCAGCCCACCGATCACAATCATCATCAGGAGCGTGATGGAGATCACAATGGAGAAGGTCTCGTTGTTAAAAGCCCCGGCATAAAAGCCCATCAAGGCGCCCGCGAGCCCGGTGATGGCGCAGGAAATCCCGAAAGCGGCGGCCTTGGTGCGGGCGATGTGTACCCCCATGGCAGTGGCGGAGACCTCGCTGTCGCGCACCGCGGCAAAGGCGCGGCCCAGCGGCGCGCGCAAGAGGTTGCGATACCCCAGCGTGCAGAGAATCGTGACCGCAAGCACCAGCCAGTAAAACCGATCCGGTGTGGTCCAGCGCTCGATCTCGATGCCGAAGATGGTGATCATCGGGGCAAATTTTCCGGACACCCCATCGGTGATCGGATCCAGCAGCACGATGATGTCATCGGCCAGAATGGACAGCGCAATTGTGGCAATGGCGAGATAGATGCCGTGCAGACGGATCGCGGGGATGGCGATGATGGTTCCAACCACCCCGGTGAGGATGCCTGCGGCGGGGAAGGCGAGCAGGAACGGCCAGCCCTGTTCCATGAAGATCACGCAAGAGTAACAGCCCAGCGCAAGGAAGGCCGCGTGGCCCAAGCTGGCCTGCCCGGTCTGTCCGGTGAGCAGCATCAGCCCCAGACCGGCAATGGCCCAGATCAGAACATTGGTGACTTCGCCAAGGTAAAATTCGTCAATCAGCCACGGCAGCAGTACGGCGATGACAATCAGCGCGGCATAAACGCAGAAGCTCCAGAGGTCCGGGAACAGGCGGATGTCATGCTCATATGAGGTTTTGAAATGGATGCGCATCGGCTCAGACCTTCTTGCTGCGGACCTGTGAGAACAGGCCATGAGGGCGGAAGACGAGCACGAAGAGCAAGAGCGCATAGGGGGCGATCTGGCTGTATCCGGCGGCGAGATAGCGCGCGGCGAAAGGTTCGATCACCCCCACAATCAGCCCGCCCATAAGCGCGCCGGGCAGGCTGCCAAAGCCACCGATGACAGCGGCGGCAAAGGCCTTGATGCCCAAAAGCCCGGCGTTCGGGTCAATCGCACCTTTGGAGGCAAAGAGGATGCCAGCAACCGCTGCGGTTGCACCGGACAAGCCCCAGATCATGCCCTGCACCCGTTTCACCGGAATGCCCATGAAGTAGGCCGCCATTTGGTTCTGGCTGGCCGCCTGCATCGCGAGCCCCAGCTTTGTCCGCTGAAAGAACTGATAGAGGAAGAAGGTCAGCAGCACGGTGACGACAATCACCGCGATGTCGGCCATGCCAAGCACCACACCGCCCACATTAAAATCACCAATCGCAAGCGGGCTTTCCAATGTCTGCGGCTCGTGGCTCCAGATCGCACCGGCGACAAAGCGGATCACAAAGCCCAGCGCGATGGTGAGGATCACAACCGCCACCTGACTTTGCCCGAAGAGATGGCGCAACACAAAGAAATCAAGCAGATAGCCCAGCACCGCCATAAGCGCGATGGCGAGAGGAGCCGCCACCCAGAAGGGCAGCCCCATGTAATGCGCATTCGTGAGGCCCAAAGTAATAAAGGCGCCGAGCATCATGAAATCGCCTTGGGCGAAATTCACCTGTTCGGTCGCCTTATAGATCAGCACGAAGCCGAGTGCGATGAGGCCATAGACACAGCCGTTCGCAAGCCCGCTGACGAGCAGTTGCACAACTTCCAATGTTTCCTCCCATGCCGACATTTTGTCAGCTTTCCGGGATCAGTGTCTGGAGGTAATATTGTTGCGTCAAGCCTAATGCTTGACAAATTCTTGGAAAGCTCCGTTACGTCACCCTGATTTCACATACGCCCCCGTAGGTTAGCGCCTATTCAACCCTTGCTAGATGCCGCGGTGCCGCAAAAGCCACTCGGTGTGGCAGCCTGCGTCACCGAGAAACTCCGCCAATGCGCGGTCCCGTTTCATGAAAAGCCCGAGGTCCATCTCGTCGGTCATGCCGATGCCACCATGCATCTGTACCCCCTCTTCCGTGGCCTGCTGCCCTACATGCGCCATCTTGGCCTTGGCGGCGCGGCTGAGCGCCTCGGCCTCGGCGCTGCCGGCATCAATGGCGTTGAGCGCGCGGGCGATCAGCGAGCTGGTTTGTTCCAATTCGCAATACAGATCCGCCGCGCGGTGCTGAAGCGCCTGAAACTGGCCAATCAACAGACCAAATTGCTTGCGGGTGCGCAGGTATTCAAAGGTCTGCTCTGCGGCGGCTTTGGCCACGCCCAGTTGCTCTGCGGCGGCCACCGCACGACCCATACAGAGCGCGTGATCCAAGGCCTGTTGCGCCGCTGCGCCCGTGGCGAGAACCGCCTCTTTGGGCACGGATACCTCATCAAGGCGCAACAGTGCCGCATTACGATCATCCAGCAACCGCTGCGACGTAACCAAAACCCCTTCGGCCGCCGGATCGACCAGCACAAGCGCCAGTCCTTCCGCTGACTGCGCCACCACAATCAGGCGGTCTGCGCCGCTGCCATCCACCACAAAACTCTTGCGCCCAGTCAGGGCCAAACTGTCGCCGGTTTGGCTCAATGTGGTTGTGATCCGCCCGGGGCGGTGTTTGGCACCTTCCTCCAGCGCCAGCGCAACCCTGGTGGATCCCTGCGCAATCTTTGCGCCCCATTCTGCGAGCGCCGTGCCGCCGGTCTGACGCAACAGGGACGCTGACAGAACCGCCGTGGAGAGAAACGGTGCCACCGTCAGATTACGCCCAATCTCCTCTGCGATCACGCCTGCAGCCCGTGCGCCAAAATCCGCGCCCTCGACCTCTTCGGGCAACAGGATGCCCATCCAGCCCAGCTCCGCAAGCTCGGTCATGATCGCGCGGTCATACCCTTGCGCAGCGCCGTGTTCGCGCAAGGCCCGAAACGCCGCGATCGGGTGGGATTTGCTGAGATAGGCCGCGGCCGCATCGGCCACCAACTGGTGATCGTCATTTAAGATTTCCATCTCCGCCCCCTCAGCTTGGCAAATTCAAAATGGCTTTGGACAGGATGCCCAGCATCACCTCGGAGGTGCCGCCTTCGATGCTGTTGCCTTTGGAGCGCAGCCAATCCTGCGCCGCCTGCCCCGCGTCATTGGCCGGGCCTTCCCAGACCAAATCCTCAGCGCCCCCGGCCGCCACGCGCAGGCTTTGGCGGCGTTTGTTGAGCTCGGTGCCGAGGTATTTCAACTCCGCAGAGCGGGCGCCCAGCTCGTTGCCCGCCCGGATGTAGGCGCGGGTCATGTCTACGTGGGCGCCAAAGGCCATTTCATCGACCAGAAAGCGCCCCAGCTCTGCGCGCATCATCGGATCATCCAGCCGCCCAGCGTCATCAAGCCCAATGGCCTGCGTCGCATCAGCGATCAGATCGGTTTTGGCAAAGATCGCCGCATCGGAGCCGCCAATCATCTCGCGCTCATGGGTCAGCAGATATTTGGCAATGGTCCAGCCCTGCCCGCGCGCGCCAACGATCTGATCCTTGGGCACCTGTACCGCGTCAAAGAAGGTTTCGCAAAATGGCGATGCGCCGGAAATCAGCTTGATCGGCTTGGTCGTCACCCCCGCGCTTGCCATATCAAACAGCAGGAAGGAAATTCCGGTGTGTTTCTTGGCCTCAGGTTCGGTGCGTACAAGGCAGAAAATCCAATCCGCCTTATCGGCATAAGAGGTCCAGACCTTCTGGCCGCTCACTTCTAAGAAATCGCCCTTGTCCTCGCCTTTGGTCTGCAGGCTGGCCAGATCAGAGCCTGCGCCCGGCTCGGAATAGCCCTGACACCAGCGTATTTCGCCGCGCGCAATTTGAGGCAAATACTGGCGTTTCTGGGCTTCGGTGCCAAATTCCAACAGCGCCGGCCCCAGCATCCAGATGCCAAAGCTCTGCAAAGGCGGACGGGCATTGATCCGCGCCATTTCTTCGGACAGGATCTTCTGCTCTGGTCCTGACAACCCGCCACCGCCATAGGCTTTGGGCCAGGCCGGCACGGTCCAGCCACGGGCGGCCATCACGTCGAGCCACTCTTTTTGAGCCGAAGACTGAAACACGTAGTTTCGCCCGCCCCAACAGATATCCGCCTCCCCCATGGGCTGACGCATTTCTTGTGGGCAATGGGTGTTCAGCCACTGCCGCGTGTCCTGGCGAAACTGTTCCAGCTCTGTCATCGTACCCTATCCCTGCACCTGCTTTGGTGCAGATGCGAGCACGGAGGCCAGCGCGCTGTCAATTCTACGCCCCGGTATCTACGCGACGTCAGAAAAAGAAGAGAAGGGGCCTAACGGTCCCGCAAGTATCGCGTGAAGCGACCAGCGGCAACAGTGACACCCCTTCTCATTTTTAAGTATCACCGCCAGAGTCACCTCTCAGGTGCCACCGGCGAGTCAGTCAAAACGTTCCGTCAGCCGAGCAGACCGGCCTTTTGGAACAGAGCTTTCACGTCTTTCTCCGGGCGCGCGCCGTAGTGGCTGATCACCTCTGCCGCCGCGATGCAGCCCATTTTGCCGGAGGTTTCCAGCGACTGTCCGGTGGCCACACCATAGAGAAAGCCGCAGGCAAACTGATCCCCGGCGCCGGTGGCGTCCACTGGCACGATTTCGTTCACCGAAACGGTGGCCTCTTCCTCGCCGCTGAGCAGCACAACGTCTTTGCCCGAGCGGGTGCAGACCACCATGCCCGCGTCCTGCGCCGCCTGTTCAAGCGCGGCGCTGAGGTCAGTCTGATAGAGCGAGGCCCATTCGTGTTCATTGCCGATCACGAAATCCAGCTCTTTCACCAAACGGCGGAAATCGTCGCGGTGGCGCTCTACACAGAAAGGATCAGACAGGGCGATGCCCGCCTTGCCGCCCCCGTCGCGGCAGAGTTTGGCGGCGCGTTCAAAAGCTTCTTTGCCTTTGGGCTTGTCGTAGAGGTAGCCTTCAAGGAACAGGAGCTGTGCCTGACCGGCCACATCATCAGAAACGTCATTCGGGCCGACCTCAGAGGAGATGCCCAGATAAGTGTTCATGGAACGCTCGCCATCCGGGGAGACAAAGATCATCGAGCGCGAGGTCGGCAGCTCACCGCCTGGCACCGGCGGGTTCACAAAATCGGTGCCGCCGGTCTCCATGGATTGCGCATAGAACTGGCCCAGCGCGTCATCATGCACACGACCAATGAAGGCGGTGGAGAGGCCCAGCGCCCCGAGGCCCGCGAGCGTGTTCGCCACCGAGCCGCCCGGTGCCTGTGTGCGGTTGGTCATCGCCGCATAGAGCATTTCGCCCCGCTCTTTTTCCACAAGCTGCATGATGCCTTTCTCGATCCCCATAAGATCCAGAAAGCTGTCATCAGACTGGCTGATCACATCAACAATGGCGTTGCCGATGCCGACAACCTGATAGTTTTTCATAGGTTTTTGTCCTCAAAAAGGCAGAGATCGCGGATGAGACAGGTGCCACAAAGTGGCTTGCGTGCTTTGCACACATAGCGGCCGTGCAGGATCATCCAGTGATGGGCGTGGAGTTGAAAATCCACGGGAATTTGGTCTTCGATAGCGCGTTCCACGGCGACCACGTCTTTGCCGGGACAGACGCCGGAGCGATTGCCGAAGCGGTAGATGTGGGTGTCCACAGCCTGTGCCGGGTACTGCCACCACATGTTCAAAACCACATTTGCGGTCTTGCGGCCGACACCGGGCAGGCTTTCCAATGCGGCGCGGGAGTTGGGCACTTCACCGCCGTATTGGTCGACCAGAATGCGCGATAGTTTGATCACATTCTTGGCTTTGTTGCGATAAAGCCCAATGGTCTTGATGTGGTTTATGACCTCCTCTTCCCCCAAATCGAGCATTTTCTGCGGCGTATCCGCCAGTTTGAAAAGCTCTTTGGTGGCGCGGTTTACACCGGCGTCGGTCGCTTGTGCGGACAGGGCAACCGCCACCACCAAAGTATAAGCGTTGACGTGATCAAGCTCGCCTTTGGGGTGGGCTTCAGCTGCCTCAAACCGCGTGAAGATCTCACGGATCGTGTGGTAATCAAGTTGCTTTGCCATCGCTGCCTGTTTTGCACCGGGCCGCGCAGTGAAACAACCCCGCAGAGGTCCCGTAACTGCGGCTCAGGGTTGCATTATGTCAGAAGTTCCCCTGCCAAGGATGAGGCTGCGGCAATTCTGCGGGGGCAGGATTGTGCCCTGTGCATAAGCCAAACGTCCCAACGATTCCTTTTGGGAATCGCTGCGATGCACATCCCTTGTGGCAGGGACGCCACAACGCCTGATGAGCAACTGACCCCGAAACAAAAGAAAAACGGTGCTTTCGTGCCACCACATAGTGTGCGCCGAAAGTTTTCATAAAATACACGCATTAAGAGAAGGTAAATTCGCGCACCTTTTGACCAGATGACAATTTCTATTTCCCAACAATAACTTATCCACCTGTGGATAGATTCTTTTTCTGAATCCTCTGAGTCAAGATCGAAGTTCAGTTGCTCGCGTGAGCACCAGCTTGCTAGGTTCTGACAGCGATTCACATCGCCTTGGGGGGGACAGACGCTGACACGCTATGGCTTTGCCATGCCAGCCAGCTGATCCGGTTACATCATGGATGTAACTTTATCAGTTGGTGGGGTGTATGCTGTTCCGACAAATCTGCGCTTGCGCGTTAGACGCACTCTACCTGGGATCTGGGACTCCCGGAACGGTAGAGCTATGTCTAATTTGTTGCCGTTATGGCCTTCAGACGACGTGATCATGGGACAAGACTAAGACTGGGCAAAGCCCGGCGCGACGGAACGTTTGAAGGAACACGGGAACAGATGACCGACGAAAAATGGGGCGACATACAGCAAGACCTTCTCAAGACGGTTGGCCAGAACAATTTTAAAACCTGGATCGAGCCGGTCGATCTAGCGGAGCTGAACGAGGGTGTGGCCACCTTCCATGTGCCCACCAACTTCATCGGCAACTACGTGTCGCAAAACTACGGTGATTTGATCTTGCACCAGCTGAATCAGGCTGGGGCGGATGTGCAGCGAATGCAATTCAAGGTTGCATCACAGCAACCGCGCCGTGCAATGAGCACCGGCGCCGCTACGGCGACTGCGACACCAACAGGTGCAGCTGTGAGCGCGGGTGCAGCTGCAAAGACTGCTTCGCACTCTGAAACCGAAATGACAGGTGCGCCGCTGGACGCTCGCTTCACCTTTGACAGCTTCGTTGTCGGCAAACCGAACGAGCTGGCCAATGCTGCGGCACGCCGTGTGGCCGAAGGTGGCCCTGTCACTTTCAACCCGCTGTTCCTCTATGGTGGTGTGGGTCTGGGTAAGACACACTTGATGCACGCAATCGCCTGGGAGTTGCAGGCGCATCGCCCCGATTTGAACGTGCTGTATCTTTCCGCCGAGCAGTTCATGTATCGCTTTGTCCAAGCGTTGCGTGACCGCAAAATGATGGATTTTAAAGAGCTGTTCCGCTCTGTTGACGTTCTGATGGTGGATGACGTTCAATTCATCGCCGGCAAGGACAGCACACAGGAAGAATTCTTCCACACCTTCAATGCGCTGGTGGATCAGAACAAGCAGATCATCATTTCTGCTGACCGCGCGCCGGGCGAAATCAAGGATCTGGAAGACCGCATTAAGAGCCGCCTGCAATGTGGTCTGGTCGTTGACCTGCACCCCACAGACTATGAGCTGCGCCTTGGCATTCTGCAGAACAAGGTCGACAGCTACCGTGAGCAATACCCTGAGCTTCAGCTGGCAGAGGGTGTGTTGGAATTCCTGGCCCATCGCATTTCCACCAACGTGCGCGTGCTGGAAGGCGCGATGACCCGTCTGTTTGCCTTTGCCTCTCTGGTGGGTCGTGAGATCACCATGGAGCTGACGCAGGACTGTCTGTCCGACGTGCTGCGCGCCTCAGAGCGCAAGATCTCTGTTGAGGAAATTCAGCGGAAGGTGGCCGAGCACTACAACATTCGCCTGTCGGACATGATCGGCCCCAAGCGTGTGCGCACTTTTGCCCGCCCGCGTCAGGTGGCAATGTATCTGTGCAAACAGCTCACCTCCCGTTCGCTGCCGGAGATCGGCCGCCGTTTTGGTGGGCGCGACCACACAACAGTCATGCACGGTGTGAAGCGGATCGAAGAGCTGCGCAGCTCTGACGGGCAAATCGCAGAAGATCTGGAAATGCTGCGCCGGGCGCTGGAAGCTTAAGCGCCACCCCGCATCAAACGCAAAATACGTTACCAAAACGCCGCGCCCACAAGGGCTGCGGCGTTTTCCATACCCCTATACGCTTGACGGCCCCTCAGAAGTGGCCGACAAAACCAACAAAACACTTGTGTCGGCAAGGGATGTCGCTAATTTGCCCTTCCCGGCAATCGGAGGACGATGGGATGAAAATCAGTATCGAACGCGCCGTACTGCTGAAGGCAGTGTCGCAAGCACAGTCTGTCGTTGAGCGGCGCAATACAATTCCGATCCTGGCCAACGTCCTGATCGAAGCGGAAGGGGACACAGTCCAGTTCCGGGCGACCGACCTCGATATTGAGGTTGTGGACAAAGCCAACGCCATGGTGGAGCGCGCTGGCGCGACAACCGTTGCGGCAACCACTCTGCATGAGATTGTGCGCAAGCTGCCTGATGGTGCACTGGTCACACTAACGGACGACAGCGCCGCTGGCCGTTTGACAGTGGAAGCGGGTCGCTCCAACTTCTCGCTGGCCACGCTGCCTCGCGAAGACTTCCCGGTGATGGCAACCTCTGAGTACACCTCAAACTTCTCCGCCCCTGCCCCGGCGCTGCGGCGGCTGTTTGACAAGTCAAAATTTGCAATCTCCACCGAGGAGACCCGCTATTATCTGAACGGCGTTTACATGCACGTTGCGGATGCGGATGGCGGCAAGACGCTGCGGGCTGTGGCGACCGATGGTCACCGTCTGGCACGCATCGACACGGATGTGCCTGCTGGTGCAGCAGATATGCCCGGTGTGATTGTGCCACGCAAAACCGTGGGTGAGCTGCGCAAACTGCTGGACGACGATGAAATGGAAATCGCGGTCTCCGTCAGCGAGACCAAAGTGCGCTTTGCCACACCTGACATCACCCTGACCTCCAAAGTGATTGACGGCACCTTCCCCGACTACAGCCGCGTGATCCCGCAGGGCAACACCCGCAAGCTGGAAGTGGATGCGGCAGAATTTGCCAAGGCGGTGGACCGTGTGGCGACTGTTTCCTCGGAACGCTCCCGTGCAGTGAAACTGCAACTGGACGAAGACCGTCTGGTGCTGTCTGTGAACTCTCCAGACAGCGGCGCAGCGGAAGAAGAGCTGGTCGTGGCCTATAACGACGAGCGTCTGGAGATCGGCTTCAACGCGAAATACCTGCTGGAAATCGCGAGCCAGGTGGATCGCGAAAACGCGGTGTTCATGTTCAACTCTGCGGGCGATCCAACCCTGATGCGCGAAGGCAATGACACCTCCGCCGTCTATGTTGTTATGCCGATGCGGGTGTAACGGGCTTGCGCCGATGCCACTGGCAGAGGTGGTTTGTCACTGTAAGAAGTCGGACACATGTCTGAATTGGTGCTGACATCTCTCCACCTGTCTCATTTCAGGTCTCATAAAAAAGGCGCCCTTCAGTGTGATGGGCGCCCTGTTGCGTTATTTGGCCCCAATGGGGCGGGCAAAACCAACATTCTTGAGGCGGTGTCGCTGTTTTCGCCGGGCCGGGGCATCCGCCGGGCCAGTGCCGAAGAGATGACACGCCGCCCGGAGGCGATTGGCTGGAAGCTTTCCGGACTTTTGCGCGCGCGGGGCACCTCATATGAAATCGACATTCGGTCTGAAAACGGAGCCGCGCGGCAGGTGCAAGTGGATGGCAAAGCCGCGCCACAGGTACAGTTGGGGCGCCTCGCGCGGGTGCTGTGGCTGATCCCGTCGATGGATCGGCTGTGGATTGAAGGCGCAGAAGGACGTCGGCGGTTTCTGGACCGGATGACGCTGAGCTTTTTCCCGGATCATGCGGAGCATTCGCTTGCCTATGAAAAGGCCATGCGGCAGCGCAATCGTCTGCTGAAAGAGCAGCTTAACGATGCCCATTGGTATGTCGCACTGGAGCGGCAGATGGCAGACAGCGGGGCGCGCATTCATGCAGCACGCACCCGCACGGTAGAGCGCCTGAGCACAGCGCAAACTCAGGCGGAAACCGCATTCCCGGCCGCAGAACTTGAGTTGATCCAGTCCGAAGGCAGCATGCCTGACAGCCAAGCGGATCTGGCTGAAGCTCTGGCAGAAAGCCGGTTTCGCGACATTGCGGCGGGCCGCTCGCTTGTTGGGCCTCATCGCACCGACATGCTGGGCACGTTTCTGAGCAAGGCGGTGCCTGCGAAAGATTGCTCTACTGGGGAGCAAAAAGCGCTGTTGGTATCGCTCATTCTCGCCAATGCGCGGGCACTGGCCGAGGACCTTGGCGCGCCGCCTTTGCTGCTACTGGATGAGGTCGCTGCCCACCTTGACCCTGACCGCCGTGCCGCGCTGTATGACGAGATTTGCGGGCTTGGGGCGCAAGCCTGGATGACAGGAACGGAACGCAGCCTGTTTGATGCGATGGGCGCACGCGCGCAGTACTTTGAAGTCACTGACACCGATGGGATTTCGGCGCTTTCTGAGCAAGCCTAGCCCCCACCGCTTTCATTGCGGAAAATTTGGCCATTTGCGTGACAACCCCGCCCAGATCCGATATAAAATCGGGAAACCAAAAAGGGCGACATGAATGTCTGACAACGCGCAAAATCCCGAGCAATATGGCGCGGATTCCATCAAAGTTCTCAAAGGCTTGGAAGCGGTCCGGAAACGGCCAGGGATGTATATTGGCGACACCGACGATGGCTCGGGTCTGCACCATATGGTTTATGAGGTTGTGGACAACGGCATCGATGAGGCGTTGGCCAACCACGCAGACCATGTTCGGGTGAAAATTCACGCTGACAGCTCGGTCTCTGTCTATGACAACGGGCGCGGTATTCCGGTGGATATTCACCCCGAAGAAGGCGTCTCTGCGGCTGAGGTGATTATGACCCAGCTGCACGCTGGCGGTAAGTTTGACAGCAACTCCTACAAGGTGTCGGGCGGTCTGCACGGCGTTGGGGTTTCAGTTGTGAACGCGCTGTCGGTGTGGCTTGAGCTGCGTATTTGGCGCAACGGCAAAGAGCACTACGCCAAGTTTGAGCACGGCGATTGTACTGAGCACCTGCGCGAAGTGGCAGAATGCGGCGATGAGACCGGCACCGAAGTGCGCTTTATGGCGTCCACTGATACGTTTTCCAACATCGACTACTCTTTTGACACGCTGGAAAAGCGCCTGCGCGAGCTGGCCTTCCTGAATTCCGGTGTGCGCATCATTCTGGAAGACGAACGCCCGGCAGAGCCGCTGCGCACCGAGCTTTACTACGACGGCGGTGTGAATGAATTCGTCAAATATATCGACCGCCACAAAACCCCGCTGATGGAAGCGCCGATCTATGTGAAAGGCGAGAAAGACGACATCGGTGTTGAGGTCGCGATGTGGTGGAATGACAGCTACCACGAAAACGTGCTGCCCTTTACCAACAACATTCCACAGCGCGATGGCGGCACACACATTGCGGGCTTCCGTGGCGCGCTGACCCGCACCTTGCAAAAATACGCACAGGAAAGCGGTGTTGCGAAAAAAGAGAAGATCACCTTCACCGGCGATGATGCCCGTGAGGGCCTGACCTGTGTGCTCTCCGTGAAAGTGCCGGATCCGAAGTTCAGCTCCCAGACCAAAGACAAGCTGGTGAGCTCGGAAGTGCGCCCGGCGGTTGAAGGGCTGATGAACGAGAAGCTGACCGAGTGGTTTGAGGAAAACCCGCAGACCGCGAAGATGATCGTTTCCAAGATCCTTGAGGCGGCCCATGCCCGGGAAGCGGCGCGTAAAGCGCGCGAGTTGACACGGCGCAAAACGGCGATGGATGTGAACTTCCTCGCTGGCAAACTCAAGGATTGTGCGGAGAAAGACCCGTCGAAGACCGAAGTCTTCCTCGTGGAGGGGGATTCTGCGGGCGGATCTGCACAGACTGGTCGGGACCGGATGACACAGGCGATCCTGCCGCTGCGCGGTAAGATCCTGAACGTGGAGCGCGCGCGCTTTGACCGGATGCTGAGCTCGCAAGAGATCGGCAACCTGGTGATGGCGCTTGGCACCGGCATTGGGCGCGATGAATTCAATGTCGAGAAGCTGCGATACCACAAAGTGGTGATCATGACCGATGCGGACGTGGACGGCGCGCACATTCGGACGCTGCTGCTGACCTTCTTCTATCGTCAGATGCCAGAGCTGATCGAGAAAGGGCACCTCTATATTGCCCAACCCCCGCTCTACAAAGTGGCGCGCGGCAAGTCTGAGGTGTACCTGAAAGATCAGGGAGCGCTGGATGATTATCTGGTGAACCAAGGCATTGAAGGCGCAGTGCTGAAGCTGGGCAACGGCATGGAAATAACCGGTCAGGATCTGGCCCGCGTTGTGACCGAGGCACGTCGGCTGAATCAGGTTCTAGAAGCGTTTCCAACGCATTACCCACGCCACATTCTGGAGCAGGCGGCCATTGCAGGTGCCTTTGTGCCCGGTGCGGTGGACAGCGATCTGCAAGGCGTGGCCGACAAAGTTGCGCAACGTCTGGACCTGATTGCGCTGGAATATGAGCGGGGCTGGACTGGGCGTATCACACAGGATCACGGCATCCGACTGGCCCGCATTCTGCGCGGTGTCGAAGAGGTGCGCACGCTGGATGGCCCGATGCTGCGCTCTGGTGAGGCACGCAAATCCGGCAGTTTCACCGAGAGCCTGCAGGAAGTCTACGGCACCTCGGCGACGCTGGTGCGCAAAGATCGCAGCCAGATCATCCATGGGCCTCTGGACCTGCTGAAAGCCATTCTGGCGGAAGGCGAGAAAGGTCTGACACTGCAGCGCTACAAAGGTCTGGGGGAAATGAACCCCGATCAGCTGTGGGAAACCACGCTGGACCCGGATGCCCGTACCCTGTTGCAGGTGAAGGTCGAGGATATGGCAGAAGCCGATGATCTGTTCACCAAGCTGATGGGCGATGTGGTGGAGCCGCGTCGTGAATTCATTCAGAAGAACGCGCTGAGCGTGGAAAACCTCGACTTCTGAGTGCTGTCACATGGGATGTTGAAACGCGGGGCTTATGCTCCGCGTTTTGCGTTTCAGAAGGCAAACGACATCTGCAAATGCGCGGTTTTGCCGGTGATTTCTTCAATGGTTTCACCCAAACGTCGCTCTGCTTTCAGCACGACTTCGGCCGCAGCGCGCGCGTCTTCGCCTGCGTCATGGTGGTGAAACTGCAGACCCAGCGCCTCTTTCAAATGGCCGAGACCATGCCCGCCATTGCCCCGAAACTCAGGCCAGGCCTTGCGCGCGATTTTCACGCTGTCGGCCCAGTGAAGCTTTGACTTGCCAAGCCCCGCTGTGAGGCAGGCGGCGGTGATGGCCTTTTCGTCAAACCCGCTGTGCTGCACCAACAAATGGCGCGACAGAACTGAAGCCATCACAGGCCAAGCCTGCGCAAACGTAGGCGCGCCCCGCACAGTGGCAGCGCTGATCCCCGTGAGCTCTGTGTTAAACGGCGCAAAGGGCTCTTCAGGGTCAATGTAGGTGGCAAAAGTTTCGATGGAACCGTCCATACGCACCCCGGCAAGGCCGATCTGACTGATACTACTGCGATGGGCGTTTGCCGTTTCTACATCCAGCGCGATGAAGCGAAAGAGGCCGTCGAGCATGGGCTGATCCGGCGAAAAAGCTGTCATGTACTGGTTCCAAGCTGCTGGGGTGTTTTGCCTTGTTATAGGACAAGGTGAACACAGATGCACCCGTATCGGTCGACGTTCAAGTGCAGTGTTGGTGCGACTTCAATAGAAAAAGCCGCCCGGTGGGGCGGCTTTCATTGATTGTCTTGTTTGGCTTTTAAGCCGTGGCCGCTTTGGCCGCTGCCAGTTCCCGCCGTTCATCGCCTCGGAAGAACACCAGATAGAACACGGGTGCCGCAATCAAGGTCAGGATCGTGGCAAACGCCAGACCGCCCATGATGGTGATCGCCATGGAGACAAAGAAGGCATCGGTCAGCAAGGGAGCCATGCCAAGGATGGTCGTGACTGCAGCGAGCATCACAGGGCGCAGACGGGATACGCTGGCTTTCACGATGGCCTCTCGCAAGGGCACCCCTTCGTCGCGCACAAAGTCGATCTCTTCCACCAGAACAATGCCGTTTTTGATCAGCATGCCCGATAGGCTCAAAAGACCCAGAAGAGCTGTGAAGGTGAAAGGCATATTGGTGCCCAAGAGCCCAATCGCCACGCCGTTTACGGACATCGGCACCAGTAGCCAGATGATGATTGGCTGACGCACTGCGTTAAACAGAAGCACCGAAATCAGAACCATGATCAGCAAGCTCAGCGGGAGCTGCGCGCCGAGGCTCGCCTGCGCATCGCCGGAGGCCTCAAGCTCACCGCCCCATTCCATTTTATACCCTACCGGAATGGGCATGGCTTCGATGGCTGCGGTGACTTCTGCTTGCACTTGTGCCGCAGTGAGACCGGAAGGAATGTCTGCACCAACCGTGATGGTTGGCACCCGGTCACGGCGCTGGATCAGCGTGTTTTCCGTCTCATGCACAAAGCCATCCACCATCTGCTCAACTGGCAGGAAGGAGTTGGAGGTCGGGGAATACACGAGTTGATCCATCAGCCCGAAGTCCCCTTCCGCAGGACGGCGCAGAATGATCGGGATCAGGCGGTCCTCTTCGCGGAACACCCCCGTGGCTATGCCATCGGTTGAGAACTGCAGCATGCCGGCCAAATCTTCGCGATTGACCCCCGCTGTTTGCGCCCGCTCGGTGGCATAAAGGGGTTTAATAACCACTTCCTGCTCACGCCAGTCGGTGCGCACACTCAGGATGTTTTCAGACGCCTCCTTCAGCACCTGCTCCGCTTGCGTTGCCAATGCGCGCAGCACGGCAGGGTCGGTTCCGGACAAACGCACCTGAATGGGATCTCCGCCCCCTGGGCCAAAGATCAAACGTTTGGTGCGGAACTCCCCTTCGGGAAGATGCGCCGCGGCAAAGGCTTCCAGATCTTTCTGCAGCGGAGGAATCGCGTCGATGGTTTCCGTGCGCACGATCAAATGGCCATAGCTCGGGTTCTCAGGCTCAGCGTTGTAGGTCAGCAAGAAACGGGTTGCGCCCTGTCCGACAACGGTGGTGAAATTCACCACGTCATCGCGCGCTGACAGCCAATCCTCGACCTGTTTCATATGTGATGAGGTGGTGCCGATGGGCGCGCCCTGCGGCAGTTTGTAGTGCACAAAGAACAGAGGCGTGTTGCTGTCGGGGAAGAACTGTTGCTTGACCAGGCCAAAGCCAGCATAGCACACCACAGTCACCGCAAGCAGCCCCGGAATGACGAGCCAGCGCAGCTTGAGCGCCATGCGCAAAGACCAGCCGTAGGTGCGGAAAATGAACCCACTGTAAGCGTCATCACTTTCGCCATCGCCCTGTTTAAACAGGTAGTGCCCAAGCAGTGGTGTGACGGTGAGCGCGAGCAGCCAGCTGAGCAACAGAGAGATCCCGATCACAGCAAACAGTGAAAACAGGAATTCACCCGTCGCATCCGGGCTGAGTCCGATCCCAGCAAAGGCCATGATCCCGATGATGGTTGCCCCCAAAAGCGGAATCTGGGTTTTGCCGGAGGCTTCATCCGCGGCTTCACGTGAATTTTTGCCTTTGTGCATCGCAATCTGCATGCCCTCGGCCACCACAATCGCGTTGTCCACCAGCATGCCCATCGCAATGATCAGCGCCCCAAGAGAGATACGCTCCATCTCAATCGAGAAAAGCCCCATGAAGAGGAAAGTGCCCACAACTGTCAAAAACAGCGTCACCCCCACCACAACGGCAGCGCGCCAGCCCATGAACACGGCCAAAACAGCCACAACGATGGCGACCGACATGGCGAGGTTCACAAGAAAGTCGTTGGAGGCTTTGTCCACCACCAGATGCTGCTGATAGATTGGATGCAGCTGAACACCGGCAGGGATATCACCGGCCATGGTTGCCAGCTTGGCATCCACACGGTTGCCAACCTCGACGATGTTTTCTGTGGCGATGCCCGCGACACCAAGGGTGAAGGCCTCATCCCCGTTGAAGCGGATCACAATGTTGGGGTCGTTGACCCGGTCACGAAACACATTGGCCATATCCACGAGGTTCACCACATGGCCACTTTGGCCGAGCGACAAACCTGCAATTTCATTTACGGTGTCGGACCCATCCGGTCGGATGATCCGTGTTTTGGAGGTGTCTGTGGTGACGGAGCCTGCATCGGTGACCGCATCCGAATTGGCAATCGCATTGGCAATCGCCGTCAGAGAAATGTTCTGGTTCACCGACAGCGCCAGATCTGGCTCAACAAAGATGGCTTCTTGAGGCAGGCCCTGAATTTCGACGTCTGCCACCCCGTCAACGGTCAGCAATTCGCGCCGAAGGAAAGTCGACAGATCATGTTTTTCACCGTCAGAGAAACCTTCGGCGGTGACCGCAAAGAAGATCCCGAACACATCCCCAAAAGTGTCATTGACCAAAGGATCTGCGACACCTGCAGGCAAGTTGCGCCCCGCATCGCGGATGCGCGCCCTTAGCCGTGTCCAGATGTCTTTCAACTCATCTCCGCCATAGGTGGATTTGATGTGCACATCAATGCGCGAGCGGCCGGGTTGGTTTGTGGAGGTGATAAAGTCGATCTCCTCCATCTTCTGGATGGCGGATTCGAGCGGCTCTGAAACTTCGGTGGCCACCTGCTCAGCTGTGGCGCCGGGATAGCTTGTGATCACCACCGCCTGTTTGATGGTGAAAGCCGGATCTTCCAGCCGCCCCAAGTTAAGAAAGGCCGCAGCGCCCCCAAACAGGAAAATCAGAATGATCAGCCATGTGTAAATCGGACGGTCAATGGAACCGCGTGCAATATTGGGCATCATGGCGGACCTCAGTTCCCAAAGCCGACAAAGCGGCGGACGGCTTGGCCATCTTTCAGGCTCGCCCCGCCAGCCAAGACAACTTCATCGCCGTCTTTCAGACCGGACAAGACGCGCAACATACCGTTTTCTGCAGGTGTGGTTTCAATCGCAGTCCATGTAACCGCACCTTCGGACGCCCCAACCGGATCAAAGCGCATGACCCCGATGGCGCCTGCTTCATTGATCACGATGGCCGTGGCCGGCACCATAATGCCGGTGAAAGGTTCTGTGGCTGTGACGTTCACGGTCACCGAGGAGCCCGGCAATATCGTGCGTCCTTCTGGGGGCGCCATGCCAAAGTTCAGGCGGAAGGTTTGGCCGATTTCCGAAGTTTCCGCATCATATTCGCGAATTTCCAGCGGATGCTCCACGTTGCTGCCTGGGAATTTGGCGCGGATCTGGACATCTTCTTCTTCGCCCGCGCGCTGGAACAGGATTTCCGGCACGTCGACCTCAATACGCAACTCGCTCAGATCGTGGATGCGCACAACAGGCGCACCGTTGGCAACAGTTGAGAACAGCTCCACATTGCGGCTTGAAATCAAGGCATCAAACGGGGCGGGCAATGTGGCGTGTCTGAGGGACCATTCCGCATTGCGTACGGCAATTTCTGCCAGGCTCGCCTGGGTTTCTGCATCATCCAAAGCCACCTGGCTGACCGTATTGCCGCGCAGTTTCTTCAGGCGGTCCACCGTGCGATCCGCTTGCTCTTTCTGAAGTCGCGCTTGTGCAAGGTTCAGTTCAAAGATTTCCAGATCAAGCCGGGCGATCATGTCACCTTTCTTGATGTTAAGGCCCTCGGTCACAGGAAACTCAACAATCTGACCAGCCACCTGAAACGCCAAATCGACGCTCTGGCGCGCTTTCACGCGGCCAAAGAACTGGCGCTCAAACGCCACCGGGGCTTCGGTGACTTGCAAGAGCTTCACTGGCTTCAACGCAGTCTCCGGCTGCACGCCCGTCTCTTGTGCGACACCGCCACCGGCGGCCCCCAATGAAAGCGCCATTGCCAGCGCGGAAAACAACCCTGCACGTTTCATTCGTCTCTGTCCTTCATCAATCCCGCCTTAACGGCACCGGGCATGGATTTTATTGCCAATGCGGCAAACGTTTTGATCTCTTCGGGCTGCATGCCGGAAATTTCCCGAAACCGGGTCACGACCTGTTCCAGAAGCGCGGCGCGCGCCTCTACCCCCGCCTCTGTCAATTCAAGCAACATCGCGCGCCGATCTTGCGGATCCGCGATCCGCCGTACCAAGCCACAACGCTCCAAAGCGTCAGCTGCCGGTGTCACGGCCGAAGGGACACAGAAAGCCACTTCTGCCAGCGCACCCATGCGCTTTGGACGATCCAGATAGACCAATATCTTCCGCTCAAGCTTGGCCAGAGGGGGCGAGACATTGATGTCCATCATCTCTGCCTCGATCTGGTTGAACAATGCAAACACACCGATCAATGCCTGAAACTCCGGTGGCAAATCGGTGTTGGCAAATAACTCTTCAGGCACGCGCGAATCCCTTAGATACTTCATTTACAGAAATATCCATGTAGAGAACCATGCATTTTCTGCAATAGTTATCCTTCAAAAAACGAGGGATCGCATAAAATTCGATCGAGTTTTCAGGCCAAAAGCGAAGCGATTTCGGCAGGCACCAGCCAGAGCAGAATCCCCTAGATCAAGCGCGAAAAACAAATGTCGCTCGGGGGGGGAAATGGACAATACAGCCTTTTGAGAAATGATTGTTTAACCCACCCTCCCTATGCCTGAAGGCAATGGGGCAATGAGAAACACCTATGAACGCATACACCAAGATTGAGGCAACCTTGCCAAGCAACGAGGCCGCACAACGTGCCCTGCTATCGCAGTATGCCTCTGAGCGCCTCGCAACGCTGCGCCGTAGGTTTGTGGTGTATATTTTCGGGTGTCTGTTTGCCGTGTGGGCGACGTCTTTGCCAGTTGGCCTTGGGCTCACCGGTCTTGTCGTGGCTGGGGATGTGGTCGATTGCCTGTGCCTACTCAGCCTTCATAGACAAATATCGCAAGGCGCGCACCATAGCCGATTGATGCGATTCGCAACCTTTGGCGGGATGTTCCAATGTCTTTCACTTACGGTGTCGGTGGCGGCCTATGTTCTGATCTGGGGGCAGGAAGGCACGATTTTGGGGGTCGCCGCCGTTTTGGGGATGGAAGCCTTAAACGCGACTTTGCTGCTGCCAACAAATCGAAAGGTCGCAATCAGAAAATTGGCAATCTGCGCCATCACGCCGATACTCTTGTTGGTCATAGAGCTCTTGCTGGCAGATGACCGCCATGCGCTCATGCACTTGAGCGCACACAGCCTGATGGCACTGATGTGTATGGGGTATATGTGCTACTCCTTCTCACGCTCCTCTTATGAAAATGCGCAAAAAACCGAAGACCTGAGAAAAAACGAACAGGCACTCTCCGCCGCGAACACCAAACTGCACGGGCAGCAAGATCAGTTGCGCAAACTCTCGATGGTGGCACGCAGCTCTAATGACACTGTCATCTTAATGTCGGCGGACCGAACCGTGGAATGGGTCAATGAGGCGTTCACAGACTTATCAGGTGTGTCGTTTCAGGAAGCAGTCGGGCGCAATATCTATGACCTGATAAGAATTACTGACAGCAATGCAGATGACTTCGACGAGGTTGCCGCTGCCGCAAAGCGTGGTGCTCCTTTGCGCACAGAACTGCACAATCGCCAAAACAACGGTCGTGATCTGTGGATCGACTTTCAACTGCTGCCGATCAAAAGTGCTGCAGGAGACATTGAGTTTTTCGTCACAATCGCACGCGATATCACCGCAGTGAAAGAGCACAGTGAGTCTTTGCGACAGGCCCGCGAGGCCGCAGAAGAGGTTGCAAAGGCGAAATCGAGTTTCCTGGCCAATATGAGCCACGAAATTCGAACGCCTTTGACCGGTATCATTGGCATGGCGGATCTCTTGACGGAAACCGAGCAGAGCCCGGAACAACGCACGTTTACGCAGACCATTGTGAGCTCGTCGCGGAGCCTCCTGACAATCATCAATGATATCTTGGACCTTTCAAAGCTTGACGCAGGCAAGCTGGCCTTGTCTGACACCCGCTTTGAAACGCGATCCTGCTTTGGCGATGTGATCCGCCTTCTTACCCCCGCAGCGCAGGAAAAAGGCAACGCGCTCAAGCTTTGGATTGACGACGGCGTGCCTGCACAGCTGATTTCTGACGACGTGCGTCTTCGACAAATCACAACCAACATCGTTGGAAATGCGACCAAATTTACCGAAGGCGGATGCATTGATGTCCGCGTCTGGACCAGCGCTGATGCCGCAGGAAGTATGTCGAATGAGGCTATGCTGAACGTTGCGGTCGAGGACACAGGTATTGGTATCCCTGAAGACCGGCTTCAGAGTATTTTTGATGAGTTTTCTCAAGCGGATGGATCGACCTCTCGCCGATTTGGCGGGACAGGGCTCGGTTTGGCGATCTGTCGCAAGCTTGTGGCGGAAATGGGCGGAAAGATCGACCTGCAGTCCACTGTTGGCGCAGGCACAAGCGTTCGCATATCCCTGCCTGTGAAGGTTCCTGCGTCAGCTGAAGACGCCGACGCAACAGCCCCCGCCATGGGTGGCGGCGACCTGACTGATCTTGCGGGTTTCACAATTCTGGTGGCGGACGACAACAAGACCAACCGCTTCCTGATGCGCAAATATCTGGAACCCCTGCCGCTCACGTTACACTTTGTGGAAAATGGCTATGACGCAGTAGAAGCTGCGCTTGAGCACATGCCCGACCTGATTTTTATGGACATCTCGATGCCAATCATGAGCGGCCTGGAAGTCACGGAAACCATCCGCGCAAATGCGGAGCAGCAGCCATGCATTGTGGCATTGACCGCCCATGTTCTTGACGGTGAGCAAGAAGCCTGCCTTGCGGCTGGAATGAATGACTTCCTGACCAAACCGATCCGCCGCCAGCAGATAGTGGATTGCTTGCGCCAGCATTTGGCCCAAAAAAACAAATCGAATGTGGCGAACTACACTGCGGTTGAAAGCTGAGCATTCTGCGACACGCACTGAAAAAGCCGCACCCATTGCGTGCGGCTTTTCCATTTTTTCGACTGGGATCAGAGACCTGGGAAGACGTTGAACAATCCGCGCTTGCCAAAGGTGGTGCCGCGGTTTGGACCGAAGTTGTATTCGATGCCCAGACCAAAGAAACCTTCGGAGTCTCCATCACCATCAGCCAGACCCAGTTCCGCGGTCAGCGTGGTGTTTTCAACCAGGTTGTATCGTACGCCAAAGGTGTAGACGTTTGCATCTGCTTCCGCGCTAAAATCTTCAATGTCGACATAGTCGTAAGCTGCTGTAATAGCGAGCTGCTCGCTCATGTCCCAGCTGCCCATAATACCCAGCAGGGTCAGATCAACATCGTCTTCATTGTCTTTCTGGAAATAGGCCTCAGCATAACCCAGGCCGAAGTCATACTTGCCTTCGATACCGAAAGATCCGATGGAGTCATCGATGTCTGAGTTTTCATAAAAAGCGCCCAGAGCAAGCTGCTCGTTCAAGCTGTAAATACCATGCACTGCTGCAGTTGTTCCACTTTCGCTGATCAGGCTGAAATCATGACGTGCCAGATCCACTTGAACATAAAAATTCTGTCCGAAACCAAATTCCGCAGAACCGTCCAGAGTGGTGGTGGCCACAGAATCGTCTTCAGCTTCGTCAAAGAAACTGGAATAGCTTAGGCCGATTTCGGCGCCTTTGAATTCGAATGCCTGTGCGGTGCCCGCGAGTGCGCTCAAACCAACGATAAGAGACAGAGCTGTTTTCATTTTTATTCTCCAGAATAGTCACGACGCAGCCATGGACTGCGTTCGCCTCCTATCTAGAAGTAACTTATGATTGTAAAATGCGTTTTAGAATCACCTTAAGGGGGTGGCAAAAAGGGAACACATGCCTTACATCTATTTGACTATGAAAACAAAAAGCGGCGCCAAAAATAAGGCGCCGCAACTCATTCAAATAACTGTTTCACAGTCTATCGCACGATGAACTCCGCATGCAGCGCGCCGGCGGCTTTGATGCTCTTTAGGATGTCAATCATGTCGCGTGGCGCAACGCCAAGCGCATTTAGGCCAGCGATCACTTCGCTCAGAGACGTGGTTGTTGGAACCTCTGCCAAACCGATGCCGGGATCTTCTTCGATCGCAGCTTCGGTGCGCGGCACCACCACTGTTTCGCCATCCGCGAAGGGGTTTGGCTGCACGACCAATGGCTCTTCGGTTACACGCAGTGTAAGACCACCCTGAGAGACCGCGACACGCGATATACGCACATCGTCCCCCATGACAATCGTGCCTGAGCGCTGATCGACAACCACGCGCGCTTTGCGCTCTGGTTGGACCGAAATATTTTCAATCTGGCTCAGGGCGTGGGCTGGCGACAGTTGATTGGTGCGGTTGATGTCCACCTGAACGGTGCCGGCATCCAGCATCAAGGCGACGCGGCGTCCGTAGTTGCGGTTGATGGCCTGCTCAATGCGGCCAGCTGTTGTGAAATCCGGCTCCCGCAACGCCAGACGCATATTGGTCAGCGATGAGAAATCAAACTCGATCTCTCGTTCTACGCGGGCGCCGGATGGGATCACACCCGACGTTGGCACGCCCTTGACAACGCCACCGGCGTCCCCTTCGGCAGCTACGCCCCCTGCGATCACCGTGCCCTGCGCGACTGCGTAGATCTCACCATCCGCGGCGTTCAATGGTGTCATCACCAAGGTTCCGCCCAACAGGCTATTGGCATCGCCAATCGCCGAAATGGTCACATCCACCGTGCCGCCTGCACGGGCAAAGGGTGGCAGGGTCGCTGTTACGAAAACCGCTGCCACGTTCTTAGGCCGCATCTGTTCGCCGGTGATGTTCACACCCAGGCGTTCCAGAATATTGGTCATTATTTCTTCGGTGAAGGGCGCGTTCCGCAGCCCGTCCCCGGTTCCGTTCAAGCCGACCACAAGACCGTAGCCAACCAGATCATTGCCCCGTACACCGTCAAATTCTACCAGATCTTTGATCCGTATCGGCGTTGCTGATGCCATCACCGGCATCAGTACGAGGAGCATCAGCATTCTTGCTAAGCTCATGAGATTTTTCATCTTACATAATTCGCCAGTGTCAGTTGAGAAAGACGCGCAGTGATGGTGTAGACCATCTCCAGCTGTACCTGTACTTTTTGAAGTTCGCCGGCCACCTGCGTTGCATCCGCTGACAGCAGATCATTCTGCGTAATTTTCAACGCACTGGTCTGAGCCGAGTTGTTGGTTTTGGCGTTCTCGATGCGCTCTTGGTTGAACCCAATGTCTGCTTGCAAAGAGATCACATCGTCTTGGTTTCCCAGCAGACTTTCACCCGCGCGCCCCATCAAGTCTTGTTTTTCAACAAGAGACAGATTCAAACCCGGATCATCGGCCAGAGCCATCATTGCCGTGTCACGCATCACGGCACGCAAAGCTAGATCATCGGCACGAACATTAAAGTCTGCAGTCTGGGTGTCATTCAAACGAAAGGGAGCCAAATTCGTGGTCGTGCCTTCATAGGCGCCGGTTTCAAAACCGCCGCCGGCTGTCATGAAGTAGGTTTCCAGACGTGCCTCAATATCAGACACAGACGTCGCACCCGCGACCGCTGCGCGAATCTGCGTCATCATGTCATCAGCAGTGACCAAAGCAGCACCATCCGTACCGGTGCCCGCGAAGAGGTTTCGGTCAGAGGCACGCCCATTCAAGGTGGTGACGATGCTTTCAAAATCATTTGCCGCACTGCGAGCCACTGCATCTATGGTTTGTTCAACACCAGAGTTCTGACTTGCGAGCGCATCGCGCGCCAGATCACCAGACAACGCGTGAACTTGTTTAAGCGACGCTTGCGCCACTTCGCTGAACACCGCAGCGTCCGAGATCGCCACGCCGTAGCCTTCCAACACGGTCAGTTGCCGCTCAACGCTGGCAAGCATGTTGAAGTCGCCTTTCAGGGAGGCGGCAACATCTGATTTGCGACCGGACCCAAGCTCGTTGGCCAATCGGTTCAAATTGTTCTTAACGTCCGTGTTTCTGCGCGACATCATCAAATGCTGCGCCATATCTCCTACAGAAGTAATTGGCATCGTTACAACCTCATCAATGAGTCTAGCATTTCATCCGCCGCCTGAATGAGGCGAGCATTGGCCGCGTAGGCCTGTTCAATCAGCATCAGCCGCTGCAGTTCCTGGTCGGTGTCCACACCATCCTGAAGTTCGAGATTTTCCAAGCTCGCAAGCTGAGAATTCGCGAACGCGAGATCGCGGTCACTGGTCACCCGTGCGCCGGAGACATTCGACAAAAGCTTACCGCTCAGCTCCGTCATAGAAACGGTTTTGGGTCCAAAGCTTCCGGACGGCGGCGCGATTTGCTCCTGCATCACATCCAGCATGCGGTTGAGCTGTGTCGCGTCGCCTGCGTCACCAGGAGCCGCCGCTCCCAAGCCGTCGCGCAGGCGCCAAGTTTCACCGGCACCGTCCAGATCCACAAGATTGTTCAGCTCAAGCCGACCGGCCAAGCCAACTTCGTCAGATGTTGCGAAGGCGGCACCCGCATCCGTGAAAAGACCCGGATCGCCTGCGGTCAGTGTCGGGTCTGTCGTGGTGTTCTGAAAACGCTCCACCAGACTACGAGCTGCCGCATCAAGATCTGCCTGTGCCTCAACGCCGAGTTCATCACGAATGGCAAATTGGGCACCAATTGCCCCGCCCGCCAGCGCGCCGCGTTCGGAATCAATGCGCACCGGGCGGCCATTGATTTCAACGCCTGAAAGCAGGCCCGCCGCATAGGTCATGTGCGGCTCAATTATGGAACTTTCATTGAAGGAAACTTCCACAGCTGTGCCATCAAGCAATGTGGCACCCGTTGTTGTGTAAAGCGCAACCGCACCATTGTCACGTGGAGCAAGGCGCACAGGAACCAACTCACCAATGCGGTCAATCAGCAGCCCGCGGGCATCCTCAAGACCAGCGGTTTCCTGACCGCTGCTCATCGCGCGGAAGATCTTGCGATTCATGTCCTGGGTCTGTTCCAACAGACCGTTCAGATCATCGATCATCTTGCTGATGTTTGAATCTGCATCAGACCGCATGGTCTGAATATCGTCAGAAGCAACGTTGAATTTCTTAACGATGTTTTCTGCGTCCAAAGCGATATTTTTCAGACGGATATCGCTGTCTGGTGCGCCGGTTGCCGTGGCAAGCGTGCTTTCGAATGTCGCCATCACACCAGACAAACTGTCCGCTGAGTCTGGTGTGCCAAGCACACGCTCAAGACGCGAATAAAACGAATTCGTACCCGTCGCAAATTGACTGCCCGCATCCGCGAGGCGCCGCTCTGCAACGGCAACAGGGTTGGCGTGACGCGTCACGCCGTCCAGCCGCACACCGCCAGAAAACCCATAGACAGAGGCGGACTGGCTCAGCGAACGCCGCGCATACCCTTCGGTGCTGGCGTTCGCAATGTTTGAAGACACAACCTGCGCTGAACGCGCGGAGGCCGTAAGACCGCTCAGAGCGTTGGTTAGAGCATTGGAAATACTCATTGGTTATCCTTTCCGACCGTCAAACGGCCTCTCGCGATTATCAGCGCTTGATGTTGGTGGTTTCCTGCAGCATCTCGTCCACGGTCTGAACGATCTTTGCGTTGGTGCTGTAGGCTCGTTGTGTCTTGATCATATCGGTCAGTTCGCCCGCCACGTCGGTTGCAGATTCTTCCCGCATGAAGGAAAGGATCTCGCCGGTTGGACCGCTGCCTGCATCCCATAGGAAATAGGATCCACTTTCGTTCGAAGGCACATAGGTCTGAAAATCGAGCTGGATTTCAAGCCCATTCGGGTTTGGCACATCCACCATCGGAATTTTGAAGATGGTACGGGTCACACCACTGCTGTACTTTGCAGTTACGATGCCGTTACCATCCACGTTGATTTCATTCATCGTGCCGACTGGCGCACCATCTTTGGTCACTTTCAGCGGCGCATAGGTATCGCCCAGCTGGCTCATACCGCCGGTTTCACCGATCAAGCCAAGGTCGATCTCGATTGGGCCACCGCCCACAGTCAACATGGCTTTACCTGTTGCCGGATCGTAGGCGCCACCAGAGTTGGTTGTTACGCTGGCAAGCGTGCCAGCAGTCGCACGCGCATCATTGAAGGTGAATGTGTAATCACCGACAATCGCATTACCGGACGCAGAATCGCGAATAACCATGCGCCATTCGTTGGACGATCCGCTTGCAGGCACCGTTGGTGTGAATGTCACATCCAGCTTCTCCGACTGACCAAGGTTGCCAAAGTATTCAATGCCAAGAACTTCCGCACCAGCGGTTGCGCCAGCAAGTGTGGAGGTCGAAGGCAGGTTCACGCCCAGCTCAACAGCCGTTGTAGGAGACCCTGCAAGCTCAGTGGTCAACATGCGGATCGGACGCAGTGCGGTATTGCTGTCCCTTGGTACATTCGGGAATGTGCCATCCGCATTTGCAGGCCATCCCATCAAGGCCAAACCGGCCTCAGAAACGAGGTAACCCTCTTTGTCCGCGCGAAACGCCCCGGTGGTTGCCAGCATCATCTGTGGATTGTCATTGCCAGCTTTGATCGCATTGGCGGAAGCCACTGGCAAAAATCCACGGCCACGCACAGCCAAATCCGTCGGGTTGGACGTCGGGATCAGCGATCCACCAGCGTCAATGATGCGGCGGCTGCTGGCCTGAACGCCACCCGCAGTGTATTTTCCGCCCCGAGAGCCGGTCACCATGGATTGGAAATCGGTCTCCACACGGCGGTAACCGTAGGTGGCTGAGTTCGCAATGTTGTCGGAGATTGCCGCCAGGCGCGTCGCATTTGACGACAACCCGGCTACACCGGCATTAAGCGAAGAGGAAATCGACATGGTACGCCTTTCTGCTGTAACCCTTTGTTCGATTTCCCTGTTACGACGCTCCAACTTAACAGCGCACTAACGCGCCAAAAAAGAATCCGCCTACCTCACTGATCAGATCTGAGCAGAATGATCTCAATGCGGTTATTTCGCAGGTCTCTTGGGATGTTTGACACCAATTCACGGTCTGCATGCCCTGTCACACGCGCAATGCGTTCGGGATCAAGACCATAGGTCTCCATCAGCTGCCTCATGGCATCTGCGCGAATCGATGACAAAGGCCAGGCTTGTGTGTTGCGCACCGTCACCGGCTCTGAACGCACATGCCCTTCAACGGCAACTTTGTTACTCACAAGATTGGAGACCTCGGACAAGACCTCTGCCAGATCGAGAAGCAGCGGCATAGGTTGCGCCGATCCCTCAACAAATAGCCGTTGGTTTGGCGCGTCAAAAAGCTCAATTACCAAGCCTTCATCGGTCAGCCGCGTCACTACATGCTTCATCAGATTGTCAGACAGGAAGCTTTCACCGCCTCCGCCAATCAACAGATCCTGCACCTCAGACAAAGCATCCTCAGTATCAGAGGCGCCCTCTTCTGCGCTTGGATTTCCTGTATCAAATTCAACTGGATCAGGCTGCCCCTCCACCGAGGTTGGCAAACCACCTGTGCCTTGCTGAGCCAGAATGCGTTCCGTCAAAACGCTGTCCCCACCAAACATCGCACTGCCCCCACCGGACATCTTGTTTAGCGGCACAGTCGGATTGAAGAACTCCGCAATACCCAGCCTTTGTTGTTCTGTTGTCGCATTAATCAGCCACATCAACAGAAAGAACGCCATCATTGCGGTCACAAAGTCCGCATAGGCGATTTTCCACGCCCCACCATGATGTCCGTCACCGCCGACCACTTTCTTTCGTTTAATGATCACCGGCGCGTTGGAATTATCTGCCATCGCACGTCACCTTTTTCTCACCCAAGATGACAGTTATCCACGACGTCTTACCCTGAGCTTAACAAACAGGGTTTTAGAAGCATTCTACAGAGTTTCCGAAAGCCTCTATCGTTATCCGTGCAAGGCTGCAGACAGCTGCGCCATAAAGCTGCGACGATCCAGACCTGCTTCAATCGGCGCACCGATTTCCACAATAATGGTGCCTGGGTATTTTAATAATGTCCCATACGGCCAGCAGGCCCCGGAATTCAGACAGATCGGCACGGCGGGCACACCAGCCAGCTGATAAAGAACGCCAACGCCTGCCTGCACCTGCCCATCCTGAGACAAGCGGCGCGTACCGCTTGGGAAAATGAGCAGGTTTCGCCCCTCTTTGACCGCAGCCGCACCAGCCCGAAACCCATCACGCATCGTGTCCCCAGTTGCGCTTGTCGCCACAGGGACATGCCCGAGCTTGCGCATCAATGGCCCAAAAATCGGATAGGAAAAAATCGGTTGCTTGGCGTACATGACGGGTCTTTTGAGAAGCAGCTGAAAAAACAGCGTCTCCCATGTGCTTTCATGCTGTGACGCCATCAAAACGGGCGTATCGGGCAAATTTTCTTGTCCACGCACCTCGTAGCGCACGCCACACATCACACGCAGCAGCCACAGCTGAATCCGCAAATAACGATCTGTCACGGCGTAGACCGTATCCCGTGACAGGCAGATTCCCGGCCACAGAAGCAAAAACGGCAATGCCGCCAGACTTGCCCCAACGTAAAACAACACGCTGCGCAACGCGATCAGGGCCAGCCATGGGTGTTTCCTGGGTCTCAAAACCTTGGTGCTTTCATTGTGAGTCAGCTGCGGCACTGTGGTGCTTCCTTACTTTGCCATATAGCCAGCGAGTCCGACTTGAGCTACTCTAGCCACAGCGTGTGGAGCAAGTGTTTCATCACCATGATTTTTATAGAGTGTTGTTTTGACGCATTGGGGGATTAGGTTGCGACGACGCACAAGATGGGTCCGCGAACTCAGCGTAGCGCCATGTATTTTTCTGGCGGCATTTTGCCTTTCAAGTTTGCCTGCAATTGCATTTGAAATCGACTTCCGCATGTCGGGCGGGGAAGCAGGGCTCTCTGAGAGATTGCAATCTTCGTCCTTGCTGACAGCCGCCAAAAACGATGGCACCACAGAGGGCCAGGACATCGTAGCGGCGGCGCAATCCGACTACAGACGCCTGTTGGGGGTGCTGTATCGCGCTGGCTATTTTGGGCCATCAATCTCCATAAAGGTGAACGGGCAAGAAGCTGCGAACATTTCTCCTTTTGCCCAGATCAACACAGTATCGCGTGCAAGCGTGACCGTGACAACGGGCCCGCGCTTTCGCTTTGGTCAAACAGAAATCGCGCCAGTCACGCCGAAAACAGAACTACCCGAAGAATTTGCACCCAGGGCCCCTGCCGATCTTGGTGCAGTTGAAAACGCAGCCCGCGTGACCATCAGCGGTTGGCGCGATGAGGGACATGCCAAAGCCAAGATATCAAACCAGCAAATCAGTGCAGACCATCGTGCGTCGGAGCTGGATGTGGCGGTCACTGTCGATCCCGGCCCGGAATTGAAATTTGGCAACCTGATCTACAAAGGACAATCCAATGTGCGCGCTGAGCGGGTCGTGGAAATTGCCGATCTGCCTACCGGCAGCACGTTCAGCCCTGAAACCACACGCCAAGTCACTGCGCGCCTGCGTCGGACAGATACCTTCCGCACAGTGGACCTGCGCGAGGCTGAAGAAGCCAATCCTGATGGCACTTTGGACATGGAGCTCGCGCTGGTCGACAGCCCGCCGCGCCGCTTTGGGTTTGGTGCAGAATTGGAAAGCACAGAGGGGCTTTCGCTGTCGGCCTTCTGGATGCACCGCAACCTGCGCGGCGGCGCCGAAAACCTGCGTTTTGATGCGGAGATTGAGAACATCGGTGGCGACAGTGCCGGTTTGAACTATCGCTTGGGTACGCTTTATTCCCGGCCAGCGACGTTCAATTCAGACACGGCCCTCGTAATCGGCGCAGAGATCAAGCAAGAAGACGAAGATCTGTATTTTCTGCGTCAATTCGGGGCCAGTGTGGGCTACAAGCGCATTGTGTCTGAGCGGCTGGAAACCAGTGCGGCGCTGACCGGGTTTTATTCGGATGTCGATGACAACTTTGGGGAACGTCAGTTTCAAGCCCTCGGGGTGCGGGCCTATGCAAAGCTCGATCGGCGCGATGTGATCGTCAATCCAACCAGCGGCTATTTCATACAGGCGACAGCCTTTCCCTATGCGGGTTTTTCCGACACCGAACCCGCGCTGTTTCTTGAGGGGGACGTGCGCGGGTACCTGAGTTTTGGCGCTGACGATCGGCTGATTGCAGCGGGGCGCATCCAAGTGGGCAGCATCCTTGGCCCCAGCATTCGCGGCACCCCGCCGGATCTGCTGTTTTATTCTGGCGGCGGTGGCACGGTGCGCGGTCAACCCTATCAATCCGGCTTTGTGACGGTAAATGGCATCGACAGCGGCGGGCTGTCCTTCCTTGGTGTGTCCACCGAAGCGCGCATTAAGATCAACGACACATTCACCACAGTCGCCTTTTTTGATGGCGGCTTTGTCGGCGAAACCTCCAACATCTTTGGAGATGGCAGCTTCCATTCTGGTGCGGGTCTCGGCGTGCGCTACAACACAGGTTTTGGCCCTATTCGCGCGGATTTGGGCCTGCCTGTTTCTGGCAACACCGGGGACGGTGTTCAGCTCTATATTGGTATAGGACACGCTTTCTGATGCGCTGGTTTGCTCTCATTCTGTTCTGGTTTTTGCCCTTCGCGGCCTTCGCGCAAGACAACGAAGACGCCAGTGACGAAGACAAAGGCATGCTGACAAGGTTTTTGGAGGATTCCCTGTCGGGCGCGGGCCGCGAGGTGGAGGTCATAGGTCTGCGCGGGGCGATCAGCTCCACTGCCACAATCGAAGAATTGCGCATTTCAGATGTGGACGGGCCTTGGCTGTCACTCAAGGAGCTGTCGCTTGATTGGAACAGGCTCGCGGTTCTGCGCGGCAATGTGAATGTGAATGAGCTGAGTGCGGCGGAAATCAACCTGGCGCGCATTCCCAAAACAGACCCAAGCCCGACAACAGCTGAAACCAAGCCTTTTGCGTTGCCAGAGCTGCCGGTCAGCATCAATATCAAGTCCCTGAAGGCGGATCGCATTTCACTGGGCGCACCGATCTTGGGAGAAGCCGTAGATTTCTCACTGAACGCGCGCCTGATTTTGGAAAGCGGCGCAGGTGAAGTGCTGCTCAGCGCCACGCGCATGGGCGGGCCTGCAGGCCAGTTCGCAGTGGACGGGGCCTACGCCAATGAGACGGGCATGCTGCGGCTAGATCTTCAGGCTGCTGAAGACCCAGGTGGTTTGGTGGCCACCCTGGCACAGCTCCCCGATGCGCCAGCGCTTGGGCTGACTGTGCTCGGCGAAGGCCCTTTGAGCGATTTTATTGCCGATCTGCGCCTGACAAGTGATGGTGAAGAACGCCTGGCCGGTCAGGTGGAGCTGTCCACCGAGCCTGCACCGGCGTCCACCACAGAGACAGCACAAGAGGAGAGCAAACCAACGCAAGTCATCCGCGCGGACATCGCGGGCAACATGGCGCCATTGTTTGCGCCCGATTACAAAGATTTCTTTGGTGAACGCATCGCGCTTCAAACATTGTTGCGCCGTTTTGGGGATGGCCGCACGACACTGGACACCCTCAGCCTGACGTCTCGCAGCCTCAATCTAAATGGCGAACTCGCGCTCAGTGCGGCAAATTTGCCTGAGCGGTTTGACCTCGACATTCTTCTGCGCGACGACACAGGCGCGCGGGTTTTGCTGCCGGTGAGCGGCCCCAAAAACTATGTTCAGAGCGCCGCACTGAAGGCGGTATTTGATGCTGAAAAAGGGCAGGTCTGGACGCTAGAGGGCAACGTATCAGGTATTGAAACTGAAGACGTCACGCTTGAACGTGTGCAGCTTGATGGACGTGGAGACATTGTCACCACCCCCAAACGCCGTGTGACGGCAGATATTGCACTCGATATGACGGGGCTTGCGCTTCCAGACCCCGCCCTGACCGATGCTGTGGGGGACAGCGCCAGCCTGACGGCGAACGTCGACTGGACCGATGGCGACGGTGTGCGGCTCACCAATCTGTCAGTCGATGCTGCGCAGGCGTCTTTTAAAGGGGACGCCCATCTGACCGGCCAAGGTCAAGATATGCGCATTGCCACAAACGCGGATCTTTCCGTGCCCGATCTGGCGCGATTTGCAGGGCTTGTCGGCCGCGAACTTGGAGGCGCGATCGCGGCGCAGCTGACCGGTGACATTGCCCCACTCAGCGCTGGCTTTGATCTGGATTTGACAGCCAATGCAACAGATCTTGCGACCGGCGAGGCGCAGGTGGATGCGCTTCTGACGGGAGAGAGCAGCCTTGCGCTCTCTGCAAAGCGTGATGAAACGGGCCTGATTTTGCGCAAGGGGGACATCGAAACCTCTCAGCTCACCGCCTCTGGCAAAGGCACATTGGCCAGCGAGAACAGCGACCTTCAATTTGAGGCGGCGCTGGCAGAGGTCGCAGCGCTTGTGCAGCTAGAGGGACTCAACGGCCCCGCGACTGTGGCAGGCAGCGCCAAGCAAACCGGCGCGGACTGGGCTTTTGATCTTTCTGCAACAGCACCGGCCGAGACCCGCGCAACCATTAAAGCCGCCTTGCCCAAAGCTGGGAAACCTTCGGCAGAGTATGACTTTGAAATCGGCAAGGTCGACAACTTCATTCCGAGCCTGCCCGGCGCAGCGAGCATCAAAGGCACCGCTGCGGAAACAGACACAGGCTGGGCGCTGGATTTCGATTTGGCCGCCCCGTTTGACAGCAAAGGCAGCGGACAAGGCGTGATCGACCCGCAGGGGGACGGCACAGATTTTACCGTGTCAGGCACGCTTCCTTTGGCAGCCGCCAATCCATTTTTGCAACCAAATGCCATTCAAGGGCTTGCTCAATATGACCTGCGGATGCGCGGCGTCCTGGAGCCTGCCAGCGTCACAGGCACGGTTTCCCTGTCTGGCGCACGCTTTGCTCTGCCAGATCTGCGGATCGCATTGGAAGATATCTCTGGCACGATTGGTCTGGCCAACACGGCAGCGCAGATCAACATCACCACTCAGTTTTCAGGTGGCGGTGAGATTGGCGTTGCAGGCTCGCTCGGTTTGGCGCCTCCGTTTAATGCGAACCTGCCTGTGAGCTTGCGCAATCTGCAATACCAACAGGGCCAGCTGTTTGAGACAACAGCCAATGGCACCATCACGCTGTCTGGTCCCGCCACAGGCGGGGGACAGATTGCGGGGGATATCAATCTCACGCAGACCAATATCCGCATTTCTCCCGTCGGTTTGTCAGGTGGGGGGGCGGTGCCTGATATCACCCATCTGGCCGAACCCGGCGCCGTGTTCACCACGCGGGATCGTGCTGGGTTGATTGCCCGTGACGAAGCCGCTGCAGGCCCTGCCGCGCCGCCTTTCGGGCTGGATGTTACGGTCAGTATCGGGGATCGTATTGCCGTACGCGGCCTCGGACTGAACGCAGACTTTAACGGTGCCATGCAGGTCACCGGGACCACAAACAACATCGTGCCTAACGGCGAGCTAGACCTCATTCGGGGACGACTGGACTTCCTGTCAAACCCATTTGAGCTGGATGAAGGAACCATCTCTCTGCTGGGAGACTTCATCCCGACGATGCGAGTTCAGGCCACAGCGGAACAACCGGATGCGACCATCTTCATCATTATTGACGGTCGGATGGATGATCCGGAAATCAAATTGGAAAGCGATCCTGAGTTGCCGGATGACGAAGTGCTGTCTCAGCTGCTGTTTGGACGTGATCTCTCCAGTATTTCTCCGCTGCAGGCCGCTCAACTTGCTGCCGCGCTGGCAACGCTCTCCGGTTCGGGCGCACGCGGTCCGGCTTTGGGCAAAAATGTCGGACTTGATGACTTTGGCCTGACGTTTGATGAAGATGGCGCACCCGGCGTGCGCGCGGGCAAATACATCAGCGAAAACATTTACACTGAGGTTGGTGTCGACAGCGAAGGCAAAAGCAACATCAGTATCAACCTTGATGTGAACGACAATCTGACGGTCAAAGGCACAGTTGGGTCAGACGATGAGAGCGCGCTCGGGGTCTTCTTTCAGCGCGACTACTGATGCGCAAGAGCTGCGCGCAGCGCCAGGTTCATACGCATACACTGCGCAAACACATCTCTCGCAGCTGTGCGCGGGTTTCGTCACTCAACGGGGTTCCCTGCGCGCGTTGCCATTTCAACGTGTTGCGGATTGCGCCCCCGATAAAGCCGCCCATCACACCGGCATCACCGGCAATACAGCCGCCTTCATCCTGAAGTTGCTGCAATACACTGGCAATAAAGGAGGACGATTTTTGGAAACTGGCCATGACGTCTGCCCCCGGCAACAGAGGCACGTTTGACAGATATTCAAACAGAACCGCACGATCCGCATCCTGCCACATGAAATCAATGTGATTGTCGATATAGCGTTCCAACCGAACAAGGGCGGGGTCACTCAGATCATCGCCAGCGGTGAGCGCATGTGCCATCACCGTAGCAAGGTCATCATAAACTGCGCGGATCAGCACATCTTTGTTTGCGAAATGATTGTAGAGCGAGCCTGTCGCCACCCCTGCGCGCTGCGCAATCTTGGACATGGAAGCCTGTGTTCCATGGGCCACCAGCATCGCCGCAGTGGCTTCCAGTATCTTTTCACGCATTCTGTGTCGTGTCCCTGCGCTCGTTTAGTCCCAGTCCCCAATGAACTTGCGCTCACTTGGGAACCGAGCCTACGCGCAGGGCGGTGTTCAAACAAGGGGTCTCTGATCATCAACCATAAGACCCGAACGTTTGATCGCCTTAAAGTGGCAGAAAGCGAAAAACGTCCCCGTCCATCTCGACTTTGCCAAGACCGGGAAAGGCGAAATGTGTCGCCGCAATTGTGGTGCCCTGCGCAGCCGCCTTGGCCAATAAAGCACGCCGGGTTTCAACCGCCTGCGCGGCATCGCCATCCAGCGCATAGGAGATTTCTGGATTGGCAAACTGAAGCGCCTCTGAGATCACCGCGTCACCAATAATCAGAAGTGCGTCATCACCGCTTTGCAGGTGCAGGCCAGAGTGGCCGGGCGTGTGGCCCGGCAGAGAGACAAATTGCACCCCCTCCACAAGGGTCTCCCCCGCTTCAAAGAGTTTCACGCGATCTGCGATGCCTGTCGCGATGCTCTGAATCAATTGCACCATCGGGCGGGTGTCTTCATCGACAGCGTCCGGAAGCCCCGGATTTGTCCAGAACGCCCATTCCGCTTGCGCGACGTGGATTGTCGCCTCTGAAAACGCAGTGCCATCCAGAAAACCACCCAGATGATCTGCGTGCATATGGGTGAGCACAATGTCGGTTGGCGCGAGCCCTTGCAGTGCGGCCCATGCCTGCCCTGTCTCCGGAAAGCGCGCCTTGAGCACCTCAGCAGAGCCCGTGTCTACAAGGATCACACGATCCCCTGCACGCACCAGCCAGAGGTTGGCTCCGATATTCACTTGCTCGGCCAATGCCACATCTGCGGGTACGTTGGCAAAATAGGCAGCCGGCAACGCAAAGCCGCCATCGTTGAAGGTTGTCAGCTCTATATCGCCAATCTGCAGGCCAAAGGGGTTCTCTGTCATGATATGCTCCATGTCTGTTGCACAAATCATATGGCGGATCAGAGCGGCAGTGCTATTGTCGTAAATGACAAACAATTTGCCAATTACGCCACGCTATGCCCAATGCTCCGACAGTCATCCTCGCTTACCCCGGCGCCCTGCAGTCTGCTGTTTTGGGGTTAAATGACTTTTTCACGCATACGGATCTGCACCCAAAAATCGTATCTAACGGGGACGATCTGCCCCGATCTCCTGCCGCCATTCTGCTGCCACCGGCGGCAGAACAAGTGGCACCAGAGGACCATCCAGAGCTTGTCAGCTATCTCCAGCGCAGTGCAGCGGCAGGCAGTCTCATTTGCTCGGCTTGTGTTGGGGTCAGCTGGATTGCAGCGGCGGGCATAGATTTCGGGCGCACAGTGACCACCCACTGGGGCGTCGCGCCACAGTTGCGCAAGACCTGGCCCCACCTTCAAATCGACACAGATAGACTGGTGATCGAGCATCAGAACCTTGTCACCGCAGGCGGGATGATGGCCTGGGTCGATCTTGCGCTGATCGTGATTGAGCGCCTCGCAGGGCACGAGGTCATGCTCAACACCGCGCGCCATTTCATCGTGGACCCCGTCCGGCGTGATCAGCGGCGCTTTCAACGGTTTCAGCCCAACGTGGACCATGGAGATCAGCAAATCCTGCGTGCCCAACATGAGCTTGAGCGCGCCCTGCAAGAAACCCTATCTGTGGCGCAATTGGCTGAAGTCGCGGGGGTGTCCCCGCGCAGTCTACAACGGCGGTTTACTGCGGCTACTGGCTTCACGCTCACGCAGTACATGCAGAAACTCCGCATAGAGCGCGCCAAGTCTTTGCTTGCAGACAGTCGCCTGCCTGTTGCCGAGGTTGCGGCACAATCAGGCTATCGTGATCTGCCTGCATTTCATCGTGTGTTTTCGCGCATCACAGGCATGACGCCCACAAGTTTTCGAAAATCTGTATGGTCACAAGGCACTTGAGCGCCCCATCCATGCGGCCGAAGAAGGCTCCTCCCCCGCAGGTGTCTCAAGCCGCTCAAACCCCATGCGCGCCCAGAACGCGATGCCACCTGCATTCGCCGGGTTCGCACCGATGTGCATGGCGTGCACACCCTGCAGCTTTGCTGCCGCGCACCATGTTTCAAACAAGCGCCGCCCCAGCCCAGCACCACGGACCTCTGGACTGAGATTCATATGCAAATGCGCCGGGAAGGGACCCGCCACATAGGCAGGGGTCGGCGTCGGATGATGTATCCATGCCGCGCGGATCTGGTCAGCCGTCCATTCGGTTCGGCTGGCTTCCTCCGGGCACGCATATTGATTGCGCAGCGCAGGCCACCAAGCGACCTCCTGCAATGCTTCAAACGCACGTGTTTGTGCCACACCGCAAACATACCCAACAACCCGACCGTCGCGTTCAGCAACAAAGGCAAGCGCAGGGACGAGTGCCACATAAGGGGCTGTGTAAATATGCCCCAACATCTTTGGATTATTGTACAAATGCGATGCATCCGCGCCTGATAACCCTGTCTTCAGAACAATGTCATAAAGCGCGCCCTGATCAGACGCGCGTGCTGGTCTAATGGTGATCACGATGCCCAGTCCATCTTGCACAGGCGCCCTGTCTTTCGGGGGAAATGAGGTGAGGAGTGGGTCTCCTCACCTGGCTGCTTATCAGCCTTTGCCTTTCCAAGGCACCAGGTACTTTTCACCCCAGCGCATCAGCATATCGATGCCAAAACCGATGATCCCGATCAGGATAATCCCCATCAGTACGATATCGGTGTCCTGGAATTTCGATGCGGCAACAATCATTTTACCCACACCTTTTTCCGCAGCCACAAGCTCCGCGGCAACCACGGTGCCCCAACAGACCCCCATAGCGACGCGCGCCGCCGTGAATATCTCCGGCAGAGAGTTTGGAATGATCACATGGCGCAGGATTTGGCGTTTGCTTGCCCCCAGAGAATAGGCCGCATGTACCTTGGAGATATTCACGCCCGACACACCAGAACGCGCACCAATCGCCATGATCCAGAGCGCAGCAAGGAACAGAAGGATGATTTTACCCTGCTCACCAATCCCAGCCCAGATGATCACCAGCGGAATTAACGCCAGAGGCGGCACAGGGCGCATAAATTCCACAATTGGATCAAACCAGCCACGGAACCAGTTCGACAGACCCATGGCATAGCCAAGCGGAATACCAACGGCCGCCCCCAAGGCAAACCCCACAATCACGCGGAACAAGGAATAGCTCAGATGTTCTGCCAAAGTGACATTCTGATATCCATCCCGGCTCACAGATATCAAACGTTGCCACACGCTTTCGGGTGCGGGCAGCCAGATTGACTCCATCTGCATGCCTTTTGCCGGCTCAAAGTTCAGCGTGCCTTTGTCTGTCAGTGCGACACGGCCAAAGCCCACTTCTACATCCGCGTCCCGGCTGATCGGCTCGCCATCA
The DNA here is from genome assembly GCF_027947445.1 of Shimia sp. MMG029. Lineage (NCBI taxonomy): Bacteria > Pseudomonadati > Pseudomonadota > Alphaproteobacteria > Rhodobacterales > Roseobacteraceae > Shimia > Shimia sp. MMG029. The sequence goes on along the minus strand of NZ_JAQJIM010000004.1, from coordinate 272,887 downwards.
ACCGCAACAATCTTCGCACCATCCTTGCGGGTTACCTCATCATTGGCATCCCAGCGCAAAAGCTTACTGCGATAGGCCTGCACAACCAGTACATCATCTTTTGCAACACCTTCGCCCGGCGCGATCTCTGGTGCATCCGGGACTTGGCCCGCCTCATGTACAATGACGCTGACTGTGGCATCGTCCGTGCTGCCGTCTTCTGCCTCAAGCGTGTAAGTAAAACTCGCTTCGCCAAGAAACGGCCCCGGCGCGTGCAGGAAACCCGGCAACCATTTGGAGCCCGTGAACGCCCCCCAGATGACAAAGATCAGCACAACGGAAATCACCGACGCTGCTTTGTTGGAGATCACTGCGCTTTCATCGCCAAAAGTCACGGTTTTCAGCGAGGTATAGTCTTGTAGAGAAGAAAGCCGTTGTTTCACTTGCGTGAAAACAAACAGCGCAAACAGGATCAGCCCGACGTAAAGCGCCAAATACGGCAGCGCCCCAAGGACCGAGAGAAACAATGTGGCCAGTTCACCACCAAGATCCGCTAAAATCTGCCCCATCTTATGCGTCCCCCTCTGTGCGGCCCATGATCTCTTCTTCCATGTTCCAGATCATGTTGAGGATCTCTTCGCGCGTTGGCGCATAATCGGGATGTTTCTTTACCTCGCGCAGATCTGCTCCCACACCAAGATCGGCAAAGGGCAAACGGTATTCTTTGTGAATACGTCCCGGACGCGGTGCCATCACAAGGAGGCGTTCGCCGAGCAAGAGCGCCTCCTCCACCGAGTGGGTGATCAGAATGATCGTTTTGCCGGTCTCTTTCCACAATTTGAGCACAAGGCTCTGCATCTTTTCTCGCGTGAGCGCATCAAGCGCGCCCAGCGGTTCGTCCATCAGGATCACATCCGGATCGTTCGCCAAACAGCGCGCCAAGGCCACGCGCTGTTGCATCCCGCCGGACAGTTCATAAACCATCTTTTCTTTGAAGTCCTGAAGACCAACCACTTCGAGGAGGTGGTCAACAATGTCAGCGCTTTCCGACTTAGGCATGCCCTTCATGTCAGGACCAAAGCTCACGTTGTCGCGCACGCTCATCCATTCAAAAAGCGCGCCCTGCTGAAACACCATACCGCGCTCTGCGTCTGGCCCCATGACCTTGTGACCATTCATCACGATCTGCCCCTCGGTTGGGGCCAAGAAACCGGCAACAATGTTCAACAATGTGGTCTTGCCGCAGCCCGAAGGCCCCAGCACGCTCAGCAATTCACCCTGTTTGAGATCAAGGCTCACGTCCTTTAGTGCCTGAACATGCCCCCCGTTTGGCAAATCAAAGCGCATGGACAGGTTTTCGATCGATAATCCAGTCATGTTTCCCAACTGCTTGTTCGCCCATGTCTATGGGCCGCGGTGGTTGGCCCACCTCTTGTCTGGCTCTAAGTCAAAGGCCCGCCTGACAGCGGGCCTTCTTTGGCAGTCTTTACATACCCTTAGCGGCTTCGAGAGGGCCGGTATTCACCGTGCCAGCATAGCTGTCAAGCGCACTCGGAATGGAGCCTGCGCCCACAAAGACACCTGCGACACCCTTCATGAAGTTCTGCGCAGTGCCACCGAACCAAGCATCACCCAATTGCTCATCGACGGTTGGGAATTTGAAAGTCGCCAGCGTCGCGGCGGTGGCTTCTTCGTCCATACCTGCATCTTTCGCGATTACAGGAAGCATCTTGGCGTGATTGGCTTCATCCGCCCACATCGCATTTGCATCTGCTGTCACTTTGAGGAACTTCGCAAGCATCTCGCTTTCTTCGGCAATGAAGGCTGCAGGCGCGGTTGTGGCGTCAAACACCAGAATGCCCAGATCTTCTTTCTCAGCACCCGTCAGCAGTACATTGCCATGTTCTTTCATACGGCGCAGCGCACCACCCCAGCCGCAAGCCATATCCAGCGAGCCCTGCGCCAACGCAGCTGCCCCTTCTGCAGGGGCCATGTCCACAACTTCCATGCCGCCCACGTCGACGCCAAAGTGGTTCATCTGGCTGAGGAAGCCATAATGTGCTGCGGTGCCCAGCGGCACAGCCACTTTCTTGCCTGCCAACTCTGCCGCGCTGTCTTTGTCAATTTCTAGACCGGACGCAACCACACAGTTGTCATTGTCTGAATAAGACACGGCAACGTCGACAATCTGAATGTCCTGACCAGCGGACGCGGCGACAACAAACGGCGGCACACCCTGGCTGACAGAAATCTGCACATCCCCGGACGCCATCGCAGCACTCATGGCCGTACCCGTATCGAAGCTGACCCAGTTGATTTCTGTGCCCAGCGCTTCTTCATAGGTGCCCATCTGTTTTGCGTATTGGAACGGCATCGGCCATTCTAGGAAGTAGGCAACAGTAATCTCTGCGGTCGCAGCCTGGGCCCCCATCAGCATCGCAGTGGCGGCTGTGGCGCCCAAAAGCGTCTTCTTCAAGCTCATCGTTATTTCTCCCGTTGTCGTTTTGGCGCGATTGCTCGGTGTGATCCCCTGGGCGTTTGGCCTCTTTTTTGGTCATCAACAATCCACGTCCTTCCTGATCGGAGCGGAATTTGGCCCACCGATCAATGTTTTTTTGGTCAATTATGAGGCAGTGACTATGGGCTTTCGCCACTCAAAATAATTTGACCATTTGGTATAAAGTCATATAAAATAGGTGCTTGAAGCCATCTTTCCGACTAACACCCAGACATTTTCCGCCAGACTGGCCTTATATAGACAGAGCCTCTGGCCCTATAAAGATGCTTGAAAAAGTCGCGAGGATATCGTGCAAACCTATTCTAAGCGCTCAAATTTGGCGCAATTCTCAGCTCTGAACGCACTACCTCAAGGAGGCTCACGCCATGGACGGCACCCTGAAAGAAAACGATATCAGCCACGTCGTCAAAGCCGACAAGGCACATGTCTGGCATCATCTGGTGCAACATAAGCCGTTTGAAACCAATGATCCGCGCATCATCATTGAGGGAAAAGGCATGCGCGTTTGGGACCAGAATGGCAAAGAGTATATTGATGCTGTTTCGGGCGCGGTCTGGACCGTAAACGTAGGCTATGGTCGCGAGCGCATCGCCAATGCAGTCCACGAAAACCTGATGAAGATGTGCTATTTTGCCAACGCAGCGGGCAACGTCCCCGGCGCGCTCTATGCGGAAAAGCTGATCGAAAAAATGCCCGGATTAAGCCGCGTCTACTATTGCAACTCTGGATCGGAAGCGAATGAGAAAGCTTTCAAAATGATCCGCCAGATTGCGCACAAGAAATATGGCGGCAAAAAACATAAGATTCTCTACCGTGACCGTGACTACCATGGGTCCACGCTTGCTGCGATGTCTGCGGGCGGCCAAGATGAACGCAACGCACAGTACGGCCCCTTCGCACCCGGTTTCGTGCGCGTTCCGCATTGCATGGAATACCGCAAGGATGAGCTGGGCCTTGGTCATCTGTCAGGGCGCGAGTTTGGCATTGCTGCCGCAAACCAGATCGAAGAGGTCATCCTGCGCGAAGGTCCAGACACCGTTGGCGCCCTTTGCCTGGAGCCGGTGACCGCTGGCGGCGGCGTGATCACACCGCCGGAAGGCTACTGGGAGCGCGTGCAAGAGATCTGCAAACAGTATGACATTCTGCTGCATATTGATGAAGTTGTCTGTGGCATTGGACGCACCGGCACCCATTGGTTTGGCTACCAGCACTACGGCATCAAGCCCGACTTCGTGACGATGGCCAAAGGTGTCGCCTCTGGCTACGCAGCGATTTCTTGTCTTGTGACCACGGAAGACGTTTTTGAACACTTCAAATCCGATCCTTCCGACAAGCTTGACCATTTCCGTGACATCTCCACGTTTGGTGGGTGCACCGCCGGACCAGCGGCCGCGCTGGAGAACATGGCAATCATCGAAGAAGAAGGGTTATTGGAAAACTGCACCGCCATGGGCGCGCGTATGATGGGGAACCTGAAAGCGTTGATGGAGAAACATGACATCATCGGGGACGTGCGCGGCAAAGGGCTGTTCCTTGGCTGCGAACTGGTGAAGGACCGCGAAACCAAAGAGCCGGTAGATGAGGCCGATATTGCGGCGGTGGTCGCCGATTGTGGCGCACAAGGCGTGATCATTGGCGCCGCCAACCGTTCTGTTCCGGGGCGCAACAATGTTATTGCGTTCTCACCCGCATTGATCGCGACCGCTGCGGACATTGACGCGATCACCAACGCCGTCGACAACGCCCTAACAAAGGTGTTTGGCTAGCGCTTAAACGTCACCTCAACGGGTGCGACAACATTCGTGCCGTGCTGCGCCGCCCGCTCCACGTGAGGAGGGCGGCGTTTGTTTGCAAAAGGAAATCGTCCCATGGACACAGGAAAGTGGCCCGTGCCAGTCACGCTGAAAGGCACGCATGCCAGCCTTGTGCCACTCGCCCCGCTTCACAGCGCCGAGCTTGCTGAAGCCTCTGCGGATGGCGATCTGCACACGTTGTGGTACACTTCCGTGCCGAGCCCAACGGCGGTGCCCGCAGAAATCGAGCGTCGCCTGTCTCAACCAAACATGACCGCTTTCGCCATTTTGGACCCATCAGGCCGCGCCATTGGCTTGACCACCTTTATGAACACGGACGCCGCCAACCGTCGTGTGGAAATCGGATCAACGTGGTATCGAAAGTCCGCGCAGCGCTCTCCAATCAACACAGAGTGCAAACTCATGATGCTGCGCCATGCATTCGAAGAGCTGTCTTGCATCGCCGTGGAGTTTCGCACCCATTTCCTGAATCACCAGTCCCGACGCGCAATCGAACGGCTTGGCGCCAAGTTGGATGGCGTATTGCGCAATCATACGATCATGGCAAACGGCACACTACGTGACACCGCTGTTTACTCTATCTGTGAACATGAATGGCCTGCAGTTCACGCCAATCTGAGACACAAGCTAGACCAGAACCGCTGAAAACATTGACATTCGCGAGGAGAGGAAAAGTCCAGTTTGCAACCCGGATAAGTCCAGTATAGCGTTTCCACATGGCAATATCGGTTGAAACCTTTTTCCTTTCCCCCGGTTTTCAGGGCACGCTTCAAGCGCAGATCCAACAGTTGATCGCGGAAGGTATTCTGTCTGGTCGCTTCCGACGCGGAGAAAAACTCCCCTCCTCACGAAAGCTTGCCAGTCACCTGGGCGTCAGCCGCATCACGGTAACGCTCGCCTACACTGAACTTTTGGCAAATGACTATCTCTCCTCACGTGGGCGATCTGGCTATTACGTCTCCGAAAATGCGCCCGTGCCGCCAAGCTTTTCCCCCCCGAAACAGCGTGAAGACAGCATTGATTGGACGCGCGCTATTGGCCGGCGTTACACCGGCGGGGATACGCCCCAAAAACCCCAAGACTGGGCCAGTTACCAGTTCCCATTCGTTTACGGCCAAACAGATCCAAGTTTGTTTGATCATGCGAATTGGCGCCTGTGCGCCTTGCAAGCGCTGGGCCAAAAAGACTTCACAGCGCTGACGTCAGACTACTACGACCAAGATGACCCAGAACTGGTGGAATTTATCGCGCGCAACACACTGCCGCGTCGGGGCATCATTGCCCGCCCCGAGGAGATTCTGATTACGCTCGGCGCCCAGAACGCGCTTTGGATTGCGGCGCAGGTTTTGCTCACCCAGCGCCGTATGGCAGCGATCGAGAACCCATGTTACCACGCTCTGCGAGATATTCTCAATCAGTCGCGCTGTCATTTGGCGCCGATCGACGTGGATCAGGACGGTCTGGATCCCAGTCTGATTCCGACTGAGGCAGATGTGATTTTCACCACGCCAAGCCATCAATGCCCCACCACAGCCACCATGCCAATGCCCAGACGCCATGCGCTTCTAGAGCGCGCCCGCGACATCGATGCACTGGTTGTGGAAGATGACTATGAATTTGAAATGTCTTTTCTGGATGCGCCGTCGCCGGCCCTGAAATCGCTGGATACCGAAGGTCGTGTGATCTACGTCGGCAGCTTCTCCAAATCGCTGTTTCCCGGACTGCGGCTAGGGTATCTGGTGGGCAGTGAAGCCTTCATCCGCGAGGCCCGAGCCCTGCGTGCCTCTGTATTGCGGCACCCGCCTGGGCACATTCAACGCACCGCCGCCTATTTTCTTTCGCTTGGGCACTATGATGCTTTGATCCGGCGCATTCGGGAGGCGCTCAAGGAACGCCGGGCCGTGATGCAAGAGGCAATCACGCAATCAGGCTTGGATGTTGCTGGCCAAGGAGCTTTCGGGGGGTCCAGTTTCTGGATGCGCACAAAGAGCGAGATCGACACCGAAGAATTCGCGCAAAAGGTGCAAAACGAAGGCGTTTTGATCGAGCCGGGCGCATCGTTTTTCTCTGGCTCAGACATTCCCAGGAACTTTTACCGCCTTGGGTATTCCTCCATTCCTTGTGAACGCATACCAGAAGGTGTGTCTCGTATTGCGCAAGCCCTGCGCACACTCTGATCTGGATATATCCGGGAAAACAAACTGGCCCTAACGCCACCCTACGCCAAACCGTAGTTTCTCACCAAAACGACCGCCCCATACCTCCCTTTCGGGCGCAATAGGAGTTCGCCTCATGAAAATGACAACCGAGGAAGCCTTTGTAAAAGTGCTTCAAAAACATGGCATCGAACATGTCTTTGGCATCATCGGATCGGCTTTTATGCCAATTTCCGATATTTTCCCGCAGGCTGGGATCTCCTTCTGGGATTGCGCACATGAAGGATCTGGCGGGATGATGGCCGACGGCTACACCCGCGCCACCGGCAAGATGTCGATGATGATCGCGCAAAACGGCCCCGGCATCACCAACTTCGTGACCGCGGTGAAAACCGCCTACTGGAACCACACCCCGCTCCTGCTGGTGACACCGCAGGCCGCCAATAAGACCGTTGGCCAGGGTGGCTTCCAGGAAGTGGAGCAGATGGCCTTGTTCAAGGATATGGTTGCCTATCAGGAAGAGGTGCGCGATCCGTCCCGTATTGCCGAGGTTCTGGCCCGCGTGATCGCCCAAGCCAAACGTCACAGCGCGCCAGCACAGATCAACATTCCGCGCGATATGTGGACACAGGTGGTTGACATCACCCTGCCGGAACCCGTGGAATTTGAATCCTCCCCCGGCGGCAGCTCTTCTGTGGCACAGGCGGCTGCGCTTCTGTCCGAAGCCAAAAACCCGGTGCTGCTGAATGGCGCAGGTGTGGTGCTGTCCAAAGGTGGCATCGCGGCTTCCATGGCGCTGGCAGAGCGGCTCGATGCGCCGGTTTGTGTGGGCTACCAACACAACGACGCGTTTCCCGGCTCACACCCACTGTTTGCTGGCCCCTTGGGCTACAACGGCTCCAAGGCGGCGATGGAACTCATCAAAGATGCGGATGTTGTGCTCGCACTTGGCACGCGCCTCAACCCATTCTCCACGCTGCCGGGCTATGGCATTGAATATTGGCCTGCCAATGCGAAAATCATTCAAGTGGACATCAATCCCAACCGCATTGGCCTGACCAAAACTGTGGATGTTGGCATTGTGGGCGACGCTGCCAAAGTGGCCGCGGGCATTCTGGAGCAGCTGGCGGACACGGCTGGGGACATGGGGCGTGACGCACGCAGGAGCCACATTGCCAAAACCAAATCCGCCTGGGCGCAGCAGCTTTCGTCCATGGATCATGAAGACGATGATCCGGGCACCACATGGAACCAGCGCGCACGCGATGACAAACCAGATTGGATGAGCCCGCGTATGGCGTGGCGTGCCATTCAGTCTGCCCTCCCGCGCGAGGCGATAATCAGCTCTGACATTGGCAACAACTGTGCCATCGGGAACGCCTACCCAGATTTCGATTCCGGGCGCAAATACCTTGCCCCCGGCCTGTTTGGCCCGTGTGGTTATGGGCTGCCCTCGGTGATTGGTGCGAAAATTGGCTGCCCTGATGTGCCGGTTGTGGGCTTCTCTGGCGACGGTGCCTTTGGCATTGCGGTTACCGAGCTGACCGCGATTGGGCGCAAAGAGTGGCCAGCCGTTACTCAAGTTGTGTTCCGCAACTATCAGTGGGGCGCTGAAAAGCGAAACTCGACGCTGTGGTATGATGACAACTTCGTCGGCACAGAGCTGGACACACAGGTGTCTTACGCAGGCATCGCGCAAGCCTGTGGCCTGCAAGGCGTGGTGGCCCGCACCATGGATGAACTCACAGCCGCACTTAACAAGGCAGTGGATGACCAGATGAACCATGGCAAAACCACATTGATCGAAGCCTTGATCAACCAGGAGCTTGGTGAGCCTTTCCGCCGCGACGCGATGAAAAAGCCCGTTGCCGTCGCGGGCATCGACCCGGCGGACATGGTTCCTCAGACAGGGAGCTAACCTATGGCGAGACCCAGCATCACTCGCCCCATTCTGGTGCTCAACGCTGGGTCATCTTCGATCAAATTCGCTGTTTTTGATGGCGACTTGACCGAGTGCATCTCTGGCATCGCCGATGGAATCGGCGGTGCCTCTTCTTTGTCCATCGCCGGACAATCGCGCGATCTTCCCTTCATAGATCATCGCGCCGCATTACAGGCCGTGCTGGAAGCGCTCAAAGCAGAAGGTGTGGCGGTGGCAGACCTGCGCGCTGCGGCACATCGGGTTGTGCATGGTGGGCGCAAACTGACCGCACCCGTGAAAGTAAACGCCGAAGTGCGGGCTGAAATTGCATCCTGTACGCCGCTTGCGCCACTACACAATCCGCACAATCTCGCAGCTATGGATACGCTGGCAGAAATTGCCCCTAGCCTGCCACAATATGCAAGCTTTGACACATCGTTTCATGCCAACAACCCAGAGGCCGCAACCCGCTATGCCATTCCACGCATGATGGAGACCAAAGGCATCCGTCGATACGGTTTTCATGGGCTGAGCTATGCCTCTTTGGTGGAAAATCTTCCGGAGATATCCGGCGAGAAACTGCCTTCTCGCCTGCTGGCATTTCATCTTGGAAATGGGGCGTCGCTCTGCGCGATCAAAAATGGCCAATCCATCGCGACAACCATGGGCTATTCGCCTCTTGACGGTCTGACCATGGGCACGCGCTCGGGCGGGATCGACGCAAATGCCGTTCTACGCCTGGTCGAAGAAAACGGGCTGGAGCGCACCAAGGCCATTCTAAACCATGAAAGCGGCCTGTTGGGGTTGTCTGGAGGCAAATCAGACATGCGCAACCTTATGGTGGACCCGTCTGCCGACAGTGCCTTTGCCATAGAGCATTTTTGCTACTGGTCGGTGCGCCATGCAGGGTCTTTGATCGCTGCAATGGAGGGGCTGGACGCCATCGCCTTCACAGGCGGTATTGGGGAGAACGCAATTGGTGTCCGCGCCCGCATCCTGCGCTCTTTGGAGTGGGTCGGTGCGCGGATGAATCCAGATGCTAATCACGCCCGCAAAGCACGCCTGCATGCAGAGACGTCCAAGGTTTCAATCTGGGTGATCCCGGCACAAGAAGAGCGCATGATCGCGATGGATGCAGCCTCTCTGATGGAGGCCGCATGATCTCGTCTCACCCCAATGCCAGAGACACGGCTGTCGCATCCACAATATCCTGCACCGTGGCACCTCGACTCAAATCGCACACGGGCTTTCGGAAACCCTGGAGAATGGGGCCGAGAGCCTGCGCCCCTGCCAGCTCTTGCGCCAGTTTATACGCGATGTTGCCCGCATCCAGCGACGGAAAGACCAAGACATTGGCGTCGCCTGCCCCAAGGCCCTTCATTTCTGCCACGCGGGGGTTCAGCGCCGCATCGCCCTGCACCGGGCCAACAAAGCCCGTCGCCGCAGCCGCGTCACGCACCTTTTCAACGCTGGCCCCTGCCCCGGATGCCCCAGTCGAAAAGGACAGCAGCGCTACCTTTGCCTCCCCAAGCAGAGCTGCGCCGCTGCGCTCAGACGCACATGCAATTGCAGCGAGCGCCTCTGCGTCCGGATCTACATTCAGCCCACAATCGGCAAAAATCACTTCACGGCCATTGGGGAACCTCATTAGGAAGAAAGAGCTGGCCACGGACACACCGTCCGCCAAGCCAATTCCAATACTCGCAGCCTCAATGACTTTCTTGGTGGAGGCCACAGCACCCGCCACGATCGCGTCCGCTTCCCCCACCGCCACCATGGCAGCCGCGCGATACAGCGGGCGCGCGAGCATCCGTCGCGCCACAGCCTCTTTTAGACCTCGAGCATCCACAAGCGCGGCAACATACGCCTCTGTATTGTCTCCAAGCTCAACTGGCTCGCAAATCCCGTCAGCCCGCAGCCGCTCTGATGCCTGCGCAATGCGATCGTCTTCCATTTCGGGCATCACAACCCGGGCTTTGCGGGTCTTCGCACCGGCGATAGCGGTCTCTAATGCTGACATCGTTCCTCCCCAATTCCTGCGATTAAGGAGCCACCCGTGACAGAAAACGTCAAGATCAACCGCGGCCTCAAAGGTATTTACTTCGAACGCTCGGGCGTGAGCCATATCGACGGGGCCAAAGGAGAACTCTCATATCGTGGCTATTCTATCCATGATCTCGCAACCCAATCCACGTTTGAAGAGGTCTGCTATCTGCTGATCCATGGTGAGCTGCCAACGGCAGCTGAACTTGCCGCGTTTGACGCAACACTCAAAGCCGCGCGTGAACTGCCCTCAGCGGTTTATGACATCATCCGCGCGACCAAAGACGGCCATCCGATGGATGTGCTGCGCACGGCTGTTTCAGCCCTCGCCGCGCTGGAAAGCGACAGCCAAAACACCGGCGCTGAGGCGTTTCTTGCCAATGGTCTGCGCCTTACCTCGCAAGTGCCCATGATCATTGCCGCGCATGAAAATATCCGCAATGGACGTGATCCTGTGCCCGCCGACAAAACGCTCAGCCATGCCGCCAACTGGCTTTGGATGCTGAAAGGGGAAAAACCCTCTGAGGGCGCGGCAAAGCTGGCAGATGTGGACTTTATCCTGCACGCCGAACATGGCGCCAATGCCTCCTCCTTTGCAGCGCGCGTTACCATCGGCACCGATACAAATCTGCACGGCGGCATTGTCACGGCCCTCTCCACCCTCGCAGGCCCAGCGCATGGCGGAGCGGCAGAGGACGTGATGAAAATGGTGCAGGAGATTGGCACGCCTGACAACGCCGCTGAATACATCAAAGAAAAGCGCAAAAATCGGGAGGCTGTCACTGGATTTGGCCACCGTGTTTATCGCGCCGAAGACCCCCGCGCCCGCCACATGCGCGACGGCGTGAAGAAGCTCGGCGAAGAAATGGGCGCACCGGAATGGTATGAAATACTGCAGGGCGTGGTCGACGCGATGAAGCCCTACGCCCGCCACGGTCTCAACGTGAACGTGGATTTTTACTCCGGGGTGATCTACCAGTTGCATGGCATTCCGATGGATCTCTATGTGCCGATTTTTGCGATTGGCCGCATGCCCGGCTGGATCATCCAGTGTATGGACCAGCAAGAAAGCAACATTCTGATCCGCCCCCTCACGCTCTACAACGGGCCTGACATGCGCCCGTATCAGCCAATCTCCACACGCTAATACGAAACTGATCAAGACACCGGCTTGACCTGACAGGGTTTATTCGTCTCTGCTGTCAGAAAGAAGGATTTCCGCGCTTGCCCGCAATGAATAGAACAGGCTCCCAATATAGCAGCCTCAATCAGATCAAAACGCATATGAAAGAGGCGTTTCGCCTCTACTTCCCCGGCGTGGCGGTGGCTGTGACCGTGGCGGCAACGGCGCAATTGCTTTCCGAGCATCATGGCGCCCCGGCGATGTTGCTCGCGCTGCTGTTGGGCATCGCGCTGAACTTTGTGGGGGAAGAGGGGCGTACCGTCGCTGGCGTCGGCTTTGCCGCGCGCACGGTTCTGCGTATTGGGGTGGCCCTGCTGGGCGTGCGTATCTCTGCCATGATGGTGATGGAGCTTGGCTGGCAGCTCATTGCACTCACCGTACTGGGCGTCGTTGTCACAATCCTGTTCGGCCTCCTGATCGCCCCGCTCTTTGGTCACAAATGGCGCTTTGCTGTACTGACAGCAGGCTCGGTGGCCATTTGCGGTGCCTCTGCTGCCATGGCAATCGCCGCCATCCTCCCCAAAGACGCACGTTCGGAAGAACGCCTTTTGTTCACCGTGATGGGCGTCACGGTCATGTCCACCATCGCCATGATCGCCTATCCGCCTATTGTGGAAGCTTTTGGCCTCAATGATCACATGGCCGGTGTCTTCCTTGGGGGCACCATCCATGATGTGGCGCAGGTTGCGGGCGCGGGCTTTTCGATCTCTCAGGATGCCGGTGACACGGCCGTTCTTGTGAAACTGATCCGAGTTTCCATGCTGGCCCCTGTGGTGCTTGTCGCCTCCATGTTGATCCGCAGCTTTGCCGCCGCGCCGGATGACGGCCAGCGCCCGCCACTTTTGCCGGGCTTCGTGATCGGCTTCCTTGCGCTCGCGACACTCAATTCACTGGGCCTGCTTCCAGCTGTCCTCTGTGACCTCATGAGCGAAACCTCACGTTATCTTCTGCTCACCGCTGTCGCGGCTGTGGGCATGAAAACAAACCTCAAACAGGTTTTGGGAGTCGGCGTTGCGGCCATCGCGCTGATCGTGACCCAGACCATCTTCATCGCAGCATTCATTCTCACGGGGATTTACCTGCTCACCGGATAAACGCGCCAAGGGAGGCCAGATGACATTCCAGCAACCCACCCTCAACACCTCTCCGAAAGTCTCTGACGAGATCCGCCAGACGACCTGTTACATGTGTGCCTGCCGATGTGGCATCAATGTGCACATGAAGGATGGTAAGGTCGCCTACATTGAGGGCAATCGCGACCACCCGGTGAACAAAGGCGTGCTCTGCGCCAAAGGCTCCGCAGGGATCATGCAGGTGAACGCGCCATCGCGGCTCAGAAAGCCGCTGAAGCGGGTCGGGCCACGCGGATCTGGCGAATTTGAGGAAATCAGCTGGGAAGAGGCGATGAACATCGCTGTTGGCTGGCTCACCGAGCTGCATGAAACAGCGCCACACAAGTTGGCATTCTTCACCGGGCGGGATCAATCACAAAGCTTCACAAGCTTCTGGGCCCAGCACTTTGGCACGCCCAACTACGCAGCCCACGGCGGATTTTGCTCCGTCAATATGGCGGCGGCAGGCATCTACACCATGGGTGGCGCGTTCTGGGAATTTGGCCAACCGGATTGGGATCACACCAAGCTCTTCATGATCTTTGGGGTGGCCGAAGATCACGACAGCAACCCGATCAAAGCGGGTATTGGAAAAATCAAGGCGCGTGGGGCCAAGGTCATTGGTGTGAACCCTGTACGCTCCGGCTACAACGCCGTTGCTGATGAATGGGTCAGCATCACCCCGGGCACTGATGGGCTTTTCATTCTGGCCCTCATTCATGAGCTGATGAAGGCAGGCAAGATCGATCTGCATTACCTCGCGCAATACACGAACGCAGCGGTTCTGGTAGACAGCGAAACTGGTTTATTGATGCGCGATGCCGATGGCAAAGAGCTGGTGGTGGATCGCGCCACAGGCAAGCTTACCCCCTTTGATCAGAAAGGCGTGCGCCCCGACCTGTCCGCCACCTTTGAGGGCAACAAAACCGTCATGCATCTGATGGCGGAGAAATATCTTGATCCGCAATACGCGCCCGAAGCAGTGGCCGAAAAAACCGGCATTCCGGCGGTCAAGATCAAAACCATCGCCGCCGAGCTGGCCCGCGTGGCCTTTGACGAGGCCTTTGAGCTGAAACAGGAATGGACCGACTTCCGGGGCGAAACCCACAAAACCATGACAGGCCGCCCGGTCAGCTTCCACGCCATGCGTGGGATTTCGGCGCACTCCAATGGCTTCCAGACCTGCCGCGCGCTGCATGTGCTGCAAATCCTATTGGGCACTGTCGAAGTGCCCGGCGGTTTCCGGTTCAAACCGCCTTATCCCAAGCCGGTCTCCGCCCACCCCACGCCACATGGCTATGGCCGCCCCGGCAAACCGCTCGCAGGCCCCCACCTCGGCTTTCCGCGTGGCCCCGAAGACCTGCAGATCAATGAGGACGGCACGGCCTGCCGGATTGACAAGGCCTTTACCTGGGAAAACCCCATGTCCGTGCATGGCCTCATGCATATGGTGATCTCCAACGCCCATGCGCAGGATCCCTATCCGATCGACACGCTGTTCATGTACATGGCGAACATGTCGTGGAACTCCACGATGAACACCTCTGGCGTGATCAAAATGCTGACCGACCGGAATGATGATGGTGGCTATCGCATCCCGCGCATCATCTATTCGGATGCGTATAGTTCGGAAATGGTCGCCTACGCTGATCTGATCCTGCCGGACACCACTTATCTGGAGCGTCACGACTGTATCTCACTTCTGGATCGCCCGATTTGTGAGGCAGATGGTGCCGCTGATGCCATCCGCTGGCCGGTGGTAGAGCCAGACCGCGATGTGCGCGGCTTTCAATCCGTCCTAATCGAGCTGGGCGCGCGCATTGGTCTGCCGCATTTCCTCAATGAGGATGGCACGCCCAAATGGAAAGACTACGCAGACTATATCGTGAACCACGAACGCCGCCCCGGCGTCGGTCCGCTTGCAGGTTTCAGGGGGGAAGATGGCGACCAGTTTGGTCGCGGCGAAGTGAACCCAGATCAGCTTCAGCGCTATATCGACAATGGCGGCTTCGCCATCGAACATGTGCCCGAGAATGCGCTCTATATGAAGCCATGGAACCAGCACTATCAGGACTGGGCGGTGAAAATCGGCCTCTTTGATGCACCGCAACCCTTCCTGTTCCAGCTTTATGTAGAGCCGATGCGCAAGTTCCAACGCGCCGCCGAGGGGCATGGGGACATCCAGCCACCGGATCATCTGCGCGACCGCTTAAAGCAGGTGATGGACCCGCTGCCGATCTGGTATGAACCGCTGGAAGATGGCCGCGTGGATCCTGACGAATTCGATGTCCACGCGCTCACGCAACGCCCTATGGCTATGTATCACAGTTGGGGCACCCAAAACGCCTGGCTGCGGCAGTTGCACGGAGAAAACCCGCTCTACCTGCCAACCAAACTCTGGGACAAACATGGTTTTGAGGAAGGCGACTGGGCACGCGTGACCTCTGCGCATGGCGCAATCACTGTCCCTGTGGCCCATCAGGCAGCATTGAATGAGAACACCGTCTGGACGTGGAATGCCATCGGCAAGCGCCGTGGCACCTGGGCGCTCTCTGAAGATGCGCCGGAAGCCAACCGCGGCTTCCTGCTCAACCATCTGATCCACGAGCTTCTGCCGCCCAAAGGCGATGGCCTGCGGTGGGCCAATTCCGATCCCATCACCGGACAGGCCGCTTGGTTTGACCTACGGGTAAAAATCGAAAAAGCAGCCGTGCCTGTTGTGGCGCAACCGACCTTTGCCCCCATCACATCACCTGTGCCGCAAGGCCCGGAAACACTCACATGGAAGGTCGGCAAATGAGTATGACCTCAATTCAACAAGCGAGTCGCCGCACCTCCACGATACAGCCGCAATACCGACGCAAAACAGAGGTCAAAACATGACTGATCTCCCAACGCAAACCGACCGCAAACTCGGCCTCGTGATCGATCTGGACACCTGTGTTGGCTGCCACGCCTGCGTGATCTCTTGCAAGGGCTGGAACACGGAAAACTATGGCGCGCCTTTGTCTGATCAACGCCCCTATGGCACAGAACCTATGGGCACATTCCTCAACCGGGTACACAGTTTTGAAGTGCAGCCCGAGGAGGGTGCGGCGCAAACCGTACACTTTCCAAAGTCTTGTTTGCATTGCGAAACCGCACCCTGTGTGACCGTCTGTCCTACAGGGGCCAGCTACAAGCGGGTTGAGGATGGCATTGTTCTGGTGAACGAAGATCACTGCATCGGCTGTGGCCTTTGTGCATGGGCCTGCCCCTATGGTGCCCGCGAGTTGGATCAGGAAGAGGGCGTGATGAAGAAATGCACGCTGTGTGTCGATCGCATCTACAATGAAAACCTACCCAAAGAAGACCAAATCCCCTCCTGCGTGCGCACCTGTCCTGCTGGTGCCCGCCACTTCGGCGACCTGTCTGATCCCAATTCAGACGTCAGCCAACTTGTTGAAAGCAGAGGCGGATTCGACCTCATGCCGGAAATGGGCACCAAACCTGTGAACAAATATCTGCCCCCAAGGCCCAAGGATTCCTGGGATGATCAAAGCCTTTTGGCCCCGCTTCTGAAACCTGTGGCCGAAGAACCGGTCGGCTTCCTCGGATGGCTCGACAAAGCACTTGATAAACTGCCCGGAGGGTCTGCCTGATGCACCCCGCACCATCCGTCATCATCTTTTCCACCCTCTCTGGTCTTGGGTTCGGCCTTCTATTCTGGCTTGGCATCGACCTCACGCCCCCCACAAGCGGAGTGGCTTTTGCTTTCTTTTTCATAGGCTTCGCGTTGGCGGTTGGCGGGCTTTTGTCCTCTACCTTCCACCTTGGCCACCCAGAACGCGCCTGGCGTGCGCTTAGCCAATGGCGGACCAGTTGGCTCAGTCGCGAGGGCATCTGTGCCGTCGCCGCGCTCTGCGTCATGGGGCTCTATGCGCTCTGCCTGATCTTCTTTGCCACACATATCGTGATCTTAGGCTGGATCGGAGCGCTACTGTCACTGCTGACTGTCTTTACGACTTCGATGATCTATGCCCAGCTCGATACTGTCCCGCGTTGGAAAACCCCATTAACGCCAGCACTTTACCTCAGTTTCTCGCTGGCAGGGGGCGCGCTGCTGTCAGGCCGTATCACGATTGCAATCGCCTTGCTGGCCATCGCGGCTGTCATCCAAATCTTCTGGTGGATAAGGGGCGACAACGCACTAACCAGTAGCGGCACAGACATGGGCACAGCCACAGGATTGGGCGAACGCGGCACGGTGCGCTCAATGGCACATCCTCACACCGCGCCGAACTATCTGGTCAAGGAGTTCATCTATGTCATCGGGCGCAAACACGCACAGAAACTGCGTGTGATCGCCTTTGTGCTGACCTTTGCGCTGCCCTTGGTGGTTCTGACACTTCTGCCCTTCGGCCACTTCCTGGCTGCGATTGCCCTGATCAGCCATATCGCGGGCGTTGCCACATCGCGTTGGCTGTTCTTTGCAGAGGCCGAACATGTGGTCGGCCTCTACTACGGCATGCGTTAACGCGCCTTCCCGCGCCAGGTGTCAAGCCAGGCGCGGAAGCGGCCGCGCTTTTCAGTGATATTGTCGCCAGCGGCATCCCAGCTGTCCGCCACATCATCGAGCACAGGGTCAATCCGCGCCTCGCGGAAGCGCCGCCAGCGCACATAGATTGCCCAGAAGAGCGCGGCCAAAAGCGTCAGGAAAATGATGTTAAACCATGGGATAACCTGCATATCCGGCCCGGTGGCGGGTTTGATGGACACCGCATTTGGAAAGGCAGAGAAAAACTCATTGCGCCAGCCATAGTGGGTGATCACCACCCACTCCGGTGCATCTTTGGTAGAGACCGCATCATTGGCCTCTGTGTAGAGGTTCGCAGTGTCGAATTTGAAATACGGTGGCCAGCTCCAGCCGGTATCCTCATTGCGATACACGCGGGCTTTGTCGTTGCTGTCAAAGCCTTGCAGGAACTGCACATCGCGGTTGATCAGCCCTTCTGACTGTGTGTCCGGCTTGGACCAAAAAATCCGCGTCCAGTCGCCCAACTCCTGGCGCTCTTCATAGGTGCCAACAAGGCGCACAACGTCATGTTGCGGCAGCGTGTAATGCAGCCAGGCCGCCAAACCGCCCCAAAACAGGATCCGGAAAATCCATTTTACATAAACCATTTAAGCCGCCTCTACATGAAGTTGATGACATAGA
Organism: Shimia sp. MMG029; assembly: GCF_027947445.1. Lineage (NCBI taxonomy): Bacteria > Pseudomonadati > Pseudomonadota > Alphaproteobacteria > Rhodobacterales > Roseobacteraceae > Shimia > Shimia sp. MMG029. The sequence goes on along the minus strand of NZ_JAQJIM010000004.1, from coordinate 254,964 downwards.
TAAGGATCGCAACACAGGTCACTGGTACAATATAAACACCCAAAATCAGTTTTCGACGCAAAGAGCCATCATACTCTTGCAGCCCTTGCTCGATAAACGCGTCTTTATCACCTGTCATGCCCTCTTCGTCCCATTCTGCACGCAGTTTAGAGCGCCGCACCGCACGGCTGTAGAGCGACAGGCAAACATAAATGATGGTCAGCACGATGAAGCCGATTACCGTTAGACGCAGCAATGCCATTTTCTACCTCCTCACCGCCCCCCAGGGACCAACGCGCGCGATCATATCCTCGCTGACACGCCGCCGCACACGCGGCATCTCCAGCGGGAGATCACGCCCAAACAGCGCCTCTCGTGCCCCTGCTTTGTCCACCTGATATTCACGTTCCAGAAAGTCCGCGACAAAGCTCTTCTTGGTGTCTGACCAGCCTTGATAAAGGCGATAGAACACCTCTTTGTGGCAGATGAAGAGCTGGCGTATGTCCTTTGGCGCCAGTTCAGACAGCAGCATGTTCACAAGATCCGCCTGATCCGTATCTGTGGCACGCAGGGTGTAGAAATAGGCTGGGTGATCGCTGGTGATTTTGGGCCAGGGTCCATTGTGTTCAGCCCAGGCGACAATTCCTCGCAGCGCATGATATTCTGGCGGCAACGCCTCCGCATGCGCGCGTGCCAGACGGCGAATATCACTGCGGGTTGCCCCTGTCAGATCAACGCCCGCATCCTGCGCCGCGTCCACGACAATGAAGTCCATTTTCTGGCGCAAGATCGCCACACCATCCACACCGCGCGCCTTCACGATCGGCTCCGCCAAATTGTTCATTTCGAGGAACTTGGCAATCTGGTTGCGGTCTGAGAATTCAAAGCAGTATTTGACAGGCAGCTCCCCCAAAGCGGACCTGTCCTGTGCAGCGATCACAACAGGGTGCTCCACGCCCCGGAACAAATAAACGCCGCCAAAATGCGCAGTCCAATAATCCTGCTGGTCAAACGCCATTTGCTTGAGCGTCACCGGATTGCGCGTCACGTCCCCTGTGCGTTTGGCGAGTGTGATCATATCCGCGATCAACACATCATCAAACCAGCCGTCTTCTTCCTGCTTGAACCGATCCGCCAACGCGCCAAGCTTCTCGGCATCGCGCAGCGTGCCCGCCGTGGTGTCTGCTTCAATCGTAACCTGCCGAATGTCCAAAAGGCGGCTTGGGTCGCTCACGGAAAATACGGAGTTCACCAGTTCACCGGCCACCGCATCTCGTGCTGTGAGGGCAAAGAGCTGTGGCTCATTTTCCTCGATAAAGTGACGCAGAATATCGCGGCTGGTCGAAAATTTCGCATTCAGGAGCGGCGCGGCTTTCTGATCCGTGGTCAACAGGATGAACTGCCGATTGCAGCCGCCGTGGTTGAGGTAGAGATGATCATCCAGCTCGTCGCCAATTTCCGGCGAATAGCCCGAGATATCGATGTGAAAATCAGTGAGGTTGGTGGTTTTACCCGTCAGATGTTTCAGCGCACGATTGTAGCGCTCCACCAACACCGGGGAGGCAACCTCGATCAGATTGCCAAACATCAAGCCGCGTTGGATCAGTCTATGCATTTATCATCCCCTCCATCACCGATCCCCCGCCGCGATATCCTGCCCGCGCCGCGCTTCCACGCCCTGCGCTTGGCCAAACCACACCAGCCCCAGAACCGGCCCCCAGACGATTGCCGTCATCAGCGACAGGCGCAGATGCACCCATGCTGCGCCCAGCGGATCAATCTCAAAGTGTCCCACGGCCTCAAACCCACGCATCTGGGTGACAGCGATCGAGATCATGAAACCGATTGCCACCAGAAACGCTGCTGTCAGCGCGATGCCATGCAGCAGCTTGCCATGTGAGCGCGTTTCGCGATCCACCAGAACCCGCGGCAACAGCACCGCCAACAGCCCTAAAGCAGCCAGCGGAACCAATGTGTTCCAGAACCCAATAGTATCAATCACAAACATCAGGCTTTGCCTTTCAGATAGCGCTGTTTCGCTGCCTCGGTACGGCCCATGTCGCGCACCATGGCCTCTATCGCGGCCTCGTCAGACTTGTCGGCATAGCGGAACTCGCTGTCGGCATAGCGGTTGATCTCCTGCACCACCATCTCGGTGGTGATCGGCACGCGCAGCTCAGCAATCATCGCCTTTTTGGTGTCGTAGTCCTTTGTCAGGAACAGATCGGGCTGTTCCATCCATTCGTCGGGCAGTTCAAAATCCATCGCACGCACTTTCACCGCATCGGTGATGTTCTTGATGGCGCGGCCCGTAAAACGCGGGTCAGCCTCTTGAATGGCCTTCAGATAGGTGCCCATCTTGGCAATTGTATCCAGCTCACCGACTTTCCCCTGCACGCGTTCAAACACGTTGAGCAGCCCCTCCTCATGGGGGCGATTGTGGCTTTCAAAGCTGGCGGCCACCGCTGTCTGAATGGCCTGTGCCTCAAACAAGGTATGCTCACCCAGCGCAATGTCATGGTTCTTGCCCATCAGCAGCGCGAGGATGTCGATGTAATCCTCCCGCGTCTGCGGCCCATCCACCAGAAAGCGCGCGCCAGCCCGCTGGCGCAGCGCATCGTCCACATTTTCTGGGTAGTTGGAAAACATCCCAAAGGTACAGTTGCCACGCACCACCGTATTCGCCCCGGCAAAGGCTTCCATAAAGACGGCGGTGACCTCCTGCTGCCCGGCCGAGCTCTGCCGGTCCCCACGTTTACCGGCGATCTGGTCGATGTCATCAATCGTGCCAAATCCGATCACCTGCGGGTCCAGTACATTGGCCACAAAAGCCTTGGCATTCTGGCCGGATTTGCCCTGATAACTGTCGATGTTGTCGATGCCAAAATTCTGATAACGGAAAGCATAGCCTGCCACCTGACAATAATCGTGGATCATCCCCGCCATCATCTGAATAAGCGTGGTTTTCCCTGTCCCCGGCGCGCCATCCCCCATGAAGGTAAAGATAAAGCCGCCCATTTCAGCAAAGGGATTCATGCGCCGATCAAAATCATAAGCCATCAGCATCTTGGCGAGCTTCATCGCCTGATATTTGGCGATATGGTTGCCCACAACCTCGTTGGGTTTTTTGAAACTCATGGTCAGCGTGCTGCCTTTGGCCGCGCGTGCTGGTGTGAAACCGTCGATGGCCAGATCATCCGCTTCCACCTTCCAGCGCGCGCCCACAAAGGCTTCCAGACGCGGCGCATTCTGGGCGCGGAGGGCCAGTTTCTCCATCAACTGTTCGGCAAAGGCGCAGACACAAGCCACCAGACGATCTTCACTGCTGACCAGTGCGGCGATGTCCTGATCCAGCTCCCAAAGCGCGCCATGCAGCGCCAGCTGCGCGTTGTCGGTCAGGATCTCTTCGACCTCGCCCACCTCAACCTGCGTTTCCGCGAGATGTGGCGCGAGAAGGAAGGAGGTCGCATTGGCAAAGACATAGCTCACCGCCAGCGCCTCCGCTGCCAAGAGCTCAGAGAACGCTGCTTTCTTGTCCGCGCTCAGACTGCCCGCCAGATTGTCCCGCTTCAGATCGGCCAGACCCGCCGCCTCGGAAAAAGTCTCTCCAACCGCCAAGGCAATCGCCAAAGCCCGCCGCAAACCGTGCAACACATTGGCCTGCACCGGCGACACCAGCGGGTCTTCCACGCCTGCGCCCTCAATGCGCTCCACCAGATGCACCCCTTCGGGCCTCGCGGTTGAACGCGTGACCAAACCCGGCGTGGTCGAGCGAAACCGCCGCCGTGTGCCGATTCCACTGGACCGTTCAGCCGCCGGTGCCACGTCTTTGCCTTTGGCAATGCGCGGCGTGTGGTCAAAGCCTGCAAGCATCTGCGCTGCGGCGTCATAGTGCTTGCGAATATCCTCTTCGCGCAGCTCCATCTGGTCACTTGTCAGGCTCATCTTACATCACACCCCAAAAATTCTTATCGTCGAAAGCCGCGCAGTCAAATCTGGTTGAACAGCATCCATTCAATACCTGAGTACCCGTCCCTGCTGGCTCACCACATATTTGTTCACGCTGCCAAATCCCGGTGGGTTCAGCTCTTCCAGCGCTTGAAAAGGCCGCTGTGGCAAAACAATTGACCGCTCCATCCGTGTGGCGCCAGTGTCTGCCCCGCGCCCGGCAAAAGGATCGAGCGCAAATATCTGACGCTCCACGGTGCCAAACCAGCCAGAGCGCTCTGACTTTACGTCTTCGCTCAGCAACTCTTCGGTGGTCCAGGCCAAGGCCCAGTCTTCCCCTTCCGGTGCCCGCGCCGCCTCCAGCACATCGCGGATTGGCCCGCTTTGCCGCGTGAAAGCGCTGGAATACATCGGCCCCACATGCAGGCGCTGCAATCGCTTGGGATGCAGATCGTCAAAGCTCTCATCAAAGCCCTTGGCGATGGTCACAAGCTTCAAACCTGCCACCGCCTGTGCCATCAGATGCGCCTGCACCTCTGGCCAGCGCCGTTCATCCTTGGGCAAGGCCCGCTTGCCTGTGTCCTCAAGCTCCATGAGGTAAATCGTCGGCAGATTGACCTGACTGTCATAGACCGCCCAATGCAGCAGGAACTTGCGCCGCCGCTCAGAGAGATTGCCCAGCCACAGCACCTCAGGATGGTTCTGCGCCCAGAACAACTCTCCTTTGAGCAACTCCTCATAATAGAGCCGCTGGCTCAACGCGAATTGCAGTTTGGTTGGGATCTCCTGATCTCCAATAATGGTGCGCAGCATATCGTTCTTCAGCGTTTCCGCCTCCGGCATATTGCGCAGATGGCTTTCTGCCTGCTGTGCATCGTTGGCCATCACCAAAAGCTCATTGAACATCGGAAAGCCGCTTTCCACTGCGTCCATAGCGAGGCTGCCAAAGAACTGCCCGGTCTGCCGCCCCACCAGCAGATACTTCATGCTCAGCGCTTTGAACGTGTAGCCAATGGAGGCCAGATAACGCGTGAGGATTTTCACCTCATCAGCGCGCATCTCGCCCTCCGCCTCACGTGTCGCGGCCACCTGCGTCAGATGCTCCGTGATCCGCGCAAACTTCTGAAAATACCGCCGCGAGGCATGCGTTTCCATCAGCGCAGTATGGTCTGAATTCATTGTCACTTGCTCAACCATCTTGACTGACGAAAATAGCCGTCCACCGGGTTATAGAACACTGTTTCAGCCAAATCGGCGTCTGACCGGGCAAATCTTCTGAACGACACATAGCGCCCCCATTGCATGAACCCAAACAGCGCGGCCAAAGTGATCGTGCTTGGTAGAGATGTTTCTATATCAAACGCAAACGAGCCGACGAGAACCCAAGCGACACCAATCAATAGGGACGTTTGAATGCCCGTTTCGATCAATTGAACAACCCTCGGGAAATCTGCATTCATGCGCGTCGGCCCAGGATAGTCTTTTGGGGTAGCTTGCTGTTTCCAAGGAGGATTTCCTCTTCCGAACCAAACAAACAAACCGATCAAAACGGGAAAAAGGACAAACGTGTAGCCGATGGCCAATGCCCAGACCAGACCAAGGCCCACAGCAACGAAGACTACCACAGCTATGCTCAGTTTGATGGCTTCGAAAAGAGTGTTTCGTAGTGATCGTTCTTTCAGAGCCAGATCACTCCAAATCATGACAAAAATGAACAAGGCCAAGGAAACAAATTCTAACAGAACCTGATAATTGGAAAACAAATCACGCCCCATAGAGGTTCTTGTCGTGCTTCTCGACGATCTTCTGGAACCTCCGGGCAAAGCGCTCATCCGCCTTGGCTTTCGCCGCCAGAACATCACGGGCAAAGACCATATGCTCTTCATGGGCTTCCATCATATCCGCCATGCGCTGGTTGGTGGCGGTGCCAATCGCAGCCATGGAAGCCTGCGCCTCTTTGTCGGTTTCCACGCCAATCTCGTTGATGCGGTGCGCGATGTCCTGCTGTTGCGCTGTCTTCAGCGATTTGGTGAGCGCATCATAAAGCACCACACGCTGCTTTGTGTCGGTCTGCAACTTATTGATCAGCACCATCTGCGTCGCCGCCTGATTTTGCAGACTGTCGACCCAGGTTTTGCCTTTCTCGATATAGCGCTCCAGTGTCTGGCTTTTGGCCAGCTTCACCTGCTCTTGCTGTACCAGCTCGTTGTAGGCTTTGTTTAGATCCGCCAGTTCGGTTTCAAGCTTTGTGCGCGCGGCGGCGTCCTGTTCCACTGCAATTTTGTTCTCCAGCGCAATGATCTGAGGATCCATGCCAAGGATCTCGGCCCGCAAATTTTCCAACTCACCTACAGTGAATTCACGCTCGTCCAGCGTCTCAGTAAGATTGTCCTCAACCTTCACCTTCTGCTCTTCCAGCACGGCCAGCTGGCTTTCCAAAAGCTTGGTGATCACATCCGATTTCGCAATCAGATCCTGCAGCTTGTCGTCAATATTGGCCGTCTTGATCCGCTCGGCACGCATCGACTCTGATTTGCCACGGCTGAAGATGCCCACAAAGCTCTCCCAGCCGGTTTTGTCCCGCATCTGATCAAAGTCTTTGGAAAACGCCGCCGTCACATCATCAAGGCCCATGATCAGCTCGGCGATATTGGCGTTCATCACCTCTGTGTGGGCATGCACGTCATCCAGCGTCGCGTTCTCAATATCAATTGCAACGTCATCGCCAGTCTTCATCTTTTCACGTGCGGCATCAATCCGGCTGGTCAGCTCTGCGATTTTGCTCTGCGCTGCGGCAACCTGCGCCTGGGATTCGCGCACTTGGGTTTCAAAATTCGCCATAAAACACCCCCTTCTTTTCTAATATCTTGAAGCGCATATGGGGAATGTTACGCCCATTTACATCGCCTCTGCATCCAATTCGGGCAAACTGTTGCAAATGTGCACGTCAAAAGAAAGAGGGGAGAGTAGGCTACACCACCCTAGAGCGAATTACTTTTGAGATCGAAAATTCACACAATAAGTGTATCGCGTTTCGCACCTCTGCCCTTTTGGACAACCGTGCTTAAGAAACGCGCAGGTTTGCCGCGCCCCGCAGGGCGCAACAGCTTGTTTACCCAACCACGTTGAACTCGGGCCCGTAGGGGTAGCCTGTGATGTTCTCGTTGCCATCTTCAGTGATCACCAGAATATCGTGCTCGCGATACCCACCGGCGCCGGGTTGCCCGTCGGCAATCGTCAGCATCGGCTCCATGGAGATCACCATGCCTGGCTCCAGAACCGTGTCGATATCCTCGCGCAACTCCAAACCGGCTTCGCGCCCGTAGTAGTGGCTCAACACGCCAAAGCTATGGCCGTAGCCAAAGGTGCGATATTGAAGCAGGTCACGCTCTGCAAAGAAGGTGTTGATCTGCTCGGTCACCTCGGCGCAGCTCGCGCCCGGTTTCAGCAGAGAAATCCCCAATTCATGCGCGCCCACATTGGCTTCCCAGATCGCAAGGCTCGCCGGGTCGACCTCTTCCACAAACATCGTGCGCTCAAGTGCTGTGTAATAGCCAGAGATCATCGGGAAGGTGTTGAGCGACAGGATATCGCCACGTTGCAGTTCACGCGCGGTTACGGGATTGTGTGCGCCATCTGTATTGATGCCCGACTGAAACCACACCCAGGTGTCGCGATACTCTGCACCGGGAAAGCGCTTGGCGATCTCAAGCTCCATTGCGTTCCGCCCAGCCATGGCCACGTCGATCTCCCGCACACCAGCCTTAACGGCATCACGGATGGCATATCCCCCCACATCAGCAACTGCAGCGCCTGCGCGGATCAACTCAATCTCTGCTGCACTCTTATGCATACGCTGCCGCATGGTTTGCTCATAAAGATCAACCATGCTCTTTGGCGCAAGGAAACTGTTCAGCTTGCTTTGCTGCAGCAGCGTCAGGTGATCGCCCTCAAAACCAATCACTGCGCCCTCGCCCGTGATCGAGCGGATCGCCCGCCAGTAATTGTCCCGCTGCCAGTCGGTGTAGGTGATGTTATCACCGTAGCAGCGCCGCCACGGTTGGCCCGCGTCGATGCCCGCTGAAATCGTCACACAGTCTGTAGGTGTTACGACCACGGCATATGGCCGCCCAAAGGCGCAATAGGTGAAACCGGAGTAGTAAGACACATTGTGCATAGAGGTGAATACCGCGGCATGAACGCCAGCCTCCACCATAAATGCGCGCAAACCAGCCACGCGGGCCTCATACTCGGCCTCCGTAAACTGCAACGGCGCTTTCTCGCCATTGTGAAACCGATAAAATTCAGGACGTGATGTCATGTTGACCTCCGATCAAAGAGGTCCCGGCGTTCAGGACTGTAAAGAGTGTGGCGCATTCTTCATGCAGAATGTGGCGACGCCATCGCCAATGCCTGTGCAAGTCATGCCAAAGGAAGCTCGTCTTGCGCAACAAAAATCCGACGCTCTGCGCATCCTGATACTCTTGCGCCCAAATTCGAGGCGCCTACTGTGAACGCAAAGAGGAGTACCCAGATGCAAACCGGAGCCAGAAATTTGATCACCGATGTGGCCGGGCTTCGCGTCGGCAATGCTCAGGACACAACGATCAAGACGGGCACAACCGTGTTGGTTGGCGAGGCGCCTTTCACCTGCGGCGTCAGCGTGATGGGCGGCGCACCGGGCACACGTGAAACCGATCTGCTCGCACCAGACAAAACCGTGCAACAGGTTGATGCACTAACGCTTTCAGGCGGCTCGGCCTTTGGTTTGGATGCTTCCTCCGGTGTTGCCGATGCCCTGCGATCCGCCGGACGTGGCTTTGCGGTTGGCGACCAAAACATCCCCATTGTTCCCGGTGCCATTCTCTTTGATCTCCTCAATGGAGGAAACAAAGGCTGGGCCGAAAACCCCTACAAGCGTCTAGGTGCTGAGGCGTTCAACACTGCGTCCGATGACTTCACATTAGGCTCCTTGGGCGCGGGAACCGGCGCAACTTTAGCCACACACAAGGGCGGTCTTGGCTCCGCATCTATGATCCTGCCATCCGGCCATACGGTCGGCGCCTTGGTGGCTGTAAACGCGCTCGGCGATGCCTCTCCAGATGGGCAACACTTCTGGGCAGCCCCTTGGGAAGTCGGTGACGAATTTGGGAACTTGGGCCTGCTGCCCTCTACGCCAACGGGCTTGCCCAACACCAAACTGTCCAGCCACAACACCACCATCGCCATTGTCGCAACCGATGCAGATCTCACGCAGGCGCAATGCACGCGCATGGCTACCGCAGCGCATGACGGGATGGCCCGCGCTTTGGTGCCGTCGCACACGCCAATGGACGGAGATCTGATTTTTGGCGTCAGTACAAATGCCAAGCCGCTCGAAACAGAGGTCGCAGATACCCTCTGGCTCGGCCATGCTGCCGCGACCTGTCTGGCCCGCGCCATTGCGCGGGGGGTCTGGCATGCGCGCCCAGCTGACGGTGATACAGTGCCCTGCTTTAAACCCTAGCCTAGGACCATCCGGGCAAAATCACTTTCAGGGTCTGCCAAGGCGTCGATGACATCAAAGTGATGCTTGCCACCAGCCACAAACAGATCGCAGCCCCAAGCCTCTGCCAGCCAGCGCGCCTGATCCAGAAACACAGGCCGCTCCTCTGCACCAACCCAAACCGTGACATCGACATGCGCATGCGGCGTGCCAAATACCGGGCTTTCAGAACCACATTCTGCTGCGTCCAGCTTCAAATCCGCATTCATCGCGGTTTTCATCAAAGGGCGCAGGTCAGACACAGGTGAAATCGGCACCACGCGTGTGATCCGATGTGCAACATTGACTGGCAACACACCTTCGCAAATCATCCGGGCAACGAGATGTCCACCAGCGGAATGTCCCGACAATATGATTGGTCCCTCAAACACTTCCGCTGCACGGCACACAGCCTGACCAATCTGTTTTGTGATCTCTGAAATGCGCACGCTTGGTGCCAGATCATAGGAAGGCATGACCACAGCCCAGCCCTGCGCCACAGCCGCACGGGCAAAATGGCTCCAGGAAGACTTGTCAAACCGCAGCCAATATCCCCCGTGCACAAACACAAAGAGCCCCTTTGCAATGCCTTTGGGGCGCATCACATCGAACCGATGCCGCAAACCCTCCCCGTAAGGCAGATCAATCTCGGCACCGGTCTCTTCACGATACGCCGCAGCCTCTTCCGCCCAGCGCGGTGGGTACGCCTCAGCCCCAGCGATATGTGCGGCATTGGCGTATGCGTCATCCCAATCCATGTCCCTCTCCCCATGACTTCAAATGCGCGGCCACTCTGCGGGATCATTGCACCAACCACAAATGGCTTTTTGCGATGTCACGACCCGTCACGGCTTTCGCAGATCTGTCATACGGCTGTTGCCACAGCGTCATACACGGGTGCGACCTGCACATCATGAACCAACACGGAGACACCAAATGTTGCTGCGCAGCTTTTGTTTGACGTCAGCGCTGGCATTGACCGCAGGTCACGCCACCGCTGAAATGAATTTCAACCGCATTGCCTCCTTCCCTGTGGTCAAAAACATGGCCAACGGTGAGGACACCACGCGTGAAACTTCCCCGGAAATCATCGCAGCCACCGCTGATGGTATGACATTGGTGTACACCGACAGCCCGCTGGGTGTTCTAGGGCGCATCGACATCACCGATCCGACCCAGCCAAAGCCGCTCGGCAATGTCGCGCTTGAGGGAGAGCCAACCTCCGTTGGCGTGTTTGGCGACCTCGCGATTGTCGGCGTGAACACATCTGAGAACTACGCACAGCCATCCGGCCTGCTTCAGGCGATCAACATCGCGGATGGCACTGTCGCTGCTTCTTGTGATCTGGGCGGACAGCCTGACAGCGTCGCCATTGCGCCAGATCAGAGCTTTGTGTCCGTCGCCATTGAAAATGAGCGTGACGAAGATCTTGGCGATGGCCGCACAGGTCAAATGCCCGCGGGCATGTTGGCCATGGTTGAGCTGCGCAACGGTGAGCTGGCGTGTGACACGCTGCGCATGGTGGACATGACGGGCCTTGCTGAAGTGTCTCCAGAAGATCCAGAGCCGGAATACGTCTCCATCAACGCGCTGGACGAAACCGTTGTGACCTTGCAGGAAAACAACCACATGGTGGTTGTCTCCAAAGAGGGCGAAGTCATTTCGCATTTCTCCGCAGGTGCTGTGGATCTTGAAGGCATCGACGCGACAGACGAACGCGGCGCACTAATCTTCACCGAAAGTCAGACAGGCCGCCTGCGCGAGCCCGATGCTGTCACTTGGATTGATGACAATCACTTCGCCACAGCCAATGAGGGCGACATGGATGGCGGCTCACGCGGCTGGACCATCTTCCACAAAGACGGCACCGTGGTCTACGAGAACGGCACCGATTTTGAAAAGGCGATCATTCAGATCGGTCACTACCCGGACAAACGCTCTGACAGCAAAGGTGTGGAGCCGGAGAGTGTGACCTTCGCAACCTTCAACGGCACGCCCTATGTGTTTGTCGGCGCGGAACGGGCCTCTGTTGTGGGTGTCTATGACGTTACGAACCCAGCAGAACCTGTGCTGAAACAGCTGCTGCCCTCGGGTGTTGGCCCCGAAGGTTATGTGGCAATCCCAGAGCGCAATCTGCTGGTGTCTGCCAATGAGAAAGACCTGATCGAAGATGGCGGCGCACGGGCGCATGTGATGCTTTTTGAACATCAGGACGCCCCTGCCGCATATCCACATCTGACCTCTGAAGGCGCGGATGAGCTGATTGGCTGGGGCGCGATTTCCGGCATGGTCGCAGACAAGAATGGCATCGTCTGGGCCGTGAATGACAGCTTCTACGGCTTCCAGCCCTCCATCTTCAAAATCGACACCACCCAGACACCCGCCCGCATCGTCGATGTGATCCGTGTGCACCGTCAGGACGGCAGCCCCGCGCAGAAAATCGATATGGAAGGCATCACACTTGATGGCAACGGTGGCTTCTATGTGGCGTCTGAAGGCCGCACCGACCGTGTGATCCCGCATGCCATCTACCACGTCTCCGCCGAAGGTCTGATCAAAGACCGCAAAGGCGAAATTGGCCTGCCAGCAGAACTGATGGCGGTGGAAAAGCGCTTTGGGTTTGAAGGCATCACCAAGCTGGGCGACACGCTCTGGATGGCGGTGCAACGTGAGTGGAAAGACGACCCAAAAAACCACGTGAAACTGGTATCTTACAATTTGGAAACCAAAGAGTGGGGCGCGGTGCACTATCCCAAAGCCGAGCCTGCCACCGGTTGGGTTGGCCTGTCTGAAATCGTGGCGCATGGCGATTGGGTCTACATCGTGGAGCGCGACAATCAGCACGACCACCGTGCGGTGACCAAAAAGATCTACCGCGTCGCGGCGTCTGACATGGTGCCTGCCCCGCTGGGTGGGGAACTGCCTGTTGTCACAAAAACTCTGGTGCGTGACCTGCTCCCGGATCTGACCTCAACCGGCGGTTATGTGCTCGACAAAGTGGAAGGTCTGGCCATTTCAGAAGACGGCACAGCGTTTGTGTCGACAGACAACGACGGTGTGGACGATCACTCTGGTGAGACGATGTTCTTCAATATCGGCAACATCGAACCCGCTGCCAACTGATCTGATCCTCCCCGTCGGACAGACAGAGCCCCGTTGCCCATCGGCAGCGGGGTTTACTTTTTCAGACCAGACAGCGCGAGATAGCCCGCCACCGCAACTGCAGACAGACTGCCGCACCAAATCAAGCTTGTCTGAAATCCAAGCCAATCCGCCAAAACACCCACGCCCCCGGCGCCCACTGCAGCCCCTCCTGCCGCAAGCACAGCCCAGAGGCTCATCACACGCCCGCGCATATCATCTTCCAGATCCAGCTGAATGGCGGTCTGCGTGGAAATCGCGGTCAGCGTAGTGACAAAGGACATCCCCGCTGCAACAGCCAAAGCCAACTCCCAATTTGGGGCCACACCTAAAACCGCAACCAGCATTAGCCCCAATGCGATCGCCAAACGTGTCAGAAATGGTAAGCGGCCCGGCGTTTGTGGGGGCAGCAGAGCTTTGGAGAAGCCCCCCAGAATTGCGCCGAGCCCTGTGATACTCATCAATACGCCCAGACCATCCGCGCCACGCCCAAACACACCATCAGCCAGCGGTGGCAAAACCTCCAGCGTTCCGCGCGCCACCAACGCCAACATGCCCGCCAGCAGCATGGCTTCGCGCACGGCAGCGACCTGCCAGACGTAGCGAATTCCGGCACCAAGTGCGGTGAAAAAAGGCTCCCGCGCGCCACCGCTCTCCCGCCTAGGTCGAAGGCTCAAACGGGACAGAATAAAAAGGTAAGGCACAAACAGCAGCCATTGGACCAAAAGCGTGTGCGCAACGCCAATCTCGGCAATCAACAGCCCCCCAATCGCCGGCCCAACCATTCTGGCGATATTGAAGTTTATCGCCACTATGGTGACCACAGATCCCACGTGCTCACGTCGCACCAGTCGTGGTGTCATGGCCATCCGCACCGGCTGGTTGACTGCCAACATCACACCAATCAGAAACGCAAGCAGTGCCAGCCAGAACGGCGTCATCATACCAACCGCCACCAACGCCCACAGCGCGATGCACAACGCCATGTTGATGCCTTGCACAATCAGCATCGCGCGCTTCACACTGATGCGGTCGACCCACACACCAAACAGCGGCGACAGCACAATCGACGGCGCAAACATCAATAGCGCCACAAATCCGACAAAACTGGGCGAGTCTGTCATCTCCCACGCAAGCCAGCCCATAACGATCCGCTGCATCCAGATCGCCATCAATCCAAAGGCCGCGCCACAGACATAGGCCCGGAAATTACCAGATTTCAAAGCGCCGAGGTTCACAAAGCCACCAATGATCAGAAAACCGGGCGACTTTGACGCCTTCATACGCGAACTGCAACCAGACAAACGCAAAACGCGCGCCTCAATCTGAGGCGCGCGCCTGACAACAAGGGAAGAATTTGTGTGTCAGTGATTTGGAGGTCAGTTCACGGCTTTTGCGTCAACCACATCCTGCTCCACGGCTTTGCGAGCACCGGTGGAAATCTCGATACGGCGCGGTTTCAGCGCCTCAGGGATTTCACGCTGCAACGCGATGTGCAGCATGCCATCTTCGTGGCTCGCACCCGTCACGCGGACGTGGTCGGCCAGGTGGAAGCGGCGTTCGAATGCGCGCGTCGCAATCCCGCGGTGCAGGTAGGTCTTGTCTTTGCTCTCTTCGCCTTTCTTGGCGGTCACAATCAAAGCGTTCTGCTTGACCTCAATACTCAGGTCATCCGCGGAAAAACCGGCCACAGCCAGCGAAATGCGATAGGCATCATCGGCGGTTTTTTCGATGTTGTATGGGGGGTAGCTCGGCTGGGCGACATCGTTGGACAAAACACGGTCCATCATGTTTGCCAGTTGGTCAAAGCCAACGGTCGACCGGTACAGCGGAGCCAGATCAAAAGTGCGCATGGGTTATCCTCCATTGAGCGACAACAATATGTAGGTGCCTTCCATTCGGACAGGCGGTGTAGAAGCGAGACCCGATCATCGGCGCCTCGATACACATCATTTGGGAAGCCTATTACAGGTTTCAACCCCCTCCCGCGCGGACAAATTTTGCTCCGGTGCCGCTGCGATTGCCAATCTGAATACGCTTTGCCCCTGCGCTGACCTTCGCGACCGGCGCATCCCCCACCCGCATGCGTCGCTTCAGCTCTGCAACCACCGATGGAAGCTCCATGCCGAATGAAACTGCGCTGCCGTTTTCAAGATCATCGCCCGCCGACACCAAAGACAATATGCGCACCCGATTGCCATAGCGCACAAAAACCGGCGCCCCCGAGGAGCCGTAGGTCACATTGCAATCAAACGTCAAAAGCCCCCAGCCGCGCCTTAGCACCGAACAGTCCCGCTGCCAGGAAATATGCTCGCTCCGGCCCCGCCCATAGCTGAGAACAGAGACCTTTTCTCCCTCCTGCGGGTCAACATGTATGGCAAAGGGATTGGCCTCAGAGGTCGAAATCGGGGAGGCCAAACGCAGCAAAGCTACATCATGCCGGATCATCTTGTTGCTGATCTTGCCCCCTGGAACATCCTGATATCCAGCATCAACAACCACACGGCTGACAGTGCGTTCAGCCAAGGCCTCTCCGGCAACATAGCCTGCGCGAAAGAGGATGTTCTCTGGGGCAACCTGCCGCCCTGCATTGTCAAAAACGCAATGCGCAGCCGTCAGCACCTGATCCGGCGCAATCAATGCCCCCGAGCAATACCCAGCTCCTTTGACATCAAGCCGACCGATCGCCTCCCAGCCAAGCAGCTCTCCACGTGTGCGCAGCGGCTGAAGGCGCTCTTCAGAAAATGCAGGTACCGCCGAGAACAACAGCGCAATTAGGCAAGCAATGCGGGAAAAATACATAAATCTCTCTATCAAACCAGGCGCAGAGGGAGTTTGTGACCGGGACGCACCGCCACCAAGCACTCTGCAATCTATGTTTGTATGTCGAACCAAAACGGCATGAATATGGCGGGTTACCGCCGCGCTTGTTGTTGCGTGGCGGCATGCGTAAAGTACCGTCATGCAACAGGTTGATCTGCCAGAAGATATCAAGACAGTGCGCGACTGCGGGCCCATCAAAGTGTGGTCGGTCGTCGTGACGATTCTGGGGGATCTCCTACAAGACGAAGACGCCTGGATGTCAGGCCCTGTTCTGGATGCTCTGGTTGGATGTCTTGGGATCAACAACCAAGCACTGCGCGTTGCCTTGCATCGTTTGCGGCGCGACGGGTGGATTGTGACCCAAAAACGCGGGCGCATGTCAGTGCACCGCCTGTCGCCGACGGGCTGGGCAGCCACAGAACGCGCCCGGCCACAGGTGTACGGCACGACCAAACAAAACAAAACGCGCGTTGATCTGCTGATTGGGTCGCCAGCGTTGAGTGTCGCGGATTTTGAAACGCGCCTGCCCGAGGGATCCATCCTGTTGTCCACACGCAGCGCATTGGTTTCGGATGTCGATGCCTGCCCAGACGGATGTGTTCTCAGCCCATTCAGCCCAACAGAACTACCGAACTGGGTTGTAGAGATCATCGCCCCGAACGTGATGCGCGCGGAATATGATGAACTGGCCGCAGCAGTGGAAACTGCGTTGAACCACCCTACACCGGATGACTGTATCACGCGCACCTCGCTGCGGCTCGTCGTATTGCATCACTGGCGGCGGCTTTGCCTGCGTCATGGGGTGGTCCCAAACCACCTATTGGGACAGGATTGGGAAGGCGCTCAAGCGCGATTGGTCGTGATGCGCGCACTCAAACAATGGACACGCCCCACGATAGACGTTTTGGAGCAACGCCTGACGAGGCGATAACACACGCAAAGAGCAGCAGCGCTTTAAAGCGCTGGCACGATTTGATAATAGTCGCACAAACGCAATGAGCCTCCACGCATTTGGGATCAGAATGATCGGGACGACAGTGGCGTATGCCTTCATCAAGATGATCTTTGCGCGATGAGCAGCGTTCGCCCAGACCTGCGCGTGGATGTGACGGGCACGGAAACTGTTGTGCATCTTAGCGGCGCGCTGTTGACGGAATTTCTGGCAGAGATGGAGCGCCCATTTGCACAGGTTTCGGCGGAGCACGGCACTTTGCGGCTTCGTCTGGGCGGGTTAACCGCGATGGACACAGGCGGCGCTTGGATGGTCGCAGACTTGCGAAATCGCCTCCAAAGTCATGGTGTCGAGGTCGTGCTGGAAGGGGGCGCTGAAGATCAGATGGCCTTATTGCGCACTGTTTCCGCAGCCATGCCAAATGACGACTTAGGCGACGCCCCCTCACGCTCTCCCTGGGACTGGTTAGAGCAATGGGGCAAAAATCTGGTCGGCGGCTGGCAAAGCGCACTCTCGCTCATCAGCTTCTTGGGGGAAACACTTGTGGCGCTCACACGTGAATTGGCGCGCCCTCACAAACTGCGCTGGGCCTCGCTTGTCACGCATATGCAAGACACAGGCTTCAACGCTGTGCCCATCATCGGGCTGATGGGATTTCTCATTGGTGTGGTCCTCGCCTTTCAGGGCGCCACTCAGCTGCAGCGCTTTGGCGCAGAAGTCTTTGTGGTTGAGCTCATCTCCATCTCCGTCCTGCGCGAACTCGGCATTTTGCTGACCGCAATTATTGTGGCAGGGCGATCCGGCTCGGCCTTCACGGCATCGGTGGGTTCAATGAAAGTGCAGCAGGAAATCGACGCCATGCAAACGCTTGGCCTTGATCCGATACGGGTGCTGGTGGTGCCGCGCGTGCTGGCTTTGCTGATCATGCTGCCCCTGCTTGGCTTTGTGGCAAATCTTTTCGGCCTGCTGGGTGGCGGGCTGATGAGTTGGATCAATCTGGGCGTCAGCCCCGGCATGTTCGTCACCCGGCTTTATGAAAACACCGATGTAACCCATCTGCTCGTCGGCATGGTCAAAGCGCCATTCTTTGCGTTGGTGATCGGTGTGGTGGCCTGCTGGCAGGCGTTTCAGGTTAAAAGCAGTTCCACCAGCGTGGGCCAACGCACCACCTCCAGCGTGGTTCAGGGCATCTTTCTCGTGATCGCACTGGATGCCCTATTCTCCATTTTCTTTGCGGGGCTGGGCATATGAACGCAGTGGACACACAGCCTATGCCTGAGGCAGCAGCGGAGCGGGAGGCGGTGATCAAAGTGCGCGGCCTGCGCAATCAGTTTGGCCGGCAGGTGGTGCATGACAATCTGGATCTCGACGTCTGGCGTGGCGAGGTTCTGGGCATTGTTGGCGGCTCCGGCACCGGAAAATCAGTGCTGTTGCGCACCATCGTGGGCCTCAACCGCCCCGCGGCTGGCAACATCGAAGTGCTCGGTACCGATGTTTTAAACGCGCCGGAAAGCGAACGACGCAAAGTGGAAACCCGCTGGGGGGTTGCGTTTCAGGATGGTGCGCTGTTTTCAAGCCTGACCGTGCTACAGAACGTGATGGCGCCGATGCGGGAGCATTTAAAGCTCTCGAACAATCTCATGAAAGATCTCGGCGCGCTCAAGGTGGGCCTTGTTGGCCTGCCACATTTTGCCTGTGAAAAACTCCCAAGTGAGCTTTCCGGCGGTATGCGCAAGCGGGCCGCATTGGCTCGCGCGTTGGCGCTTGATCCGCAGATTGTCTTTCTGGATGAACCGACGGCGGGCCTCGATCCCATCGGCGCCGCAGCCTATGACGATTTGATTGGAGAGTTGCAGCGCGCGCTTGGCATCACCGTGTTTATGGTGACCCATGATCTTGACAGTCTTTACGCCATTTGTGACCGGATCGCCGTTCTGGCAGAAAAACGCGTCTTGGTGGAAGGACCAATCGAAACCATGACAGATATCGATCACCCCTGGGTGCAAGAGTATTTCACAGGCCCACGTGCCAGAGCGGCGCAGGTCAAAGGCAGTAGGAGGTCTCAATAGATGGAGACACGGGCAAACTATCTCCTGATAGGGGTGTTCGCGCTGGTCGGGCTGATCGGCTCCTTCCTCTTTGTGTTCTGGCTCGCGAAAGTCGATCTGGAACGGCAATACGCTTATTATGACGTGCTCTTTGACAATGTCTCAGGCCTCGGCATGGCCGGAGGCGTGCGCTACAACGGTCTGCCTGTTGGCCAGGTTGTGATGCTTGAACTGGATGAAGAGGACCCCTCGCTGGTGCGCGTGCGCATCGAGGTGAGCGCCGACACCCCGGTCAAAACGGACACGGTCGCCAAACTTCAGGGGCAAGGTGTGACAGGGGTGAGCTTTGTCTCCCTCTCCGGGGGCACCGCTGACACGGATCCCCTCCCCCCCTTTGGCGAGATTCCAACCGAGCCCAGCGCCCTGCAATCTGTCGTCGAAGGTGCGCCTGAGCTGATGGAAAAGGCGATCACGCTGCTCGAACGGTTGCAGACGGTGGTCAGCGACGAAAACACCGAAGCGGTCACCGCGCTTCTCAACAACCTGTCCAATGCCTCTGGTCGCCTCGATCGCACAATTGCAGAGTTTGAGACCCTGTCCACCGATGTGGGCAGCGCCGCGCGCGAAATCGCGGCCTTCACCGGGCGTCTGGAATTGCTGTCCAACACCGCCGAGGAAACCCTGCTGGCAGCCACAGACACGCTTGGCAGCATTCAAACGGCAGCAGACCGGACAGAAGGCACCCTGCGCAACGCCGAAAGCGCTTTCGGCACCGCCGATGCCCTGATGAAAGATCAGCTCAGCGAGTTCATCACACGTGGTGCCGAGGCAGCCGCAGCACTTGAAGGCGTGGTAAACGTACTTGAACCCTCTGCATTGGCCACCATGCAATCTGCTCGCACCCTGATCGAAGAGCGTCTGCCCGCACTCGTCGAGCAGGTACAGGATACCGCCTCAGCTCTGGAATCGCAGGTCACGCAGGTCGGACAGGAAGCCTCCACCCTGATCAGCCGCTACGAAGAAGTCGGCAGCAGCCTTAAGGCGCGCGTCGATCAATCTGAAAGCGCGATCGCCGCGTTTGAAACCGCCACCAATACTGCCACGGACACGCTCAACTCAGTCCGCACCACCTCAGATACAGCCAATCAGGTGCTTGCCACTGACATTAAGCCGCTCGCCAATGAGGCCACGCAGACGCTGACCTCTGTGCGCGCCCTGACCGACACGAAACTGCCGCCTCTTCTGGATCAGGCCAACACCACTCTGGCCGAAATCGAAACGGGCGTCTCCTCCCTTTCCAACGAGGGCGCTGTGCTGATTGCCGAGGCAACAGCACGTCTCACAGAAGCCAAAACAACACTCGCCAATCTGGACGAAGCACTGGACCTATCAGATGAAATGCTGCGCTCTGTGGAGGCAACGGCAGAAAGTGTGACGACACTCGTCACCGTCGACGGTGCCGCCTTTGTGGCTGACGCACGTGCAGCGGCAACCAGCGCCCGCGCAGCTCTGGACACCATTCGCACAACCGTCGACACCGAGTTGCCTGACCTTGTGACAGACATCCGCGCGGCAGCCGCCTCTGCCAATACGATGATCGGCAACATCGACACTTTGGCAATCAGCGCCGCAGAGGATCTCGATGTGCTCTCCGAACAGGGAAGCGCCGCTCTGCTGGCAGCAACCGACACCTTTGCGCGCTCCAACAAAACGCTTGAGGCGATCTATCAAGCGATGGAAACCGCTGATGTCACCCTAGACACAGCACATGACACCTTCAGTGGCGTAAATCGTATTCTGGATGAAGACATCTCAGGCATCCTGAGCGAACTAAACGGCGCAGTTTCGGCTGTCTCTGCAACGGTGACGACCGTGACCGATGATCTCAACAGCGCTTCAACCGAGGTGCTTTCGGCGGCACAGTCAGCCTCAGATCTCTTGGGGCGTTTGGATGGCATCGTCGCGCAGAATGAGCGTCAGGTGACGGAATTCTTCCGCATCGGTTTGCCGCAAACGACCCGCTTCGTCGAGGAGGCGCGGTTTCTCGTCAACAACATGGACCGGTTGGTGGAGCTGATCAGGCGCGACCCGGCACGGTTCCTTCTGGGCACTCAAGGATCGGAGTTTCGTCGATGATGCGACTGGTATGGACAAGCATGATGCTGGGCGCGATGGCGCTCTCTGGCTGCACCGGGCTTGAAACGCTCAATCGCGCCACAACGCCCACGGATCTCTACACGCTTACGCCTAAAAGCACGTTTGCATCGGGTCTGCCCCGCATTCGTCAACAAATCGTTGTGGAGGAACCTACGGCATCCTCTGCGGTAAACACCGACCAAATCGCTGTACAGCCCACACCCTACCAGATCGAGTATCTCCCCCGCGCGCGCTGGGTCGATCGCGCACCGGTGATCGTGCAGAATCTGTTGGTGGAAAGCTATGAGAACAGCGGCAAAGTCCGCTCTGTCGGTCGCTCTAGCGTGGGGCTGCGCCCCGATTACGTCATTGTCACCGACCTCAGAGAGTTTCAGGCGCGATTGCCCGCTGTTCAGGTGGAAGGCTCAGAGGCCCTGCAAATTCACGTGCGACTGAACCTGAAAATCGTGGATTCTTTCAACAACCTGATCATTGATTCAAAGTCTTTTGAAGCGCTGGTTCAAACCGCAAGCGATGACATCAATGATGTGGTGCTTGCCTTTGACACCGCCCTTGGCCGCACCATGCGCAGCTCAGTGGAATGGAGCGTGAAATCCATTTACAGCCACGCGCAGAAGAACCCACGCCCCTCTTTGCAATAAACAAACGGTCAAAGAAAAAGGCGCCCAACGAGGCGCCTTTTGTTTTGGTTATGTTTGCCCGCAATTACAGGCTTGCGTCCAACGCTGCCAGCAACGCATCGCCCATCTCAGTGGTCGATACCGGTGTCTCACCTTCGGACTGCATCAGGTCGGCGGTACGCACGCCGTCAGCCAGCACTTTTTCAACCGCCGCTTCCAGACGATCTGCTTCCGCACCTTCGTTGAAGGAATAGCGCAGGGCCATCGCAAAGGAGAGCACACATGCGCAGGGGTTCGCTTTGCCTTGGCCAGCAATGTCAGGTGCGGAGCCGTGTACCGGCTCATACAGCGCTTTCGGGCGGCCATTGGCCATTGGCGCACCAAGAGACGCAGACGGCAGCATGCCCAGCGAACCGGTCAGCATCGCCGCACAATCAGACAGAATGTCGCCAAACAGGTTGTCGGTGTAGATCACGTCAAACTGCTTAGGCGCACGCACCAGCTGCATCGCGCCGTTGTCTGCATACATGTGAGACAGTTCCACCTCGGGGTAGTCTTTGGCCACTTCATTGACCACTTCACGCCACAGGATGCCACTTTCCATCACATTGGCTTTTTCCATGGAGCACAGACGTTTGTCGCGCTTCATCGCCAGTTCAAAAGCCGCACGTGCGCCGCGCTCGATTTCGCTTTCTGTATAGCGCTGGGTGTTGATGCCCACACGCTCGTTGCCCTCTTCAAAGATACCGCGTGGCTCGCCGAAGTACACACCGCCAGTCAGCTCACGCACGATCATGATATCAAGGCCAGACACGATGTCGGTTTTCAAAGAAGAGAAATCCGCGAGCGCGTCAAAACACTGCGCCGGGCGCAAGTTGGCAAACAGATCCATCTCCTTGCGCAGACGCAGCAGACCGCGCTCTGGCTTCACCGAGAAGTCCAGGTCATCGTACTTAGGGCCGCCCACAGCGCCCAGCAGAACCGCGTCCACCTCTTGGGCTTTCGCCATGGTGTCATCATGCAGCGGCACACCGTGTTTGTCGTATGCTGCGCCGCCCACGAGGTCTTCGCTCACGTCAAATTTCAGGCCACGCTTGTCGCCAAACCAGCCGATAATGCGCTGCACTTCGGTCATGACTTCGGGGCCGATGCCGTCGCCGGCGAGGATGAGAAGCGAAGGGTTGCTCATAAGTGTCGTCCTTGATCCTTTGGGTTCGCTACGGGTTAGCGAGACAGGCGCAAAAGATCAAGAAACAAGGGACTTTGACTCCCTCGTTTGGCCGAAAATCAGGTCAAAATTCAATGTCCGCCCAAACCATATGGTGCCGACTGGCACGAACCTTATTGAACACAAGAAGCCGCGCATCTGGATCTGGCGCTTTTGGCCAGAACACCCCCGCCTCCAGCACTCTGATATCTGCGGATGGCAAAAGGTAGTCGACACGCAAATCCCCCGGACGTGGCTCGCGCCAATCCACGGTTGGTCCGGACTCCGCCAAAGGATCTTGTAAGCGCGTATCGGCGAGCAAACTGGCGATTACATGTCGCCGCCCTTCCCCGCGATCCGGATCAAGATTGGCCCCGCCCATGAGCACAAAGGGGGCGTCAGGCACTGGCCCCAGCGCCCCGTTCAACAGATGCACCCAAAGACGGATTTCATCAGCGTTGCGCAACCCATTCTGATCTTCAGGCCCGTCAAACACCGGCGGTCCCGCCGCACAAAGCAGTAGACTTAGGCGCTTCTCTGGGTGCTCAACGGGCAGAATCCAGTGATTTGTGTGCGAAAGTCACTGAATGGCCTGTGCTTCAATCGAAGGGAAAGGAGCCCCGTCAATGTCTGGCATCTGCGCATTTGGTAAATCCCGCCAAAGCAGAGTGCTGTAGTCCTCTACTGCACCAAAGGGCCAGCGCGACAACACCAAAAGCCCCGACGCCCCACGGAAGTGGCCAAAGCCTTGCGCGTCCTCTGCATCATGCAGATACCCGTCGCCGTTCATGTCCAGCGCTGTCGGCACCCCGGTGTTTGGCGGCAGTGCAAACAGATGGGTATAGGCCACCCCTGCCTCCGCGAACTGATCCTGCAGTGCTTTTGCGCCCAAGAGGTCCGCGTCATAGTCCACACCCTGAAGGAACAAAATATCCGGCGCAACATGTGCCACAACCTGTGTCACAGCACGCGTTTGATCCTCGCGCCGCAAGATATCCCGCAGCATCAAACCCGGCCCCTTGCGGGTTAGTTCCACATCGTAGGTGGCAATTCTAAGGGGTTCAGCCCATACGCGGCTGATCGACAACGCGCAGATAAGGAGCCCACCAAAGAGACCTTTGGTCAGGCTGCCGAAGAAGTCACTTGTGCATGTCCAGCATGAGTGGCGGCATAGGCACGCTGCCGGTTCTCGTTGATCAACGTCGCAACGCGCGTCATCGCAATGCCGCGCATGATCATGCTGGCCGGAATGAAAGCCCATGCGCTCATCGTCCAGATCATCGTCTTAGGGTCACTCAAATGGATCGGATCAATGAGATCTGACATCATTTGAACAATCGCCGGGATTAAGAAAGGCATAAGAAAGCCTAACAAAATGTTAAGACGCCCGTCGCGCAGCAGACGCGGCATCACATCCCCGCCAGCCGTTGGATCAAAAAGCGGCAGGTTTACCCAAACATTGAAGGCCCCGTTGCGCGCAGGCCAACCAAGGACGCGCACGTAGAAATAAAAGACAACAAGGGTCACGAGAGAGATGAGATAAGACAGGCCAGCCGCGGTACGGACCTGGGCAACCAGCTCCGGCGTCGCGTTGTTTGGCAGCATGATCACCATCAAGCGCACAGGCGAATAGGGGAAGTCGATCGCGTCCCCGACCAACTGGCCAAGGGCATGCAAGAAGGCTGTGAACGCATTGGGGGCAACTTCTCCGCGGGCAATGACGGAAAGCGCAAAAACTGTCAGAAAAATCGCAAGATATCGCAACCGATTGAACGGCGGCGCATATCGAAATTCAAGGATCGACGGTGCATTTGAGACATACTCAACAAACACAAGACATCCAGCCAACAGTGCAAAAAGCATCATGATCTGGATCGCGTCTGAACCGACAGATGGTAGTAAAATGGCTGGCAGTGCAAACAGCAATGCCACCAACCCCGCGCGGGTGCCCGCCCCAACGATTTTAGTTATCACTTCTGTAGTACCCTTAACCGGACGCCGCGATACGCTGCCGCAAGCTTATTCCGTCTTTATCCGCGCTTAGTGGCGGTTTGCCCCATTTCTGCCTCAATTTCACTCTGAAAACTGTTTTGGCTCAAGGGATTGTTTGCCAAAGGGTTAACAAACAACCACTACAGACGTCGAGTGATGCGGGAATGCACCAACTCCACCCCCAAAAACGCGTTATTTTGTTAACTTTACTGCACCTAAACGCGCAAAGTGACCCTAAGCACCTGAGAATCAATGCAGATTTACCTAAGGTAAACTAGGGCGCCACATTCTTGCCGCAATGTGCAAATCCCAGCCATGCACTCAAAATCGAGATCGGGCCCAAAACCGTCATCGACGCGGTTTTTCATACTCCCAAAAGGCGCAGTCCTCATAGCGTTCTCGCGCAGGTGTCCAAAAGCGTTCGCTGCCAACACATGTCATGCCAAGCTTCTCAAGCAGCTTGAGGGAGGCGTCGTTGTCCAATCGGGCACCCGCGCGCATCACCGTCACATTCAAAATATGAAACGCAAAGTCAAATGCCCCGCGCGTGATTTCATAGGCATAGCCTTTGCGTTGATGCGCCTCACCAATCCAATAGCCGAACTCTCCAACCACCTCAGGTGCCTCAGACAGATCAATTTTAAACCAACCGACGATCTCACCTGTTTGCTTGCTGATAATCACAGCACCAAAAGCTTTGCCGACCGTGGCCGCCTCGATGAAATCGACCACAATTGCTCGTGCTTGCGCCACAGAGAGCGGCGCAGGCCATGTTGCAAGACAGGCGCTGATGGAAGGGGTCATAAGCCCGGCAAGGGCCTCTGCATCGGCGACTTGGCAACTGCGGACAAGGAGGCGCTCGGTCTCAAATGACGTGTCTGAAAGATCCATAAAACACTCCAACAAAAAAAGGCGCCGCCCGGGGGGCAGCGCCTCTGATTTTACTTATGACTGAGGTTTACTCAAACCCAAGGACGCTCGGCGCCTGCTGTGGCCTCATAGGCATCAATGGAGGCTTCTTTCTCCATTGTCAGGCCGATGTCATCCAGACCGTTCAGCAGGCAGTGTTTTTTAAACGCATCCACCTCAAACTTGATGACGTCACCGTCTGACGTGGTGATCTCCTGTGCTTCCAGATCCACGGTCATACGCGCGTTCGCGCCTTTTTCCGCATCCGCCATCAACACATCAACCTGCTCTTGTGGCAGAACGATCGGCAGCATGCCGTTCTTGAAGCTGTTGTTGAAAAAGATGTCGGCAAAAGAGGTCGAGACAATCACCTTGATGCCAAAGTCATCCAGCGCCCATGGTGCGTGCTCACGCGAGGAGCCACAGCCAAAGTTGTCGCCCGCAATCAGGATCTGAGCGTCGCGATACTGCGATTTGTTCAGCACGAAGTCAGGGATCTCGGTGCCATCACGGTTGTAGCGCATCTCATCAAACAGGTTTTTGCCAAAGCCCGTGCGCTCAATCGACTTCAGGAAGACCTTAGGGATGATCATATCGGTGTCGATGTTCACCAGCGGCATAGGCGCGGCGATACCGGAAAAGGTTTCGAATTTTTTCATAACGCTGGCTCCTTACATCAGCTCGCGAATGTCAGTCAGCTTGCCGGTGATCGCGGCAGCAGCGGCCATGGCAGGGGATACAAGGTGCGTGCGCCCTTTGTAGCCCTGACGGCCTTCGAAGTTCCGGTTGGAGGTCGAGGCACAGCGCTCATTTTCAGAAAGCTGATCCGGGTTCATCGCCAGACACATGGAACACCCCGCCAGACGCCACTCAAAGCCTGCCTCACGGAAGATATCCGCCAGACCTTCTTCTTCCGCCTGTGCCCGTACAAGGCCAGAGCCAGGCACAATCATGGCCCGCATGCCGTCTTTGATTTTTTTGCCCTTCAGCACCTCAGCCGCGGCGCGCATATCTTCGATGCGACCATTGGTGCAGGATCCGATAAACACAGTGTCGATCTCAATGTCGGTCAACTTCTGGCCCGGAGTCAGCCCCATGTACTCGATGGAGCGACGCGCCGCTTCCACCTTTCCGCCTTCGAAATCGTCTGGGGAGGGTACAACACCGGTAATCGGCAGCACGTCCTCAGGGCTGGTGCCCCAAGTCACAACCGGCTGGATGTCTTCACCCTTCAGCGTGACCACCTTGTCAAAATGCGCGCCTTCATCGGTGAACAGCGTGCGCCAGTAGGCTTCGGCTTGCTCCCAAGCGCCGCCTTTCGGTGCGTGTGGGCGGCCTTTGCAATAATCAAAGGTTGTCTGGTCAGGCGCGATCAGACCAGCGCGCGCGCCACCTTCGATCGCCATGTTGCAGACGGTCATACGGCCTTCCATGGACAGCGACTGAATTGCTTCCCCACAGTATTCGATCACATAGCCTGTGCCGCCACCGGTGCCGGTCGCACCAATGATCGCCAGCGTCACGTCCTTGGCGGTCACGCCGGGGTTCAGCTTACCGGTGATCTCCACCTTCATGTTTTTGGATTTCTTCTGGATCAGCGTCTGGGTTGCGAGCACGTGCTCCACCTCAGAGGTGCCGATACCATGCGCCAAAGAGCCAAACGCGCCGTGTGTCGCGGTGTGACTGTCACCGCACACCACAGTCATGCCGGGCAAGGTCCAGCCGTTTTCCGGGCCAACAATGTGCACGATGCCCTGACGCACGTCAGACACAGGATAGTAGTGCACACCAAATTCCTTGGCGTTTTTGTCCAAAGCGGCCACCTGAATGCGGCTCTCTTCGGTCATCTGTTCCGGATTTTCACGACCTGCAGTGGTCGGCACGTTGTGATCCGGCACAGCGATGGTTTTCTCAGGTGCGCGCACCTTACGACCGGTCATGCGCAGCCCTTCAAAGGCTTGCGGGCTGGTCACTTCGTGGACGAGGTGGCGGTCAATGTAGAGCAGGCAGGTGCCATCATCCGCTTCGTGCGCGACATGGGCATCCCAGATTTTATCATAGAGGGTTTTGGGGGACATGGGTCCTCTCCATTCTGATTGTGTAGCTGAAGTTTTGGCTGTCAAACAGGCGCGCAGGCGCACGCCGTACCTTTATAGGCCGGCGATGACGGATTTCGATTGACCAAAAAAGCGCCATGGCAAAAAGGCGCGGTCAGATATCTCATAAATACGAGTCATGCCCCCCACTTATACGCGCAAAGAGATTCCTTCAAGTATTTGACGCGCAACCTGTTGCCGGAAGTCAGCGCGCATTGCTGTAGACGATCTGGCGTGCAAAACTCATCACATGGAAGAAGACATCACGCCAACAGACCCAACTGCAGACGAGCTCTCAGAGCTGGATCGAGTCGCGGGGGTTGACCGTGCCGTGCCGCATCCCGAAGCCACGGCGCAGGATCAAGATGCGCCAGAAACCACAGACATTGCGCTTGGTATCTGGGATCAGGTGGTCACTTTTGCAGAAACCTTATTGCGCCCTTGGGCGGCCTATCAGGTTCTGATTGCTCTGATCTTGATGGTCATCGCCACCGCGCTCGCGTTGATCTTTCAACCCAAGCTGTATGACTGGCTGAAGTCCCGCGAAGGCTGGCCCAAATGGCGGTATCGCTATGCCATGATGGTGCACCGGCGTATGGCGCTCATCTTTTTTACCCTTCTGATCTGGTTCACAGTATGGGTGATGCGCGCCGTCACATGGCCAAGTCGATCTTATCTGCTGGTTGAACTGGGCAACCTTGCCCTTGCCTGGCTGTTCGTTGTGGTCGTTCTGCGGGTTGTGCAAAACACCACCCTGCGCGCAATCCTGCGCTATGGGGCGTGGATCTGGGTCACCCTTGTGCTCACCGGTCTGCGCGATGATGCCGTGCAATTGATGGACAGCATGTCGCTCACCTTTGGCGAAACCCGCATCTCCCTCTGGATGATGGCACAGGCCATCCTGATGCTGGGCGCCACGTTTGTCATTGCCCGCCTTGCCGCGCGACAGGCCGACAGCCGCCTCAGCCGCAGCGAGGACATATCGCCTTCGATGCGCGTGCTCTTTGGAAAGCTGCTGCAGGTGTTCCTTTACACGGCGGCCTTCTTTGTCGGCCTCAGGATTATTGGTTTTGACCTGCGCGGCTTGGCCTTTCTCACCGGTTTTGTTGGCGTTGGCCTTGGCTTTGGCCTGCAAAAAGTGGTCTCAAACCTCGTCTCCGGCCTGATCATCCTGATGGATAAGTCGATCAAACCCGGGGACGTGATTTCGCTGGGCGAAACCTTTGGCTGGATCAATTCCTTGGGCGCACGCTACGTCAGCGTGGTCACCCGCGATGGCCGCGAATTCCTGATCCCCAACGAAGATTTGATCACCAACCAGGTGGTCAACTGGTCCCATTCTGACACCTTCGTGCGGCTCGATATCTACTTTGGCACCGCCTATGATGATGACCCGCATCTGGTGCGCGACGTGGCCGTCACCGCCGCAAAGTCGGTTGGCCGGGTTCTGACTTACCCCAACACACCCGTATGCCATATCGTGGGGTTTGGCGACAGCAGCGTGGACTACATCCTGCGCTTCTGGATCAAAGATCCCACAGGCGGGCTGACCAACATTCGCGGCAATGTCTATCTGGCTCTTTGGGATGCGTTCAAAGAGCACAATATCTCCCTGCCTTTCCCACAACGGGAGGTGCGCATGCTAGAAGACAGCACCCCCAAAGAACCCCCGAACCAAAACGTGTAGGAGACGCACAGAGGCTCATTTCCCTCAAAACGCTGCCTTTCTGCGCCAAATTTTCCAGTCAGAGTGATTCTCGCTTGCCTTTCGTTGAGAATGAGTCCAACCGGTGCTATCTTGAATTCAGGCCCGGCACCGGGGCTTTGCGGTGCGTTGCATGGAGGGCAGACTTCTGTCTTTGAACACTGACGTGGCAAATGCTGCTGATACCGGTCCGATCCTGACATCGGGCGCCTCGGATGCGACAAGCGAGGACTTGCTTGCCCGCATTCTCACCTCTCTCGACGAAGATAAAGCCGAAGACGTTGTGCAGATCGATCTGCGCGGCAAAACGTCGATTGGCGATTATATGGTGATCTGCTCCGGGCGCTCCTCGCGTCAGGTGGTGGCCCTCGCCGAGAAGCTTGTGGAACGGCTCAAACATGAGTTTGGCCGCAGCGCCAAGGTTGAAGGCAAAGAGTCCGGAGACTGGGTGCTTGTGGATACCGGCGATGTGATCGTGCATATCTTCCGTCCGGAAGTGCGCGAGTTCTACCAGCTGGAAAAAATGTGGGTGCCCGGCGGCTCTGCATAACTCTGCGCGGCGCGCGCCTCGCGTAGCGTCGCCACAGCACAAGGCAGCGACATGGCACTCAAAGTGCACATCTGCGCCGTAGGTCGGCTGCGGTCTGGCCCGGAGCGCGACCTTCTTGATGACTATCTGACGCGTTTTGACCGCACCGGGCGGGCCCTGGGCCTTGGCCCGATTGCGGTGCATGAGGTCGAAGACCGCAAAGGCGGCGGCATGTCGGCAGAGGCTGGCCTGCTGGAAGGTGTCATCCCCAAAGGCGCTGTGATCTGCGCATTGGATGAACGCGGCAAACTGATGAGCAGCCCTGATTTCGCGCAGATGCTTGGCGGCTGGCGCGACGACGGGCGCGGAGATCTGGCGTTTGTGATTGGTGGGGCCGACGGGATTGATCCGAGCCTTCGGGCCCGTGCGGATGCCAAACTCAGTTTTGGTAAAATGGTTTGGCCACATATGCTGGCCCGCGTGATGCTCAGCGAACAGCTTTATCGCGCCGCCAGCATTCTGGCAGGCGCACCCTATCATCGGGTGTAAGCCGCGCGGACTCACGATCCGGCGCAGCAACAGTCCACACGCACTGCTGCAATGCACCACAATCTCTGACCCAAAGCTGCGCTTTAGCGCGGCTCTCGCAGCAATGCGGCGCGAGACTGTGATGCAAATTCGCGTCGTCCCAACACAATCACAGTGACTGATATTCCCACCAACAGCATCACTGGACCGAGCAGCCAAGCAGCAGACGCCAAGCCAAAGTAAATCGCCCGTATGCCACGATTAAAACTGCGCGCTGCGGTGATATTCACATCCGCCGCCTTGTCCGCCCGTGACAATGCCGCTGGGTGATCTTTCTCATTGGGAACAGCCCCCATCAGCACGGAGCAATAGCCAAACAGTCTGTGAGACCAGACAAATTTTAGAAACGCATTGCCAATAAAAAACAGGATCAGCATCAGCTTGATTTCAAGCACCGTTGTGGAATCGGCAGTCTGCGTCAGGTCCTGAGTGATGCCCGCGATTTGGTCAGTATTCCCAATCAACGCAACCAAACCCCCCAATGCAATCATCGACGAAGACGCAAAAAAGGCGGTACTTTGACGGAGATTACCCATAATCTGCGCATCAAAAATACGGGCACTTCTCTCCACGTAATGCACCATCCACTCTCGCCGATAAAACGCCATCAAATGCGACACAGAGGGTCTGTTTTTGGGCGGGTTTTCAATGAGATGGGTGGTTACAATCCACGCAATCAAACTCACCGCGACTGCGACGAAATCAAGCGGTGAAAACTGCAGAAAAAGCTGTGTCATGGTCATGGCCCCACACTAACGGTTTCACCTCACGCTTGCCAGCCCGCAATATTGGTTATATAAAATTACCAATTACTTCGGAGGCCAGCCATGGACATGCCAACCCCAAACTCGGAAGTGCTTGCCAAAAAGGGGCGCATTGTCAGCCGCCTTAGACAAGTTTTGCCCGCAGACGCGGTGATTTCCGACGAGGCCGAAACACGCGCTTACGAATGTGACGCGCTGACCGCCTATCGCTGCCCACCCTTGGCGGCAGTGCTGCCTGCATCCACAGAAGAAGTCGCGGCAGTTCTTAAAATCTGCCACGATGAGAATGTTCCTGTTGTGCCGCGCGGCGCGGGCACCTCATTGGCGGGCGGCTCAATGCCAACGGCGGATTCGATCATACTGGGTGTCGCCCGCATGACCGAAGTTCTGGAGACGGACTATGAAAACCGTTTTATCCGCGTTCAGACAGGCCGCACCAATCTGAGTGTGTCCGGCGCAGTAGAAGAAGATGGCTTCTTTTACGCGCCAGACCCCTCAAGCCAGCTTGCCTGTGCGATTGCCGGTAACATCGCCATGAACTCCGGCGGCGCGCATTGCCTGAAATACGGTGTGACCACCAACAACTTGATGGGCGTCACCATGGTCACCATGGACGGCGAAATTATGGAAATCGGCGGCGCGCACCTGGATGCGGGTGGCCTCGATCTGCTCGGCGTGATCTGCGGCAGCGAAGGTCAGCTAGGTGTGGTCACCGAAGCCACTCTGCGCATTTTGCACAAGCCAGAAGGTGCGCGACCCGTGCTGATGGGCTTTGACAGCAACGAAGTGGCCGGGCAATGCGTCAGCGACATCATCAAAGCGGGCATCCTGCCTGTGGCGATTGAGTTCATGGACCGCCCCTGCATCCGCGCAACAGAGGATTTTGCGAAAGCCGGGTATCCAGACTGCGAAGCGCTACTGATCATTGAGGTTGAAGGCTCTGATCAGGAAATCGATGCGCAACTGGAACGCATCCTTGCAATTGCACGCACCCACAATCCCGTGGAACTGCGTGAAAGCTCCAGCACGGAAGAAAGCGCACGGATCTGGCTCGGACGCAAATCAGCCTTCGGTGCAATGGGTCAGATCAACGACTATATGTGCCTCGACGGCACAATCCCCGTCAGCCAGCTGCCCTACGTTTTGCGCCGCATCGGCGAGTTGAGCAAAGACTATGGCTTGGACGTGGGCAACGTGTTCCATGCCGGTGACGGCAACATGCACCCCCTTATCCTGTTTGATGCCAACAAGCCCGGTGATCTGGAGAAATGTGAAGCCTTTGGCGCGGATATATTGCGGCTTTGTGTGGAGGTGGGCGGATGCCTGACCGGTGAGCACGGCGTAGGCATCGAAAAGCGTGACTTGATGGTTGATCAATACGCCGCGGCGGATCTGGATATTCAGATGGCGGTCAAAGATGTGTTTGATCCCAAATGGCTTTTGAACCCGGCAAAAGTGTTTCCCTTGCAATCCAGTGAACCACGGCGAATGGCGGCTGAATAAGCGCGGCCCCAGAAACGCCCAGAAACGCTCTGCGCAGCTTCTGCACGTTCAGACGCAAACCCACCCCAGATTTTGGACACGTAAGACAATGATGACACCTGCAAGCGAAGCCGAAACGGCAGAAATGGTGGCCTCCGCAAAGAGCGCGCTCCGCATACAAGGCGGTGGAACACGTAACATTGGTGCGCAAAACAGCGGCACGCCTTTCTCCACCGCAGCCCTTTCCGGTGTGCGTCTTTATGAACCAGGCGCACTGACCATTGTTGCGGGCGCAGGCACCCCCATGGCCGAGATCGAAGCGACGCTTGCTTCCGAAAATCAGCGATTGGCCTTTGAGCCCGTCGATCATCGCGGCGTTCTTGGCACCAACGGAACGCCGACAATCGGCGGCGCAGTGGCCGCAAATGTAAGTGGCCCAAGACGCATTCAGGCTGGCGCCTGCCGAGACAGCTTGTTGGGCGTGCTCTTTGTAGATGGCGCGGGGCGCATTCTCAAAAACGGTGGCCGGGTTATGAAAAACGTGACCGGCTATGATCTGGTCAAACTGATGGCGGGAAGCTGGGGCACATTGGGCGTACTGACAGAGGTCAGCCTGAAAGTGCAGGCCATACCAGAAGCCGCAGGCACGGTGACTTTGCACGGCTTAGACGCAATCGCTGCCACAAAAGCAATGAGCGCAGCGCTTGGCTCGCCTTATGATGTGAGCGGCGCGGCGCACCTGCCTGTGGGCAAGGATGGCACCGCTGTCACGATGATCCGCGTCGAGGGGCTGGAAACATCGGTGGCCTATCGCACCGAAAAGCTCAAGGCGCTGTTGGCCAGCACAGGTGCCGACATAGCGATCACACATAACGCCGCAACAGCAGCGCAGGAGTGGGCTTGGGTGCGCGACGTGACCCCATTTCACAATGGCGCGGGCGACGTCTGGCGCATTTCCGTGAAACCAACCGATGGCCCACAGGTGGTGGCCGCAATCGAAGCGCGCGCCCCCGGGGCGCAAGTGATTTATGATTGGGGCGGCGGCCTGATTTGGGTGGAAGTCGCGCCAGACACAGATGTGCGTGCGGTTGTATCGCAAGGTCACGCCACACTGCTGCGCGCCTCAGACGCGACCAAAGATCGGCTCCGTGTTTTTCAGCCTGAACCTGCCCCGCTCACGGCACTCAGCGCAGGCCTCAGAACCAAATTCGACCCACGTAGCATTCTGAATCCAGGCTTGATGGAATGAGCACAAACGGCAAACGCAGGCAGGTTCGGCGTTGGAGGGCACGGCAAGCGGCACGTCCTGAGCCACATCTGCCCTGCCACTGCTGTGGCTGTCTCACCATACGGGAACGCGGCGGATACGAAATTTGTGGTGTGTGTTTTTGGGAGGACGATCCCGGTCAAACACCAGAATTTGACGATGGTGGCGCCAATAATCTGAGCTTGGAGGACGGGCGCAGGAACTACCACAAAATCGGTGCCTGCGAGCCGCGCTTACTGCCCCATGTGCGCCCACCCCGCCCAGAGGAGCTTCCAGCAGAGCTCGAAAGCCATCCCACCAACACAACGTGGCACACGCCAGAACGACCGGAATAGGCAAATGCAAACGACATTCACCGAAGACCAGCTGAAAAACCCCGGAACGCAGCGCGCCAATGAAATCCTGCGTGCCTGTGTGCATTGCGGGTTCTGCACCGCCACCTGTCCAACCTATCAAGTGCTGGGCGATGAGCTCGACAGCCCACGCGGCCGGATCTACCAGATCAAAGATATGCTCGAAAACGAGCGCATTCCCGATGCCAAGACCGTAAAGCACATTGATCGCTGCCTCAGCTGTCTGGCCTGCATGACCACCTGCCCAAGTGGCGTCCACTATATGCATCTGGTGGATCACGCCCGCGAATACATCGAAAACACCTACAAGCGCCCCTTCAGTGACCGCGCATTGCGGTGGATCCTGGCACAGATCCTGCCCTATCCGATGCGCTTTCGCCTCGCGCTGTTTGGCGCAAAACTCGGGCGCCCCTTCCGCTTTCTGATGCCTGACGCGCGCCTGCGCGCCATGCTGGACATGGCACCCAGATCCGTTCCACCGGTCAGCCGCAACGATGATCCTCAAAGCTTTGCACCCAAACAAGAGAAGAAGATGCGCGTCGCTCTGATGACCGGATGCGCACAGAAAGCCTTGAACACCGACATCAACGACGCCACCATCCGCCTGTTGACCCGGCTTGGATGTGAAGTTGTGGTCGCAGAGGGCGCAGGCTGTTGCGGCGCACTGACCCATCACATGGGCAAAACCAAAGACAGCCATGTCGCAGCGGCCAAAAACATCAAGGCCTGGTGTGCTGAAATGGATGCAAAGGGGCTAGATGCGATCGTGATCAACACCTCCGGATGTGGCACAACGATCAAGGACTACGGCCATATGTTCCGCAACGATCCACTCGCGGAGGATGCCGCCCGCGTTAGTGCACTTGCGATGGACGTCTCTGAGGTTCTGATGAAGCTGGACCCTCCCGAGGCCCAGCAAACCGATACTGTGGTGGCGTATCATGCGGCCTGCTCTTTGCAGCATGGTCAACAAATCAAAACCTATCCCAAACAACTGCTTAAACAAGCCGGATACACGGTGGTAGAGCCCGCCGACAGTCATCTGTGTTGTGGATCTGCTGGCACGTACAATCTGATGCAGCCAGAAATTTCGGGGCAGCTTAAGGCTCGCAAAGTGCGCACGCTGGAGGTTAAAAACCCAGACATCATTGCAGCAGGCAACATTGGTTGCATGATGCAAATTGGCTCTGCCACAGACATTCCAATCGTGCACACCGTTGAACTTTTGGATTGGGCGACAGGCGGTCCCCAGCCGCGTGCACTGACAGAGCCAGGCAAACGGGTGCCGGAAATTCCCATTTTGCGTTGATGTCGCCATAATGCCGCACCCAGCGTCTTTGTCGGTGCGACACTCTAGTCCCGACGCAGGCTTGCGCTAAAGCTTTGGGTTCAAGCACGGGAGGCATCATGATCATGCGGGTCTTTGTGAGCCTCTTGGCTCTTTGTCTGGCAGGCAGTGCCCTTGCACAAGACGCTGGATTGCGACGCCTGGACACCGGCGAAGACAGCCGACACTGGGGCGCAGTCGGGCGTCTTGAGCTTGATGGGCGGGGGTTTTGCACCGGCGCATTGATTGCACCTGATCTTGTCCTGACCGCAGCCCACTGTCTTTATTCAAAACAGACTGGCGCACGTCACAGGCTCAGCCAGATCGAATTTCGCGCCGGTTGGCGCAATGGGCGCGCCGAGGCTTATCGCAGCGTCAAACGCGCCACCATGCACCCAAAGTACAAATTCGGGGCACAGAGCAACATCACAGACGTACAAAACGATCTTGCCCTGCTGAAGCTGCATCACCCGATCCGCAATACAACAATCGTTCCATTTGCCACCACCGACCGCCTGCGCAAGGGCTCACATATTGGTGTTGTCTCCTACGCGATCGGGCGTGAAGAGGCTCCTTCACTGCAAGAAACCTGCCGGGTGATGGGCCGGCAGAAAGGCGTCTATGTCTTATCCTGTGACATAGATTTCGGCAGCAGTGGCGCACCGGTCTTTGTGTTCGAGGATGACACCGTGCGCATTGCTTCGGTGGTCGCAGCGAAAGCCGAACTGCGGGGACGCAAGGTGGCTCTTGGGGCTGCGCTGGATCGCAGCCTGAAAGAGCTGTTTGCCGCGCGTGCAGACAATACCGTGCAGATCGAAACTCTGACGCCTCTTCAGGACAGAAACAACACCGGGGCAAAATTTGTCCGCCCCTGATCCATCGGCAAAGGCATCGCTTACTGCGCACAGCCGTACCAAGCCACTTGCACCCCCATCAAATCCCGCCAAAGTGGCCACATGATCGAATTACTGCCTCCAGAGCTGGCGCAATCCGCAGCTATCATTTTGCTCGCCACAAGCTTCTTAGGCTCTTTTATCACGGCAGCCTTTGGCATCGGCGGCGGCGTCGCATTTCTGGCCGCCTGTGCGCTGCTGCTTCCGCCCGCGGCGATCATTCCAGTTCATGGGGTCGTGCAGCTTGGCTCAAATGCCATCCGTGCCATCATGTTTCTGCGCCACCTGATATGGACAGCCATTCCGGCTTTTGTCGTCGGCTCCCTCATTGGGGTTGCAATCGGCGGCAGCGTCGTGGTCAGCCTTCCGGGTTGGCTCGTGCAATCGGTTGTCGGCGTGTTCATTTTGTGGGTGGTGTTTGCCAAGCCGCCCAAATGGCTCTCCCGCTGGCCTTTGGTGACCGGCCTGCTGTCCAGCTTCCTAACCATGTTCTTTGGCGCAACAGGCCCATTCGTTGCGGGCTATGTCAAAACTCTTCAGCTGGACCGCCACACCCACGTGGCCACTCAAGCTGCATTGATGACCGTGCAACATGGATTGAAGGTCGCAATGTTTGGTTTGCTTGGATTTGCATTCGCAGATTGGGCAGTCCTGATGGCTGGTCTGATTGCCTGCGGCGCATTGGGCACATGGATCGGCAAACAGGTTCTGGGCCGGATGAGTGACCATGGCTTCCATCGCATCCTGAACATCATTCTCGTTCTGCTCGCCTTGCGACTGATTTGGGGGGGCGTCAGCGCATTTCTGTAGCGCCGGATACCGACAATCGCACCGCCGCAATACCGACACGATACCACCGGGATACAGACGCAATACATATACACATATAAAATACAGCTTTCCTCTGATTTGCTCCGGGCTCCCGAAAGGTGTAGGAGGCCCTCCTGATCAGGAAAGCGCATGCGATGACCCAACACAGATCCGAACTTCTGATGCCAGCTGGCAACCTCCGCAAACTCAAAATGGCCATTCTATATGGGGCAGATGCCGTCTATCTCGGCACGCCTGATATGAGCCTGCGCACCAAATCTGAGTTCTCGCTAGAAGACGTGATCGAAGGCGTGAAATTCTGTCACGCGCACGGAAAGCGCGCCTATCTCACGCTGAATTTGTTCAGCCATAACAAAGACATTCCAAAACTCGACGAATATATCGACACCGTTCGCAAGGTGAACCCGGATGGGCTGATCATCTCTGATCCTGGCGTCTTCCAATACGTCCGTGAACGTGCCCCAGAGATCCCTCTGCATGTCTCGACACAAGCCAATATCGCCAGTTGGCTAACCACCCAGTTCTGGCAGGCGCAGGGCGCTGACCTTGTCGTTCTGGCCCGCGAGGTGAGCTTCCCGGAGCTCGAAGAGATTCGCGAAAAGTGCCCGGACATCAAGCTTGAGGCCTTTGTGCATGGCGCCATGTGCATGACCTACTCCGGCCGCTGCCTGCTGTCCAATTTCATGGCTGAACGCGGCGCCAATCAGGGCAATTGTGCCAACTCCTGCCGCTGGAACTACAAGTTCCACATGCGCTTGAAAGACGGCACCGTGCAGGAACTGATTGTGGACGAAGACAATCTGCACATGTTCGAGTTCCTGCTTGAGGAAGGTGTACGCCCCGGTGAATTCCTCCCGATTCAGGAGGATGAACGGGGCAGTTATATCCTCAATTCCAAAGACTTATGCCTACTGCCCAAACTGGATGACTATCTGCGCATCGGTGTGGACAGTCTGAAGGTCGAGGGGCGTGGAAAATCCGAATACTACGCGGCAATTGTGGCCCGTGCTTACCGCATGGCGATTGATGACTATTATGCTGATCCGGAAAATTGGGACGCATCCAACTACATGGGTGAACTGGAAACCGTCGGCAATCGTGGCTACACGCTCGCCTTCCACAAAGGCCGCCTGACCAACCTCGCGCATGGCTATGAACAGACACAAGCCATTGCACATTGGGAGTATGCGGGTTTTGTGACCGATGTGGTCGACGACGCATTTCATGTGGAGGTGAAAAACAAGCTAGAACCCGGCGATGTGCTTGAAATCGTGTCACCAATTGCCCGCAACACCATCCTGCTGCGCGCCTATGACTATGAACTCGCCGAAACGGGTGAGAAAAAGGACGTGATCCACGGCTCCACCAAAACCGTGATCCGCCTGCCCTTCTCTCTCTTTCCGCACGAAGACCTGACGGATCTTCGCGAGAACTTTCCGGCCATGACGGTGATCCGCAAAGAGCGCGCGCTGACAGATGAGCAATGGAAACGTCTGCAACTCGACAAAACGGCGCTCGCCATGGAGGTCAAAGACACCACCAACGAAACCGCCTACAAGCGTCGCCGCGATGCTTTGGTTGAGGCAATTGAGGCTGACACCAACACCAAGCGCTTCAAAACCAACCGCAAAGGCACAGAAGGGTGCTGCGGCAAGGGGTGCAATGGCTGCCTGATTTTCTGGGAAGACCCGATGTACGCCAAAGCCCGCGCCGTTCTTCAGGAGCGCAAAATGGGCTCTATGCTCAGCCGCGCAGAAGCCACCGAACTGAAGTTGCCCGCCGCAGAGTGAAGTGAAACGCCCGGTTTCAAACCGGTCGTAAGCTTATGTTCTGTAAAAGTAATAGCGTTCTGGTGCCACACTGGTTGGCCCGCGCACCTGCTCAAACCCAACTAGCGGCTGGCCAGACACCAACACGCCACCAGGCAGCATGATCTCCTTGATGAGTGCAGAGAGACGCGCGGCCTCTGCAACATCTTTATCTTTGTCGCCAAAGCCAAAATCATAGTGCGCCAAGGCGATTTTGGTGCCGTCGGAAGCCATTTTTCGCAGCATTTCCTCGGCTTCGCCCTGCAGAAAATCCTCTTCTGGCGGCACACAGGACGCGTGGCAATTCAGGGCACGGTCTATCACCCAGATCCGTCGATCTGGCGCAATCTCACGGATGTGGTCGTAGGTGCGGCCATTGCCGAGCCCCATGTCCAGAAAGTCCCCTGCGAGACTGTCCACCATGGTATTGCCCCACTCAAGCCCATTTGCTTGGGCGGCCAGACGGCGCATCATGCTGTTCAAACGGCTCATAATTCGCCCCTTTGGTCATGGCGATAGAGCTGAACCGGCCCATCGCAAATCTCTTTCAAAAACTCGCGGGAAAACTCCCAGATATCTGCATCGTGCACAAGGTGGTGAGTCAAATATCCCAAAGGTTCGTGATTGTCCGTGACACCCGCACGCCGGTCTTTCAACAAGGCGACCATTTGCGTGATCAAAACCTCCGGCTCAACCAACCCTCTGGTCCCACGCCAGAAAATCGGATCCAGATGTGTGTTGATTTGAGCAACGCTCGCAGCAGCAAACGCCTGCTTACGTGGATTGTACGCAGACACCGCATCATATCCCAGCTCAGCAAGGGTTGGCATAAACGCCGTATCCATACGGTTCCATGGCGGCACAAACATTGGTGCCAAACGCGATCCAAAAAGCCTCTGCATCCGCCCACACGCGTTTCTCAAGTCATCCTCTACAGCTTCAAGCTGTCGGCCAGCGCCAAACTCGGCGTTCTTAGCCCCAGGCAGACTATGGCTGACATGATCCCAACCATGCACGATCGGCACAAAGCGCGCGTCCAGCACATCCGCCAATGCCTGCGTTGCCTGTTTCGGAATAATCGCAAGGTGAACAGGTACTTCGGTCGCCGCGCTGAGCGCCGAAAGTTGGTCAAGTTTAGGCGTCGGCACCACGGCATCGTCATCCCGCCACCAAAACGGCAGCGTCAACCCCTCTGACCGCCAAGTGCGGAACTCTGCTCTCAGCGGTTGCCAGTCAGCCTTCATGCGCGGGCACTCGCCAGCATGTCCTCTGCGATCCGCACTGTCTCTGCCGCGCCGTTCATGCGCAGACCGGACGCACTGCGGCGGCCATGAGCAACGGCACGTTTCACCTCTGCCATCAACGTCTCAGGCGATAAATCGGCTGCGCTCAAAATCTCAATTCCGGGCTGTGCTGACAGTGCGCGCGCACGCAAGGTCTGCTCCACCTCGCCGCCGTCGTCAAAGGGCACAAACACCGCAGGCACACCGGTTTGCAACACGTCTAGCGCGGTGTTGTAGCCACACATACTGACCGATGCGGTCACATTGTTAAGAAGCTGCCGAAAATCTGGCCGCACCGGCTCAATCGTAATCATAGGATCGTTGGCTTGCGCGCGCAGTGCCGCGATACGCTCTTCTTTGTCTGCTCCGCCAACCAAAAGCCGCCAGCGCAACGGGCTGCGCTTGGCCGCCAAAATCGCACATTCGAACAACGCCTGCCCAACTGAGCCACCGCCGGCACTTACCAAAACCTCGCCTGCACCAGGCCCGGCGGTTGTCGGCTCTGGGGCGGCAGGCGCGACATATCCAGTATACCGCAGCTTCTTGCTAACATCGGTTGTGACCGGCCAGCTGACCTCAAGCCGTGTCAAATCGGGATCAGAATGCACCAGAACAGCGTCATAGAATTCTCTCAGCATATCTCGCGCGAGTGCTGCTTTGCGCGCTTTGGAGGGCGGTGCCAGAATATCGCGTACAGACGCCAGAACCACCGGACGCGGGGCCAGATCACGCGCAGCTTCCAACAACGCCCTGAATTCATCCGCCAGACTGCGGCGACCAAATGGAAACAGCTCAGTGATCACCACATCTGGCTGCATCTCTGCCACAGCGTGCACCATTGCGTTGCGACGAGAGGCCAAATAGGCAGCATCTGCTTCAACGCCGAGGTCTGTCATCAGTTTGGAGAAATCCACACCGTCTGACGCCAGTGAGGGTAGCTGCACCACAGGAACATCGTCCCCTGTCAAATGTGGCGCTGGCCGCCCGCCGGATAGCACAACAACCTCATGGCCACCTTTCACAAAAGCCCGCGCCAAAGTCATGGCCCGCGCCAAATGCCCTGTGCCCAACAGATGGGTAACAGCGATCAAAACCTTCATGCGCTGCGCCTCTCCAATCGAATTATCTCCGGGTGCGCCACCTTTAGCATATCATTCTGAAGTTCCACCACAAAAAGCCGGTTTCGCTTCACGGCAAACGGCGCAGGTCCGTCAAAATTCCAGCCGTGCGCTTTGGCCAATATCACCCGCATAATCCCAATATGGCAGATCGCAAGCGTGTCGCGTTCACGCCCAAACAGCCAAGGGGAAATACGGTCCCAGACCTCGCGCGGGCTTTCCCCTTCGGGTGGGCGGTAGTCCCAACCCCAATCTTCAATATCGCGAAAACCGCTGGCGGGATCTGCCTTCAAATCCACACCTTTTTGGCCTTCCCATACCCCCCAATCCATCTCTGTTAATGCGACCGCAGTTTTGGGTGCCCGGCCAGCCACAATCTCTGCTGTTTCACGCGCGCGCATGAGCGGGCTGGCAAAAAGATCCGCCTCCTGCCAGGGAGCGGGCAATGCAAACGCAGACAAATCTGCACGGGCCTGATCATCCAATGGAATGTCGGTGCGCCCCTGAATCTGGTGAGCGCGGTTCCAGGCCGTATGACCATGACGCATCATCGCAAATTTGATCATGTTTTCTCTTTCAATAGTGGTCGTAGCGCACTCCAAAGGGTGTCACGCGCGGCTGGCAGCAGGTGGTGCGCCGCAATCAATGCACGTGCCTTTTCAGATCGTTGCAGATGGTATGACGCATCAAAAAGCGCGCTTATCAAAGCATCAGAGAGACTCTTTGGGGAGCCCTGTGCAACCAGCCCCGATGGGTCAACAACCTCCCGCACACCTGGGCGATCTTCCGCAATGACGGGCACTCCACGCGCCTGGGCTTCCAAATAAACCATGCCAAACGCCTCGTTCACCCCGGGCCAGAAAAACGCCTTCGCTCGGGCATAGGCGGCAGCCATGCCAGCGGCATCCAGCTGTCCAAGAAAACGGACGCGTGCGCCAAATGGCGCCAACAGTGCTGCAACGTCAGCCTGTTTTGGCCCATCGCCAGCAACCTCAAGCTGCCAATCTTGGTCAGGCATCTGCGCAAGGGTGTCGGCAATAATCTGATAGGAGGCAAATTTGTCCCCCGCGCGCATCATACCTGCCACCAATACGATAGGCGCTTCTGGTTTAGCAATTTCCGGCAACCGTTCCAGCGCCACAAAGGGGGGGAATGAGACAAGCTTCTCAGCCCCCAGTTCAGCGCGCAAAGCCATCGCATCTCGTTCGGTAAAGGAAAAGATCACATCTGCCGCTTGGCACGCAGTTTTGGCGCGGCGTTCAAAAGCGTCCCATGGTCCATCCAAACGTTTATTGGCCAACGTGGCTTCAACAAGGAGATACGGAATACCCAGCGCCTGCGTCACCAAGGGCCCAAGAAGATCTGGGGCCTTGTAGTAATTGTGATAAGTCAACCAAGCCTGCCAGCCCTCTGCCTTGCCGCGCGCGATCAGCTTGTCAGCTTCTTGCGTGGCTTGCGCGATGAGCACTTGTTGCTGCGCAGCGTCTCCCTGTTTCTCAAAACTGCGAAACTCAGATGCCAGAACAGGAACGACGTCATCGACCGCCAAAGCCTGCATCAGGTTGCGGGCAATCTCCCGCTCTCCAGACGGAACCGTATGGTTCGGCGATTTCAAGGGCGCATAAA
This sequence comes from Shimia sp. MMG029, assembly GCF_027947445.1. Classification (NCBI taxonomy): domain Bacteria; kingdom Pseudomonadati; phylum Pseudomonadota; class Alphaproteobacteria; order Rhodobacterales; family Roseobacteraceae; genus Shimia; species Shimia sp. MMG029. The sequence goes on along the minus strand of NZ_JAQJIM010000004.1, from coordinate 211,994 downwards.
ACGCGATCCGCCCCATCATCTTATCCCTTCTGATCCACCGTCACCGCAGCTTGCAACCGCTTATCCAGTTGCGCAATACCCGGCTGCATCAAGAAGGATGTGATCAGGCGCAGATAGGCCGCCTCCGCATATTTCATCCTAAGCGCCGGATCACGCGCCAAGCGCTCCATAGCATCAGCCAGCGCATCAGGAGCATCACTGCTCAGCACACCATGCTCCCCATCTGTGATAAATTCCGGAATGGCCGAAACAGGCGTAGACAAGATACATAGCTTTTGACTGGCTGCCTCCATCAAGACATTGGGCAAGCCATCGCGGTCTCCATCCCCTGCGATGCGACTGGGCAATACAAAAACGTCTGATACACGCAAAGCCTCAATCACCTCTGGCTGATCACATGCACCGCGCCAGACGATCCGATCTACGATGCCCAACCGTTCGGCATCTGCCTTCAACGAAGCGCCAAGATCCCCCCCGCCGATGTGCTCCCAGCGCCACTCCAAATCCTTTGGCAAAAGTGAAAGGGCCGTGATCAGACGATCAAAGCCTTTCTTTTCAACCAGCCGCCCAACTGACAGAAACCGCACCCCCCCATCCGGGGCACGCGGTTTTGGCGGCTCAGGGAAGCGGGACAGATCCAAACCGTGGTACACCAATTCGACGCGGCTTTCTTGATCGGCGAGCCCAGCCAAGTGCCGAGCACCCACCCCAGTGCATGTGGCCAGAAATGCCGCCCCATGTGTGGAGGCCTGCAGCTTCTCCCGTTTCTCCCAATCCGGAGAGGTCCAAATGTCTTTGGCATGTGCTGACACAGACCAAGGCAAACCACGTATGATTGCCGCATATCGCGTCACAGAGGCCGGCGTGTGCATGAAATGCGCATACAGCAGATCAATATCTTTCGGCAATTCATGTGCCAGAACGCAGGCTTGACCAAAACGGCGCACACGATTGCGCGTCCCATCGCGCCGCAGATCTTTCAGCCATAACTTAGCCGCACGCCAAAACCTCGGCTTTAGCACGCCCGCCAAAACCCCACGCAAAACGCGCATGGGTTCTTGGTGCAAATATTCTGGCAGATAGTGCACCGGAGCATTCAGCCGGTCATGCAGAGGGTGGCGCTTTTTATCGGTCGGAAACCGCAGCGACCAGAGCTCCATATCGTAGCCCATCTCCTCCAGAGCCACCAATTCCTGTGCGATAAACGTCTCTGAAAGGCGCGGCCATCCTTTGACAACCACTGCCAGCTTCGGTCTTTCTGGCTTCATGCGACGCCTTGTGCCTTCGACTTCGTTTTAAGCGCAGAAATACCCAGCATCGCCAGTGTGCGTTCTGAAACCACATCCAGACCATCCAACAGCCCAGGTACAAACGCGTTGCTGGGTTTCGGTTGATCTGGCAATCCGCGAATGGCGGCGATCATCGCCTCTGGCGTAAAGCCATCGCGGCGCTCATCCAACATGCGAACCAAACCCAGCGCCTCGGCGCGGCTTGCGCGGATATGCTGTTCCATACGAGGGCGCGTGCGCGGCACAATAACCACCGGTTTATCGAACGAGAGCACCTCACAAAACGTGTTGTAGCCTCCCATTGATACGATGCCTTGCGCCCCGTCCATCAAAGTCTCCATGCGGCTGTCAAAACCAACCGCATGCACTCGCCCATTCAGCTTCGCCACACGCGCTTCAAAATCTGCGCGTACTTCCCCCGATAGGAAAGGCCCATAGACAAGCACCGCACGCGGAGAGAGGTCTGGATCTTGCTCATAGGCACAAAGCACAAGATCGACCATACCTGCACCATCTCCGCCGCCACCGGGCGTGACGAGGATATATGGCTCCTCAGGTGCAGTATCATCGCTGAATGCTTCGCGCTGCAAATAGCCCGTAAAGGTCATGCGTTCGCGAAAACTGTCGGAAAGCTCAAGCCCGGCGGTTGGATCATAAATTGAGCGCAACCCGTAAACCCAAGTTTCGTCATAGTACCGCTCTGCCGCCTCAACAGCCCCTTTACGTGCCCACTCAGCGGCAAGCACTTTGGGCTCGTCCAACACGTCGCGCAGGCCCAAGATCAGATGCGCCTTACGTTTCAGCTTCAACCATTCAAGGGCAGGCAACAATTCGCCACGAAAGCCTGTGGGCTCTTTGTCCACAATCAGGATGTCAGGATCAAAGTGCTCAACGGTCGCCTTGATCAGGCCAGCCCGCAGCGCCGTGGTTTCGTCGATATGTAAACCGAGGCGTTCGCTTTCATAGTTGCCATCCAAAGTCTTTGTGACACCAGGCAAACGGATGTGGTCTACATTGTCTGGGAACGGGAACCGCCCCGCAACCGGCGACCCTGTCAAAATCAGCGCAGAGATGCGGCTGTCCGCCTGAGTTATGGCAGTGGCAAGCGCACGAGAGCGGCGCAAATGGCCAAGGCCATATGTGTCGTGGCTGTAAAGCAGCACTCGCGGGGAAGCATTGACCGCCAGATCACCTGTCATCGAATGCACCTCAGACAAATTTCGCCCCACCTTCATTACAACCGCAGGTCCGACTCGGACTTGGGCAGCACACCTTTGATATCGTAAAGCAATGCCTCGGATTTTCCGAGGTTTCTGATTGCTTTACTTCCCATATCTGTAAACTGGCGATGCGCAACGGCAACGACAACACCGTCATATGCCCTGTTTTCAGGCTTTTGAATAGGTGTGATGCCATATTCAGCATGCACAGCATCTGGATCGACCCACGGATCCCAGACATCCACCGCCACACTGTAGCTCTGTAATTCGTCCACAATGTCTGCGACGCGGGTGTTGCGCGTATCTGCACAGTTTTCTTTAAACGCCAATCCCATCACCAGAACACGCGCGCCCGCAGGATTGGTGCCCTTAGACAACATGCCTTTGATCATTTCCTGCGCCACATGACGGCCCATGTGATCATTGATCCGTCGCCCTGCCAGAATGACCTCAGGATGATAGCCAAGCTGTTCTGCGCGGAATGTCAAGTAATAGGGATCCACCCCGATACAATGCCCGCCGACCAGACCAGGCTTAAATGGCAAAAAGTTCCATTTGGTGCCAGCGGCCTCAAGCACTTCTAACGTATCCAGCCCAATACGCGAAAAGATCAACGAAAACTCATTTACGAGAGCGATATTCAAATCCCGCTGCGTGTTTTCGATCACCTTTGCGGCCTCTGCGGTTTTGATCGAACTGGCTTTATGCAGCCCAGCTTTGATCACTGGTGCGTAGATCGCCTCAACACGCGAGAGCGTCTCCGCATCCTGTGCGGCTACGACCTTGACCACATTTTCCAGCGTATGTTCCGCATCCCCCGGGTTCACGCGCTCCGGTGAGTAAGCCAGCTTTATGTCTGCACCAACGACAAGTCCGCTTGCACGCGCCAACGCGGGGCCGCAAACCTCTTCGGTGACACCCGGGTAAACCGTGCTTTCCAGCACCACCAGCGCACCGGAAGTGAGGTACGGCGCAATGGTGTCACATGCCCCAAGAACCGGCCCAAGATCAGGGGCTTTCGCGTCTGTGATCGGGGTCGGCACGGAAAGGATAAACGCCGTGCAGCCTTTGAGCGTATCGGGCGCATTGCTGAACACCGCAGACGTCTTGGCAAGCGAGTCTGCTGCGACTTCCCCGTTGGGATCACGTCCAGCCGACAACCCTTCAATCAGCTTGGGGTTGGTGTCAAAACCAACAACATTAAATCCCGCACGCGCAAGCCCAAGGGCCAGTGGCAACCCCACATAGCCAAGGCCTAAAACAGCGATTTTCTCTGTTCTTGTATGGGTCACCTGTGCCCAGTCCTTCCGCTCGCTTGCGCTGCTCTCCGTTTGTTTCAGGCGCTACCCTGTTTACCAAAGCTTGTCACGCCCTAACACCTCACATGCGCGGTTTCGACCGCTCGCTTGCGCACACGCACGATGCCATTTGCGCGAAACGCCACTAAAGGCTAGACCAAAATAGAGACTGATTTGAGGGGCAAGTCCGAAATGTTGCGTCACCTGCTTGCAAGCATTTGCATGATCCTACTGTTGCCGATTGTGGCCTCGGCACAAACGGCGGCGCTTTTGCCAAGCACTGGCAGCACTCCGCCTTCGGAAAGCAGTGGCGACGACGCACTCAACAAGCTTATGCAAGAAGCCGCAAACACCGGGGTGCAAGTGATCATCTTGCAACCGGATGGCACCAGCACGCTGGGTGAAACAAACACAGCGAACGACTCTGTCGGCGTCGCCACAGCCACGCAGGAAACAGACGCATTTCTAATGCGCGCTCAATCAGAAATGGATCAAGTCCGCAGTATCTTTCTGAAACGCCTGGACGCCCTTCCAGCAGCCATCAACGAAGTGCAGTTCATTTTGCGCGCCTCAAGCCCGGATGGCACCATAATGGCGTTTGTCAGAACACTGTTGTGGTGCTTGGCTTTCTTCTTGGTCGGTGCCCTTGCAGAGCGCAGGATCTATGGTCCGAAAATTGCGGCGCGCTTTGTCATGCCAATGATCAAAAAGAACCCGCAGGGATATTCAGAAAAACTCCCTTTCTTGGTGGTCCGCTTCGTAGGTGGGCTCATCGGCGTCGCGTTTTCCATGGTTGTAGCCGCCATTATGGGCGTCGTCGTGTCCTCGATAATCGGCGGCGAAGAAGACAGCGCCATCCGCTTCACGTTGATTTCTATTTTTGTCGCTTACGGACTTAGCCGTTTAGTCGCCCTTGTCTGGCGCATGATCCTTTCGCCTTACCTCGACCAGTATCGCATTCCCAGTTTCTCGTCTCGCGATGCAAAACGCTTACATCGCTGGATGTTCACTTTGGGCGCACTTAACATCTGCACCGCCTTTTTTGGGGAATGGCTGAAACAGCTGGGCCTGAACTATGACGTTTTTGCGGTCATGACCCTTGTGCTGTTGACCGTATTTGCCATCGGAAACTTGGCAATGGTTTTGGTGAACCGCAACGCCATCTCCAATGCCATTCGCAATGGCAAAACAATCGCAGAAGCCAGCCTCCCCGTCCGGCTGATCAGCATACTCTGGGCCCCGGTGTTCATGCTCTACGTGGTCTACGGTTTTACAGAGCAAGCCTTCGACATTGTCCTAGGGAACGAACTTTCTATTCCGCCGATTGCCGGCGCATATATGATTTTTGCAGCCACAATTGTGGTCTATGCGACCTTCAACTTTGCAATCGAACGCTATTTCGAGCGCGCGCGCAAAGTGCGCGCCGCCAACGAAGCCGCAGAACGCGCAGAAGCGGAACAAGAAGCCGCAAAACTGCAAGCAGAAGAGGCGCATCCCCCGATAGAAGGCACCGCCCATGAAGTCGCCGCACAACCAGCAGAAGCAGATGATATCATTGAGAGTGAAGGTACAGACGAAGAACTGCGCGCGTTCAAGCAACACATGCAATCCAGCAGCATACATACCTTTGAGGATCTTGCGCGCCGCGTGGCGGGCATCCTAGCACTGGTCTCTGGTCTCTATGCAGCACTAACTATTTTCGGTGCAGAAGAGATGATGGCCCAGACCAGCGTCTTCGACAAAGCTCTGGATGTGGCCATAATTTGCTTCATTGGCTACATCTTGTTTCACGCCTTTCGCATTTGGGTGGACACCAAAATCCAAGACGAAGCAGGTGAAACCGAAAGTGTTGAACCCGGCGACGAAGGTGGCGCCACTGGTGCAAGTCGTCTGGCAACATTGCTCCCGCTGTTTCGCAGTTTTATCCTCGTCATTATCGTCGTCTCGATCCTCCTGATCGCTCTCCTGGAAATGGGCGTGAACGTCAGCCCGCTTTTCGCTGGTGCTGGTGTGATTGGCCTCGCAGTCGGTTTTGGCGCGCAATCCTTGGTGAGGGATATTTTTTCTGGCGCCTTTTTCCTGTTTGACGATGCATTCCGCAAAGGGGAGTACATCGACATTGGCTCTGTAAAAGGGACGGTCGAGAAGATTTCCGTGCGGTCCTTCCAACTGCGCCACCATTTGGGCCCTTTGCACACGATCCCATTTGGAGAGATTCAATATTTGACCAACTATTCTCGCGACTGGGTGATTATGAAGCTAAAGCTGCGCGTCACCTACGACACGGATGTTGAGCGTGTGCGCAAACTGGTAAAAAAGCTTGGTATTGAGCTGCTGGATGATCCGGTCATTGGTCACAACTTTATCCAACCGTTGAAATCACAGGGCGTGATTGAAATGCAGGACAGCGCGATGATCATCCGAGTGAAGTTCATGACAAAACCGGGCGATCAATGGCTTGTGCGTAAGAAAGTCTATCAGGAAATTCGCGAACTCTTTGCGCGTGAAGGGGTCAAATTTGCACACCGCGAAGTGACGGTGCGCATTGCTGATGAAGAGAAAGGCGAAGAGCTAACCCCGAAACAACGCGAAGCGGTGGTGGGCGCAGTCGAAGCCGCCATTGATGAGGATGCGCTGGAAGAGGCCTCTGGCGGCGATGATCGCTGATTAAGCAACCCAAGGATGACGGGAACAAAAAGACCTTAGGTGCAGCGCGAGGTTTGGCTTTTTCCAAATGGGATCACGTCCACAAATAGAGGTCCAAACACGTAAAATTTCGCGATTGGCCTCGCGCCACCGTTAACCATTCGCGCCGTCTCTACTTTTAAACAAAGGGTAAACGCGCTAGCAAAAAGGTGGGATTTGTTGCGGACCATGGGATCGGTCTGCGGAGGGGGTGAAATGTCGCCTGAGATTGAGCGCGCCTATGAACTGCTTGAAGTGACACCAGATGTCTCTGACAAAGAGATGCGTTCCGCGTGGCGCAAACTGGTAAGACGGTATCATCCGGATCTTGCGAAAAACGACCCTGAAGAAGCCAGCCTGCGCATGGCTGACATCAATGCAGCATTTGACGCCTTGGCCTATCACCGCTCCAAGATAGAGGCGGAAGAAGAAGCAAAAGACAGCAGCGCACCTTCAAAAAAGCCGCACCGCTCAAGCAAAACCAAACCCAAAAGCCAGACATACACAAAGCGCGAAACGCCAGAAGAGCCACAGGCGGAGCCAGAGGCGCCACCCAAACCCGAAACAAAATGGGATGCAGAAGAGCAGACTTTGGTAAATGCAGCGTCTTCCCTCTTTGAGGAAACCCGCCGCAAACTGAGCGCGGCCGCTCGGCGACCACTCTTTTCTGTCTGCCATTAAAGCTTTCGAGACTTAGCTCTAAGCACTGAGGCTGGTCCGGTACCACCCTCTTTCAGTTTTAGCTTCGGTTCGGATCCATCGCGTCCCGCAGGCCATCACCAAAGAAATTGAACGCCAAAACCACGACTACAATTGGCAACATCGGGATCGCGGTCCAGGGATAGATTTCAATCGACGCAAGATTTTGCGCGTCATTAAGCATCACCCCCCAGCTCACCGCTGGTGCGCGCAAGCCAAGCCCCAGAAAGCTCAGCGCCGTTTCCCCCAAGATCATTGCAGGAATAGACAATGTCGCGCTTGCGATCAGGTGGCTGAGAAAGTTGGGTAAAAGGTGCTTTTTGATCACCCGACTGGGCTTTGCGCCCATCATCTCCGCCGCTTTGACAAACTCTTCTTCCCGTAAACTCAGGAATTTGGAGCGCACCGCACGGGCCAAGCCCGGCCAGTCGAGAATACCAAGGATGATCGAGATAATGAAAAACACCGCCACGGGTCCCCAGTGGGAGGGAACTGCTGCGGACAAAGCGAGCCACAAGGGCAACTCCGGCAAACTGCGCAGGATTTCAATCACACGGTTGATGATCCAATCCAGAAAGCCACCAAAATACCCTGCGATAGAGCCCAAAATGATGCCAATCACAAAGGAAACCGTGATGCCCACAAGACCCACCGTCAGCGAAAGCTGAGCGCCATAGAGGATCCGAGAGAACACATCCCGTCCCAGACGATCAGCCCCAAACAAAAATAGTGTGGCCCCATCAGGTGCGCAAAATAGGTGCGTGTTGGACGGAATGAAGCCTGCGAGCTTGTAGTCAGCCCCTTCACAGAAAAAATCGAGCATCATTGGTGTGTCGGTATCCGGCACATATTTCCAACTGAAGCTTTCCAGATCCATTTCCGCCGTGGTCGGATAAACATGCGGGCCGATGAAACGCCCGTCATGAATGAAATGCATCCGCTGCGGCGGAGCATAGATGTAGTCCTCCAACCGCTCATTGGGCCCGTAAGGTGCGATAAACCCGGCAAAAGGCAGCGAAAAATACGCCAGTAGTAAAAAGATCCCGGAAACCAGCCCCAGCTTGTGTTGCTTAAACCGGAGCCAAAGCAAGCGCGCATTGGACATATCCAATTCCGCACTGCGCGCTTCCGCGGCGGCTTCCGGATTATACGGCGCCTGATCGACAAACCGCCCGTCTGGCTGAATGCTCATCGCTCCCGCCCTCCAAATCGAATGCGCGGATCAAGCAGCGCGAGCAACAGATCAGACACCAGAGTGCCGATCAGTGTGAGAAGCGCCACAAACATCAACACAAAGGCTGACAGGAACAGATCCTGAGACTTAAGTGCGGACAGCAAGAGCGGTCCAATGGTCTGCAAGCCCAAAACCACCGACACCAGAACTGACCCTGACACCAGAGACGGCAACAGCGTGCCGATATCGGCCACAAAGGGGTTAAACGCCACACGTAGGGGGTATTTGCTGAGCATACGTGGTTCACTCATTCCCTTAGCGCGCGCCGTTTCCACATAGGGTTTTCCAAGCTCATCAAGCAGGTTTGCCCGCAGTCGCTGCATCATGGCCGCCGCGCCAGAGGTGCCGATGACGAATGTTGGAATGATCAGGTGAATGAGCACTGACTTCATCTTCTCAAAACTCATCGGCTCACCTTCAAACTGCGGATCCATCAAGCCGCCAATGGGCAGGTTGAGATAGCGGTTGCCATAGTAAAACAGGATCAATGCCAGCAAAAAGTTCGGTGTGGCGAGGCCAAGATAACCGATGAATGCAGATGTATAGTCAATCCAAGTTTTGGATTTGGCGGCCGCCAAAACCCCGAGCGGCAACGCCACAGCATAGATGAAAAGCACCGCAGCAAGATTGACAAGCACTGTCATCCAAAGCGCGCCGCCCACAAGATCGGCCACCGGCTTGTCAAATTCAAAAGACCAGCCAAATTCGCCTTGAAGTAGCCCGGCAAACCCATGCGGCCCCGGCATGAAACCCGCCCAGATCAGGTATTGCTTCAACAACGGCTGATCGAGGGAATACTCCTGCCGAAGGAACTCTGCCTTGGCGATCCCATTGGATTGCCCGGTCGCACGTAACTCATTGATCTGATTAGACAGGTAGTCTCCCGGCGGCAGATTGATGATCACAAACACCAACACCGACACCACCACGAGCGTGGCGAGCATAGTCAGAAACCGGAAAACCGCGAACCGCAGCAGGGCCATTCCGTGCTCCTATTCCACAAAAAAGAATTCATCAGGGCGATGCACCCCGAAATGCGCGCCTGGGGACCAGGCCCAGATGGCCTTGTCGGGCACATTGCGCAAGCGATTGGACACCACGACGGGTTGGGGTGCACCATTCAAAAGACCAATGCCAAAGACATTCTCGGCATGGATATCCACCATCCGTTGCCAGATCACGGCCCGATCCACGCTGGTGTAGGCTTTGGTCCACTGATGCGCCAAATCATTTAGCTCAATGGCCGCCGGCAAATCGGGTGGCTCACCCACTTCTCCATGAGTCTGGTGATACTGCCCCCACTTCGGCCAAGCCTGAAACGCCTGATCCCACGGTGCAAGATAACCGGGAGAGGTGTAGGTTTGCGGCAATCCATTGTCCCAGCCAAACCAGGTCGAGACCATGGTCTCACCAGCGTAGACACGGTTGCGCAGAATGTCGCGCTCAAGGGGGCGCATGATAAGCTTCACGCCAATTTCGGCCCAATTGTCAGTGATGATCTGCAAGGCATTTTCCACCTCTTGGCGTTCACCTGCCGTTTCAATCACCACCCAAACAGGCCGCCCGTCTGGCAAGGTGCGGTAGCCGTTTTTGTCACGCTTATCGAGACCCATTTCATCCAAGAGTGCATTGGCCTGGTCTACATCCCGGATAGCCCAGGCATCGCGGTTTTTTTCCTTAAAGAACGGGCTCACCGGCAGCACCGTCATGCCGCCTTGTTTGGCCAAACCGAAATAAAGGCCGCGATTGATGATTTTGCGATTTATGGCCAAAGACAACGCACGGCGGAACCGCACGTCGCGCAATGTTTCGCGCCATCCCTCATCATTGTAGTTGAGATTTGGATAAATCGCGATCTGGCTTGCGGTGCCATTGCCCCACAGCTTGGTTGTATATCCGCCCTGTGCCTCACCCTTTTTCAAGATCGCTGTGTCTTTGAAATCCAAGCCACGCGCTTGCAGATCCACTTCACCAGCGTTTGCTTTGGCGGCAACGAGCCCCGGCGCGACCACTTGCATCTCGACAACATCAACATAGGGCAGCTGCACACCGTTGCTGTCGACCCGATGGTAATAGGGGTTGCGCACAAACAGAAAGCGGCTCTTCCCATCTTTTGTCGCCAAAATCCACGGCTGCAACGTTGGCAGATCAGGGTTGTCGAATTTGTACATGTTGTCTTGGCGATTGTGCAGGGCTGCCCAACTGCGCACCCGCGCCTCATACAAACGTTCACTTAGCTCATCTTCATTCGTGTATTTGGCATGAAATGGCTTCATGAAATGCGCAGGCCGGTAAATGAAAGGTGGCCGCGCCTCAGCGAGCATCTGTAAAAACTGCGGATTGGGCTTGGACCACTCATAGATGACAGTGTGCGCATCCGGGAACGTCACTTTAGGCAGTTCGCCCTCAACGCGCAGAAAGTCGACAGGTCCAGAAGGAGACAACAATTCGTTGTTGGCCACATCTTCCCACCAGTATCGGAAATCTTCTGATGTAAACGGATGCCCATCTGACCACTTGTGTCCGGGTCGAAGACGCATCGTAAATTTTTTGTCGCTCTCGTTGTCTATTCCCGCAAGTAGATCCGGCACAAGTTCGTAGCGCTCATTGTAGCCCACGAGCCGCGCATAGCCATACACCACCATCTGGCGCACATCTTTGGAGCGCGTGACCATGGTGCGCAGTGTCCCGCCCTGTTCGCCAAATTCACGGCTTCGCAGCGACATATCGACAATTTCCGGCACCTCTGGAATCCGCTCTGCAACGGGCGGCAACGTCCCAGAGGCAACATCGGATTGCCAGAACATGCTTTCCTGAATCTCCAGAGCATGCGCTTGGCCCACTCCAAACGCGGAACAGACCGCAAAAACGAGAGCTGTCAGAGGTCTTTTAAGCATGGTAACGCACCTTGTGTCCGGGCTCAGTCTCTCTCAATGGCGGTGCATTTACACCGTCAAATCTGAAGTCATCAGGCCAACTCGAGGGCGCCCCCGCCCCCTGTGCCACGATCTTGAGGTTGATGGGGCGTGCAATATCGGGCTCAGGCTGAGCTGCAATCAACGCCTTCGTATAGGGATGCTGCGGATTATAGAATAACTGCTCTGGTGGCCCTTGTTCGACCACCAAGCCAGCGCGCATCACAGCGACCTCATCAGCAATCCGCGCAACAACCGCGAGGTCATGACTGATGAACAAATAGCTCAGATTGAGCCGATCTCGAATGTCTTCTAGCAGGCCCAGAACCTGCTCTTGAACGGATACATCCAACGCTGAGGTGGGCTCATCACAAACGAGGAATGTCGGATCAAGCATCAAGGCCCGCGCAATCGAAAGCCTCTGTCGCTGCCCGCCCGAAAACGCGTGTGGATAGCGGGTCAGCATGTTTTCATTCAGCCCGACCCATCGCAGAATTTCAACGGCACGGTCAATACGCTCAGACGCGCTACCGATGCCATGAATTTCAAGCGGCTCACATAGTGCGTCTTTCACTCTCATGCGAGGATTGAGCGTGCTGTAAGGGTCTTGAAACACCATCTGCGCCTTACGCTGAAAAGCCAGCCGTTCCGCTCGATTCAGGTCCTGCAAATTGACGGGCTCAGCGCCCGGCTCAGCGCGAAATAGGATGGACGCTCCAGAATCAGCACGCTCCGCCCCAAGCGCCATACGCGCACAGGTGGTTTTTCCAGATCCAGACTCCCCTACTACGGCCAGCGTTTTGCCGCGCTCAACGCCAAAATCGACACCGCGCACCGCATTCACAACAGATTTAGCACCCCATGGAGAAGACGCCTTAAGCTCGTAAGTCTTGTTCACATCCCGCATCTCAAGGATGTAATCACGTTCATCCTCTTTGGGCCGATCCGCTGGAGTGGCAGGAATTTCAGGCGCAGCTGCCATCAAGTCTTTGGTGTAGGGATGATGCGGGTCGCGCAAAATCAACGGCGCAGGCCCAGATTCCATCACACGCCCACGGTTCATCACAACCACGTCGTCAGCCATATTTGCTACAACACCCAGATCATGGGTCACCAAAATCACACCCATTCCGGTTTCAGCTTGCAGATCTTTGATCAACCCCAAAACCTGCGCCTGTGTTGTCACATCCAGTGCGGTTGTGGGCTCATCTGCAATCAACAGATCGGGACGCCCCACCATCGCCATCGCAATCATAGCGCGCTGGCGCATCCCCCCGGAAAGTTCAAAGGGATAAGAGTCATACACGCGTTCTGGATTGGGGAACCCAACACGTTCAAATTGCTCCAGAACCAATTTCTTGCGCTGCGCTGCGTCGAAATTATGGTGCAACTTCAAGGCTTCTGAGACCTGATTGCCTATGCGATGCAACGGCGACAGAGAGCGCATCGGCTCCTGAAAAATCATCGAAATGCGATTGCCGCGAATGCTACGCATCTTCCGCTCGCTCAGCGAGGTTATATCGATCGGTGTCGCACTATCGCGCCCCAAAAACTCGATCTGCCCCCCGCGAAGTTGCGCCGCTGGCGGCAAAATCCGCAGCGCAGCGCGACAACTCAGCGTCTTGCCAGATCCACTCTCCCCAACCAGCGCAAGTGTTTTCCCGGGAGCCACCGAAAAGCTGACATCATCCACCACTGGCTTGGCCTTTTCAAAGCCAATAGCCAGATTTTTCACAGTCAATAGTGCCGTCACAGCAGAAGTCCCCAACCACGCTTTTTTGGATCCACCTTGCGGCGGTGCGTTTGTGTCATCTGAACATGATTATTTTGGTTGGAGCAAGCTCCTAGGGACATGAATGGCGCAGGTTCTGCACAAAAGACGTTCACCAAGTCACACAGGCGCAAAAGCCACACCCTGAAAGAAATAGGAGCTTGCATTGTGCTGGACCGAATGCCACGAAGCAGTCATATTGCAATTCCGCAACTGATGCATCGCACACAGCGCGCCCTTGGATCGCTGAAAAATCGAATAAATGACAACGCAGCACAGGCTGCGGAGACTTGTATGAAAACTGAAGACTCTAGCTTCCTGTCCTTTGCAGAACGCCGTTTTCGACTAAGCGGCCGCGCACTGATCGAAAACGGGCATCCATACTTTGTTGCAACCGATGGGCTGGAAGCAAAGTCTGACCAATGGCCAAATGGCTACCTATCGCTGTCTCACTACGATTATCTCGGCCTGATGCATCACCCCGAAACCACGGCCGCCGCAAAAGCTGCAATCGATGCACAGGGCACAGGCGTGGGGGCCTCGAGACTTGTAGGCGGTGAACGGCTTGCCCACCGGGCCCTCGAACGGGACATGGCGGAGTTTTTGGGCGTCGGCGGGGTGCTGTCGATCATTTCCGGCTACCTCACCAATGTATCTGTGATTGGTCTGCTGTTGGGGCCGCGCGATCTGGTAATTGTTGATGAACTCGCCCACAACTCGATTGTGATGGGCGCGCGCGGGGCAAAAGCACGATACGAAACCTACGCGCACAATGATCTAGACGATCTGGAGCGTATTTTGCGCGAACATCGCGCAGACCACGGTCGCGTGCTGATCTGCACCGACGGACTGTTCTCCATGGATGGTGACATCACAGACCTGCCGCGATTGCTGGATTTGAAAGACTCCTACGACGCATGGCTTCTGCTGGACGAAGCGCATTCCTACGGTGTGCTTGGCGAAACAGGCCGCGGTCTTTGCGAACACTTCGGCGAAGATCCGAACCGCGTCGAAATTGCCATCGGTACACTTTCAAAAAGTTTTGCGTCTTCCGGCGGGTTCATCGCCGCTAACGCCGATGTTATTGAATGGATGCGCTTTTGTTTGCCTGGCTTCGTGTATTCCGTTGGATTGCCGCCCGCTACAGTTGCAAGCGCACACACCGCGTTGGATATCCTAAAAAAGGAACCCAGCCGCGTTGCCAAACTGCGCGCCAATTCGCGCCACTTCCTGACCAAAGCTGCAGAAATGGGATTGGACACTGGCACCGCCATTGGCGAAGCGGTTGTCCCCATCCTGTTTGAAACACCAGAAGAATGCGTTTTTGTTGCAGAGGCTCTCATGCAGCAAGGCATATACGCACCGCCAGTCGTGCATGTGGGTGTGCCCAAAGACATGCCGCGTATCCGCTTCTTTATTTCTGCGGCCCACAGCGAAGCTGATCTGGACCGGGTGATTGACGCAGTCGCCAAGGCATCTGAAGCGGCTGCGGCCCTTCGGCAGCGTATGAGCGCGGAATAAGCCAATGCTCCTGACTGCTCAAAAGGGCTTTCAGGGCAATTCCCTGAGTGATCGCAGCAGGTCTCTGTTTGTGGTTTTCTGGTGTTTGGTTCTCGCCTTTAACTTCGGACTTACAGCAACGAACGCAGACGCCAAACCGCACCTAGAGCTTGTTTCTTCTGAGGTGAGCGAAGACTTACCTTTGGCGCATCCAGATTTTCCGCACCCAACCGAACCGGGGCAGCTGTTTTTTTTGCAGCGCAGTATGAATGCCAACACAATCGTCTACACGGCAACTTACGATGATGACGGGAATCTGACGCAGAGCGCACCCGTGTCCGTGTTCTGGCGACGCTACGCGGACGCAGGGCAAATCATGCAACTGCGTTGGTACGAGCGCATCTTTGGATTTGGTGTGCGTACACATACACACGACACTCCGACGTCAAAATCTCTAGCGTTTAACGCACTGAAATCGCACAAGATCGAACTGCGCCAGCTTGCCCCGTTTGAAGCTGCGCTGTTTACCGAACAGGACGGACGCGAATATCAGTTGATCTACGGATACCTCGACGTCGACGAAAGCGGACTTTTGCCGAAAGTCACGCAGCTGCATCTTTATTCAACCGACCCCCAAACAGGGCGTTATGTGACCCATACTATTGCCGTTTCCGGTGGAGCTTTCAAAGAATGACACAAGCAACTTCCTCTCCGATCCGCACCGTGATTGTTGGTGTTGGCAACTGCGCCAGCTCGCTGATTCAAGGTGTTTCCTATTGCCGCGCTCTGGGAGACGACGCCGTGGGCGTAAGCTTCCCAGATTTGGCAGGCTATACGCCTGCAGATGTCGAACTCGTCGCAGGTTTTGATGTGGACAGCCGCAAAGTTGGCAAAACCCTCGCCGAAGCCGCCTTTGCCGCCCCAAACTGCACCGAACAGTTCCACACGGATCTCGCAGACCAGACCGCGCCAGTCCTGCGCGGCCCTGATCTCGATGGTGTGGCCGCCCATATGCTGGCCAACCCAGAAGACCGCAGCTTCCGCCTGTCCTCTGATGAGGCAATGACCAAAGAAGAGATCGTGGCCAAGCTGAAAGAGCTTGAAGCAGAGATCATGATCATCTTCCTGCCGGTTGGCTCGCAAAAAGCGGTCGAATTCTACGTCGAATGCGCGCTCGAAGCGGGTGTGGCCGTGGTAAATGGCATCCCTGTTTTCATCGCGTCCCACCCTGTATGGGCCGACAAATTTCGCACAGCAGGCATTCCGATTCTGGGCGACGATTTCAAAGCACAGATGGGCGCAACCGTCCTGCACCGCACGCTGGCAAATCTCGCTGAAATGCGTGGCGTTGAGATCGACCGCACCTATCAGCTCAACGTGGGCGGTAACACAGACTTCCTGAACATGAGTGAAAACGCCCGTCTTGCCAACAAGCGAGAAAGCAAAACCGAAGCGGTGCAATCCGCGATGGAAGAGCGCCTGCATGAAAATGACATTCGCATCGGCCCATCAGATTATGTGCCATGGCTGAACGACCGCAAGGTTGCTTACGTCCGCCTTGAAGGCCGCCTCTTTGGTGGTGCGCGCACCAACATCGAGGTCCGCCTTGATGTGGAAGACAGCCCAAATGCAGCGGCTGAAGCGCTGGTGGCGATCCGTCTGGCACGTATCGCGCGGGATCGCGGCCTTGCGGGCCCCATCACCGAGGCCAGCGCCTTCCTCTTTAAGCATCCCCCAGAGCAGATCGAAGACACCGACGCACATGATGTTGTGCTGAAGTTTGTCAACGAGGGCAGCTGATGCGCGCCGCCTTTATCACAGGCGGCTCCAGCGGCATTGGGTTTGCCGCTGCGATGCAACTTGCGATAAAGGGGCATGATCTGGCTCTGTTCGCGCGTGATGCCAGCCGTTTGCTGGCCGCGCGCGAGGCAATCTTACAAGAAGCGCCAGCGGTCAAAATCGAGACGTATGCGGTCGATGTGGCCAATGAGCCTGCGCTGACCGACGCGCTGGAAGATGCGCTCGCCAAACTCGGCGCACCGGAAATGGCCATAGCCAGCGCCGGCATTGCCCAACCGGGCCTGTTTCGTGCACAAAGCCCGGATCTGCACCGCCGCCATATGGCGGTGAATTATTTTGGCACCCTCACCTTTGTCCAGATACTCAGCAAACCCATGGCGCAGGCAGGCGGAGGCCATATTGGCCTGATCTCTTCTGGTGCGGCGTTCTTTGGCATCTATGGCTATGGCGCTTATGCACCCTCGAAATTCGCTTTACGGGGCTTGGGCGAGATCTTGCACTTGGAATTGGCGGACGCCAATATCACCACTACGGTGATATATCCCCCCGACACAGACACCCCCCAATTGCTGGAAGAAAAGCGCACCAAACCCGCTGCCACTCAAAAGATCACAGAGGGCGGTGGCCTTTGGCAGCCAGAAGATATTGCCGCACGCCTTATCGCGGGCATGAGGGCAGGTCGCCCCTCAGTGGCGCCTGGCTTTCAGATGGCAGCGCTCAACCGGCTTGGCAGTCTGCTGTCACCGCTTCTGCGCTGGCACCAAAAACGCATTATTTCGCAACACAACACGCAATGACCACGCCCACCGTACAAGACATTTCTATGGTTGCTGCGGTCCTGATCGGGACCGGGTTCCTGCTTCTCCTGCTGCTGACGCTGATCCCCAATATTCGCCGCAAGAGCCTCGATTTGTTGGCCACGTTGTTCAGCGCCACATTGATCCTGCTCTGCCTTCTGGCGCTTTTTCTTTTGGGGCCAAAAGCCCTGATTGCAAGTCTCGCACTCGCCGCTGCCCGCATTGGTTACGAAGTCGCAACCTTGCGCTTGTCAGAGCAGACCCATGTGATCCTCGCCGCAATCTCCGCCGCTGGCCTCACCGTGCTCAGTGCACTCTTTGCCCCGGTGGCCATTGCCTGTGCAGGGCTCTGGTTTCTGCTCTTTGCGCGCCAGATCATGGCACGGTCTGTCAAAGGTGCTGCCACTGACGTGCTTCTCTTTCCAATACTGCCTTTGGCCCTTCTCGCTTATGGGGCAGCACATCCGGCTCTGACGGCACTCATGCTCACAGCATATGTGCTGGTCGAAATCTTTGACAGCTTTGCGCTACTGACCGGCAGTTTGATCGGACGCAACAAAGCCTTCCCTGTCCTCAGCCCCAACAAGACCTATGAAGGCCTCGCAGGGGGCGCACTCGCTCTTGTCATCGCCTTGGTGGCTGCGTCCACCGTCTGGGACTTTTCGCCGCTCATTGCGACCGCAACGGCGCTCTTTGTAGGCGCGCTTGCGGTGGCGGGAGATCTCGCAGCCTCCCGCCACAAACGCATCGCTGGGGTGAAAGATTACCCCCGCGTTCTCGCACGGCAGGGTGGTCTTTTGGACAGTCTCGACAGCTGGATTTCTGCCAGTGCCGGGCTCGTGGTTGTCCATTTCCTGATCCAATTGTGGTGAGCATCTTGCCTACGGCTCCTCAGATGTCAAAACTCCGCGTATGAGCCGATTGGTAACCTTCCTGCGTCTGCCAGTGCTGCGTGTGCTGGGCAAACCGCTTTTCTTGCGGTTGCTTTTGCTGTTGCTGGTGATTGAGGCAATTTTCCTCGCCGAAAGTTTCACCACGCTGCTCGAACATGCTCTGCGCTTGGGCGGTGGCCCTCTGGATGTGGCACATCTTTTGAGCTTCAAAGTGCCGGAAATTTTGGATCTTGTCCTCGCAATGGGCCTCCTGATCGCCACATATTTTGCCACGCAGGACGCCCGCAATCGTGGCGAGCTGATGATCCTCGCCACAGCAGGCGTGCATTGGGGGCGCGTCGTCAGCTTTGTACTGACCTTTGGCCTCATCGGTGGTGCGCTGAGCTTTGCCAATGCCGGCCTGATTTTGCCCAGCGCCAAATTTGGAGAGCGCCTTGCGCTGATCGCTCTGCAAAAAGAGTATGTTCTCACCCGCATTCAAGAAGGCGGCAGTGAGACCACCTTGCAAACCCTGCGCGACACCACCTTCATTGCCACGCCCTCTGAAGCGCACAGTGATCAACGTGGTCACCTCTTTGTGTTTCAACCCGACATCAAAGGAGGCTGGCGCACCGCCAATTCTGAAAACTGGCATGTCGCCAATACGCCTCCCTCCGACACGCATACGATCGAGCTGCAAGCGCTCAATGTCCTTGAAGGCCCTTATCCGACTACAGACACCGCGATCAGACCGCTGAACAGCTTCGCCACAAAATCTGCCGACTTCGCCTTTTCCATGACCGACGCTCTGCCTCAAACCGACACCACACGCGGTGCCGCAGAAAAGCTCCTCAGCCTCTCTGAGGCCGAAGCTGGGCAGATCACCCGGCTTCTGTCCCGCGCATTGATGGTGCCTATGGCTGGCCTTTTGGCATTGGCAGCACTCGTCGCAGGCGGTGGCGGGCCGTTACGCTTTGTGGCGTTGCCACTGGCCGTGCTCATCATGATGAGCAACGATGTCGCCAGTGGGGCGATCCTCTCCGGATTCGCATCAAGCCTGCCCACAGCTCTGATCTGCGCCGCAGCCGCCGGGCTCTACCTTGGCCCGCCGCTCGCCTATCTGATCTGGCGCGGAGAGGCGCTCATGAAGCCAGAGGTGCGCCGATGATTGCGCAGCGCCATACAGGCCTTGCGGTACGTGCCATGGTGCGCGGGGATCTCGCCGCCATTGGGTTTATGATGTTCACGCTGCTTGTTGTGGCGCTTGCCATCGATCTCGCCAAATGGCTGGGCTCCGTTCAAGCGCAGGCACAGGCTACCGATGCTTCGCTGATCTCCGTTCTGCTGCCCTACATTGGCTATCGCAGCGTGGACATTGTCACCCGTCTGCTCACCATGGCCTGCCTCGCAGGGGGATTTGTCGTCACTCTGCTGCGTCACCAGAGGCAAGACGATGTGATCCTCGCCGCCGCGGGCGCTGGCCCCAGCTTCCGTATTGCCGCCCTGTTGATTTCCGGCCTTTTACTGGGTGGCATACAAATGGCGGGCGAAAACTGGCTGCGCCCCGAAGCTGTTGCAAGGCAGGTCGCAGCCAATCTGGGCGACTACGGCAAGCGGTACAACGAAACGGACATGGGCACGCAATGGGTGATCGATGACACCCGCGCCCTGCGCGCAACACTCACGAGAGGCGAAAACCCAAAACTGAATGACGTGATGCTGTTTGACGGGCTGACGGAACCGAAACTCACACACGTGCTACATGCACGCGCCGCGCATCCTAGCTTTCATAACGGTGTCTGGACCTTCGAAGACGTCACAGTCTGGGACGTTGCAAACACCAGCGCCCCAAGCGCAGAGCCGCGCCTCGATATGCCATTCAACTTAGATCCCGAAATCGTGCGCTGGTTCGGCGTGGATGCCTATTACCTTCCGAACGCGGCGCTCCGCACCATCGCCGCAGCACCAGATGCAGCTGTCGCCGCGGACGCGGCAACCGCGCTTGCCGTGCGCAAAGTGGCGATTTTCCTGCCGGCCATCTTCGCCTTCCTCGGCGTGAGTCTGGCAAGCCAAGGCGCGGTTGGTCGCCGCCTCTCGCCCTTCCTGCTACTGGCCCTCGCAGCCATTGGCTATCTCTCCGTGGTCTCCGTCAAAGTGTTCTGGGCGCTTGGCATCCATGGTGTCCTGCCACCTCTGTTGGCCGCCACGCTTCCCGCAGTGTTTGCATTTGGCCTCGCCAGCCTTCTACAGTTGCGGCTTTCGGGGTATCTGCCGCGCCTGCCTCGCAAACACCTGCCAAAGGCCACACCATGAAAATCGTTCAGCTCACCCCCTATGCGATGGACCGCCCCGGCGGCGTGCAATCCCACGTGCGCGACCTATCGGCATGGCTGCGTGATCAGGGTCATGACGTCCGCATCGTCGCTCCTCCCGGCAATCCAGATCACCGCGAAGAGAGCCTCATGACAGTTGGCACCGCGCGGCCCTTCGCGATCCACGGCACCGCCTTTGAGGTCAGCCGCGCCACCCGTGCCCAGCGCGCTAAGGCGGTAGTTGCTTTGAAAAACTGGGGCGCAGACGTCGTACATATGCACACTCCATGGACCCCGCTCTTGCCGTGGCAAATGTGGCGCGCCTTGAAGCTGCCTGCGATCGCCACCTTCCATGCAACCCTACCGGAAAGCGAAAGCTTTGATCCAATGTCTTGGGCGCTGCGCCGCGTTGGACATTACTTTAATCGGCGTATCAGTCGCGTCGTTGTCCCATCTGACGCTCCTTACACGCAGTGGAAGGCTGAAAATGCAAACCCGTTACCGTTGATCCTGCCCCCGGCAATCGACCTTTCTTCCTGGCGCGTAGCAGCAGAGGCAACTCATTCTTCTGACAGCTTCCGTGTCACCTACATGGGTCGCCTAGAGACGCGCAAAGGGGTGGCCGTTCTGCTGGAGGCGTGGCGCAACCTGCAAAACAAACTGCCCAATGCCGAGCTCATCATCGCGGGAAGCGGCGAGGAAGAGGATGCACTGCGCGCCTACGCCAAGCAGCATGCACTGACCAACATTCAATTCCAGCCTCCGCCCAACAACGCGGAAGCACGCGTCTTGATCGCCAGCTCCGATATTTTCGCGGCCCCTGCTGTACATGGAGAGAGCTTCGGACTTGTCCTGATCGAAGCCATGGCCGCTGGTGCACTTCCGGTGGCGGCAAACAATGAGGGGTTTCGCACGGTCATGACAGGCAGTGGCGCAGATCTGCTTGTCCCGCCCGGTGACGCGCAAGCACTTGCTCAAAAGATACACCAGCTGGCATCAGACACTGCGCACCGTACGGACTTGCGCAGTTGGGCGAGCGCGCATGCGCACAGCTTTGACGTGGCGACGGTTGGGCAAGAGTACCTCACGCTTTTTGAAGAGGCCCTGCGCAAGCACCATTGAACCACCACGACCTTGCCAAGCGCCTCATGGCGTGAGAGACCCATACAGGCCCCAACGGCCTACGGTATTACCGAAAACAAAGACTCTGAGGCATTTGAAAACACCCATGGGCGATCTGGTCATTTCAGCGGATTTTGGCACCTCCGGCGTAAAGGTTGGTGTTGTCGACAGCTCCCTCACCATTTTGGCACGTGTGACCGAGACCTATCCGCTCTCTTTGGCGCCTGGCGGTGTGGCCGAACAGACCCCTGAAGACTGGTGGAGCGCTCTGGCACATGCACTGGCGGCACTCCGCCGTGACGTCCCCGACCTCTCCAAACGCGCCTCCGCACTGGTATTTTCCTCACAACTCCTCGGGCTGATTTGCTGTGACGAGGCGGGCACTCCCTTGCGCCCCTGCCTGACATGGCTCGACAAACGCGCAGCACCCCTGGGGCAAAAGCTGATCGGCGGCTTCCCTGAGGTGCTCGGCTACAACATTCCGCGTCTGGCCAAATGGTTGCGCATCGCCAATGGCGCTCCGGCAAAAAACGGCATGGATCCAACCGCCAAAATGCTCTGGATCATGCAGCAAGAGCCAGACATCTACGCCCGCACCCGCTGGATGATGGATGTGAAAGACTGGCTCATTCACCGCGCCACTGGCGAGATCACCACCAGCCCAGAAAGCGCCAACCTAAGCTGGGTGATGGACACGCGACAAGGCCGTGAAGGCTGGTCCGATGCGCTGTGCACGCTCACCGGTATTGACCGCAGCAAACTCGCCCCGATCACACAGGCTGACGCCGTTGTCGGCACCCTCACCCCACAAGCCGCCGCAGAGCTGGGTCTGCCACCAGAGGTGCAAGTGCTGGGCGGCACATCCGATGTGATGGCTTCTGCATTGGGATCTGGTGAAGTGGCAGATGGCGCGCTGCACATCTCTATTGCCACGTCGGCATGGATCGCAGGGTTCTTCCCCAACCGTCGCCTGAGCGTCCCCCATTCCTATGCCACCGTCACCACAGGTCTGAACTTTCGCCCGCTCCTGATCGCCAGTCAGGAAAACGCAGGCTCCGCCCTCGATTGGGTTTGCAACGTCACCGGCGGTGGCGCTGTCGAGACCGGATTTGACGACCTTGGCACACCTCAGGCGGATGATCCATTCTTCCTGCCGTGGCTCGCAGGCGAGCGCGTCCCCGTGGACAATGACAGCCTCCGCGGTACGTTCCATGGCCTCAGCCTACATCACGACAGCGCAGCCATGCGCCGCGCCGCCGTCGAAGGCGTCGCCCTGAACCTGCGGTGGGCCATGTCCAAAGTGGAGCGCGAAAAAGGGGTACAGACTTCCGGCGCATTGTCTATCGTCGGCGGTGCAGCTGCCAATCCGGTCTTTGCGCAAACCCTCGCAGACGCGCTCAATCGGGACATTCGCGTTTGCAGCGCCCGCCATGCTGGCATGCTGGGCACCGCGACATTAGCGGCACCGCTGATGGGATGGGCACCGTCTGTCACAGATGCTGCTGCCACTCTGAAGTTACGGAGCTCTGCCTTCTATTCGCCGAACAAAGATCGTGCCGATGCACTGGCCGCTCGAGCTGAGAAACTCAATAAAATCCGCCGCCGCCTGATCCGCAGCTACACTTAAAGGACACACCATGATCGACGGGCTCATGAAATCGACAATTGACCCTCTGTGGGAGGCCATGGCCACCCCTCTGGTGAAAGCCAAGCTGACCCCAAATCAGGTGACGTTTATCGGCCTTTTGCTCGTGATTGCAGTGTCGCTTGCCTACCTCTGGCATGGTTCGCCCGTGGCTTATGGCCTGACGCTGATCCTAGCCTTTGTCTTTGACGCACTGGATGGCGCAGTGGCGCGGCGGCGCGGCATGTCCACCAAAGCAGGCGGCTATTTTGATGCCATGGTCGACCGCTACCAAGAGTTGGTGGTGCTTGCCACTCTCGCTCATATGCATGAAGCATGGCCGCTGGCGCTTGCCTGTTTCTCAGGCTCCGTCATCACGTCTTACGCCAAAGCGCGCACCGCCATCGAAATGCCCGTGTCCAACACCGATTGGCCCGACTTTTTTGAGCGCATGGAGCGGGTAATCTACCTCTGCGCCATGCTGCTGATCGCTGGCGCTCTCGGTAGCTGGGTTGTCACATGGGGTTTGGCCGGCTTTGCGCTTCTGTCGCATTTCACCGCCCTACAGCGCGCCCAACGCGCCACTCAAATGCTGCGCGCCAAAGACGCCGATAAGTCTTCGGAGAATTAATGCGCAGCGCGGCTCACCCGCCACGTACGCCACATGTCCGGCGCAAAGGTCATGACGTAGAACAAAAACGAAGACAGCAGCAGCAGCTCAAGGCCTGTGTAGATGAAATACACCTCATAGCGCAGGCCTTCCGGCGCATGCCCTTTGCCAAGGAAGAACACCAGATAGCTTACCCCCAGCGCAATCGGCACCCAAACATAAGTCCGACGCCAAAGCGCATAACGGGGTGTCAGAACACGCCCCTCTGCACCAAGCCGCGCATAGCCGCGTGATAGAAATTCACCAGCCACCACAACAAGTGCTTGGCTGAAGAAAAACAAATAGCTGCCGAGCATATGCTCATCGCGAAAATGTGGAAAGCGATATTGGCTCAGGATTACCAATCCGACACAGGCCATCGCCTGCAGCAACAACAGCCCCCAAGTCAGCAAAGTAATCCGGCGCACCGCTTTGTCGTCAGCCCCACTTGTTTGCAAAGCGCGCAACGCCGGCAGACACAGCAACACAACACCAACAAACAAGATCGGCGCACACAAAAGCATCCAGTCGGCAAAGGGTTCACCAATGCGTGGATCACCGATCGACTCACTGATGGTGTAGGGTCTTTCTGACGTTTTATCAGGATAGAACGCCGCGAACTGCCAGCGTGCAGGATAGATTTGCGCATTCACCACAAGGGTCACAAACCCCGTACAAATCAACGAAATCAACATCGCCAACCCCGTGCCGCGGGACGGTGTCCATTGCGTATTCTTCATATGCCTCAAGCCTCTTTGCGCGCACGCATGCGTTCGTCTGAAACGATGCGCCCCGCTTCCATTTTGATCAAGCGATCACATTTCCCAAATTGGTGATCATCATGTGTCACCGCCAGAACCAGCCGGCCAGAAGCCGACAATTCCGGCATCAGAACATCATAAAAGAACGCGCGATTTGCCGGGTCCTGATCCGCCGCAAACTCATCAAGCACAATAATCGGTTTCTGCTCCGCCAGCGCCACAGCCAGAGCAAGACGGCGGCTTTGTCCCGCAGACAGCGATGTGGTGGAGAATTTGTCACCAAGCAGCGAGACCCGTTCTGCCAGCCCAAGCTGGGAAATGCGCGCCTCCAGCTCTCTTAGCTCAGCCTCTGGCATCCCATAAGCGTGATCAAACAAATGAAACTGCGCAAAAACCGCCGAAAACAACTCGCGATACGTGGCGGTCGTCTCATCCGTCAATGGCATGTCATTCAAAAGGATCTCGCCCACTTCGGGGTGGCGCATACCTGTGATCAGAGAGAGCAATGTGGTCTTGCCAGAGCCATTCCCACCGCAGATAAAAACCGTCTCGCCCGGCTGAAAAGTCAGATCAATAGGCCCAAGGTGAAACGGCGCGACATCTGCCCGACCTGTATCACCCACACGCGCCTCGACCCCACGCAAAGCGATGCCTGTAAAGCGTTCCAACGGCTGTGACGCAACGCTCAGCGCATGGCTCTGTGCGGCAGCCAGCTCCGTCTCAACGCCTTTGATTTTGAAATAGCTGGCTTCCGCACGGCTCAACACCGGCAGTGTGTTGAACACCAGCTCGGTAGGCCCATTCACAAGGAAGATGATGGTCAGCACCTGAAACATCACAATCGCATTGCCACCACTCAAAGCAGGCAACACGATCACGACAAAACACATCAGCAGCGCAACCGCCAACTGCCCGCCGCCAGTGCTTGCTGCAAACAACCGCTCTGACCGCATCTTGTTGGCAACTTGTGCTGTAATCACTGCCTTTGTTTCAGCCTCAAGCGCATCACGCCGACTTGCGCGCAGACGCAACTCTTTCCAACCGCTCAACATGTCTGTGACACGGTCACAATAGGCCGCAAAAGCGTCAGAGGCTTTGGTTGCCCAGCGTCGCGCAGGGCCATCCATCATGGCAAAGCCGATGCCACCAAATGCGATGGCAGCCACTGCCGCCACACCTGCGATCCAGCTCACATAGAACAGATAAGGAATAGCGCACATCAGCACGAGCGCGGCGCCAATGGCCTCGACCAAATGGATCACCGCCTGCGCCAGCTGGTTCACCTCAGCGGTCATCGCACCATACACTTTGCCATGCCGCCGGGAGATCAGGAAATCGATGTTTGCCCGAAGCAACAGCTCAGACAACCGATTGCGCATCTGCGCTTCGATACGCGTGATCAAAGTAAAGGCGCGCACCTTTTGAAAGTAGCCGGACACCACCATCGCTGCGGCGCAAAGCAGGAGCAGAGCGACGGGCCATCCCATCCCTTCATCATAGCGCTGCGCCGTCTCATTGATGGCAAATATCATGCCTGCACGGCTGAGCCCGGAGACGAGCGTGAGAAATACAATAGGGTCGCGCATACCCGCGCCCGCATCCAGCAGAAAACGCACAACCTCAACGCGGCGTGCGAAAGCGCCCTCTGGTTGCTTTGTTGGGGCCGCGCAGTTGGTCTTGGTAGCGGTGGTCAATGGGCTCACTTGCACCGGTCAGTCCGGTTTCCTTGACCGCTTTTGACCTAGAAAACGACACCGACGCAATACCGATGCGATACAGCCGCGATACAGAGTGGCATTTTGGGGTCAATTCTTGCCCTTCAGGCAGTTGACCCACTCTCGCAGTCAACCAAGATAGCGCTCAAGAATACTTGGGAGCAGAACCGTGGCCAAAGCCAAAAACATCCTATTCATCATGTTTGACCAACTCCGCTGGGACTATCTGAGCTGCTACGGCCACCCTCATCTGCACACACCGCACATCGACCGCTTGGCCTCTATGGGGATGCGTTTCAGCCGCGCCTATATCCAGTCTCCCATCTGCGGCAGCTCCCGCATGTCGACCTATACCGGCCGCTATGTTCACAGCCACGGCGCCAGTTGGAACGGTATCCCCTTGAAAGTGGGTGAAATCACAATGGGTGATCACCTGCGAAAAGCAGGCATGGGATGCTGGTTGGTTGGAAAAACCCACATGCGTGCAGATGCCGAAGGTATGGCGCGACTGGGACTGGAACCCGACAGCCTGATCGGCGCACGTGTCGCAGAATGCGGTTTTGATGTGTTTGAGCGCGACGATGGCATGAAACCAGAAGGGCCTGAAGGCAGCTATGACCCGGACGGCGCCAAATCCTACAATGCTTATCTACAGGACAAGGGATACGTCAGCGATAACCCCTGGCACGATTTCGCAAACTCTGGTTTGGATTCAGAGGGCAATGTGCTGTCCGGCTGGTTTCTCAAACACTCCAACCAGGCTGCCAACATCGCTGAAGAAGACAGTGAAACCCCTTATCTCACCACCCGTGGCATGGACTTCATCGCACAGGCAACTGACCCATGGTGTTGCCACCTGAGCTACATCAAACCGCATTGGCCCTACATCGTGCCCGAACCCTACGCCTCAATGTATGGTCCACAGCACGTATTGCCCGTTGTGCGTTCCGAAGATGAACGTGACAACGCACATCCCATCCTGAAGGCGTTCATGGAAACCAAGATTGGCGAAACCTTTTCACGCCAAGAAGTCCGAGAGGCCGTGATCCCCGCCTATATGGGCCTGATAAAGCAAGCCGACGACCAGATGGGGCGACTCTTTCAGTGGTTGGAAGAAACCGGACGAATGGACGATACAATGATTGTACTCACCTCCGACCACGGTGATTTTCTCGGCGACCACTGGATGGGCGAGAAAACCTTTTTTCAGGACGCAGCCACCAAAGTTCCGCTGATCATCTACGACCCCAGTCCAGAGGCAGACATAACACGCGGCACAGTCTGTGACGCTTTGGTAGAATCCATTGATCTTGCACCAACTTTTGTGGATGTGACGGGAGAAACACCTGCCTACCATATCCTCGAAGGCGAAAGCCTGCTGCCCATTCTACATGGCAAGAAAACCGAAACAGCGCGCGCGTTTGCAATCTGCGAGTATGACTATTCCGCAAGTCCCATCGCCACACGTCTTAACGCATCCGTACGAGACGCCGTGATTTTCATGGTAGCTACCAAAGAGTGGAAGTTGATCCATTGCGAAGGTGGATACCCTCCAATCCTGTTCGATTTGGCAAATGATCCAGACGAACTCACCGATATTGGCCAAAGCGATCAGCACGCAGATGTCATTGCCATGATGTATGATCACCTCTTCACCTGGACACGTCGTCAATCACAACGCACGACCCGTTCCGAGGAGCAACTCAACGAGATGCGCACAAAATCAGGCGGCAAGGGAGTCATGATCGGGATTTATGATGAAAACGATGCTCCACTTGAACTGACGGTCAAGTACCGCGGGCTTAAAGCAAGACCCTACAAGGACTACCTTGAGAAATAGCCCTCCTTAGCCGGCCGTTGCGGAGGGAAACCAAAGTCGAAAAACCGTGCCTTTGCCCACTGCGCTCTCTGCCTCAATCGTACCATCATATAGCTCCACCAGCTTGCGTGAGATCGACAATCCCAAGCCTGTGCCCTCACCCTGTTTGGTGGTGAAAAACGGATCAAAAATCCGGCTAAGATGGGCCTCCGTCATTCCGATTCCAGTGTCCGCCACCTCAATGCGCACCCCTGCATGCCCCTCGTGCGCGCTGTCTGATGTTTCGACACGCAGGATCCCTCCGGTCGGCATGGCATGAATGGCGTTGACGATCAGATTGATCAGCACTTGCTGCAACTCTGTACGATTGATCGCAATCGCACCTTCGCTCTGAAGCTCCAACTGTAGATCAATGTTTCCGCTGCTCAACAAATGCTGCACCAAGGGCACCGTATCCATCATAACGCCTGACGGGCGATGCATCTCGCTGCCTTGGGCATATTCATCGGGCCGTGTGAATTGCAAAAGCTTGTTCACAATCAGAAAAATGGAATGTGTTTGCTCATCTATCAGCTTCAGCTCAGTACGAATGTCCTCAATCTGATCGCCAAGCTGCACCCGAATGACATCCAAATTACCCTGAATCACTTGGATCGGATTGTTGATTTCATGCGCGATACCCGCCGCAATCTCACCAACCGCTGCAAGCTTTTCAGAAACCACCAACTGCCGCGTCGTGGCTTCCAGTCGGCGGTTCGCCTCCGCCAAATCCTGCGTGCGTGAGGCCACCCGACGATTTAGCTCACGGTCTCTCTCCTGAATTTGGTCAAGTAGCGCATCCATCTGCGCGGCAACGCGTGCGATTTCCTCGTCGCTGTTTTCTACACCCGTGCGAGCACCCAGATCGCCCCCCTCAACCTTTGTGATGGTCCGGAGCATCCTCTCCAAAGGCGCGAAGATCTGACGCGCCCACCGCAGGAAGATAGGCACAGAAATCAGCACGATAACCGCGAAAGCCACCGCGAATGTGAGAATGGTTGAAAACTTCGCATCCCGAAACGGTTGATCGAGAAAGCCGACATACAGCATCCCAACACGATTGCCGAAACTGTCCGTGATCGGCTCATAAGCAGAAATGTACCAATCATTCACCACAAATGCGCGATCCAGCCATGTCTCGCCGCGATCCAGAACCGCCTCACGCACAACTGCAGAGACCCGCGTGCCCAAGGCCCGTTCATCCTGAAACAAACGCACATTGGTGGAAATGCGCACATCATCCAAAAACAGGGTCGCCGTGCCCTGACTGCCTTCGGTCAGGCTTGCTGTTGGATAGACCAAGTCATTGATTGTATCGATGAATGTGAGATTTCGGTTGAGAAGCACCCCTCCTACCAAAGCACCATGACGCCCGCCTTCGGACACCGGTGTCGCTGCATGCACAACCATACCACGCGTCTCTTCCACCCGCTCAGTGGGCACAGCCGCTTCGGTTGGCACCAGCTTGATGCGCCCAAGCTCTGCAAGATCAGAAGAGACTTTGGCCAGATCTTCACCTGAAAAAACATCTATCTGTGCTGACCCAATGCCTGCCAAGGCCTGAGACACCACAGGCCATTGCGCCAAACCATTGTCGTTTGAAAACCGTGGAGAGGATATCACGCCACCGTCTGAGGCAAGGTAGTATAGAAAATCCAGTCCAAGCTGTGTCCGCTGTATCTGCAAAAGCTGCGCAATACCGTCATGATCATCTGCGCGCACATGCGATACAAAATCAGCAGAGGCTGCGAGCGCCTGCATCCGCAAGTCGCTGTTTTCAAGAAGCTGAGAAAGATACTGATCCGCGATGGTCAGCTCTCCATTCACTTTTGCGATCAGCAAATTGTCGAATCTGGAGGACCAATTGACGGCGGTGACAATGAAAAACAGCGGCATGATCACCACTGTCGGCAAAAGGGCAATGGCCAATAGGCGCATGCGCACGGAGGCTGATCGACGCCGTGGAAGCCAGCGCAACATGCGCTTTTCAGACTGGACAGCGCTTTTGAGGTTGGTGTCAGTCATTCCACATCGCGCATTTGCGATCGATGGTCTTTCGGGAAATCCCCAATCGCCGCGCAGCCTCCGCCCGATTGCCATCGCATGCGGCAAGCACGGTCAAAATATGGCGACGCTCCACCGCTGCCAGGCTGTCCACCGCCGCAACTTCTTCTTCAGCACCGTTGGCGGCGAATTCAGCTGGCCATTCCCCCACAATCAACGAGCGCTCAATCAAATTGCGCAACTCACGCACATTCCCAGGCCAGTCATAGCGCGCCATGTTCAGCAACACGCCCTCCGACAAGGTGAGTGGCGGCACGCCGAGGGATTTTGAGATTTGCTGCAAGAACATCAAAGCGAGTTCTTTCAGGTCGCCATCTCTGTTTTGCAGCGGCGGCATCTGAATGTTTAAAACATTGATGCGATGATACAAATCTTCCCGCAACCGGCCATCTTTGACCGCTTCTTCTGGATCGGCATTGGTGGCGAACAAAAAACGCAAATCCAGAGGAACTTCACGGGATGATCCCACAGGGCGAATTTTCTGATGCTCCACCACCCGCAACAATGCCGCTTGAACCGGCAATGGCAGCTCTACAATTTCATCCAAATAAAGCGTGCCACCATTGGCATTCATAAACACCCCATCATGGCGCACTGTCCGCCCCGCCGCATCCTGTCGGATATAGCCAAACAACTCATGTTCGATCATATCGCCCGCAATCGTGGCACAGTTGATGGGCACAAACGGTTTATCAGCTCTCGGCGACATCATGTGCAGCGCACGTGCAGCAACCTCTTTGCCGGTGCCAGTATCCCCAGTCAGCAACACCGGCGTCGGCAATGGAGCGGCACGCGCCATCGTGGTCCGAATGCTCTCGATTTGGGATGAACTGCCCAAAAGGCGCGCGCGCACCTGCTCATTTCCTGCGGCCAGCTCATACTTCAAGAGATAGTTCTCACGGCGCAGGTTCACCCGATCAACGCAACGCGCCACCGCATTCAAAATCTGATTGGATCGGAACGGCTTCAACACAAAGTCCACGGCGCCAGCTCGCATCGCTTCGATCGCGGTGTCCATGTCTGCAAAAGCCGTGATCAGAATGGTGTCGGCAAAAAAACCAAGCTTGCGTTGCTCGCTCAACCACTCAAGCCCGGTTGTGCCCGGCATCACATTGTCCAATATGACAATGTCAAAGTGGTTCTGATCCAGCAGGCGGCTCGCCACATCTGTGTTTGCAGCCTGCTCAATGCGCCCCACAACCGGATCCAAAATCTTCACAATGAAGTTTCGGATTCCCGGCTCATCATCCACCACCAAAACGGACGCAGTCGACAGGCCAATGCCGAATTCCGATGGCCGTTTTGAAGAGGTCGGTGCGCGGTCTATTTGGTTCATCGGATCAATCCAACCTTACCGCTGTTCCACTGGCAACATCGCTGGCAGAAAAACCGATGGCATGCAGACCAAAATAGGCCGCCACGGAAATGGCTGCCACTGCGGCACAAGCCAAGAAAAACACTTTCATATCCTCAGTCCTCAATATCACTGTATAGGCGCAGATAAGCGATCAAATCTGCGCGGTCTTCGGCGCGGGTGATGCGTTGAACCGGCATTTTGGTCCCCGCAATATACACGTCCGGCCCCAAATCAAAAAGCGCATCAATGGTTTGGTCTGTCCAAACCACATCAGACGTCAGCAAAGTCTCTGAATAGCTATAGTCAGAAACTGTCCCCGCTTGCCGCCCAAAAACATCCTTGAGCGTCGGGCCCGCCCGTCTGGCGCTGTCTCCTGTCAACGTATGGCATATAGAACATTTGCGCTGAAACTGGCGCTCGCCATTTGAGGCGCTGTCATTCCCATTCAAGAAGTCTCGTCCTTCGGCGACCATACGTGGCGCATCTTCAGGATCCGAAAGCGGCCAACTGAACATCGCCTCATCCAGCCCCCCTGCATGGATGTTTTCCCCATCAGCCGAGAAGGCAAGCGCCCAAATCGGGCCACGGTGCGTCGCCTTGATGTCATTGGCAATGGTCCAATCTGCGGTATTCAGCATCAAAATATAGCCCTCGCCATCTCCAACCGCGAGATGATCGCCCTCCGGGCTCGCTGCCATCGCAAGGATTGGACGCCGTTCCAATGTAATGTCTTTGATCAGCTCCGCGGTCTTCAAGGAAATCACTTTGGTCACACCATCCACGGCCCCAAAAGCAAGCCAGCCAAGCTCTTCTCTCAAAACCAAAGTGTTCACGCCAAAACCATTGGAGAGAAACAACTGGCGTAGGTCACCGCTTTGAGTGTCATAAAGACGTATCTTGCCATCAGAAGACGCCGTGAAAAGCGCAGTGCCTCCTTCTGCGAAGGCCACATCATTGACGTTGCTGCCAATTTCAAAAAAACGCGGCGCTGCGCCTTGCAACGACCAGAGGCCAACGGTTCCATCCCAGCTCGCACTCGCAAACGCCTTGCCATCCGGGGCAACACGCAACGACATGACCTTGCCTTTGTGATGGCCCAATATCTTAGACCGTCCTGTCTCTAAATTCCAAAGCCGAACAGCAAAGTCATCTCCAGCGGAAACCGCTGTGGTGTTTGTGAGAAAGGCAACCGAATTGACTGCAGCCTCGTGCCCCTCAAGCCATTGCGGCGCTCGCCCCTGCCACAAACCGACAGAGTTGTCAAAGCTCGCGGTCAGGATCGTACCTCCATCCGGAGAAACCGCGATCCCTTTGATCGGACCACCGTGTCCGGTGAGCTGAAAGAACTCCCCAGCCACCGCGCTTACCGCCCAACAAAGCATCCCAAGACACAGCGCAACGCCCCGCATATTCACTCCGCTGGGGTTGCCTGATCAGCTGCGGTTTTTGCCTGCGCTTTGGCAAGCTCTTCCTCATACCAGATGGAGTGGTGCTCTTTGGCCCATTGCTCATCCACTTCGCCTGTCGCCATTGTATCAATGGCACCTTCCATCCCGACAGACCCCAAATAGATGTGGGCAATGATGATGGCGATGAACACAAAGGCAATGACGCCATGCCAGATCTGGCTAAGTTGCATTTCCTCATAGGGAGACAAAACCTCTGGCAAGGGCGCTCCTGTGATCAGCTGGGGCAGGCCGAGTATGTTCAAAACGTTGAACGTCTTGGCAAACATCGGCAGCTCAAACGGGAAGAGCAGTGCAAGACCCGAAGCTGAAATCGAAACTCCCAACACGATCACAGACCAGAAAATGATCTTTTGTCCGGCATTAAATTTCTTAGCAGGTGGGTGCACACCTTTGGCAAAAAGACCGCCCCCTTTGGCAAGCCATTTGAGATCCGTACGGTCCGGGATATTGTGGTGTACCCACATGACAAACACCATGAGCAGGCCAAGCATAAACGCCCATGCAATGTTGTTGTGCACCCACTTCCCGGCCAGAGCGATCGAGGCATAGGCCTCGTGTCCCATCCATGGGATGATAAACTTGCGCCCAATCAGCAATACCAGGCCGGTAATCCCAAGAATGATGAAAGATATCCCCATCAACCAATGCGCAAAGCGTTCGATTGCCAAAAATCGAATGATATTACGGCCTGTCTTTGCGCCTTCGATCAGGATCTTGCCACGGACCAGCCAAAACAAAGCAATCACTGCTGTCATGCCGCCCAGCAGGTAAAACCCATATTGGATCAAAGGCCCTTCCCGGAACGTGAGCCAGGTCATACCGCTGTCTTGAATAAGCAAAGTACTGGTTGGGCCACTGGCTTGTGTCGTTGTGTTTGCACTGCCGTAGCGCAACGCACGAAACACTTCGGAATCTGAGGCAACCCCGCGCGTACCCAGCTGCCCAATCAACGCTTCGACATTGCCTTGGCCAGTCGCATCGCGCCGGAAACTGTCATCAAGCTTTTCACCACGCTGCCGTGCCATAATATCTTCGAGCGTCTGAGCGCCGCCCGTTAAGCTGCGATCAGGTGTCGTGTCTTGAGCCAAAGCTGGCAATGCCAACATGAACGAAAGAGCCATCCAGAGAAGCGCGCGCATCACATCCTCATTTTATCTGAAACCATGGGGTCAGAGCTGTGCCCACAACCGCGCATGAAGAAGTCTTCAAAATATCAATCCGGCGGCAAGAAAACCCGCCGCCGGTGATTTTGGCGGTATCAGCCGCCTTTTTGCTCGTAGGCGGTGCCCCAGCCCCAGGCGCCGGTGCCAAAACCGCGCGCCACAACGCGTTCACGGTAGATCGCGGAGACTACATCCCCGTCACCAGCCAAAAGGGCTTTGGTAGAACACATCTCCGCACAGATAGGCAGCTTGCCCTCTGCGATGCGGTTGCGGCCATATTTGGCGAATTCCGCAGTGGAATGATTCTCTTCCGGACCACCTGCACAGAAGGTGCATTTGTCCATCTTGCCACGGCTGCCAAAGTTGCCTGCCTGCGGATATTGCGGCGCGCCAAACGGACACGCATAAAAGCAATAGCCACAGCCAATGCACAGGTCTTTGGAGTGCAGCACCACACCTTCTTCGTTCTGATAGAAGCAATCCACCGGACAGACCGCCATACAAGGCGCGTCTGAACAGTGCATGCATGCCACAGAAATCGAACGCTCACCCGGTGTGCCGTCGTTGATTGTCACAACGCGACGCCGGTTGATGCCCCAAGGCACCTCGTGCTCGTTCTTACAGGCCGTCACGCAGGCGTTGCATTCGATGCAGCGTTCCGCGTCGCAGAGAAATTTCGCTCGTGCCATTTCTCTTCCTCCTTATGCTGCCCAGATTTTGCAGAGAGTCGCTTTGGTCTCCTGCATCTGAGTCACGCTGTCATAGCCATAGGTCTGCGCCGTGTTGGTGGCTTCGCCCAACACATAAGGGTCGGCCCCTGCCGGATACTTGCTCCGCAGGTCCTCCCCTTCGAAGTGACCCGCAAAGTGGAACGGCATGAAGACCACACCTTCGCCGACGCGTTCGGTCACCATGGCCATCACTTTGACCTTGGCCCCTTCGGCACCTTCAACCCACACCTGCGCCTGATCACGCACACCGAGATTGTTCGCATCACGCGGGTTGATCTCGACAAACATGTCCTGCTGCAGCTCGGCCAGCCATGGGTTGGAACGGGTTTCATCCCCGCCACCTTCGTATTCCACCAGACGCCCGGACGTCAGGATCAGCGGATAGTCCTTGCTGAAGTCCTGTTTCTGGATCGAGGCGTACATGGTTGGCAGACGATAGAATTTCCGATCCTCATAGGTCGGATAATCCGCCACCAGGTCACGACGATTGGTGTAGAGCGGCTCGCGGTGCAGCGGGATAGGATCCGGGAAGGTCCAAACCACGGCACGCGCTTTCGCGTTCCCAAATGGCGCACATTCGTGCTTGATCGCCACCCGCTGGATGCCGCCTGACAGGTCGGTTTTCCAGTTGGTTTTGGGTCCGGCCACCGCATCAATCGCAGCACGCTCTTCATCCGTCAGATCGCCATCCCAACCCAGATCCATCAGCATCTGCAGTGTGAATTCTGGATAACCATCCTGAATCTCGGAATCGAGGCTTGCCACACCTTCGGCCAGAAGGTTGTCACCGTCACGTTCCACACCAAAGCGGGCGCGGAAGGTCAAACCACCCTCAGAGACACGTTTGGACATGTCATAGAGGTTTGGCGTGCCCGGGTGCTTCATCTCTGGCGTGCCCCAGCATGGCCACGGCATACCGTAGTAATCACCATCAGCCGGACCACCGTTCGCTTTCAGCGTCGTGCGGTCAAAGGTGTGCTGGTTTGCCATATGCAGCTTGATGCGCTCAGGCGACTGACCGGTGTATCCAATCGTCCACAGACCTGCGTTGAACTCCCGGGTGATGCTTTCCACATTCGGGGTGTTCTCATCTTCCATCTCGATGTTGCGGAAGAAACGGTCTGCCCAGCCAAACTTGTTAGCAAACAGGCCCATGATCTCATGATCCGGCTTGCTCTCAAACAGCGGATCAATGATCTGGTCACGCCACTGCAAAGAGCGGTTGGACGCGGTCGCGGACCCGCGGGTCTCAAACTGCGTACAGGCCGGCAGAAGATAGACGCCATCGGTGCGGTCTTGCATAACAGCAGAAGCGGTTGGGAACGGGTCGACAACGACCAGCATGTCCAGCTTCTCCATCGCTGTTTTCATTTCTTTACCGCGCGTCTGCGAGTTCGGCGCGTGGCCCCAAAGCACCATGGCCCGCACTTTGTCGGGGTTGTCCATGTTCTCTGGATCTTCCAGCACACCGTCGATCCAGCGCGACACCGGAATACCGGTGAGGTTCTGAAGCGACTTCTCTTTGCCGTCAGCACCTGTGGTGGTCGCAAACTGACCTTTCAGCCAATCGCCATCTTCACCCCAGACACGGCCCCAGTGCGCCCATGCGCCTGCGGACAGGCCATAGTAGCCGGGCAGCGTGTGGGACAGAACGCCAAGGTCCGTTGCGCCTTGCACGTTGTCGTGGCCGCGGAAGATGTTGGTGCCGCCACCCTCGGTGCCCATATTGCCCAGCGCCAACTGCAGCACACAATACGCACGCGTATTGTTATTGCCGTTGGTGTGCTGCGTGCCACCCATGCACCAGATCACCGTGCCAGGACGGTTGTTCACCATCTGACGTGCGACGCGGCGCAGCTGTTCACCCGGCGCGCCTGTGACGCGTTCAACTTCTTCCGGGTTCCACTTGGCCACTTCTTCTTTGATCTGGTCCATCCCCCAAACACGAGTGCGGATGAACTCTTTGTCCTCCCAACCGTTTTCGAAGATGTGCCACAGAATGCCCCAAACCAGCGCCACGTCGGTGCCAGGACGGAACCGCACATATTCATCCGCATGCGCCGCCGTGCGTGTGAAGCGCGGGTCACATACGATCAGCGGTGCGTTGTTGCGCTCTTTCGCGCGCAGCACATGGAGCAGCGAAACCGGGTGGGCTTCGGCTGGGTTGCCGCCAATGATGAAGATGGCTTTAGAGTTGTGGATGTCATTGTAGGAGTTGGTCATGGCGCCGTAGCCCCATGTGTTCGCAACACCTGCAACCGTGGTGGAGTGACAGATACGCGCCTGGTGATCCACGTTGTTTGTGCCCCAATAGGCGGCAAACTTACGGAACAGATAGGCCTGTTCGTTGTTGTGCTTGGCAGAGCCGAGCCAATAAACGCTGTCCGGGCCGCTTTCTTCGCGGATCTTCATCATGCCGTCGCCGATCTCGTTGATCGCCTGTTCCCAGCTGATGCGTTTCCACTCACCACCCTCTTTTTTCATCGGATACTTCAGACGGCGCTCGCCATGGGCGTGCTCGCGTACCGAAGCGCCCTTCGCGCAATGGGCGCCAAGGTTGAACGGGCTGTCCCAACCTGGTTCCTGACCGACCCAAACGCCGCTTTGCACTTCGGCGACAACCGTACAGCCCACAGAGCAGTGGGTGCAGACGGATTTGACTGTTTGAACGGCTGTGTTGGCGGCGTCTTGAGCTTGCGCCTGAGTGACGGTGCCTCCAGTGGCACCTATCGCTGCCAACCCGCCGATGGCGAGGCCGGATCCGCGCAAGAATGTGCGGCGGTCCACAGCTTTCTCAGCTGCGACAGACAGGATACTTGTCCGCTGGGGGCGTCGCGCAACCCCGTTGGTCTTTTTCCTAAGCATAGTTTCCTCCCTTGCTGTCCCTTGTCGGGAACTTGCTAGGTACTTCCTTGATCCCGACCGGTGGGCGTCACGCAACCGGTGGTCGGGGGCGGGGATACCGTCCGATCAGAACCGGGCGCTATCGAGGTATGCGCGGGTGTGCGCGGTGTCCTGCATCTTGTTGCTGGACAGATCAGCCGGTTGGGCTTCCGCCGTATCAGGCGAAAGCGCCACCACTGCGGCTGCAGCTGGGGCTGCCGTCGTGGCGAGCTTCAGAAAATCACGCCGGCTGGCGCCTTTTTCCTCTGGCTGGCTCATGGTCTGCTCCTTCTTCATGTCGGTTGGGGCCCGACGTTTCGGTTTACGCTCACTCCGCCCCCATGCGGAACGCTTGTGTCTCAATCTCAAGGAACGCTTTGGCCACAGTGCCCACAGGGGCATAGAACACAGAGTTCTGTGCCGCTTCCAAATCGCTGAAGAAATGCTCGGCCCAGGGCGCGATGTGGGTGAAGTAGAAATCCTTCTGACGTCCCAACGGCACAGGTGCGCCAAAACGGCCCCGGATCATCCCGGCCATCATTTCCAGCAAGCTCGCAATATTGTCTTCGGGTTCGTACACGTTCGGCGCGCGCGTGATCCGCAAACCGGCCATATCCGAACGCAGCGTGGCCAGCGGTTTTTCGTTAAGGAACCCCGTAAGGTAATAAGAGGCAAAGGGCATCAACTCGCCACGCCCCAAACCGATGAACAGAGCATTGAACTCACGCTCGACAGCCGTCTCTTTCATTGCTTTGGCAATACGCGCAAGCGTACTGATGGCGCGCCCCAGTTCGCTATCATCGCCGCTAAGTCCCGCGGCACGCTGCAGCAAAGCTTTGTCAGGCGGGCTTGCCAGCAACGCAGCAAGAAAATCATAAAGATCCGCGCGCAGCAGATCTTCTTCAGCGATCACAGTATCCTTGACGGCTTCGCTCATTCCTGTGTCATCCCCTCAGTCTGTTCAATTCCTGCAAATTCAAACCGCAGGCGGCGGCGCACGGGGGCTACAGGCTCCGGCTCCGCGGCTTCGGCGACACCGCTTGCAATTTCTGCATCTTCGCCCTCAAACGCCATCGCTACCGGGGCTCCCTCTAAGCCGCCATCCCGCATTTCTTCCATCTCTGCAGGCGACACCTCAGTCACATCTTCGACCGCGTCATCGGCGGCCTCAGCTTCGACGAGAGAACCCGCCTCAGCAGCCTCTTTCTCCGCCGCCTGACGGGCCAATTCTTCGACATGTTTCAACATGCCTTTGCCCACTTGATAGGCGGTCTGCATGCCCTCGATCACCATCGCGCTGTCAGTAAAGTCTTCGCCGTAGTCGACCAGCTCATCCAGGTTGGCCAAAACCGGGTTGGTGAGCCAAAGCTTGCGCAGCGCACGGCGGCGAATGCGTTCTGGCACCGCTTTTGCAAGAAACACGGTAAAATCATCGCCTTGCTTCAGCGCATCAGGGTCCGGCAACTCCAATTCCGCCAAAATCTCAGCGTCTGCCTTTTCCTCAAGAACCGCATGCTCTTGCGCGAGCACCTGCTGTTCCGCAACCAAAGCTGCTTCGGCAGCTTCTTCCGCCACAGCAGCCTTGCGGCGCGCCCAGAAATCTCCACCCCGGCTCAATGTGGCCTCCCAGTGCGTGGCGCCCGAAAAACGTCACTCAACTGCGAAATCCGCGCATCGCCGCGCCCATCTTCCATCAAATCGGTGCGTTTCTTGTCACGACGCCGCTTCACAAAAATCTCTTCTTCATGATGCGCCTGAATAAAGTCGCGCAGGAACGCAACCAACCCCTCTGGCATCGGCACCAGTTCCAATACTTCCTCACCGCTGTCCGCGTAGTCTTGGAATTCGTAAGCCGAAGCCGTCGCAAGCAAGATTTCGTATGGGTGCTCTGCGTCAGGGTCTTCGGTCTCCCGCATCACGACGCCGATCGAGGGCACTCGTGCGGACAACGTGGCAAGATACGCCTCCGTATCTGTGTGCCACAATTCCAGAGGCACGGTGGCGGCATGAAATTCCACTGCCTCACCTTCCTCTCGCAACACCTGCCAATCGGCCTGCGCCGCGCCGGGAAGCACAGCAACAGCCTGCCACGCAAAAGGCACCCAGCGGTTTACCGAGGGTGTCCTGCGAATAACGATGCCCAGTGGCAATGAAACCGGCGCTTTACGCATGCGGCTTTAGTTCTCCTCCCGCGCCCAGAATTTTTTTCGGCGCATCCCTATGATCCCCTGCCGATGTGAAATCACAAAAGGAAAACGTAAATTCCGGCTCATTGTCGGTCGAAACTGGACATTTTGATCCCGCGCGCGCTGCCCCAGGGTAAAGCGTGGTCAGATTGTCCATACGCCCTCAAAGACCTATAGAATCACTTGGTCTTGCAAGCCTCTACCCGACGATTTTTGTCATGTTTGTAAGGCTTTACGGCACCAGAGATTCATGCATTTCTTTGAAGCGTTCGGCGAGACACCCAGCGTCGAATACGGGAGGAAGACATGTCCAAGACTTTGATATTGTGTAATTGTTCGAACAGCTTTGCACTGGAAGGCGCGCCTTTGTCTGCCTCAACCGGAGTGACATGTTCAAAAGTTCACAGCGGCCTTTGCACCACGCAAGCCCCCCAGGCCGCAGAGTTGTTACAAGCAACCGGCGGAGGCGAAAACGCCATCGTCGCTTGCCAGCAAGAGCAAGACTTCTTCGTCGAACTTGCCGACGACCTTGGCCTCGAGCCGCCCCTGTGTGTGGACCTCCGCGACCGGGCAGGATGGTCAGATCAGACCGATCAAACGATGCCCAAAATGGCTGCCTTGCTCGCAGATGCGCTGCGCCCATCCCCGGAGACAAAAACCTACGACATCACATCGGAAGGCCAGTGCCTGATCTTGGGCGCGCCAGATGTCGCCATGGCAGCGGCCCGCCAACTCACAGAGTTTCTCAGCGTCACCGTGCTGGTCCCCAGCGGCAGCGACACGCCTTTGGATCGCAGTTGCGACGTGATCGCAGGCCGCATCAAGCGTGTTTCCGGCGCCCTCGGTCAGTTCGAGGTTCGCATCGACGCACTACAACAACTCGAACCCGGCGGACGCGGCGCATTGAAATTCGGCGAAGCGCGTGACGGCGCACAAACCACCTGCGACATCATCCTTGATCTGCGCGGAGAACCGGCATTGGTGCCTGCCCCGGAAAAACGCGAAGGCTACCTGAGCGCCGATCCAAACAGCCTGCCCGCCGTGCACGCCGCCATCCTCGAAGCCTCCCATCTGGTCGGAACCTTCGAGAAACCGCTCTATCTGGCACTTGAGCCGAACCTGTGTGCGCACTCACGTGCGGAACAAACGGCTTGCACCAAATGTCTGGACGCGTGCCCGACCTCTGCGATCCACCCTGCGGGCGATCATGTGGATATCGATCCGAACATCTGCGCCGGATGCGGTGCCTGCGCGGCGCTCTGCCCCTCTGGCGCGATCACCTATGATGATCCGCCGACCAGCGCGCTCTTTGCCCGCATCAACGCCCTGGCGGAGGCCTACCGCAGTGCGGGCGGCTCCGCGCCGCGCCTTCTGGTACATGACCGCAGCTTTGGCGCAGAGATGATCGCGCTTGCCGCACGATTTGATCGCGGCCTGCCTGCGGATGTTATCCCGATGGACCTTGAACGCGTCAGCGGCTTTGGCCATGCCGAAATGCTCGCCAGCCTCGCCTCTGGCTTTGCAAGCGTGGACATTCTGGCGTCTCCAACAACAGACCGCAGCGCACTCGGTACGGAACTTTCTCTGGCGCAGGCTCTCTGCGGCAAATCTGGTGTCCTCCGCCTGCTGGAGCCACAGGAGCCAACCGCGCTCTGCGATATGCTCTATAGCGCCTCACCAGCTATGGAGGTGGAAACTCCGATACTGCCTCTTGGCAATCGCCGGCAAGTCACTCGATTGGCTGCAAAGGCGCTACAGCCAGCGCTCGACGCCCCGATCACGCTGCCGGAACACGCACCATACGGTGCCGTACTTGTAGACAAGGGCGCCTGTACTTTGTGCCTGTCCTGCGCGTCGCTCTGCCCGGCGGGCGCACTGGGGGACAACCCCGACAAGCCGCAGCTGCGCTTTCAGGAAGACGCCTGCCTGCAATGCGGTCTCTGCGCCAACGTCTGCCCGGAAAACGCGATCTTTCTGGTGCCCCAGTTCGACACCTCAGATGCCGCGCTCACCCAACAAGTTGTGCATGAAGAAGAGCCCTTTGAATGCGTGGAATGCGGCACACCATTTGGGGTGAAATCCACCATCGAACGCATCATGGACAAACTCGCGGGCAAACACGCAATGTTCGCCACCTCAGATGCAGCGCGGATGATCCAGATGTGTGATGATTGCCGTGTGAACGCGCAGTTCCACCAACCCAGCAATCCTTTTGCCGCCTCAGATCGTCCACGCGTGCGCACATCTGAGGATTACTTCAGCAAGCGCCGGGATCACTGATGAGCAATCGGCTTGCCCAGATCTGCCGGAACCACCGTCGCGGCATAAGCCAGGATGTTCTCCAGCTCCTCAAGGCTGAGAGTGACCGGGCTGATGGGCGACGGTCGGGTTTCGTCAAACGGCTCGGTCAAATCCGGGATCACCGTGAATGCCGGATGTGGGTTCAACGCATAGAACGCCGCAAAGCGCTCCTCCCAATCCGCCAGGCTGCGCAGTACAGCGAAACTGGGGGTGGAGCCAATGCCCGACATCCGGTTGGCGTCACCTACGACATGGCAACGACCACAGGCCGTGAGCGCCAGATCCGCCCCGCGCGTGGCGTCTCCGTCAAACACCGTTGCCTCAACCGCAGCTTCTGTGACAACCGGGGGCGCAAAAATCTCTGCGCCATCGCGTTTGTACGTCAGCACCGTGCGCTGACCGACCTTTCCGGTCAGCCATTTGGCAAAGGTGGCCATATGCACGTCATCTGCGTTGGAAACGGTCAACCCATAGGTCACGCCATCTTTGGAAAAAACCGCGCGTTGCCCATCTGCGACCAGCGCCGCAGCGCCCGCGCTGGCCTCCTCCACCAGTGTGACCCGCACCCCATGCTTAAGCATGAACCGTGGCATCATAAATTTGATCACACCAGTTTCGATGAGGTCGGGCGCAACATAAAGCGTGGTGGTTTTCCCCTGCGCCAAAGCGGCACCAGCCATGGCGGCGATGCTGATCGCCATTGCCAAAACCCATCGTGCCATCCGAGATATCACCATGTAGCAAACCTAGGCGCGGCCCACAGCCCACGTCAACACGCGCACCCAAGACGCGCGTTTTAGCAAAGGACACCGCAATGAGCGACGATTTCAACATGAGTATGCGCAAGTTCCTCAAGCAGGTTGGCGTGACAAGCCAGCAGGCCATCGAGGAAGCCATGCGCGCGGCGGGGGCAGAGGCCACCGCAGGAAAGACCTTCAATGCCAAGATGGTGCTCACCATCGATGGTGTGGAGATGGAGCATGTGGTCACCGGCGAAATCAAAGGACGTGAATGAATGCCTAACCGCGACGACATTCTAAATATTCTCAAAGACTTCACTGACCCTGCTTCTGGCAGCGATCTGGTGGCCTCGGGCATGGTGCGCGCGCTTTCTGTGGACAATGGCGAGGTGCGGTTTGTGATGGAAATCGATCCAGCCCGCGCACAGGCGATGCAGCCAATCAAGGCCGATATCGAGAGCCGCCTGAACGCGCTTGAAGGGGTCACCAAAGTGGCCATTGTCATGACCGCGCATGAGGCGAAATCGCCGCCACCCGATCTCAAACCCTCCCGTCCCAGCCAGCCCCAAGGCCCGCAAAAAATTCCTGGCATCGACCGCATTCTGGCCGTCGCCTCAGGCAAAGGTGGCGTTGGCAAATCCACGGTTTCAGCGAATCTCGCCACCGCTTTGGCCGCCGAGGGGCGGCGTGTTGGCCTACTGGATGCCGATGTCTACGGCCCCTCACAGCCCCGCATGCTTGGCGTCTCTGGTCGCCCAGCAAGCCCAGATGGCAAAACCATTCTCCCCATGCGCAACCACGGCGTGACCATGATGTCGATCGGCCTCATGACCCGCGAAGAAGAAGCTGTG
The DNA here is from genome assembly GCF_027947445.1 of Shimia sp. MMG029. Taxonomy (NCBI): domain Bacteria; kingdom Pseudomonadati; phylum Pseudomonadota; class Alphaproteobacteria; order Rhodobacterales; family Roseobacteraceae; genus Shimia; species Shimia sp. MMG029. The sequence continues at coordinate 168,128 of NZ_JAQJIM010000004.1, read as the reverse complement.
GTCTGGCGTGGCCCCATGCTGATGGGCGCCCTGCAACAGATGCTCAATCAGGTGCAATGGGGTGCGCTCGATGTGCTGATCGTCGATCTGCCACCCGGCACCGGCGATGTGCAGATGACACTGGCGCAAAAAGCAGAGCTCACAGGCGCGCTCGTGGTCTCCACCCCGCAGGACATCGCGCTTTTAGATGCCCGCAAAGGCATCAACATGTTTGAAAAACTCGGCACGCCCATCGTGGGCATGATCGAAAACATGAGTACCCATATCTGCTCCAATTGCGGGCACGAGGAACACGTCTTTGGCCATGGTGGCGTCGCGGCGGAGGCTGAAAAGCTGAACGTGCCGCTGCTGGCAGAAATTCCTCTGGCGATGGATATCCGTCTGGCCGCGGATGGCGGGGCACCGATTGTTGTCTCCAAGCCGGACTCAACGCAAGCACAGGTCTTCCGCAAACTGGCGCGTCAACTGATTGCGGATGGCACCGCATGAGGGCAGCACCGCAATTCCCGCCGCTCTTTGAAGGCCTCGCGCTTTCGGGTGCGGCGGATCCCTTTGCCAAGGCGCAGACACAGGCCATCCTGGGCTGTGACGCAGGGTTGGTGGTCTATAATCTCGCCGCCGACCAGCTGCGCGCAGCAATTGTCTTTGCCCCTGAAGTCACCTTGAGCGAAGCCATGCCCGTGCTGATCAGCTGTGCGATAGGCTTTCAAAATGCGCTTGGTGCCCTGGCCCCGCCCGAGGTCGCTGTACATTTGGAATGGCCGGGTGGCATTTTGGTCAATGGTGCACGTTGCGGTCAACTGCGTGTGGCGGCCTCAACAGAAGATACCAATGCCATACCCGACTGGATTGTGGTCGGCCTCGAACTGCCGCTGATCCCGGCCAACGCAGACACGCCGGGGGACACACCTGATCAAACAGCCCTCTACGAGGAAGGCTGTGTCGACATCCCTCCCGAAGATCTGCTCAGCGCCTGGGTCCGTCATTCTCTTGTCTGGATCAACCGTATGGAAGACGATGGCCTCGCAGTCCTCAATGGCGAATGGCGCGGCCTGGCCCACAATCTCGGCGAAGAAGTGCACTGGACGATCGGCGACACCCTGGAAACAGGCACTTTCGTCGGCACCGACGAGCGCTTCGGCGCCATGCTGCGCAGCGATCAAGACACCCGCCTGCTCCCCCTCACAACCCTTTTAGAAGGAAACACTTGATGCTGCTCGCACGTGCCATCCACTTTGATGAAAGCGACCAGAGGGTCTATCACAGCCCAGCGCGCACGGGAGAATGGGCCATCAGCGGTGGCTTTGAGTTCTCTAATTGGTCGGACGCAGATCTCACCGGCAAGGCGCGGCAATCATTCACCAATGGCTGGCTGGGCGTGGAAACCTTCGGGCGCGTGACCTTTGTGGCCGTGACAGCGATCGAACCCGCCGAACTCGAAGCCCTGACAGACGCCCTTGCACAGCATTTTGTCGAAATCTATGGCGCCCCGTCTCTGGAAGCTGCCCGGCCTGTGGCCGCTGAGGAGCTGGCGCACATGGCTGACCTGTGCGCCGATCATGCCCCCAACACGCTGCTCACAGTGGTGCGCGAATTAACAGACGCGGGCGTGCGGGAGCAATTTCGCTCGATTGCCCCAGCCGATGCCGAGCTGGAGCAATTTGCGATTCATTCGGTGCCAGAAGAATAAGCTGCGGCTGTCTCAACGTTTTGCGTTGAACACAAACAGCCGTCCTCCTTCCAGCACATAGCCGTCAATCAAGTCACGGGCGCGATCACTGACCAGCCAGTCTTCCAACTTCATCGCTGTTTTGGCCTTCACATGCGGATGTTTTTCAGGGTTCACTGGAAGATACGCATATTGATTGAACAGCGCAGGATCGCCCGCAAAAAGCATCTCCAGATCGCCCTTGTTGCCAAACTTTAGCCAGCTCGCCCGATCCGACATGATGTAAGCATTCAGGCCCGACGCCGTGTTGAGTGACGCCCCCATGCCCGCGCCGGCTTCTTTATACCAGTCAACAGCGCGCTCTTCGCCAGTGATGCCCGCTTCTGTCCACAAAGACAGCTCTTTCTTGTGGGTGCCACTGTCGTCGCCACGGCTTACAAATGGGAACGCGCCCTCGGCAATGCGGGCAAGCGCGTCAGCCGCAGATCCCGCCTCTGCGATGGCCGCTGGATCTTGAGAAGGCCCGACAAGAACAAAATCATTAAACATGATTTCGCGTCGGTGAACCCCATAGCCATCAAGCACAAATTTCTCTTCAGCGGCTTTGGAATGTACCAAAATGGCATCCACATCCCCCGCTTCGCCAAGCCGCAAAGCCTGACCTGTGCCAACCACCAAGAGCTGCACTTCGATCCCTGTGTCCTTTTTTATTTCCGGCAACAACACCTCAGAGAGGCCGGAATTGTGGAACGATGTCGTGACAGCCACTTTCAGGCTCTCTGCCTGTGCAGCAACGCTGCCCGCGGCCCATAGGGCGATCGCAAAGATTGATCTGAGTTTCATTCGATAATGTCTCCTTGGAGGAATGCGCGCGCTTCCATGGATTCAGGATGTTCAAAAAAGGTTTCTGCAGGGGTCTTTTCCAGGATCTGGCCATGATGAATAAACCAGACATCCTGCGCCAGCCGGCGCGCTTGACCGATGTCATGGGTCGACATCACAATCCGCGTGCCCTCTTGATGGATTTCCAGCAACAACGCCTCAAATTCACGCGTTGCACGCCCATCTAAGTTCGCACAGGGTTCATCCAGAAACAGGATTTGGGGTTGCCGGATCAAGGCTCGGGCAAGGGCAAGTTTCTGGCGCTCGCCTCCGGACAAGACCGTCGCTCGTTTCTCTGCGCTGTCCTGCAATCCAACTCGGGCAAGCCACGCTTTCGCTCGGTCGCGCGCCACAGAGCGCGCCATGCCATGTATGATCAAGGGATACGCCACATTCTCCAGAGCGCTCCGTCGCATCATGATCGGCGCCTGAAAAACAAATCCCTGCTGACCACGGGCTTTGGGTTCCGGCACCTGCCAGTTCAATTCCCCCCCCGGAGCAATGCGCTCCATACCGTGAAGCAGACGCAGCAATGTGGTTTTCCCCGCCCCATTTGGGCCCATCACAATGCTCAACCCTGTCTCAGACACAGTTGTCGTAATCGGCCCGACAAGAACCTTTCCGCGCCGCCGGACCTGTGCATTTTCAACACTCAGCGGCAAAATCGCATCTACCATCGCCCGCTCACCTCCGTTCGAGAGAGGCTATGAATGATCAAATTCACGGCGACCGCCAATCCGATCAGAACAAACCCCAGTGCCAATGCGAGAGAAAAGTTCCCTTTGCCGGTTTCCAGAGAGATCGCGGTGGTCAGGACACGGGTCGCATGATCAATGTTGCCACCCACGATCATGATCGCCCCGACTTCGCCGATCCCACGGCCAAATCCAGCAAGCGATGCCGTCAGCAGGGCGCGCCGCCCATCCCATAGCAGAGTCAGTATGCGCTGCCTGCGTGTGGTGTTCAGGGAAATAAGCAGGTCGTGGTACTCAGCCCACAGATCTCTGATCGCCTGATGAGAAATGGACGCAATCAAAGGTGTCAGAATTACGACCTGCGCAATGATCATCGCGGTCGGTGTAAACAGCAGCCCGAACACGCCAAACGGCCCTGAACGGGACAGCAACAGATAGACAATCAATCCCACCACAACGGGCGGCAACCCCATCAATGCGTTCAGGGTTGCGATCACCAAACGGCGAAACCGAAAACGCTGAACCGCGAGCCAGCATCCCAACGGCAAACCGATGAGAGACGACACCACAACGGCGCTCAGGGTGACACGCAACGACCGAACAGAAATCTCGATCAGATCCGCGTCCAAAGTAAAAATGAGATGGGCTGCATGGATCAACCCCGCCAGAATGTCGTTCATTCGAAGTTTCTGAAACCGCCTCCTTCACACAACACGGCCCTCAGCCTATCCAACTGAAGTCAAAGTGTTGTTTGAAGTACTTTTAGGGATTGGCAAGCAGATACGAAAGCAAAATGCGCCCAGCTCTGCTCGTAGCGGGCAATCCCCCCAAAATGTCGCGACACTACAAAGTGCTTTCGACATTTTGTCCCCCCTCAAACAACAGCGCAGCCAAATCCAATCATTCTCGAAATATCATAAATTCAAAGCGCTGATCCGCTTCAACTGGCCCAGCACAGAACCAGATCTCATGGCCCCGGCACTCTCTCAATCCTCCGTTCTTAATTTCGAAAGACGGCCAGTTGCCGCTACCATACCAATTGGCCAGCACTTACCTTTTTGGCACCACTCAAATTTGAGGAGAGTCTCATGACAAGACAGACAGAAGGCCGCAAACAACGCTACGACAGCATTCTGGACACTGTTGGCGACACCCCCATTGTGCGCCTGAATCGCATCGCACCCAAACACGTGAACATGTTTGTAAAGTTCGAAGCGGCAAACCCTGGTGGCTCTGTAAAAGATCGCCTGGCGCTCAACATCATTGAAGCCGCTGAAAAAGATGGACGCCTGGCGCCGGGACAAACCGTTGTCGAAGCCACATCAGGCAACACCGGCATTGGTTTGGCCATGGTCTGCGCCGCCAAAGGCTACCCGCTTGTGATCACCATGTCCGAAGCTTTCTCTGTCGAGCGCCGTCGTTTGATGCGGTTTCTGGGCGCCAAGGTCGTGCTGACACCCAAGGCGCAAAAGGGCTTTGGCATGTACACCAAAGCCAAAGAGCTGGCAGAGGCAAACAACTGGTTCCTGGCCAGTCAGTTTGAAACGGCAGACAATGCCGACATGCATGAAAACACCACGGCACGCGAAATCCTCAATGATTTTGCAGGTGAGCAGCTCGACTATTGGGTCACGGGCTATGGCACCGGTGGCACAGTTGCAGGTGTTTCACGTGTGCTGCGCCGCGAAAGCCCTAAGACCCAGATCATCTTATCTGAGCCAACCAACGCTGCACTGGTGGACTCAGGCTATGTAAACACCCGCAATGATGCGCATCAGGCCACCGAAAGCCACCCGTCCTTTGAGCCCCATCCCATTCAGGGCTGGACCCCGGACTTCATTCCCTGGGTGCTTCAGGAAGCGTTGGACAACAACGGCTATGACAAGCTGATCAAAGTGGCCGGCCCAGACGGGATCGCATGGTCCAAACGCCTCGCTGCCGAGGAAGGCATCTTCACGGGGATCTCCGGTGGCGCAACACTTGCAACAGCCATCGAAGCCGCCAAGGAGGCCCCCGAAGGCGCAAACATTCTCGTCATGCTGCCAGACACCGGCGAGCGCTATCTCTCAACGCCGCTCTTTGAAGGCATCGGTGAAGAGATGAGCGACGCAGAGATTGCCATCTCTCAATCTACGCCCAGCGCGCAACTTTGACGGCATAGCGCTGCACAAACAAAAAGGGCCGCTCTCAAGAGCGACCCTTTCCGTATTCAATGATCAAAGCGATCAGCCGTTCACGCTGTCTTTCAGCGCTTTGGCGATGGTCATTTTCACAACCTTGTCTGCTTCTTTTTTGATCTGCTCGCCAGTTGCAGGGTTGCGAACCATGCGCTCTGGGCGCTCGCGGCAGTAGATTTTGCCAACACCCGGCAGGGTCACTGCGCCACCGGCGGACACTTCGCGGGTGATCAGCGCGCAAACAGCTTCCAGAGCTGCGCCTGCAGATTTCTTGTCAGAACCCATGTCTTCGGCCAGAGCAGCAACAAGTTGGGTCTTGGTCATCGGTTTTGCCATTTCAGGTCTCCATTAGTCTGCCCGAATGTTGGGCCTCATGGCGGGCATTTAACGGGATATGGTGGGTGAACACAACAAATTGTGATGCCAAAAACCGTGTTTTTTATGGGTTTTCCACAAGTTTCCGTTGGGTCAAAGAAAGGCCGTCTCATCAAAAGACCGCAATTTTCGCGAATGCAGACGCTCAAGCGGCATTTCACGCAATCGCTCCATCGCACGAATTCCGATCAGCAAATGGCGTGCCACTTGCGTCTTATAGAAGTCGCTGGCCATTCCTGGAAGCTTAAGTTCACCGTGCAGCGGTTTGTCGCTGACACAGAGCAATGTCCCATATGGCACGCGGAAACGATACCCGTTCGCAGCAATTGTTGCGCTTTCCATGTCCAGCGCGATCGCACGGCTTTGGCTCAGCCTTTGCACAGGCCCTGTATGTTCTCGCAACTCCCAGTTGCGGTTGTCGATGGTGGCCACCGTTCCAGTCCGCATCACGCGTTTTAGCTCATATCCGGAGAGCTTCGTGACATTTACTACGGCCTCTTCCAACGACGTCTGAACTTCTGCCAGCGCCGGAATGGGCACCCATACCGGCAGGTCGTCATCCAGCACGTGATCTTCGCGCAGATAGGCATGCGCCAGCACAAAATCCCCAAGGCTCTGGGAATTGCGCAGACCCGCACAATGACCCACCATGATCCAGGCATGCGGGCGCAAGACGGCGATGTGGTCGGTGGCGGTCTTCGCATTTGATGGCCCTACCCCAATGTTCACAAGCGTGATGCCAGATCCATCCGCACGCTTCAGGTGGTAGGTTGGCATCTGCGGCTGCTTGTCGACCGGCGCAATTGGGGTCTCCGCATCTGAAATCTCTACATTTCCGGTGCTGACAAAGCTGGTGTAGCCGCTCTTTTCATCTGCGAGCATGCTGCGCGCATAGGCTTCGAACTCGGTCACATAGAACTGGTAGTTGGTGAATAGCACGTGGTTCTGAAAATGCTCAGGGTCCGTTGCCGTATAGTGGCTCAATCGCGCAAGCGAGTAGTCCACGCGCTGCGCCGTAAACGGAGCCAGCGGCCCCACACCGTTTTCGTCAGGCGTTGCCGTGCCATTCACAATGTCATCATTGGTGGTCGACAGATCAGGCACGTCGAAAATATCCCGCAGCGTGAAATCCGCAGCGCCTTCCTGTGGCACGGTCATATCTGTGCGCGCCGCCACCGCGAAATGCACCGGAATGGGAGTGCTCGACACTCCCACCATCACACCCACTTTATGATTGGCCACAAGCAGAGCAATCTGCTGCTCCAGATAATGCCGAAACAGATCCGGTCGAGTGATGGTTGCCGCATGCACGCCGGGCTCCGCCACGTGGCCAAAACTCAAACGGCTGTCTACCTGCGCAAAACTCGTCGTGATAATACGAATTTCCGGATAAAACGCGCGAATGCGATGCCCGTCCGGCCCTTTGCGCAGTGCGCGCCGGAACTGATCACACAGATAGGTGGTCGCAATCGTGTAAAGCTCCTCCAGACGATCTACAGCCGCTTTTGCATCCGTGAACATTTCAGGTGCGGGAACAGCGGGGGAATGTACAGGAATACTCTGTGGGGTCATTGCGCAGCCTTAATCACGTCGGTCATTTCAAATTTGGTCACATCCACCAGCCCGAGATCGGAGATCCTGAGTTCCGGGATCACCACCAGAGCCAACAGCGAATGCTGCATATAAGCGTTGTTGAGCGTGCAGCCGCAAGCCTCCATCGCCTCAACCATGTTCTGCGCCTTGGCAGCCACGTCGATCGCCGGTGCATCTGACATCAGGCCCGCGATGGGCAACTCGACCAAGGCGATCTCTTCACCATCTTTGAAGACGGTCACACCACCGCCAACTTCGCCCAGGCGATTGGCCGCTTTCGCCATCATCTCCCGGTCAGTCCCGACCACGATCATATGATGACTGTCATGCGCCACAGTCGAGGCCATCGCCATTTTGCCCTGATATCCAAAGCCAGACACAAACCCGTTGGTCACGCCCCCGGTGCCACGGTGGCGCTCCACCAAAGCGATCTGGCAAACATCCTGCGCCACATCACCTTCCACCACGCCGTCAACCACGGAAAGCTCCGCAGTCAACGCCTTGGTTGGGGCTTGGTTCTCTATCACGCCAATCACATTGGCCGTGACTTGGGTCGCGCCATCCGGAGCGCCAACTTCAAAGTCCTTCGCCACCCGCGCACGGCCAAGGTTGACCGTCTGGCGCGCATGCACTGGCCAATCATAATGCGGGCAATCCACAAGCACTTCACCTGCCTTGGCCACGGTCACGCCACGCGCGATCACATGTTCAATCGGCAGCGTCTTCAGATCACTTGTAAGGATCACATCCGCCCGTCTTCCGGGCGTAATAGAGCCTAAATCGCGCTCCAAACCAAAGTGCGTGGCAGTGTTGATTGTGGCCATCTGCAAGGCCACAATCGGATCGCATCCACAGTCAACCGCATGGCGCACCACGCGGTTCATGTGCCCATCATTCACCAACGTGCCGGAATGGCAATCATCGGTGCACAGGATGAAGCTGCGTGGATCCAACCCTTTCTCGGTCACCGCAGTGATCTGCGTTTCCACATCATACCATGCACTGCCAAGACGCATCATCATACGCATGCCCTGACGCACCCGCGCAATCGCGTCGGCCTCACATGTGCCCTCGTGATCATCAGCTGGCCCACCCGCTGCATAGGCATGAAAATCTTTTCCCAAATCGGGAGAGGCGTAGTGCCCACCGACGGTCTTGCCCGCTTTTTGCGTCGCTGCTATCTCCGCCAACATTTGCTGACTGCCGTTGATCACACCGGGGAAGTTCATCATCTCCCCAAGCCCAATGATCCCCGGCCAGCTCATTGCCGCCGCCACATCATCGGGGCCAATCTCATAGCCCGTGGTCTCGAGGCCGGGAGCTGAGGGCGCACAGCTTGGCATCTGCGTGAAGATGTTGATGGGCTGCATCAGCGCCTCATCATGCATCATTTTCACACCTTCAAGGCCCAGCACATTGGCAATCTCATGGGGGTCCGTGAACATCGTTGTGGTGCCATGCCCAATCACCGCTCGGGCAAACTCCGCCGGGGTCAGCATGCCGCTTTCAATGTGCATATGCCCGTCACACAGACCCGGGATCATAAAACGCCCTTCCGCTTCAATGATCTCTGTATCTGCACCGATACAATGGCTGGCATCCGGCCCAACATAGGCAATGCGCCCGACAATGACCGCAATGTCATGATCCGGCAGCACTTCACGGGTGTGTACGTTCACCCACTGGCCTTTGCGAATAACGAGATCTGCAGGGGAACGCCCTGCGGCGACGGCGACAAGCTGTGGGGCCACATCAGCCCAGCTTTGAAATTGCATATGTTCCATGGCCCAAGGTGCCACGCGTTTTCGGGAGGTTCAAGCGGCTGTGTTTTGAAGCTTTTGTAAAAGATGTTTTTCGCACATTTTGAAACCCTCACGCGCAATTTACCTGCGCCCAAGGTGCATTTGCGACGTCGCAAATGTCTTAGACCTGCAAATTTGTGCCATGCTCAGGTGATCTTAGGGAGAGAAACATCATGGCCATCACCAACATTCGCCCCAACATGGAACACTGGCAGGCGCGCGTAGATCTCGCCGCCGCCTTCCGCTGGACCGCCCGCCTCAACATGCACGAAGGCGTCGCCAATCATTTCAGCCTCGCCATCAATGAGGACGGCACACGGTTTTTGATGAACCCAAACCAGCGCCACTTTGCACGGATCAACGCCAGTGATCTGATCGAAGTCGACGCCAATAACCCTGACGCATTGACCGGCCCTGATGCGCCAGACCCCACTGCTTGGGGCCTGCACGGCGGCATCCACCGCGCCTGCCCGCACGCGCGCTGCGTGATGCATGTGCATTCAATTTTTGCCACCGTCTTGGCAAGCTTGGCCGACTCCCGCCTCCCCCCGATCGACCAGAACTGCGCCACCTTCTTCAATCGCTATGTGATCGATGACGGCTATGGGGGTTTGGCCTTTGAGGATGAAGGCGCTCGTTGCGCCGCTTTGCTCACTGATCCCAAACAGAAGGTCATGATCATGGGCAACCACGGCGTCTTGGTCATCGGCGACACGGTCGCAGACACCTTTAACAGGCTCTATTATTTTGAACGCGCCGCCGAAACCTACATCCGCGCGCTGCAAACCGGCCAGCCCTTGCGGGTGCTGTCAGACGATATCGCCGAGAAAACCGCACAGGAACTGGAAGCCTACCCGGAGCAGGATGTGCGCCATCTGCAGGAACTCAAAGCCATTCTGGATGCCGAGGGCGATCCCTACGCCACCTGAACCTCGCCAAGATCAAAGGGAGCCAGCGCCATGCCACATGACTACGCCAATGATGATGAAGCCCAGCGCTGGCACTACCGCCCGCCACAACCGGTGCGCCTGAACCCGCTGTTTGAATGGCCCCCCAAGCCGCGCGCCATCCTGCAATGGTATCGCGGCGCATGGCTCATGCTCACCGCGCTGACGGTGCCCTTCCTGATCGCAGTGCTCATCTATGTGTTGGTTCTGCCCCCGCTCGCAGACATGGCACAGTTCCATTGGTCTTGGGTGCTCACCGTCTGGCTCATGAATGTCGTCCCGCAAACCTTGGTCGCGGGCGGGCTGCATTGGTGGCTCTACATGCGCAAAGGCCAGGGCATGCGCAAAAAATTCGACAAGCGCGACCTCACCCACAAAAACGGCACTTTCACCTTCAACAATCAGGTACTCGACAACATCTGGTGGACATTGGGCAGCGCCATGACCGTCGCCACTCTGTATCAGTGTCTGATTTTCTGGGTCATAGCCAATGGATGGGTCCCAACCCTCAGCTTCGCCCAGTCACCCGTGCTCTTTGTGCTCTGGCTCGCGCTCATCCCCATGTGGTCGGGCCTGCACTTTTATTGGGTCCACAGATTGGAGCATCACCCAAAGCTCTACAAACACGTGCATGCGGTGCACCACCGCAATGTCAACGTTGGCCCATGGTCCGGCATTTCCAATCACTGGTATGAAAACAGTCTCTATTTCACCACATATTTCATCCACCTGATCATCCCATCAGGCCCGCTGCACCTGTTGTTTCACAGCTACTTCCAGCAAATCAGCCCGGTGTTTTCCCATTGCGGCTTTGAAAAACTGATTGCCAAAGACGCCGAGGTCGCCAAATCCGGAGACTTCTTCCATCAGCTGCATCACCGCTATTTTGAATGCAACTACGGCACGTCTGAGATCCCGTTTGATAAGTGGTTCGGCACCTTTCATGACGGCTCCGCCGAAGGCACCCGCCGCACGCGTGCCCACAAGAAGCAGATGTACACGCGCTAATCAGCCGCTCTGACGCAACGCACGCGGGGTGGTCCCAAAGGTCTCTTTGAACACCCGCGTCATCGCCGCTGGGCTCTGATAGCCAGACCGAAGCGCGATTTCTGCCACGCTCAAGTCTGTCTCAACCACCAGCTTTCGAGCCAAATTCAGCCGAAAACGCCGATAGACAACCACCGGCGGCGCGCCCAACTCTGCACGCATCCGGCTCTCAAGTGTCTTCTGTGTGGCTCCAGCCCGCGCTGCCACCTGTCCAATGCTGAGCGGCATTTCAAGGTTTTCCTGCATCACCCCCAACGCCCTACTCACCAAACGCCCAGCCGGGCTTGCGCCCCCGCTATGAGAGCGCGCACTATCCCGCGTCATGAAAAGCTGCGCCACCTCCAGTGCCAAGGCTTGCCCATGCGCTTGCCCAATCAAATCCAACACCAGATCAAACGCCGCCATCGCCCCCGAACAGGTGATGCGATTGCCGTCAATCACAAACCGCTCGCGCACCACAACCACATCTGGAAACCGCTCCGCAAAGGGCGTCAGCTCCTCCCAATGGATCGTGGCACGTCGCCCCTCCAGAAGCCCCGCCTCCGCCAACAGCCAACTGCCCGTGTCCATGGCCGTGATGACCGGAAAGCGTTTGGCCGCCGCCCTCAAGGCTGCCTGCGTGGCCCATCCACCAAGATCGCGAAACCCGTAAGAGGGCATCACAATCAACATATCCCCTGCAGCCTCGGCCAAGCGCCCATGCGGCGCAACGGACAAGCCAGAAGAGCTCTCAACCGCCCCCCCTTCCAACGAAAGAAATTGCCACCGAAACAACGCCTTGCCGGAAAGCATATTGGCCGCCCGCATAGGCTCAATCGCATTGGCAAGACAGTGATTTGAAAACCCGTCAAACAGCAGAACCCCAACCTTCTGCGCTGCAGCGTGATGATTTTCCCAATTTCGCATGATCAAGGGATAATTCTGCATATTGTTGCCCGTCAAGCCAAAGGACGATTTCTGCGAAACAGGATTGGAGCGTTGCACATGCAATTTGGCCTGACCGAGGAACAGGAGATGATTGTCTCCACCGTCCGCAGCTTTGTGGAAAACGAGATCTACCCCCATGAGGCAGAGGTCGAACGCACAGGCCAGGTGCCACATGAGCTCGGCGAGGCGATCAAACAGAAGTGCATCGACCTTGGCTTTTACGCCTGCAACTTCCCCGAAGAGGTCGGAGGCGCCGGACTGTCTCATCTGGATTTCACCTTGGTCGAACGCGAATTGGGGCGTGGTTCCATGGCACTCACCCATTTCTTTGGCCGTCCCCAGAATATCCTGATGGCCTGCAACGAAGAGCAGCGCGAACGCTATCTGCTGCCTGCGGTGCGTGGCGAAAAAATGGACGCTTTGGCCATGACAGAGCCTGATGCAGGCTCTGATGTGCGCGGCATGAAATGTCAGGCCCAGCGTGACGGCGGGGATTGGGTCATCAACGGCTCCAAACATTTCATATCCGGTGCGGAACACGCGGATTTCTTCATCGTCTTCATCGCCACCGGTGTCGATGACACGCCCAAAGGCCCAAAAAAGCGCATCACCACCTTCCTTGTGGACCGCGGCACTCCCGGCTTTGATGTGCGCGATGGCTACAACTCCGTTAGCCACAAGGGCTACAAAAACTACATCCTCAGCTTCGATGACTGCCGCTTACCCGATGCGCAGGTGCTTGGCGAGGTCGATGGCGGTTTTGCTGTGATGAACGAATGGCTCTACGCCACCCGCCTCACCGTTGCCGCTTTCTCCGTGGGCCGCGCGCGCCGCTGTTTTGACTACGCCTTAAACTACGCCGCAGAGCGCAAACAATTCGGCCAGCCCATCGGTAAATTCCAAGGCGTCGGCTTTCAAATCGCCGATATGATCACCGAAATTGATGCTGCCGACTGGCTCACCCTCGCGGCCGCCTGGCGCCTGGACAACAACCTGCCCTCCAACCGCGAAATCGCCTCCGCCAAACTCTACGCCTCAGAGGCGCTTGCCCGTGTCACCGACACCACTCTTCAGATCTTTGGCGGCATGGGTCTGATGGACGACTTCCCGATTGAGCGTTTCTGGCGCGACGCACGTGTGGAACGCATCTGGGATGGCACCAGCGAAATCCAGCGCCACATCATCAGCCGGGATCTTCTGCGGCCACTGGGGGCATGATGGAAAGCGTTGTGTTGCGTGCCCAGCTGCGGCACAACCTCGGAAAAGATCCGAGGGGAAAGCCAGATGAAACCGGTTGTAACAATCACCTATTGCGTTGGGTGCAAATGGCTTCTGCGCGCCGGATGGATGGCGCAGGAACTCCTGCAAACCTTTGGCGACACCCTCGGCGGAGTGACAATCGCACCAGCCGAAGTGCCCGGCACCTTCAAGATCACTGTGGACGGCACACTCCTGTGGGATCGCAAACGCGATGGCGGATTTCCCGAAGCCAAAGAGCTGAAACAGCGCCTGCGCGACATAATCGAACCGGACCGCGATCTTGGCCACTCGGATCGTTAGACACAAAGTTTCCTGAAGGCGCCAAATGTCAGTGCGAGAGGGCGGTCTCATGACTCGCGATCTCTCAAGGCTGATCCACCCGAAATCCATTGCCGTGATCGGCGGCGGCACATGGTGTGCTGAAGTCATTCGCCAGTGCGAGAAAATTGGCTTCTCCGGAGACATCTGGCCGATCCACCCCAAAGCCGAGACTGTGTTGGGCCTACCCGCCTACACAGACATAACCGCTCTCCCGGCACCACCTGACGCAACCTTCATTGGCATCAATCGCCACGCCACCATCCAAGCGGTTGCCGCGCTCTCAAAGCTGGGTGCAGGCGGCGCGGTCTGCTTTGCCTCTGGCTTTTCCGAAGCCGCGTCTGAGGACGCCACGGGAGCCAACCTTCAGGATGCGCTGATCACGGCCGCAGGCGATATGCCCATTCTCGGCCCCAACTGCTACGGGCTCATCAATGCATTGGATGGTGCCGCGCTTTGGCCCGACCAACACGGTTGCCGCCCTGTCGACAAGGGCGTGGCAATCCTCACACAAAGCTCAAATATCGCCATCAATCTCACCAACCAGCGCCGTGGGTTGCCAATCGCCTATGTCGCCACCTGCGGAAACATGGCGCAACTCAATCAGGCGGAAATCGCGTCCGCGCTTTTAGATGACCCGCGTGTTACCGCCATTGGCCTTCATATTGAAGGCTTCACAGATCTGCGTGCGTGGGAACGGTTTGCCCACAAAGCCTATGCAAAGGGTGTGCCAGTTGTGGCCCTCAAAGTTGGCGCCAGCGGTGAGGCTCAGGCCGCAACAGTCTCTCATACGGCCTCATTGGCTGGCAGCGACGCAGGCGCAAGCGCATTGATCTCGCGGCTTGGTTTTGCCCGCGTCGCCGAATTACCGTTGTTGCTGGAGACCCTCAAACTGCTTCACATGGTTGGCGTGCCTGAAGGCTGCAACATTGCATCGATCAGTTGCTCAGGCGGCGAGGCCAGCCTTATGGCCGACACTGCGCTTCAGACAGATCTGAAGTTTCCCACTTTAACAGAGCCTCAAACCGCAGAGTTGCGGGAGGTCCTTGGCCCCATGGTCGCACTTGCCAATCCCTTGGATTACCACACCTATATCTGGCGCGACGAAGCGGCGATGGCCCGAGCTTGGTCCGCCATGACGGCCCCCGACATCGCCATGACCTTCACTGTGGTCGACTACCCGCATGAAAACCGCACAGATTGGGACTGCGCGACCGCCGCTGCCATTGGTGCACGCAAATCCACCGGTCGCCCCATAGCCGTGGTGGCGACCCTGCCAGAACTGATGCCTCCTGATGTGGCTGAAGACCTGATTTCAGGTGAAGTTGTCCCTTTCTATGGTCTGCGCGAGGCCTTGTGCGCCAAAGATGCCGCCGCCAGTATCTCCGCCCCGAACGCCACACCGCTGGTTCTGCCAGGCGCACCTCAGAACGCAACAGTCTTAAGTGAAGTCGCCGCGAAACACGCACTAACACAGCATGGAATGGACATTCCAGTAAGCAAGACCGCGTCGCGCAACGACGCACTTGCGCAATGTGCCGCCACACTCACCGCGCCTCTGGTGCTCAAGGGCCAGGGCATCGCACACAAAACAGAGGCGGGAGCAGTGAAGTTGCGCCTGACTTCAGAAGAGTTGGACACAGCTGCCGCAGAGATGCCTACAGATACCTTTCTGATAGAGGAGATGGTTGAAGGCGGCATTGCTGAGCTTCTGCTGGGCATCACCCGAGATCCTGCCCATGGCTTTGTGCTGACACTGGCCGCAGGTGGGGTGTTGACCGAGCTGATGGAAGACAGCATTTCGCTTCTCGTGCCGGCAAACCGCGGCCACCTGTATCAGTCTCTAATGCGTCTGAAAGTGGCCAAATTGCTCACCGGCTATCGTGGCGGTGACGCTGCCAACATAGACGCCATTCTCGATGCTGCAGAGGCTCTTCAAGCCTATGTGCTTGCCAACTCAACCACCTTGGAAGAGGTTGAAATCAATCCATTGATCTGCACGCCAACCCGCGCTGTCGCGGCGGATGCGTTGATTCGAAAGGAGATGTCATGACCGACAGCCCTGTAAAAACCCGGCGCGACGGTGCCATTCTTGAAGTCACCTTGGACCGGCCTAAAGCCAACGCCATTGATCTCGCCACCAGCCGGATCATGGGGGAGGTGTTTCGCGACTTCCGCGATGATCCAGAGCTACGTGTCGCCATCCTCACCGGGGGCGGCGAGAAATTCTTCTGCCCCGGATGGGATCTGAAAGCCGCCGCAGAGGGCGATGCGGTGGATGGCGATTACGGCGAGGGCGGCTTTGGCGGCCTTCAGGAGTTGCGCGATATGAACAAGCCCGTGATCGCCGCCGTCAACGGCATTGCCTGCGGCGGCGGACTGGAACTCGCGCTCTCAGCCGACATCATCATCTCCGCCGATCATGCCTCTTTTGCGCTGCCGGAAATCAGGTCTGGCACAGTGGCTGATGCAGCCTCTGTCAAGCTGCCCAAACGCATCCCGTATCACATCGCCATGGAACTCTTGCTGACCGGTCGCTGGTTTGATGCCGAAGAGGCCCACCGGTGGGGCCTCGTGAATGAAATCGTCCCTGCCGCAACCCTCATGTCACGCGCCTGGGAGCAGGCCCGCTTGCTCGCCTCTGGCCCTCCGCTGGTCTACGCCGCGATCAAAGAGATTGTGCGCGACGCAGAAGATGCCAAGTTTCAGGATGCCATGAACCGCATCACGCAACGCCAGCTGCGCAGCGTCGATGTGCTTTATGACAGCGAAGACCAAATGGAGGGGGCACGCGCATTTGCCGAAAAGCGGGATCCGGTTTGGAAAGGTAAGTGACAGTCAGAGAACGGCGCAGTGCCCGCAGCCATAAAACCACGATAACGTCTCGATTTTGCACAGTTGCGTGAGCTGATCTCCCTCTCTTGTGCAAAATCACCGCCGCCCTCTTGTCCCTCCTCACCGAGAGAGGCAGTGTGTCCACATGAGCAAAACACTCCTCTCCCTAGGTCACGGATATTCCGCCCAGGCACTGGCAAAGCGTTTGCTGCCTCAAGGCTGGACCATCATCGGCACCCATCGCGATCCGGATCAGGCCGAAACCCTGCGCGCGCAAGGGGTCACGCCACTGCAATGGCCCATCAATTTTGACGAAGCGCTTCAGGGCGTCACCCATGTCCTCAGCTCCATCCGCCCGGATGATGCGGGCGATCCGGTGCTGCGCGCCGGCCGCGATACTCTTGTGGCTGCGGCGCCCAATCTTAAATGGGTGGGCTACCTGTCCACCACAGGCGTCTATGGCGATATGGACGGGGGCTGGGTGGATGAGGAAACCCCGCTCGATCCCGGCGGCATGCGCGGCAAAATGAGGGTCAAGGCAGAAGCCGAATGGTCCGCTCTTGCCGACGTGCCCCTGCATATATTCCGTCTTGCTGGGATTTATGGCCCCGGCCGTGGCCCCTTTGCCAAATTGCGCCGCGGCACGGCCCGCCGCATCATCAAGAAAAATCAGGTGTTTTCCCGCGCTCATGTGGATGACATCGCGCGCGTCTTGGAGGCTTCGATGCTGGCGCCGAAACCGGGCGGCATCTACAATGTTTGTGATGACAGCCCAGCGCCTCCGCAAGACATTCTCGCCTATGCCGCTGAACTGCTTGGTATGGAACCGCCTCCGGAAATTCCTTTCGAAGACGCAGATATGAGCCCAATGGCGCGCAGTTTCTATTCTGACAGCAAACGCGTCCGCAACACACGCATCAAAGAAGAGCTGGGCGTCACTCTCAAATATCCCAATTACCGCGATGCGCTCAAAGCCATGTTAGAAGAAGAAACCGCTTAAGCGCTTAAGCGGTTTCTCTTGCACAAAATATCCCGGGGGTGTGGGGGCTGGCCCCCACGTTTTGCTGTCTCCAAAACGCGCCTCAGGCGTGACCCAAAACATCCAGCACTTTCGCCTCTATGTGCTCCGCATTCATTGCGGCCACATCATACATCGCCTTCGGACTTGCCTGATCAATAAACACATCCGGCAACACCATAGAGCGATACTTCAGTCCCGCATCAAACACACCCTCTTCCGCCAGAAGCTGCGCCACATGGCTGCCAAAGCCACCCACAGCTCCCTCTTCGATGGTGATAAGCGCTTCGTGTTTGGCAGCGAGATCTAAGATCAGCGACTTGTCCAACGGTTTGGCAAAACGCGCATCGGCAATTGTCGGTGTGATCCCCTGTACCGCAAGCGCCTCCGCCGCTTTCTTGGTTTCTTCTAGCCGGGTGCCGAAAGACAGCAGCGCCACGCGTGCGCCCGCCTGAACCATGCGGCCTTTGCCGATTTCAAGGATTTCGCCGCGCTCAGGCAGCTCAACCCCCACCGCTTCACCACGTGGATAGCGAAAGGCAATCGGCCCGGCATCATAGGCCGCTGCTGTGGCCACCATATGTTTCAACTCAGCTTCGTCCGCTGCGGCCATCACCACCATGCCCGGCAGGTTGGCGAGATAAGCGATGTCAAAGCTGCCCGCATGGGTCGCACCATCCGCCCCCACAAGCCCAGCACGATCAATGGCAAAGCGCACAGGCAACCGCTGAATGGCCACATCATGCACCACCTGATCATAGCCGCGCTGCAAAAACGTGGAATAGATCGCACAGAAAGGCTTCATGCCGCCTGCGGCCAACGCGGCAGAGAATGTCACACCGTGCTGTTCAGCAATCGCCACATCAAAACAACGGCTTGGATAGCGCTCCGCAAACCGCTTCAAGCCAGTGCCATCCGGCATCGCTGCTGTGACTGCACAAATCCGACTGTCCTCTGCCGCAACCTCCAGCAAAGCATCAGAAAACACCGAGGTGTAGCTCGGCGCGTTGGATTTCGCCTTCTTCTGCTTGCCCGTCGTGACATCAAATTTTGCCGTGGCATGCCCTTTGTCGTAGGCCGCTTCCGCCGGGGCGTAGCCTTTGCCTTTCTTGGTATTCACATGCAACAAAACCGGCCCGGTTGCCCGCTCTCGCAAACTGCGCAACAGCGGCAGAAGCTGGTCCATGTCATGGCCATCAATCGGGCCTACATAGGAAAACCCAAGCTGCTCAAACAACGTGCCACCCATCGCCAGCCCCTTCAGCGCCTCACGGGTGCGCTTGGCACCTGCACGAAACGGCTGCGGCAGAAGGCTGGTGGCCGCTTTCGCAGCTGTCTTAAGCTCCTGAAACGGGGCCCCGGCATACAATCGAGACAGATAGACGCTCAAGGCCCCAACAGGTGGTGCAATCGACATGTCGTTGTCATTGAGGATCACAAACATCCGTTTGCCCAGATGGCCGGCATTGTTCATCGCCTCATAGGCCATGCCTGCCGTGATCGCACCATCGCCGATCACCGCAACCACATCGCCCAGACCACCTTCGCACTCCCCCCCCAGATCGCGCGCCACAGCAAAGCCCAGCGCTGCTGATATCGAGGTCGAAGAATGCGCCGCGCCAAACGGGTCAAACACGCTTTCACTGCGCTTGGTAAATCCAGAGATGCCGCCCTGCTGTCGCAGCGTCCGAATACGGTCGCGCCGCCCAGTCAAGATCTTATGGGGATAGCTCTGGTGCCCCACATCCCAAATCAGCTTGTCCTGCGGCAAATCAAACACCGCATGCAGCGCCACGGTCAGCTCCACAACGCCAAGCCCGGCCCCCAGATGCCCGCCAGTTTCACTCACAACTGAGATTGTTTCGGCACGCAGCTCATCCGCCAACTGGGCCAGCTCACGGTCTGAAAATCGCTTCAGATCCTCAGGCAGCGTTACCTGATCCAACAAGGGGGTCTCGGGTCTGGCAGACATGGTCACGCCTCCGATCAGTTGTCCCGCGAGACAACAAACTGTGCGGCCTGCCGCAGTGTCTCTGCCTCCGCCCCGTATGGAGCGAGCGCCTCACAGGCCGCTTGGATCAGCTGCTCCGCCCGCGCCTTGGCACCCTCAAGTCCCAAAAGGGACACAAAGGTCGCCTTGCCCGCATCCGCGTCTTTGCCAACCGCCTTGCCCACTTTGACCGCATCGCCCTCGACATCCAGAATGTCATCTACGATCTGAAACGCCAGTCCCAGATCCGTGGCATAGCGCTGCAAGGCAGCCGTGTCCGCTTGCGCCATCACCGCGCCTGCTGTGGCCGACCACACGATCAAAGCCCCGGTTTTGCCTGCCTGCAAGCGGGTGATCTCCTCAAGCGTCAAAGACGTGCTGGCGGTCTCTGCGGCAATATCCAGCGCCTGCCCCAAAACCATGCCCTGCGCGCCTGCCGCGCGGGCCAGCGTCACGGTCAACTCTGCGCGCACCAAAGGTGCGGGATGGCACTCAACCCGGCTGACACATTCAAACCCAAGCGTTTGCAGAGCGTCACCGGCCAGAACTGCAGTGCATTCATCCCACTTTACATGCGTCGTCGGCAGCCCCCGTCGCATGTCATCATCATCCATACACGGCAGATCATCATGTACCAATGAATAGGCATGCACCGCCTCAATCGCTGTCGCGGGCCAGATCGCATGCTCTGGCGCAACACCATGCAGACGCGCGCTTTCCAGCACCAGAAACGCCCGCAGGCGCTTGCCTCCCGCACTGGCATAGCGCATCGCATCCACAACAGGCAACACCCCCATGGGCGCCATCACATGCTGCAAATGGGCCTCCACCTGCTGGGCGGCCTCTTTCAATCTGGTGTCAAACACGATCCGGCGAGTCCTTAATCACAGGCGCAATCGCCTCACATGCCCTCAACCGGGGTCAAACCAGCAGGGTTGCCGTTGCCATCCAAGGTGATCGCCGCGACTTTTTCTTCAGCTTCTTTCAGCTTGGCCTCACACCGCGCTTTCAGGGCCGCACCACGCTCATACAGCGCAATGGATTTCTCCAGCTCGACGTCACCGCGCTCCAACTGGCCCACAACCTGCTCCAGCTCCCGCATGGCCGCTTCAAAGCTCATCTCTTGCACAGGGGTGTCACTCATCCGGCTCTCTCCATCAAAACGCTGACATGCGCAGCCACCGAGGCCGCAAGCGCGTTCAGATCATATCCCCCTTCCAAAGTCGAGACCACCCGACCACCTGCAGAGGCATCCGCCGCATCACAAAGCCGCTCGGTCAGCCAAACGAAATCATCCACGCGCCAGTTGAGCTGCGCCAGCGGATCATCCGCATGCGCATCAAACCCTGCGGAGATGATCACCAGCTCCGGCTCAAACCGCTCCAGCGCCGGAAACACCTCAGCCTCATACGTGGCCCGCATCAGGCGCCCATCGCTGTGCGGCGGCAAAGGCAGGTTAATCACGTTGTTATGCCCACCGGTCTCTTCTGGCAGCCCCGTTCCGGGCCACAAAGGGTTCTGGTGACTGCCGATAAACAGGCTACGGGACTCGTTCCACAACAGATCCTGCGTACCATTGCCATGGTGGACATCAAAATCCACCACCGCCACACGGCTGAGCCCATGACGTTCCAGCGCATGTTTCGCCGCGATGGCGGCAGTGCCAAACAGGCAAAACCCCATAGGTGTGGCTTTCTCCGCATGATGCCCCGGCGGACGGCAGGCCACAAAGGCATTGCCCACCTCGCCCGCAAGCACCGCATCCACCGCAGCAATACAGCCCCCGACCGCATGGCGCGCGGCCATAGTGGATCCTGGCGACATATGTGTATCGCCGTCTAGCGCCATCGTGCCACTCTGAGGCTCAGCTGCGGTGATTGCATCCAAATGGGCTTGTGGGTGACAGAGCAAAATATCCGCATCAGAACACTCTGGCGCATCACGCCGATCCAACCCGGCAAATTGCGGTGCCGTGAGCGCCGCCATGATGCGTTCCACACGCGCGACCTGCTCCGGATGCCCGTTCGGTGTCACATGGCGCAACGAACTCTCATGACCAAACAATGCTGTTGTCATCGCTGCCCGCTTCCTCTTGCTCTAAATATCCCCGCCGGAGGCAAAAATCTAATGTGGGAACGCCTCAATCTGGCGCCAGCATATACCCTGCGCCACGCACCGTCTGCAAATAGCGCGGCTGCTTTGGGTCTTCTTCAATCTTACGCCGCAAACGGGTGATCTGCACATCGACCGCGCGCTCCTGCGCCTGTCCTTTGTCGCGCCCCAGCTCTTCGACCAAAGTGCCCCGGCTGATTGGCTCACCCGGCGTTTTGGAAAAGATCCGCATCAGGTGACTTTCGGTCGCGGTCAGGCGCACAAGCTCTTCGCCCTGCCACATTTCCCCGCGATCAATGTCATAACGAATGCCCCCAAGATGCAGCACCTTGGGCACCGTCGCCGCCTCGTCAACCTCAGGCATGCGCCGCAAAATAGCATTGATGCGCAGCAACAGTTCCTTGGGCTCAAACGGTTTGGCCAGATAATCATCTGCCCCCGCTTCCAACCCAGCGATCCGATCCTCTGTTTCTCCCTTCGCCGTCAACAACAGCACCGGGGTCTCAGAGGTTTCGCGAATGCCTTTGGTCAGGCTTACGCCATCTTCGCCCGGCATCATCACGTCAAGCACCAGCAAGTCGAAATCAAGCCCCGACAGGATCCGCCGTGCATGATCTGCATCCCGTGCCGCCGTCACCAGAAACCCATGTCGCATCAGAAACTTACGCAGCAGCGTCCGGATGCGCTCATCGTCATCCACAATCAGCAAGTGCGGGGCAATCTCATTCATGATCTGGTTTCCTTACTGGCCCGTCTCTCGCAAAGACAAATACTGCCGACGCAACTCGCCGTCCATCATTGACTCAAGCACGCGACGAAAGCCCGCAACGGCCTCCGGTCCGGCATCACGAAACGCGCTGCGCATCCGGTTGCGTTGCGAATCTGACAACCGATTTTCCAGCGCGACTCCTGTCTCCGTTAAGTAGAGGTTGCGCTCACGCCGATCTGAAGTGCCCACACGGCTTTCCACCAGCCCATCTTCGATGAGCGTACGCAGAACACGGTTCAGCGATTGCTTCGTCACCCCAAGAATGGCCAGCAGATTGGTCACCGTGGTGCCCGGCGCGCGATTGATAAAATGAATCGCCCGATGATGCGCACGCCCATACGCCATACTTTCGAGGATCCGATCAGGATCCGCAGTAAATCCACGATAGGCGAAGTACATCGCTTCGATACCCTGACGCAGCTGTTCGTCCGTAAGATACAGCAAATTTTCGCTGCGGATGCCCTCGCCCATGATACCTCCTGAGATCACAATTGACCGCTTTCCACGTCACAATACGTCAGCTTTGTTGACACTCCAAGAGCTAACTGGTAGCGAATCTCAGGATTTGCGCAACTTTATGACCATATCGGCCATTTCCTGCGCAACATTTGGAAATTTGAACGTACTTTGAAAGGCGAAAGGAACAACCATGGCAGGTGCATATGACGATCGCGACGGCGTCATCTGGATGGATGGCGAATTTGTGGACTGGCGCGAGGCCAAGGTCCACGTCCTGAGCCACGCCCTCCATTACGCGAGCTCCGTTTTTGAAGGCGAGCGTGCATATAACGGCAAAATCTTCAAAAGCGTTGAGCACAACGAGCGCCTCTTCAAGAGCGCAGAGGCATTGGACATGCCAATGCCGATCTCTCTGGAGGAACTGGAAGCGGCCAAACAGGAAACGCTCAAGAAATCCGGCCTGCAAGACGCCTATGTGCGTGTTGTTGTGTGGCGTGGCTCCGGCGATGACATGGGCGTCGCGTCTGCGGCGAACCCGGTGCGTGTGGCCATCGCCGTTTGGCCATGGGGCGCCTACTATGGCGACGCAAAGATGCAGGGTGCCAAGCTTGATATTGCCGAGTGGAAACGTCCGAGCCCGGAAACCATCCCAGTGCATGCCAAGGCGGCAGGTCTCTACATGATCTGCACCATCTCCAAGCACAAAGCCGAAGCCAAAGGCTGCTCAGACGCGCTGTTCATGGACTATCGCGGGTACGTGGCCGAAGCGACCGGCGCAAACATCTTCTTTGTGAAAGACGGCGAAGTGCACACACCGACACCGGATTGCTTCCTCAACGGCATCACCCGTCAGACCGTGATCGGCATGCTGAAAGACAAAGGCATCAACGTGATTGAGCGTCACATCATGCCTGAAGAGCTGGCCGACTTTGAGCAATGCTGGCTGACCGGCACCGCCGCCGAAGTGACCCCAGTGGGCCAGATTGGCGACTACACTTTTGAGGTGGGCGACATCACCCGCGACATCGCGGAGTCTTACGAAAAGCTTGTGCGCTCTTGAACACACGCACCCATGATTGAGACAGAGGCCCTCGGGCCTCTGTTTTGTTTTCAGGCCACACCTTGCCATCTCTGGCCCTCCAGTCCAGTGTTGCCGCACCCAAAGTCAGCGCAGGACCGCTTGCATGAACCCCCTCAAAGGCATCGCACTGAAAGTCAGCGCCATCGCACTGTTTTCTGTGATGGCAGCGCTGATCAAAGCCACCGCATCTGATGTCCCAGCCGGGCAGGCCGTTTTCTTTCGCTCGTTCTTTGCGCTGTTTGTGATCTTTGGTTGGCTGATTTATCGCCGCGAGTTGCCTCGGGGCCTGCGTGTTCAAAACGGCATGGGGCATGTTTGGCGCGGGGTGATCGGCACCACCGCCATGGCCATGAACTTTGCCGCACTTGGCCTGCTGCCCCTGCCCGAAGTCACCGCCATCGGCTTTGCTGCGCCGCTGCTCACGGTGATCTTTGCCGCAATGTTTCTTGGCGAGGAGGTGCGCGCCTTCCGCCTCTCTGCTGTGGGTCTGGGCCTGATTGGTGTCACCATCGTGCTTTGGCCGCGCATCACCTTCTTTGATGCGGATCAGGCTTCAGCCCTGGCCAGCCTCGGTGTTATGCTTGTGCTTGGCTCCGCTGTCTTTCGGGCGTTGGCGCAAATCCACATCCGCAAACTCGTGCAAACCGATCAGACCTCCGCGATCGTGTTCTATTTCTCGCTTACGGCAACCGGTCTTTCGCTTCTGACACTGCCATTTGGCTGGGTGGTCCCCACATGGGAACAGGCTGCCATGCTCACCATTGCCGGGCTGATTGGGGGTTTCGCACAGATCCTGCTGACGTCTTGCTACAGGTTTGCACCTGCCTCAGTGGTGGCGCCTTTTGATTATGTGGCGATGCTGTTTGCCTTGCTGATTGGCTACGTCTGGTTTGCTGAGATCCCAACCAAGCAAATGCTCATTGGCGCAACAGTTGTGATCCTTGCCGGGGTACTGATTATCTGGCGCGAACGCCAATTGGGCATCAAACGCGGCAGAGCCCGCCCCGGGATCACCCCACAGGGCTAAAACTCACGCCCAACTGTCCGGCAGATCCACGCCCAACTCACCAGCCAGAACCTCGGCAAATCGACGCATGTTCGCCACCCGCTCCCGCGCGATCGCCTTGCCTGCTTCGGTCAACATATCTGCCTGCAGCCGGAACAATTTGACCGGCCAATGATCCAGCGCAAAGGCCGCATCATCCAGATCCCGCGCGGTGGCAAACGGATCATTGGGATCATACAAATCTGTCCCCAACGCACCGCTGACGGCAAAAGTGCGGGCAATCCCAATCATCCCCAGCGCATCCAGCCTGTCCGCATCCCGCAAAATCCGTGCTTCTTTGGATTTGGGCGCAATCCCAGCCGAAAAGCTATGCGCCGCAATCGCATGCTGCGCCGCGGCCACTTGCCGCCTGTCAAACCCCAGCTCACTCAAAACAGGCGCCGCAGCCGCGGCCGCCAAAGTACTCGCCTTGGAGCGGTTCGGCGCATTCTTGGGCAGGTTCACCAAATCATGCAAATACGCCGCGCCAAGCAGAATCTTCAGATCGACCTCCCCCTCAGCCAGCGCGATACGTTGCACAAGGGCCCAGACACGATCCAGATGCGCCAGATCATGCGCACTGTCTTTGGCCATCCGCACAGCGGCAACATCGCGCAATGATCCGCGCAGCGCTTCCAGTTCCGCCAAGTCCAGCATCAGCCAATCTTGCCCTGATTTTCCCCGACCTGGCCCCGATGAAGCAGCAGGTGATCCAGAATGACACAAGCCATCATCGCCTCTCCCACAGGCACCGCGCGAATGCCCACACAAGGGTCATGCCGCCCCTTGGTGATCACCTCGGTTGGGCTCCCATCCAGCCGGATCGACTTGCGCGGCGTAAGGATAGAGCTGGTCGGCTTGACCGCAAAACGCACCACCACATCCTGCCCTGTGGAAATCCCACCCAGAATGCCGCCTGCATGATTGGAGGAGAACACCGGCTGACCATCATTGCCCATGAAGATTTCATCCGCGTTTTCTGAGCCTTTCAGCCCAGCCGCAGCCATGCCTTCGCCAATCTCCACACCTTTCACAGCGTTGATGGACATCATCGCAGCCGCCAGATCCGTATCAAGCTTGCTGTAAATCGGTGCGCCGATCCCGGCGGGCACATTGCGCGCCACAACTTCGATCACACCACCCACGCTGTCATGCTCTTTGCGCAGCGCTTGCAGATAGTCTTCCCACTCCTGCGCAGCCTCTTTGCCCTGCGGGATCCAGAAATCATTGCCGTCAATCGCATCCCAGTCAAAGGCATCACGATCAATTTCCATCGCACCCATCTTGGTCATATAGCCTTTGATCTCAAGGCCCGGCACCAACGCCTTGATGGCTTCGCGCGCTATGCCCCCTGCGGCGACACGCGCCGCCGTTTCGCGCGCAGAGCTGCGCCCGCCACCGCGATAGTCGCGATTGCCGTACTTCAGGTGATAGGTGATATCGGCATGCCCAGGCCGGAAAGTCTGGCTGATCTCACCATAGTCGCGGCTGCGCTGATCGGTGTTTTCGATCATCAACTGGATCGACGTGCCTGTGGTTTTGCCTTCAAACACACCCGAAAGGATTTTCACCGCATCAGGCTCATTGCGCTGTGTGGTGTTTTTGTTCTGGCCGGGACGGCGCTTGTCCAGCCAATGCTGCAACATGGCCTCATCCACCGGAACGCCGGGGGGGCATCCATCCACTGTTGCGCCCAGTGCAGGCCCGTGGCTCTCGCCCCAAGTGGTGACGCGAAAAAGGTGTCCAAAGCTATTCATCGACATGCGCAGGCTCCTGTTTGTGGCACCTTTAAACAGAATGCGCGCCGTGGGGAAGCCAGACAGGAAAGAATGCGGGATCTGTGGCGCAATTCACCGCTATGAAAATGGAGCAGATGCCTCAGAGTTGGCGTTTGCTGCTGCGTCCTCTTTCCAATCTCCAAACAAGGCAAATCGTATCTTAGGACCCGACAACGCTTTCCAGACCTCATAGTCGGTGAAATACCCGGAATGCCCGCCCGGAGAAACAGGGATATTGCAATCCTCAGCAATCAGTCCGCCGTCAATCTTGGTGCCCACAAAATCATCGTGACGGAAGATATTGAACCAACGTGCATTCAATGCCGCCGGGTCCACTGTGAACAACTCAGGGAAATACGTCTGATAGATATGCGTCACCGGCGACCCCATTGTCACCAGCGTAACTGGCTTCCCAGCAATACGTTTCTGCACCCGAGGGTCGGCCAACATGCGGGTGGCCACCACCGTACCCTGAGAATGCGAAATCACCGTGATCTTATCAGGCGTAAACACTTGCGTCGCATAATAGAGGGTGCGAAAAAACCGCTCCTCAATCGCATCACGCGGCGGATAGTTCTTCTTGCGCGCAGCCAAATCCCAATCCAAAGCACAGCGATCGCGAATGGCATAGGTCACGATATCACGCGCCACGCCAAGCCCCGCCGCCACAAAGCCTGAAAACCGATATAGCAGCGCAATCGCACCCACAACAAACAGGCCGATTTGGCCTTCGTGCCGCGCCAGCCATTCCATTCGCCTACCCAGCCAATTGCAACTTGTTGCTTCAGTGACCAAATCCACGCTGCACAAAGGGTCAACCTTCAAAACAACTGTCAGGATCGCCCGCGCGGCCATCGCGGCCAATACAATCGCACTCAACCAGAACACCCGCTGTGCCCATCGATTCAATATGGCACGGCGCAGACCATCGCCCTGTTTGTACAACTCATACGCATGCACCTTGCGCAGAATAAACAGCGCCACGCCGACAACACACAGCAGAACCACAGCAACAAAAACCACGCTCACCGAATTGATGGCTTCAATCAGATGCACATCCAAAAGTGATCTCATCTCAGAGTTTTGAAGTGCGGGTACACTGGAAACGATCTTTTCATAGCTCAGCCATAGCCCTGAAATAAAGAACATCCAAAGCACCATCATACCTGCACAAATCGCAGGATAAAGCCGCCGATGCCCTGCTATCTTGTCCCCAATATCAGGCGCGGTGGTGGACGTGACCAGCATCAAAACGCTCAGCAGGCACTGGACTGCCCAAAACACTCCCAAAACGGCGATCTGTACGCCCACAAACTGCGCCATCGGGTCTTTTTCTGCCTCAGACATGGCCGAAAGCGCTTCTTGGGGCACAAACAAGCCAATGTGCCACAAACCCATGAATTGTGGGCCCGTTACCAAAAGGAACAATAGGGCCCCGCCAACGATAGAAATCCCACGCCAGAAAACACGACGCAGATAGGTTGGCGCCTTATGCCAACGCGCCAGCCCCATCCAAACAAAGCCACCATAAAGCGCGAAAAGCCCCAAGAACTGATACAGCTCTTTGGTGGTACCCCACTTTTCTGCTGGAAACAGCTGGTCCAAAAACGCAAAGGCAGACCCCAAGAGCAGGTAAACGTTCAACGTCGCCAGCCCGCCAAAGAAAAACCACGTAAACAAATGCACAATCCGCGCAGGCACCGTGTCGCGTTCCCCAGCGGCACCTGCCGCAACCCCTTTGCGCCGGTGGGTCTGCTCCACATTGTCCATCGCCAGATAGCCCAGCGCCAGAACAACCCAGATCAAATCGAAAATCGTGTTGATCACCCCTTTGGGCGCAGGTGAGCGATCCGCCCAGAACACCTCTGCAAACAGCGCCACGTCCTCGTCATTGCCCGGCTCTGTCACATGCCGCAGATGCACAGGGAACAACTGTGCATTTCTGCTGCTGCCATTAAAGTGATTTTCCGCCAGCTCAATCATGCTGCGCTTCACAACAACCGCTGGCTTTCTTTTGCCATCCACCCAGGTTGTTGCCGCGCCCACCACCTGATCCACGGTTTCACTGGGCTTCTGTTCGCCCACACCATGCACCGTCAGGACAAGATGCTTCCCCATCGTCCCGCTCCCAATCTCTCAAACCAATGTTGGCAGTTTATCACAAATTCGGAAGAACCTGAAACGCCATGGCGCAACACAACAGGCGCGCGCGCAGTGCTACAAAAAACACTGCACCTCGATCTGGTAGCCATTTGGATCGCTACAGAAAAAACCATAGATGCCGAAACGCGCGATCTCTTCTGGTGGTCCACGCAGATCAGCCTGCGCTGCCATCAGCCGCGCATAAGCCTGATCCACGCCCTCAGGATCCGCGACAACAAGGGTGATCATACTGCCTTCAGGCTGCACCACCCGCCCCTCAAAGGTCTCGCAAACGCCTATCTGCGCACCGGGCCCCGTTTCAAACATCATCGCGCTGCCCGCATCCCGCACGACTTTCAGCCCGAGCGTATCACGATAAAAGCGCACACATGGCGCGAGCGCGTCGGTATACACCCAACTGATCTGAGCCTGCACAGCGCTCATTTCAGCCGCCCGACGATACGACCGATGAAAATCGCTACAAACATCGTGCCCACAATCGCCTGCAACCCCGTCAGCACCCGCGGCAGGCTCGCCGCAGGAGTCATTTCGCCGTACCCAACGGTCGTCATGGTGATCATCGAGAAATACACAAAGGGGGCACGCTCCCCCTGCACATCCGGTGGCAGGTTGAATGCACCAGGATGCGCCGCCTCGATCCGCCAGTAGATCACCCCCCAAAGCATCGCCATCAACAGATAGCCAAACACACCGCTGGACAGCCGCTCATATTCCGAATGCACAGGCCCGATCAGCTGCCAGAAACTGGTGATCATCGCGCCAAACAGCAATATCCCGGCCAAAGCGGCAAGTAAGCCATCCGCTTTCACCCCCCAGAACTCATGCAGCACGATCAGCAGGATCCACGCCACCACAGGCACGCCCATGGCAAAGCGCAACACCGTGTTATGCCCGGTCGCGCCGACGATCCCCACAAACAAAGCGCTCAACCCCCAAAGGCCCGCAGAATCCGCCCAATGGACACGGTCTTCAAACCCATCAAGCAGGATCAACGCCACCAACAGCGCCAGCAATATCGACCACCTGTGGGTCTGAAAAAACGCCCTGGCCTGCGCAGGCAATGGCTTCAAATCACTCACTCTCTCATCCTTAAGCGTCATTCCAATGCCCCTTGTCCAAGGCCCGCCACTCTACCCTACTCACGCGACAGCCTGCACGCAAAGCCGCATCCGCTTTTGATCCATGTGAGCAAAGGTTGATTGCGATCAAACCAAAGTTGCGGTTACATCGGAAAAACCAAAACGAATTACAATAGGTTGAGACGAGCAGGATGGATTATCGCGCAATAGGCATGGGGCTTTTGTTCGCTCTGATCTGGTCATCTGCTTTCACATCTGCGCGTATCATTGTGGCGGATGCCCCTCCTTTGGCGATCTCCTCCCTGCGGTTTGCGCTTGCCGGCGCAATCGGGGTGCTGATCGCCCGCGCGCTTGGTCAGAGCTGGCATCTGAGCGCGGCCCAATGGCGTGCCATCCTGATTTTCGGCCTGTGCCAAAACGCGCTCTATCTGGGCCTGAACTTCACCGCCATGACCACAGTCGAAGCCTCGCTCGCCTCCATCATTGCCTCCACCATGCCGCTGATCGTGGCGCTTCTTGGCTGGTCAGTGATGGGAGAGCGCCTGCCCCCAATGGCCGCGCTTGGTCTCGTGGTTGGATTTGGGGGGGTGATCCTCATCATGGCAGGGCGGCTGCAACAAGGCGTGGATCTCTTTGGCGTGCTGCTTTGTGTCATCGCCGCGCTGGCCCTCGCCATCGCCACGCTCACTGTGCGCAATGCCTCTGGCGGGGGCAACGTGCTGATGATCGTGGGACTACAGATGTTTGTCGGCTCCATCACACTTTTCTTTGCCTCACTCCTGTTTGAAACTTGGGTGTTCAACTGGAACCCTGTCATGATCGCTGCCTTTGCCTATACCGTTTTGGTGCCCGGGCTTCTGGCGACATGGATCTGGTTTTCGCTTGTCGGCCGCATCGGCGCGGTCAAAGCCTCCACCTTTCACTTCCTCAACCCCTTCTTTGGCGTCGCAATCGCCGCTGTTGTGCTTGGAGAAACCCTGCAACTCACCGATCTGATCGGCGTGGCGGTGATCTGCGCAGGCATCTTGGCCGTGCAGATTTCCAAGCAAACGAAACAAATCAACACGACCACGTGATCA
The DNA here is from genome assembly GCF_027947445.1 of Shimia sp. MMG029. Classification (NCBI taxonomy): domain Bacteria; kingdom Pseudomonadati; phylum Pseudomonadota; class Alphaproteobacteria; order Rhodobacterales; family Roseobacteraceae; genus Shimia; species Shimia sp. MMG029. The sequence continues at coordinate 137,028 of NZ_JAQJIM010000004.1, read as the reverse complement.
CCCGTTAGCAGGGTTTGACATGACAGCACGCCAGCACCTTGGCAAAACAACGCCATGGAGTTTGTGTTTGCATATGCCGCTGGTCTGCTGACCTTAATCAACCCCTGCGTGATCCCGGTGCTGCCGATTGTGCTGGCCACCGCACTGCAGGCCTCAAAACATGGCCCTGCGGCCCTGGCCTTGGGCATGAGCATCAGCTTTGTTGTGCTCGGCATGGCTGTCACCACCTTTGGCTACGCCATAGGTCTCACGCCCGAAACCCTTTCGCAAGCAGGCGCGGTACTGATGATTGTATTTGGCGCAATCCTGCTGATCCCGCGCTTTTCCATGGCGTTTTCCACCGCAACAGCTGGCGTCGCTGCCAAGGCCGATAGCGGTATGAACAGCGTGGATCACACCACTCTGCGCGGTCAGTTCCTTGGGGGCTTGCTGCTAGGGGCCGTCTGGTCACCCTGTATCGGTCCCACTTTGGGCGGCGCTATCTCTTTGGCCAGTCAGGGCGAAAATCTCGGCTTTGCTGCGCTGATCATGGTGGCCTTCGCTGCCGGTGTCTCCACCCTGATCCTTGGGCTTGGCTATGGCGCCCGCTCAACCATAGGCCGCCATCAGGCCACCATGCGCGCCATCGCCGCCAAATCACGCCCTATAATGGGGATCATCTTTCTCGCAACAGGTCTCGCTCTCTTCTTCAACCTGCATCACGTGATCGAAGGCTGGCTGCTCAGTGTCATGCCCGCGTGGCTCGTAGACTTGTCTGTATCTGTTTAACCAAAGGAGTATTTCATGCACCGCCGTACATTTCTCACCGCCTCCGCCGCTGCGCTACTGGCCCCTTTTGCCGCCCGCGCCGCCACCGACTACACCCCCGGCCTCGTGAAACAACACCTCGCCAAAGGGGACATCGTGTTCCTTGATTTCTCCGCCACATGGTGCGCCACCTGCGCCACGCAAGAGCGTGTGGTCAACGAACTGATCGACGAAAACCCGGCCTATGGCGAAACCATCACCTTCATCAAGGTCGACTGGGACACCTACCGCAAGGCAGAGCTGACCAAGAGCCTCAAAATCCCGCGCCGCTCTACACTTGTGGTGCTGAAAGGCGATCAAGAGCTTGGCCGCATCGTCGCTGGCACGTCAAAATCTCAGATCAAAGGCTTGCTTGACACAGCGCTCAGCGCCGCCAACGCCTAGCCCCCAAAACGCCACGCCAGCGACCTGTGTAATGACGCTGGCGTGATCCCCCTTTTCATCCCCCCCGTATCTCCCATATTCCAAAGGGACAGAACATGCGCCGTGCCCTGACGCGCAGCAAGGGAAGGAGTGGCCAATGACCACCTATAAACGGGATATGGACGCCATCGCGGCCCTGACAGACGAACAACACTGGGTCACCCAGGAAAACGGCACAGAGCGCCCCGGCTCTGGCAAACTGCTCTACAACAAAGAGCCCGGCCTCTATGTCGATGTGGTCTCTGGCGAGCCACTGTTTGTCAGCTCTGACAAATATGAAAGCGGCTGCGGCTGGCCCAGCTTCACCAAACCGGTGGAAGCGGCTTTTGTCACCGAACACCACGACGCCACCCACGGCATGATCCGCACCGAGGTGCGCTCCAAACACGGCGACAGCCATCTGGGCCATGTCTTCCCTGACGGTCCCAGCGACCGTGGCGGTCTGCGCTACTGCATCAACTCCGCCTCTTTGCGTTTCGTGCATCGCGACGATATGGAGGCAGAAGGCTATGGCGCCTATCTCGACCAAGTAAAGGAGATCGACCAATGAGCGAACGCGCAGTACTGGCAGGCGGCTGCTTCTGGGGTATGGAAGACCTGATCCGCAAGATGGACGGGGTTCTGGCGACCCGCGTGGGCTATACCGGTGGCGATGTCCCCAATGCGACCTACAAAGATCACGGCACCCATGCCGAGGCCATCGAAATCACATTCGATCCGGCCAAGACTTCTTTCCGCAAGCTTCTGGAATTCTTCTTCCAGATCCATGACCCGACCACGGTGAACCGTCAGGGCAATGACATTGGCACCTCCTACCGCTCCGCCATCTTCTATGTGGATGACACGCAAAAAGAGATGGCGATTGACACCATCAAAGACGTCGAAGCCTCCGGCCTCTGGCCCGGCAAAGTCGTCACCGAAGTCACGCCGGTCAGCGATTTCTGGGAAGCCGAAGAGTATCATCAGGATTATCTGGAGAAAAACAAAGGCGGCTACACCTGCCACTTCGCCCGCCCCGATTGGGTCCTGCCCAAACGCGCAGGGTGAAGTTCAGCGTAACATTCCAAGCCCCGGCCATGCGCCGGGGCTTTTTGTTGAGAGCATAGTCGTAAAATTCCAAGTTATACGGGCGGCGAAGCCGACCAGCCCCCGACCCTCCCCACGGGAGGGGGCTTCACCCCCACCCAGGGCCGGGGGCTGGCCTATCTGACCGGATGCACGCCTTGCTGATGTCTGAGCGTATGGACCAAAGCGCTAATACCACCGCCCATGCGCACTCAGATAGACCCGCGCACTGTCTGAAGCCGCGAAATCCGTCAGCCCACTGATCCTGTGCAACGTTGCCCGCGCAGAACTTGCGCTCATCGCTTCCATCCCCACGGCACCGACCTCACTTGCAACCGGTGTCGCATTGCTTGCCAGATCCTCCCCATCCAGCGTCGCAGTCACCACCGGTGCAGTGGCAAAAACCGCAGGATAGCTCCAGTCAGCAGCCAGCCGATGCACCGCATCAAAGCTCAGGTCCAGCGTATGCGAACAGATCATCGTCCCATCCGCCCATTTGGTGAAAGCCCCATTGGCACCGCTGCCCTGCTCGATCACTGCACCGGTTGGCACTCCGCTGCTCTCTGACACCGTGCCCACCAGAGACCCACTGCCCCAAAGCCGCTGCCACGCCCCCCAGACGCCACCATCCAGCCGCCTTAGGTAAAGCGCCCCATCGCTCTTCTGGTCACACAGCATCTGAAACCCGCCATCGGATTCTGATTTCGCCACCCAAACAGCGTGCCGCCCGCTCAACCCTGTCGGCACATTGGCTGCCGCGTCAGCATTAACAGAGACTATTCCGCCTGAATTTGCTGCATCCAGATCCGTTACCTCCGGTGCTGCACCGCTTCCAAGCCCAAAGCCACCCACCGTCAAAAGCCGCCCCGCGGTGGCGTCCAGCGCATCCCCCTGCACCGCGCTCCCGCTCAAATGCCCCGTGGCCGCCTCCACCTTAAGCGCTGTCGTCCAACTGCTCCCATCAGGCGAGACTTTGATCGACCAGTCGTTTTCACCGGCCAGCCCCATCTCCGCATGGCCCGTCCAATTGGATTGGAACAACAGCGAAGCTGTGTCGCCAGCGGATGCCTTATTCAGCTTGAGCTGATGCCCTGCCCCGTCATGCGACAACAGCGTGGCCTCCGCCGCCACCGACAATCGATTCACCGCATCCGGCGTGGCCCCCAGCCCCAGCTGGTCAAACGACAGCCCCGCCCACTGTCCTCCGCGATAAATCCGCAACGCCTGCTCCGCCTCACCAAAGGCGCGCCATCCTTCTTGCGGGGCGAGATACAGCCAGCCGCCATTGGCCCAGACCGCCAGCATCCCGTCCTGCCCGGCCCAATCCCCGCTTGCGCCAACCCCCAGCGCGTAGCGCTCTCCCTCAGCCGCGCCAACAGGCGGATCCACCGCATCAAAGGCTTTCACCGACAAACCCACCAAGGCATCCAGATATTCCAGTGCCTCATTGTGAGTCACATGCTTCTGGGCCTGCGACGGCTGAATAAAGGGCATGTCCAAATTCGGTGATCTCTCAAACATCGCGCGATCCTTTCGGGCAGGTGTGGCCAAAGCTGCCCAAACCCTGCGCAAGAGAGATCAACACTTCCTGACACCACCGCACGCAGGCAAAGAAAAACCCCGCACACCTTCAGATGTACGGGGCTCTTCAGATCAGCTGCAGCGCGCCTTACAGCGCCCCGTTGAACCGATCCCGCGCCGCGCGTCCAGCATCGCTGTTTTCAAAACACACATGCAGGTCGTGCTCCGCCAGAGGCACCGCATGGAACGTCAAAGCGCCGGCGTGGTCCGCCAGGCTGGCCTCTGTCGCCATCAGATGCTCAAACACGTTGCGATCAATCACCACCGCATCAATCCGCCCTGCAGCCACTTTGCTCAAATTGCTCGCATCGGTCGGCCCTGCGTCCACTTTCAGACGGCCATCGGCCACCATCGCGTCAAAGGTTTCTTCATTCAGGTATCCCTGAACCACACCAATTTTGTAAGCGCTCAGATCGCCATGACCGCTCCAGTCAAATGCATTGTCCGAACGGTGGACAAAACCCACAGGACTTTTGCCATACGAAGCGGAATACAGGCAGCGATCCCCAGACGCTTCCGCATCCGCCGTGCTGTCGTAATACTCAGGATAAACGCCAATCCAGGCAGGATCTTTGGCCGCCAGATTCACCGCGCGGTTCCAGGGGAACACTTGCACCGTTGCCGTGTCACCCGCCGCGGCAAACGTGCTGATCACAGCCTCAGAGCTGGCACCACTGCCATCCGCCATGACATAAGGCGGCCACTCCAGAGTGGTCAGCTTAACAGCTTCCGCATAAGCAGCCGGGGCAACAACAGCCGCCACAGCCAACGAAAGTAGACATTTCGAAACGCGCATCCGCGATCCTTCCTCTATGAACGAAACATTGCGCGGAAAGGACCATGATTCCGCTAAAAGAAGGTTACGCAGCAAAGGCCGCGACCATCACAATTTTCCGAAATCTGTCTGGATCTCATCTTTGCGCAAACGCCCCATGGCCCAGCGTGCCGCATCCGCCACGGTTTCATCCGCATCCTGCAACAACGGCGCCACGACGGCACATAAATCCGCATCTTCTGAATTGCCGATTGCATAAAGCACATTGCGCACAAATCGGTTGCGCCCAATCCGTTTGATCGGAGAGCCGGAAAAAAACGCCCGGAATCCCGCATCATCAAATTGCACGAGCTCTGCAAGCTTCGGCGCCTTCAGCTCTTCTCGCGCGTGATACTTCATTTCCCGCGCATCTTGGGCAAACTTGTTCCACGGACAGGCGGCCAGACAATCGTCGCAGCCATAAATCCGATTGCCAAGCAGCGGACGCAACGCCTCATCCACCGGCCCATGCGATTCAATGGTCAGATAGGAAATGCACCGCCGAGCGTCGATCTTATGAGGCGCAGGAAAGGCATTGGTCGGGCACGCATCCAGACACGCCCGGCAAGAGCCACAGTGATCCACTTCCGCTTTGTCGATATCCAACACCGCAGTGGTGAACACCGAGCCAATAAAAAACCAAGAGCCCAGATCCCGGCTCACCAGATTGGTGTGTTTGCCCTGCCAGCCCAGCCCCGCCGCCTGCCCCAAAGGTTTCTCCGGCACGGGCGCGGTGTCCACAAACACCTTCACCTGCACCTCTGGATCTGTCTCCGCAATCAGCCAGCGCGCCAGCCGCTTCAGCCGTTTTTTGACGGTATCGTGATAGTCCTTGTTCTGCGCATAAACCGAAATGGCGGCACGGTCAGGGTGGGCATGCACTTCTGTGGGATCATGTGTGGGCGTATAGCTTTCCCCCAGCATGATCACAGATCGCGCCTCCGGCCACAAAACGCTGGGATCCCCCCGCCAATGGGTGCGCTCTCCCAGCCATTTCATCTGCCCGTGATAGCCTTTGGCCAAAAAACCGGCCAGATCCGCACCCACATGGCGCACCGCATCAGGCCGGCACACCCGTGCCAGATCAAAGCCCATTTCCAAAGCTTCGGCTTTCATGCGTTGAGTCAGATCTGCTGACATGCGCGGCCCTGTGTCCTTTGCCAAAGTAGCTCCCCTCTACCTGCGCTCAGCGCGCAAGCCAATAGAAACAAGGCCGATGCCAGCAAAGGCAAAAACAGATGCAGGCTACTCCTTCTGGGCTTTGCTCTTGACTGCCGACCACCTGAGGGGTCTCTTGCCCCTCTAAGGCAGCCCAGGAAGACCACGGAGCAGACTGAATGGATCAACAAACGGATCACACCGACGTCCTTGTTATCGGCGGGGGCACCGCTGGTTTTGGTGCCGCAATCGCTGCGGCGCGGGCTGGTTTGCAGGTGACCCTTCTGGAAGCGAGTTCCAAAGTGGGCGGTGTGATGGCATTCTGCCCGGGAATGCCTTGGGGCGGAGCCTACCCGATGGATCGCATCGTAGGGGGCCTGATTGAAGAGCTGACAGATCGGCTGGCGTCCATGGAACCACCTGCTGCCGAAAAACGCCCCTGCGCTTTGGAAAATTTCGGTCCTGAAATCATTTACGATCATGACATTGCCACCGTCACCATGTTTGAGATGCTCGAAGAGGCAGGCGTGCGTGTGAGGCTGGGCGCAATCGCCATCACGCCGGAAATGGACGGCGACAGGATTGCCACGGTTGCCTGCTGTGACAGAAACGGGCCTTTCGGGGTCCATCCGAACATTGTGATCGATTGCTCGGGTGACGGTGATATCTCAGCGAAGGCCGGTGTGCCCTACACTTTGGGGGACGCGTCTGGAAACATGATGGCTGTGACGATCTCTTTCTTCATGATGAATGTGGATGCAGCCCGCGCCTTTGCAGACCCCGATCCCTATTTTCAAAAATATGCTGAGAAAGGCATCGCGGAGGGTCGCCTACATGCGGATCTGGCGAAACTCTACCTGATGCCGGGCTTTCATGACGGCACGGTTTTCTGCAACTCCGTCCATGTGCGTGGCGTAGATGGCACCGCCCCCACCGCCGTTGCTGCGGCCACGCAAGAAGGGCGCAGGCGCTGCCACCAGCTGGCGCAGTTTTTGCAAAGCGACGTACCCGGATTTGAAAAGGCACATATGGCAATGTTGTCGCCCACCGTTGGGGTGCGTGAAACGCGCAAACTGCAAGGGGTCTACCGCTTAACGGGCGAAGACCTCGCACGCGCAACCAAATTTGCCGATGGCGTTGTGGCCTGTGACAACCCCGTCGACGATGTGATGCGCGCAGAGGGTGACATGACCCACCACGCAGCAATCGAGGCGGGCCAGTTCTACACGATCCCTTTCCGGTCGCTGCTGCCTGAAAAAATCACCAACCTAATGTTTGCTGGGCGCATTCTCTCCGCAGACCCAGTGGCATTTGCGTCCGTGCGGGGCATGCCCCAATGCATGGTCATGGGACAGGCAACCGGCACCGCCGCCGCACTTGCATTGCACGCCAAGATCGCCGTGCAAGAGGTTTCAACAGACCAGCTTGTTCAGTCGTTGTCACGGCAGGGCGTCAACAGATTGCACGCTGCGGGGTGACTTTGCCTGCGCGCTTATGCGCTGGTTTGCAAACCGATCTTAAGGATCAGAAATCCAAATCAGCGTAATGCGCGGGTGGCGGGAACCCCGGCACCTGATCGGCCAGAATGGCGCGGAAAGCCGGGCGCGACTTGATCGTCGCATACCAGTCTTTCACCACGGCCGAACGGTTCCAATCCACATCCGAAATATAGTCCAGCGCACTCAGATGCGCGGCAGCGGCAAAATCCGCCATCGTCATCATATCGCCCGCCAGCCAGCGGCGATGATCCAGCAGCCAGTGCATATAGTCGAGGTGATATTTGATCGCCTTCGCCCCGGCCTTCACATTGGAACTGTCGGGATAGCCCGTGCCCATCAGCTTGCGGTTGACCCGCTCATACAGCAGCTTTGAGGTGACCTCGTGGTGAAACTTGTCATCAAACCACGCCACCAGACGGCGCACTTCATAGCGCCCATCTGCATCCTTGGGCATCAGCGCGGGCTCTGGGTATTTCTCTTCGAGATACTCACAGATCGCCCCACTGTCGGCCATCATCTTGCCGTCCATCTTCAGCACCGGCACTTTCGCGGCTGGATTGCGGCGCAGAAAATCCGGATCCTGCTCCCAATAGCGCTCTTCCACCAGCTCCACCTCAAGCCGCTTTTCGCCCATGCACAGGCGCACCTTGCGGCAGAAAGGAGAGAGCGGAACATGGAACAGACGATTCATCGGCAAAATCACAGTTTTCTTGAATGCAGTGTGGGGTTTGATCCTCAATGCCCTGAGAGGTCAGATTTTTCAATCCGCAAAACACGCATCGCGCCCATCCGCGCGTATCGTTGCCGCCCCATCCAAGATCGCCGCTGACCGCTTGCGCAGCCTTGCTGTTGGCTTGCTGGCAGACCGCGCCTTGGGATTGGGCAACACCGCCGCCAATCGCGCTGCCTGCACCGCCGTCAACTCCTCAGGCCCCACACCAAAATAGTGTCGCGCCGCCGCCTCAACGCCAAACACCCCCTCATCGAACTCCACCACATTCAGATAGACCTCGAGAATGCGCCGTTTCGACCAGACCATCTCCACCAAAGGCGTCATCAGCGCCTCCAGAGATTTGCGCAACCAATTGCGCCCCTGCCAGAAATAGACATTTTTGACGGTCTGCTGGCTCAGCGTGCTCGCCCCGCGCCCAGCGCCTTCGGCGATCGCACTACGGATCGCGCGCATGTCAAACCCCCAGTGCAGACAGAAATTCGCATCCTCCGCCGCCACCACAGAGCGCTGCATCACAGGCGCCACCTGCCCAATCGGCACCCATTGCCGATCAATCGAGCCAAGCCGCCGCTTTTCTCCCACCATGGTCCAGGTGATCGGCGGGTTCACCACCGCATAAAGCAGCACCGACAACACAACCAGCACCACGCCCCACAGCGCAACCCGCCGCAGCCAAGTCCGCAAACGTGTCCACTGGCGTTGCACCGCCCCAGCTGTTTTCTTTTTGCTCTTTGTCTTGGCCATCGCCCTGCCGCGCTCTTTGCGCATAGGGACTAGAGCTTCGCCGCTGCTCTGGCAAGACGCGCGCGCAAATCACCGCCTAAGGCGAGCACGCCCAGGCCCGCACTTCACAGCTCGCGCCATAGCCCTCACAAAAGGCCAGGGCCACATCCTGTGCTTCAATGCGCGAGTAGCTTTCCCCAAAGCCCCATTGCCCGCTTGGACCCTGGGCCATGGCTCCACACCCATTGTAAAACGTCTGCACCGTGTCGCAATTGTCGTCACAGATCGCCTGCACCTGTCTATGCGCTAGGGCTTCGGAATATTGCCCATGGGCATACCCCCGCGCACCATCAGGGCCAACACCAACAGCGCCCCAACACCGCGCAAATCCGCATTGCTGCGCGTGGCTTTGCCCAGCCACAACAAGCGCAAGCACCGCACAAAGAACAGCCCATCGTTTCAAGACACGTCACCTCCAGATCAAAGGGTGGCGCAACATTCTGTTCACGCGAAAAAGAGAGGCTCAGTCTACCCGGATCAGGTTAAAAAATTGGTGTGAACAGGGAGATGTCTGAACGCACCACCCGCCGCCATCGGGCGATCAGCCGTACTTGTGGATCATCGCCTCCAGCGACTTCACGTCAAATGGCTTTGACAGATAGTCTGTCATGCCCCAGCTGAGACATTTTTCCTGGTCACCATTCATTGCATTCGCTGTCAACGCGATGATTGGCAAAGACCGGGATGCAGGATCACGTCCCTCGCGTTCACGAATGATCTGGGTCGCGGTATAGCCATCCATTTCCGGCATCATGCAATCCATAAAGACCAGATCGTAGGCTTCAGCGCTGATAAGATCCACCCCCTCTTGCCCATTGCTGGCTGTATCAACATCACAGTTCAAAGATTGCAAAAATTTCTGCGCAATCGTCCGGTTCACCGCAGAATCTTCCACCAAAAGAACCCGCCGCTTTGCACGCAAAGTGCCATCTGCCGCACCATAGCTGACACCCTCTGCGCCATGCACGCTTTCTTCGCAGCGGATGGCCGGGATCTCAAACCAGAAAACTGCGCCCTCGCCGAGCGCGCTTTCCACCCCGATTTGCCCCCCCATGGCCTCAACCAAACGCTTGCATATGGCAAGACCCAGCCCGGTTCCGCCAAATCTTCTGGTTGTCGACGCATCCGCCTGTCGAAACAGCTCGAAAATCGCATCGTGGTGTTCGCGTGCAATACCGATTCCGCTGTCTTTGATTTCAAAGCGAAGGACAGGCCGCGCTGCCGGCGAAGACGTCTCAGAAACACGGACCTCAATACTGCCTTCAGAGGTGAATTTGACGGCATTGCCAACCAAATTGAAAATGATCTGCTTCACCCGCATGTAATCCAGAAGGTAGCCGTCAGAAACATCATCAGAGACAGTCAGATTGATCGGAACATCTGCGCCCTTTTCTGAAACCTGGAACAGCTTGCAGGTTTCTTTCAAGTGTTCCTTCAGATTGCCCACCTCTGAATTTGGCTTCAGCTGGCCACTCTCGATAGAGGAGAGATCAAGCAAATCGTTCACCAGTGTCAGCAACAATTGCGCAGAGTTGGAACACATCTCATTCAGCTCACGCTGATCTATGCTCAAACTTGTATTGGAAAGCAGATGCGCCGTGCCAATGATGCCATTCAGCGGTGTCCGAAGTTCATGGCTCATGGCCGCCAGAAAGCGCGTCTTTAGCGTGTTGGCGTCTTCGGCTTTTTCCTTTTGCAACTGCAATTCTGCCGTGCGCATTTCAACTTGTTTGGCCAATGAAGCATTCGCAGACTTCAAATCTTCTTCGAACTTTTTACGCTCCAGAATAAAGCCAACCGTGTTGCCCAATGATTCAATAATATCGGTTTCAAGTTCACTCGGCGCGCGAGGCTCCTTGAAGTAAACGGCAAATGTCCCCAGCAGACTGTTATCTTGGGACAGCATAGGTTGCGACCAACAGGCCATATATCCACAAATGGGCTGCAATTCTCGATACTCTGCCCATAAAGGGTGGGTCAGAAGGTTGTCGACAATGATCTGTTTTTTCAGAAATGCCGCTGTGCCACAGGAGCCGGTATTCGCACCAATCGGCAGGGGATTTATCAGGCTGATATAGTCCGGACTAAGCCGCGATCCCGCGCCAAAAAACAGCTCGTTTCCCTCACCTTTCAACATGATGCTGACAGCATGGTGATCGTGTAGCGCGTCCAAACGATCAGTAAGCGTGCTCAGCAAAACGTCCAGAGATTGGCCAGATTGCGCCTCCTTCAGAAAATGGTTTTGAATTTCAAGGATTTCTTTCCAAGCACTGAACAAACTCGACGACATATGGGGTACTCTTTCAAATTCAGGTAACGGCCAGCGGCTATCCCAACTTCGTTAATTTAAGGGATAAGGCTAAAAAATACTTAACCAGACAAGGGTAAATTCTTCTTAGAGCAGGTTTTACACACACAATTTCGGCACCAGTTTCAAAGTGGAAACTACGGCGCGGCAGGACACGCGCGCCGCATAAAACAAAAACCCCCGCCAGCCAACGCCAGCAGGGGTGTTATTGTGTCGCGGTTCCAAAATTATTCCGCTGGAACTGCGGTGCTTTCCGCGCTCAGAGGATGCGGGATATGCACCAGCATCTCTTTCGGGCAGACCTGCAGGAAGTTGGCTTTTTCAACATCCCAATGTTGCAGGATGTCACGGGCCTTAGAACTTCCGGTCTCGACCACATGGCGTTCAATCAAACCTTTCAGCTGATCTTCCCAGTGCTGCACCGACACCGGGCAGGTCACCAGCGTTTCCATGTTCATGACATCCTCGGCTTTGCCCTCCGGATCATAGAGATAGGCCATGCCGCCGGTCATGCCTGCACCGAAGTTTGCGCCGATCTCGCCAAGGATCACGGCCACACCGCCGGTCATGTATTCACACCCACAAGCGCCACAGCCTTCGACCACCACTTTCGCACCGGAGTTGCGCACCGCAAAGCGCTCGCCTGCGCGGCCCGCGGCAAACAGGTGCCCGTCGGTCGCGCCATAAAGCACGGTGTTGCCAATGATGGTGTTGTCGGCCGCTGTCAGCGGGCTCGCCATTGGCGGGCGCACCACCACGGTGCCACCCGACAGACCTTTGCCCACATAGTCGTTGGCATCGCCGGACACTTCAATCTTCAGCCCCGGCGCTGCAAAGGCACCCAGAGACTGCCCCGCAGAGCCCGTGAGTTTCACCGTCAGGTGGTCTTCCTGCAAGGTGTTGCGCATGCCGAAGTTGCGCACGATGTGGCTAGAGGTGCGTGTGCCCACGGTCCGGTGCGTGTTCTGCACCGCATAGGACAGCTGCATTTTCTCGCCTTCCTCAAGGAAGCGCGCCGCATCCCGCACGATCTCCGCATCCAGCGTGTCAGGCACGTAGTTGCGGTCTTTGTCGCGGTTGTAGACGATGTCATGCGCGCCATCGACGGTGATCAGCAGCGGGTTGAGATCAAGATCGTCAAGGTGTGCAGAGCCACGGCTCACCTGCGCCAGCAGGTCAGCACGGCCAATCACCTCATCCAGACTACGCGCACCGATCGAGGCGAGGATTTCCCGCACTTCAGTGGCGTAGAAGGTGATCAGGTTCACAACTTTGTCTGCGGAACCGGTGTATTTCGCACGCAGGCTTTCATCCTGAGTACAAACCCCAACCGGGCAGGTGTTGGACTGGCACTGACGCACCATGATACAACCCATCGCGATCAGCGCGGCGGTGCCGATGCCGTATTCTTCGGCACCCATCATCGCCGCCATCACGATGTCACGCCCCGTGCGCAGACCACCATCGGTCCGCAGCGTCACCCGCTCACGCAGGTTGTTCATCGCCAGCACCTGATGCGCCTCAGTGAGGCCCATCTCCCACGGCAGACCTGCATGTTTGATCGAGGTCGCAGGGCTCGCACCGGTGCCGCCATTGTGACCCGAGATCAGGATGATGTCGGCCTTCGCCTTCGCCACCCCGGCCGCGATCGTGCCCACACCGGAGGAGGCCACCAGCTTCACCGTCACCTTACAGCGCGGGTTGATCTGCTTGAGGTCATAGATCAGCTGCGCCAGATCCTCGATCGAGTAGATATCGTGGTGCGGCGGTGGTGAAATCAGCGTCACCCCTTTGGTGGAATGGCGCAGACGCGCGATCAGATCGGTGACCTTCATCCCCGGCAGCTGGCCACCTTCACCGGGCTTTGCGCCCTGGGCCACCTTAATCTCCAGCTCTTCACACTGGTTCAGATACTCCGCGGTCACACCAAACCGGCCCGACGCCACCTGCTTGATCTTCGCAGACGGGTTGTCGCCATTTGGCTCTGGCACAAAATGCGCCGGATCTTCGCCGCCTTCACCGGAGTCAGACTTCGCGCCAATCCGGTTCATCGCCACATTCAGCGTCTTATGCGCCTCAGGCGACAGCGCCCCCAGCGACATCCCCGGCGTCACAAAACGCTTGCGGATCGCGGTGATGCTTTCGACCTCTTCAATCGGCACAGGTTTGCCAATCGCCTTGATGTCCAAAAGATCGCGCAGGTGGATCGGCGGATTCGCCTGCATCTTCGCAGAATACTGCTTCCACAGCTGATAAGACGCGCGGTTACAGGCCGCCTGCATCATATGCATGCTCTGCGCGCCCCAGGCATGGGTCTCGCCAGATTTCCGCGCCTTGTAGAAACCACCAATCGGCAGCACATCAACACCGGAGAGGAAGCCCTTGGCGTGCACCTCTTCGACCTTCTTCTGAATGCCGCTCACACCAATGCCGGAAATCCGGCTGGTCATGCCGGGGAAATATTCCGCACACATGGCACGGGACAGACCAACGGCCTCAAAGTTCAGACCACCGCGATAGGAGGAAATCACCGAAATCCCCATCTTCGCCATGATCTTCAGAAGGCCCTGATCAATCGCCTCACGATAGCGCGCGACGTTCTCGGTCAGCGTGCCATCTGCCAGACCACGCTCAATGCGATCCGCCAGCGTGTCTTCTGCCAAGTAGGCGTTCACCACCGTCGCACCTGCACCGATCAGCACCGCAAAGTAATGCGGGTCGATACATTCAGCGGAGCGTACGTTCAGCGAGCAGAAGGTCCGCAGACCTTTGCGGGTCAGATGACTGTGCACCGCGCTGGTGGCGAGGATCATCGGCATGGCAACCTTGTCGGCACCCTGCGCCTCATCAGACAGCACAATGTGGCCCGCACCGGAACGCACGGCGTCTTCCGCCTCTGCACGGATGCGCTCAAGCCCCACCTGCAGCGCACGGGAATCCGCGCCAGCATCAAAGGTACAATCGATGCGCACCACCGTGTCATCAAAGGCCTCAAGCAACCGCGCGAACTGCGCATTGGCCACAAACGGGCTGTCCAGCACAGCGATTTCGGTCTGGCTGCCGTCCTCATCCAACACGTTCTTCAGGTTGCCAAACCGGGTCTTCAGGCTCATCACGCGGTATTCGCGCAGGCTGTCGATCGGCGGGTTGGTCACCTGAGAGAAATTCTGACGGAAGAAATGGCTCAGTGGACGGTACATGTTGGACAGAACCGCAGACGGCGTGTCATCGCCCATAGAGGCCAGCGCCTCTTTGCCATCCTCAGCCATCGGTGCAAGGATCTGCTCAATCTCTTCCATAGAGAAGCCCGCCGCGATCTGGCGCGCACGCAGTTCTTCGCCGGTGAAAGTCGCGGTTTCAGTCACCGCGTTCAGCTCTCCTGACAGATCACGGATCTTGCCAACCCATTCGCCATAGGGGCGTGCATTGGCCAGTTTGTCCTTGATCTCCGTGTCGTGGTAAAGCTTGCCCTCTTTCATATCCACAGCCAGAAGCTGGCCCGGACCAAGCGCACCCTTTTCCACCACGGTGGCTTCATCAATCGGCACCATGCCGGCCTCAGAGCCAGAAATCAGCAGGCCATCACCCGTCACAACATAGCGCATCGGGCGCAGGCCGTTGCGGTCCAGACCCGCACAAACCCAGCGACCATCGGTCATCGCCAGCGCTGCGGGGCCATCCCATGGCTCCATCACAGAGTTGCAGTAGGAATACATGTCGCGCCATGCCTGCGGCAGCTCGACCGCCTGCTTGGACCAGCTTTCCGGGACCAGCATGGTTTTCGCCATGGGCGCAGAACGGCCGGCGCGCACCAGCACCTCAAACACACCGTCCAGCGCCGCAGAGTCAGACGCCCCACCCGGAACAATCGGTTTGATGTCCTCGGCGTAGTCTCCAAAGCTGTCAGAGGCCATGCGGATTTCATGGCTCTTCATCCAGTTCAGGTTGCCTTTCAGCGTGTTGATCTCACCGTTGTGCGCGAGCATGCGGAACGGCTGTGCCAGCCACCACTGAGGGAAGGTGTTGGTGGAATAGCGCTGGTGATAAAGTGCAAAGGCACTCTCAAAACGCTCATCCATCAGGTCGGGGTAAAACACCGCCACCTGTTCCGCCAGCATCATGCCTTTGTAGATGATCGAGCGGCAGGACAGCGACGCGATATACAGCTCACCAATATTGGCCGCCAATGCCGCTTTTTCGATGCGACGACGGATCACGTATAGCTCACGTTCAAAGGTGTCTTCGTCCACACCTTTGGAGTTGGAGATCAAGATCTGTTCAATCTCTGGGCGGGTGGCATTCGCCTTTTCGCCAAGACAGGTCACATCCACCGGCACGTGACGCCAGCCATAGATGCGATAGCCCATTTTCAGAACTTCGGTTTCAACGATGGTCCGGCAGTGCTCCTGCGCACCGAAATCCGTCCGTGGCAGGAAGACCTGACCAACCGCGATCAGTTCGTCTTTATTTGGCTCATGGCCCGTGCGTTCGATCTGGTCGTAAAAGAAAGGCACAGGGATCTGCACGTGAATACCCGCGCCATCACCGGTCTTGCCATCCGCATCAACAGCACCGCGGTGCCAGATCGCTTTCAATGCGGTGATGCCCGCTTCCACAACTTTACGGCTTGGCTTGCCGTCGATGGACACCACAAGCCCCACACCACAGGAGGAGTGCTCCTCCTGCTCAGAGTAGAGGCCATTTTCGGCCATCCACTCGCGCTTGGCTTCCTCGGCTCTGACCCAGTTCTGATCAAATTTGGTCATTGGCTGTCTCCATATTTCGCACCGGTTTTCCTAGTCAGGCGAAAGTCGTAACCTTCTTCCGGCGGTTTGCGCTTCAGGTGCGAGGCACCCAATTAGTCAGCGCGACTGTCTTATTAACTTTTCTCTGCCGTTTTTTGCACTGTCGCGATACCGACGTAGGGCCGACGCGATACCGACATTCGATTTTGGCCGAATGTCGGCGGCATTAACGATTATTCGGCAGCTACGGCCCGCTGGTCGCCAAAGCGTTCGATGATCGCATCTGCGCAATCCCGTCCATCCTTGATCGCCCAGACCACAAGGCTTGCACCGCGCACAATATCGCCCACCGCGTAAACCCCATCCAGATCAGTGGCACCCGTGGTGAACTGTGCTTTCACAGTGCCCCAGCGGGTCACTTCCAGCTCTGGCTGACCCCAGAGGGTCGGCAGGTCTTCCGGCTCAAAGCCCAGCGCCTTGATGACCAGATCGGCCTCTTCCACATAGTCCGCGCCTTCGATCACCTCAGGGCTCTGACGGCCCGAGGCATCCGGCTGACCAAGGCGCATTTTCTGCACCATCACGCCATCAACTTTGTCAGAACCAG
This sequence comes from Shimia sp. MMG029, assembly GCF_027947445.1. Lineage (NCBI taxonomy): Bacteria > Pseudomonadati > Pseudomonadota > Alphaproteobacteria > Rhodobacterales > Roseobacteraceae > Shimia > Shimia sp. MMG029. The sequence continues at coordinate 120,505 of NZ_JAQJIM010000004.1, read as the reverse complement.
TGAAGCCTTTCGGCGCCGACAGCCAGACAAATTCCACGCCCTCTTCTTCGGCGTTCTGAGTCTCACGCTGAGAGCCCGGCATGTTCGCTTTGTCGCGGCGATAGAGACATTTCACGCTCTCGGCACCCTGACGGATCGCCGTGCGCACACAGTCCATCGCGGTGTCGCCACCGCCGATCACCACAACCTTTTTGCCCTCTGCATTCAGCTCACCGCTTTCGATCTCAGGCACGGTGTCGCCAAAGTTCAGACGGTTGGAGGCGGTGAGGTAGTCAATCGCTTTCACGATACCCTCTGCACCGGCACCAGGGCCTTGCAAATCACGGCTTTTGTAGACGCCCGTTGCAATGATCACAGCGTCATGCGCATCACGAATCTCTTGGAAAGAGATGTCATCGCCCACGTTGCAGTTCAGCTTGAAAGTGACACCACCATCTTCCAACAGCTGGTTGCGGCGCATGACCACGTCTTTTTCCAGTTTGAAGCCCGGAATGCCGTAGGTCAGCAGGCCGCCTGCGCGGTCATAGCGATCATAGATGGTCACTTGGAACCCTGCGCGGCGCAGACGATCAGCCGCTGCCAGGCCACCGGGGCCCGCGCCGATGATGCCCACGCTCTCGCCGCGCTCTTCGCTTGGCGCCAGCGCTTCCACCCAGCCGTTTTCCCAAGCCGTATCCGTGATGTATTTTTCAACAGAGCCGATGGTCACGGTGCCATGACCAGACTGCTCAATCACACAATTGCCTTCACACAAACGGTCCTGCGGGCAAATACGGCCACAGATCTCTGGGAAAGTGTTCGTGGCCTGACTAACCGCGTAGGCTTCCTTCAAACGGCCGGTGGCGGTTAAGTTCAGCCAATCGGGGATATTGTTGTGCAGCGGGCAGTGGCTTTGACAGTACGGCACACCACACTGGCTGCACCGACTTGCCTGCTCTTCTGCTTTCGCCTTCGCGAATTCCGCATAAATCTCGTTGAAGTCGTCCTTACGCACAGTCGCGTCACGCTTCTCCGGCATGTCGCGTTCAACAGTTACAAATTTCAACATAGGTTGCTTGGCCATGCCAGCTGCCTCCCAATTTTTGAGTCCCCGCTATGTAAATAATTTCCACACAGCATAAAAGTCACAATGACTGACCTTTATTTCGTTTTTTTGACTTTTTAAACCGCGCGGCGTGTAAAATCTTCAAAAATAAAGTCCGATATGAGACTAAATTCTATGTTCCCCTTGATTCATTGGGCATTTATACCTCCATTGATTAGAGCGAGGTTGTGCAGATTATGGCACTTTTTCACATATTTTTGGTGGCAATCATTCAAGGCATAACTGAATTTCTTCCAGTTAGCTCATCGGGACACCTGATTCTCCTTTCAAAGGTCACACCACTTCCAGACCAAGGACTGGCTATAGACGTGGCTGCGCACGTGGGAACGCTGGGCGCCGTGGTCATTTACTTCTGGAAGGATGTTCGCAGCGCGGTGGTGGGACTTCCACGGCTTGCAACTGGTCAAATCGACACTGAAGGATCGCAGCTTGCATTCTTACTCATTGTCGCAACAGTCCCCGTGATTGTTGCGGGACTTTTGTTGAAGGTCAGTGGACTTGACGAAATGATGCGCTCCATCAGTGTGATCGGATGGACCATGATACTCTTTGGGTTGGTCCTCTGGTGGGCAGATCGTTACAGTGATCAGACCAAAACCGACAAAGACTGGAATTTGACAGACGCTTGGAAACTCGGGATGTGGCAAGCGATTGCCCTGATCCCCGGGACATCCCGCTCAGGCATCACAATCACTGGCGCGAGACGCCTTGGCTATGCCCGTACAGACGCAGCCAAGCTTGCGATGCTGATGTCGATACCCACAATTCTTGCAAGCGGAGCACTACTGTCCATCGACGTTGCAACTCAATCGGACATCACGATCCTGCGCGACGGCGCGATCGCTGCCGTATTCTCATTTTTGGCAGCTCTGGTCGCCTTAATCCTGATGATGCGCCTACTGCGCGCCATCAGTTTCACACCGTATGTTGTCTATCGCATACTGCTGGGTATTGCGTTGCTCAGCTTTGCGTACAGCTGACTATCACACAAAAAAACGCCGCTAAAACAGCGGCGTTTTTTCCTAGTACTATAAACACTGACTTATGCCAGAGCTTTCACGCGAGATGCCAAACGAGACATTTTACGGGAAGCGGTGTTCTTGTGATAAACGCCTTTGCTCACACCACGCATCAATTCTGGCTGAGCGGAGCGAAGAGCTGCGACAGCTGCTTCTTTGTCGCCAGATTCGATTGCTTCTTCTACTTTACGCAAGAAAGTACGAATGCGGGAGCGGCGCGCTTTGTTGACTTCGAGACGACGTTCATTCTGACGAGCGCGCTTCTTGGCTTGGGGTGAATTTGCCATGATCTTTTACCCTTTGTGTATCGGTGCGTTTCTAGTGCGTGCGACGACCGAACGGGCCTATCTCTATCGAGAATCAGATCAAGCCTAAGCGGGCTGCACGCGCATGTATGGCGAGCGCTTATACCGAGATTCTCAAGATGTACAATGGCAAATCGTTCGATGAGACCTCCAGTATTGCCCATCTACTGAAAGAGCGCGCAGCAATCTCAAAGATCTCTCAGTCTGGTCGGAGTGAGAGGATTCGAACCTCCGACCCCTGCCTCCCGAAGACAGTGCTCTACCAGGCTGAGCTACACTCCGACCGTGCGGCGCGGGATAGTGGTTAAGCAAATTTTTGACAAGGCCCCTTAGACTTATCAAGACCGCGGTTTGTCAGACCGCTTCAAAGCGAGACTGACCCGCATGCTGCTGGGTGAAATACCACGCGAGCGTGTACGCAGAACGGGAGTTTGTTCAGAGGTGCCTCCCAGCGCCTCGCGCGCGATAATGAAGAGACCACTTGCGACAATGATCGCAGCACCAAGCATCGTCGGAAGATCAGGTGACTCACCAAAAAACAGCATCCCAAAAATCACCGCCCAAATAATTTGTGAATATTGCATCGGCGCCACCAGCGCCGCTTCACCGATCGTATAGGCATAGACAAGCAAAAGCGTCGCGCAAAACCCAAAGAGAGAGACAAATGCCATACCACCAAGATCAATCAACAGCATAGGTTGGTAAACAAATGTAAGTGCAACAGACATCAAGGCCACACTGCCAAGAAGTGGGTAGAGCATCAGCACCACGCGACGTTCTTCACGGCCGATTTTTCGAACAATCACGGACTGGAACGCAGTACTCAGAGCAGTGATGATTGCTGCGGCATGACCTAAATTGAGTACCGTTGCCCCTGGCCTCACAACAATCAAAACGCCACCAAGACCCACTACAACCGCCAACATTCGCCAAAGGCCGACTTTCTCTTTCAAAATCGGAATCGAGATCAACGTAATCAGCAAAGGAGACGAAAACAGAATTGCATACACCTGCGCCAGCGGTAGGCGCGTGAAGGCGTAAAACCCTGCAACCGGTGCGACAACAACGCAAAGGGATCGCAACGCCACCCACCAGGGATGCACGGGACGTAAATTGCCTTGCGTGGGATCACGCACCAGCATGATTGTGACCAGCGGAAATGAGAACAGCGACGCAAAGAACACGATTTGGAAAGGCGAATAAGTAGCCCCCAAAAGCTTCGCCACCACATCGTGCGTGGAAAACAGCGCAAAGGCCAACAGCGCCAACAAAGTTGCCTTAAAGTTCATGAGGCTCGCTACCGAATTTTCTTTTCACGCCATCTTCCAAATAGCATGCACCGCTTCAAAGACAAAAGCGATACATGCAAGCTTCAGCGTTAGAAATAGCTCCGAACTAGACTGCCTGCGATCAAACTCCACCCATCAGCGATTACAAAAAAGCTCAGCTTGAACGGCAAAGACACGATAGCTGGAGGCACCATCATCATACCCATCGACATCAAAACGGCTGCAACCACCAGATCGATGATCAGGAAAGGCAAAAATATCAGGAACCCAATCTGAAAGGCCCTGGCAATTTCTGAGAGCATGAAGCTCGGCACAAGAACAGAAAGAGGTGCGTCCGGTCCGGGTGCAAGTTCCGCAGTGTCTGGCCGCAAAGCCGCCAAGTGCAGAAACGTGTCAGGATCCAAACGAGAGGACATAAACAGGCGGAAAGGCTCTGTTGTCCGCTGAAACGCAGTTTCTATGTCTATCAACTCGTCAAGCAACGGTTGCACACCCGTCGTCCACGCCTGCATGAAGATTGGCTCCATTACATAATATGTAAGGAACATGGCCAGCGAAACCATCATCATGTTGGGCGGAGACTGCTGCAGACCTATGGCTTGTCGCAAAATCGAGAGCACCGTCACAATGAACGGGAAACACGTCACCATGATCGCGATACCCGGCGCCAGGCTGAGTACCGTAATCAATAGAAATATTTGAATGCTGCGCGCCGTTAGCGATCCATCGCTCCCTATGGAAAGGGCTGCCTCTTGCGCAGACGCAGGATCCACCTGCATCAGGAGAAGGATCAACAGAGCGGCGGCAAAGGAAGCCGCCTTACGCATCATAACCCGCTTTCAAACTCTGCAACTTCGGTCAGGCGCACGGCAAGTTGTCCTTCTTGACCACCTTCCAGCTCTTCCAACTCACCCCGGGCGATGAGTTTGTCGCCAACATAGAGTTCAACAGGGTCGTCCACACGTTTGTCTAGCGGAAGCACCGAGTTGGCGTTCATGTTCAGCAGGTCTCCGATCAACGGGCGTGCTTTGCCCACGGAGATCGTGATTTCCACCGGAACAGAGGTGAATGGGTTTGCGGAATCGGATTTCATCATTGGATCAGCCATTCTGGGCCTCCTTGCGGGTTTCATGTGTGAACGCTTTCAAGGCTTCTGCAACGGTGGCCAAAACCTCGCTCATATCCAGCAAGCGTTCGCGTTCTGCAAATTCGAATCTGATTTGTCCTTCGCCGAGGCTTTCGTCGCGGACGACCTCGACAGGCAACTGTGGTTTTTCAGGCATCACATCAATCACCGGCTGATAGGCATCTGGCGCAGCGGATAGGATCACGGGCGTTTCGCTGCTCTCGCGTACGATCGAATTAAGCTGCTCAACCGCCATTGCACCGATCGCCTGGCGCGCCAGTTCCGGAAGAACTGTCATGATCGCCTTCTCTATTGTTGGAGCCATATCGGCAATGATGGCCTCGCGCGCCTCATGATATGTGAAGGACAGGTCCTGAAGTTTACGTGCAAGTTCCGCTGACATGCTCGCATGCTCTTCAGACTTCGCGCTTATTGCGTCATCCCAGCCAGCTTTGTAACCCTGCTCAAAGCTCTCGAGCATCTCATCTTCATTGCCCTCGACTTCCTCAATCGGCGCAGGTTGCGGTTCAGAAATACCGCCAAAGTCTTCAAATAGGTGGGAAATCGACATTATGCACGCTCCTCTCGATCATCGAGCCAGTGGCGCAGAATTTCCACAGTTTCTTCTTTTCGATCGCTGATCAGAGAGCGTAGACGGTCTGCGGCTTCAGATTGAGACATTCCATCGCCGCCCATCGCCATGTCGCCTCCAAGCGCAGGCAGGCCTCCGACTTCTCCGCCCATATCACCAAGCGCCATTGGCATACCCATCATACCATCTCCTCCCATGTCACCCATCATAGGTGCCATCGCAGGGAAGCCCTCATCTCCATCGAGACCCGGCAGCATCGGGGCGTCTGGCATATCATTCAAATCACCAGCACCTGATCCCCCCGCCAACAATGGGCGAATAACGAAGAGGCCCAAAACAATTGCAACTATTGCAAGAACAGCCGTTTGAATGATGGCCATGAGATCCAGTGTCATCCCCTTAAACATTGAGGACTCCGCCGTTGTGCCCATTGGCAATGCTGGCTGAAAGGTCATGGACTTAAGTGTGATTACATCACCGCGAGCTTCGTCGAATCCGACTGCTGAAGCCACCAACTCTCGCAAAGCGCCCATTTCTTCTTCAGGGCGAGGAACGAATAGTGTTTCGCCTTCCGCTGTCTCAGTGGTGGTGCCATTTACAAGAACCGCGACGGTCATACGGCGGATCGCTCCAGGCTGACGCAGGATTTCTCGCTGTGTTTCGGACACCTCATAGTTGATGCGCTCGCGTGTCTCTCGGTTTTGGTTCGAAGACCCCGCATCACCACCTGCTGCGTCGCCGTCCGGCAGGTTTGATGCAACGGTTACCTGACCGCTGGCATTTGTCGAATCGGTGCTGCGCTCTTCTGTGTCTGTGCTGATGGCAACGCGGCCGCTCGGATCAAAAATGCGCTCCGTAATCGATTCTGTTTCAGTCACCGTTTCTATGCTGACTTCCACAACTGCATTTCCAGGACCAACACGTGCTTCAAGCAGACGCTGCACCGCCAAGCGTGTTTCTTCCTCGCGATTCTCACCAACCTTTGTCGTGGTTTCTTCAGCAACGCCGACCAGCCCACCATTGCCATCAATAATCGCAACGTCTTCTGGCGACAGACCAGAAACGGCTGATGCCACGAGAAATCGTAGGGCTTGGGCATGTTTTGTGGGCAAATCGCCTGCAGCAGTCGTGATTGTCACAGACGCAGACGGTTTGATTTGGCGTTGAAACGGGTTTGAAGAAGCATTTGCAATGTGCACCCGTGCCTGACTGATAAGCGGGCTCACAACAATCGTACGTGCAAGCTCACCTTCTTTGGCACGCCAATAAGCTGCGTCAAACATCTGCGATGTTGTGCCAAAACCTGACAACGAATCGAGAAGCTCATACCCCTGCGTCGTATTCGCTGGCAGCCCCTCGCTTGCTAGTGTCATCCGCAACTCATCGCGCGCGGAAGATGCGACATAAATAGAGCCACCACGAACCTCATAAACCGCGCCACGCTGTTCCAGCGCACGAACCACCTCACCAGCAGATCCACTTTCAAGACCGCTATAAAGCAAAGCCATTCCCGGTTTAGTTGCTACCCGTCCCAAGGAAAGTACTGTTGCAAACACCGCAACGGTGGCCAAGACGACGATCACCTTCCGCCGTGAGTCCAACCCAGTCCAAATATTCAATAATTGTTGCACGTCTTCACTCCGTGATGCCGCACGTTCTGCACGACCTTGAACTACTCTTTCCACGAACAGGCTTAACAATCGGTTAGTTTCTGTGTGGTTGAACATGCAGGGACAAAGAATTTGGAACCTGCGATGACTGACGAAACTGTCGACACAGAGGAGACGCCAAAAAAGGCGTCAAAACTCCCTTTAATTATAGGGCTTGTACTGGCTTTGGCTGGCGGCGGCGGCGGCTTTTATGCCGTCTATTCCGGGATGATTTTGGGCAGTGATTCTGCTCCAACCGAAGAAGAATCGGTTGAGACGCATGAAGCTGAACCCCTTCCTGACATCACTTATGTGGGCCTTGATCCCTTTGTGGTCTCGCTCACATCCGGCGGAAGCTCCGAATATCTAAGATTTCGGGCGCAACTAGAAGTTCCAAGCGCACACAAAGAAGAGGTCGAGCGCGTTCTACCGCGCGTTGTGGACGTCTTAAACGGATACCTACGTGCTCTTAGTCCCGCAGACATCGAATCGCCCGACGCATTGGTAAAACTACGCTCCCAAATGCTGCGCCGCGTCCAAATTGTAACCGGCCAAGAACGCGTCTCTGACCTTTTGGTCATGGAATTTGTACTGAACTAAGGAGTCCCGATATGGATTTGATTGCAGATATCTTACTTGTCGCGGGCGCACTTGGTGCAGGACTCTATTGTTATGTCCTGGCGCGCAGGCTCGCAAAATTCAATGACCTCGAAGCTGGTGTTGGCGGGGCAGTTGCCGTGCTGTCTGCGCAGGTTGACGACATGACCCGCACCCTTAAAGCCGCACAGCAAACCGCAGGCAAATCAACCGAACGCCTAGAAACGTTGACCGAACGCGCAGAAGGCGTTTCCAAACGTCTCGAATTGATGCTGGCATCAATGCACGACCTGCAAGACGCAAGCGCAGTGCAAGACGCCAAAACAGAAGCAGAAGCTGCAGAAGAAGTCCTCAAAAAAGAACTTGAGGCAGCGGCGATGCGAAGAGCGGAAAAAGCGGATGCCGAAACGGAAGCTGAGGAAATCGACGCTGAACCTCAGCCCGAAGAAGATGAAATTACTGACGAAGATCTGCTCGACCAGGCATTCGAAGCAGAAGTAGACGCCGAAGAAGAAGAGCGCCTGCGTCGTCGTGAAAAGAAAAAGGCCAAGCGCAAGGCGAAGCGTAAAGCAGCCAAAGAAAAAGAAGCGGCCACGCAAACCAAAAAGAAAGGCAAATCGGGTAAATCAACACCAAATGAGGGTGCGAAAGCCGCCCCAGTCTTTACCCGCCACGTTGCTTAACCGGAGCGAATACGATGACAAAGGCTCAGAAAAAAGCGCCCGTGAAAGCTGGCGCTGCTGACAAAATCCAAAAGTCTAAGCGCAAAGGAAAGGCGCAGCGCAAACAGGCGAAAGGCAGCCTGTTCATGATCGCGTCTTTCTTGATCGCTTCTGCAACGCTTCGCGTCGGCGTAGGTGCAACGGAAGCATTGGCGCGAGAAGAGCCGCTCATCGATTCGCCTCAAACTGCAATGGCAGAGCCGCAAGCCTGTGAGCACCCTGAAGACATGCGCAAACTGATGTCTGTCTTCGAGGAACGCGAAGCACGCATCGCAAAGCAAGAAGCGGAAATCAAGAATCGCTTGCAAGCGCTGAATATCGCCGATGAAGAAGTTTCACGCAAAATGGCAGCTCTTGAAGACGCCGAAAGTCGTCTACGTGATATGATTTCTATTGCAGAGACAGCCGCAGAAGACGATCTCACACGCCTCACCGAAGTCTATGAGACTATGAAGCCCAAGAGTGTTGCGCTTCTCTTTGAAGAGATGGATCCGCAATTTGCGGCTGGTTTTATCGGGCGCATGAAGCCTGAAGCCGCTGCCGGCATCATGGCGGGCATGAAGCCAGATGCCGCATACACAATCAGCGTGATTTTGGCGGGTCGAAACGCAAATTCGCCTACTGAATGAGACATTGTTAACCCGCCGCCGCGTATGTTTCCCAAAGACGGGTAATAGGAGTTTAGACTCATGATCAGCATTATCGGCATCGCTGTCGTTTTCATCATGGTTTTGGGTGGTTACGTGCTGGCGGGCGGTAACCTTGGCCCCATTTTTAAGGCACTTCCCTTTGAGATGATTATTATTGGCGGCTCAGGCGTTGGCGCATTTTTGCTGTCTAACGATGGCGCCGCAGTAAAACACACTCTGAAAGATCTGGGAAAGGTCTTCAAGGGGCCGAAGTGGCAGCCGCAGGACTATCAGGATCTGCTCTGCCTGCTGTTTGAGCTCATACGATTGGCGCGCAAAAATCCCGTCGCCATCGAAGAGCATATCGAAAGCCCGGAAGAGTCGTCCATTTTTCAGAAATACCCAAAAATCCAGGCCGACAAAGAAGCCGTAAACCTCATTTCTGACACCATGCGTTCGGCATCTATGAACTATGACGATCCACATCAGGTCGAAGAGGTGTTGGAAAAGCGTATCGAGGCGAATCTTCATCATTCCTTGCACTCATCGCACGCGTTGCAATCTCTTGCTGACGCATTGCCAGCGCTGGGAATTGTGGCCGCGGTTTTGGGTGTGATCAAAACCATGGGGTCAATTGATCAGCCACCAGAAGTGCTTGGTAAAATGATCGGCGGCGCGCTTGTAGGGACGTTCTTGGGTGTTTTCTTGGCTTATGGTCTCGTCGGCCCGTTCGCGGCGAAAATCAAAGGTGTCATCGAAGAAGATGCGCATTTCCACCAGCTGATCCGTGAAGTGTTGATCGCAAACCTGCACAACCACTCACCGAATATCTGTATCGAAGTTGGGCGTCAGAATACCCCAGCGCACAACCGCCCGCAGTTCGCAGAACTCGAAGAGGCACTTAAAGAAGTTAAGAAGGAAGCGGCGTGAGACCACTACTCCTGTCCATTCCGTTGGCCCTCCTGGCCACGACCGTTCAGGCTCAAAACGTGCCCTTTAACTCAGGGGAACACGAAGATTTCACTCGTCTGGTCGCCACGCTGCCAACCAGCGACACGGCTTGGACGATCAATCGGACGGGCCAGGGCTATCGCATAAAGATTGAGGGCGATGCTCTCAATCTTGATACGGAAAACGTGTTTGATAAGATCCCGCGGACACGTCTGGCCGACATTCGCGCGAATGACAGAACCGGTGAGGTTGACTTAACGCTCGCCTGTAATTGCCGCGTTGTCACGATCCCTTACAACGAACGCTATGTCATATTCGACATTCGCGAAGATCTCTCTTCAGAACCGGAAGATGTGCCTCAGATCCCACTTTCTTTTGGGGAAGCTGTCGAAAGCGAGTCACCTCAACGGCTCTTTCGCTTCTCAGCACTCGAAGCTGCAAAGCCGGTACCACTCACACCAACAATTGAGCAAAAGCCGGAACAGAAACCCGATTTTTCAGGTCTGTTGGCGCTTGAGACGTTCGTAAATCGCAATGTACAGGTCACAACACTGAGGCAAGACCTCATAAAGCAGGTTGATCGCGCAACATCTCAGAACCTGCTGGATTCGCAAATTCAGATGCCAAAGCCGTCCAATGCTGCTGGATCCGTTGAGATGGCGAACGGATCTCAATTCAAGACGCCAGCGACCCCTGGCAAAAACATGGATCATATCCCGCCTCAAGCCTCGATCGGCTTGGACGGCGAGAACCTAAACATAGCCGCCTACAACGTGATTGATGAAGTTGGACGCGACATTGCCGCACTTCTAAATGGTAAAATGGGCGTCGGAACCTGCATGCCTGATTCAGCGGTCAACATCGCAGAGTGGAGCGGCGACAAAAGCTTTGTGGAAGAGCTTGCAAAAATACGCAGGACCCTCGTTGGCGAATTCGATCGCACAGATGAGAAAGCCATCAAGAAACTTGTGCAGCTGTACGTGCACTACACATTTGGCGCAGAAGCTCTGCAAGCTCTGCAGCTTCTTCCCAATACCGGCGAAACCCGTGTTCTCAGTGCAATGTCACATATCGTGGATGGTGAAGTTCCTGTCGGTGACGACAACGTCTTTGCACAGCAAGGCCACTGCTCTGGGCATGTCGCCCTTTGGGCCGCATTATCCGGCGAACGTTTGACAGGCGAAAGTGCGATAAACGGCGCAATGGATGGGCTAAACACCCTGCCACGTCACCTGAGAGAGTATCTCGGGCCGAAGTTGAGCAATGCACTCGTAAACCAGGGTGAGACCGAGGCAGCCACACTTGTCTTGAACGGTATCGAACGGTCTAACCCGCAGCCAGGGACGAGTTTTGATTTTGCGCAGGCGAACTTAGACGCCGAAATGGGCAACACCGACCAAGCGGATTCCACTTTGGAAGACATCGCCACCCAAAACACGGATCTGGCGACTCATGCGGTGGTAGAACTGATCGATTCTCACGTGAAACAGGACTTGCCGCCGTCTCACGACACCATCTCTCTGGTTGGTGCCCTCGCTGTAGAGCACAAAGTTGGCGCGATGGGGCCCCCACTGCGACGCGCACACGCTTTGGCGCGGATGCTCGTTCGTGAGTTTGAACCTGCGTTTGAAATTATCGGTGAGATCGAAGAAAGAGACGGTGTTTCAGCTGCGGTTGAGGTACGAAGCCGCCTAACCAATGCCATGATCAACCATGCGCAAGACTTTGATATTGTGTCATTCACGCTGTCGGAGAGTCTGGCTGACCCTGGCAAAATCAGCCCAGACACTGCGCTCGCTCTGGCACAGAAGATGTTTGAGTTAGGATTTGTTGGCGAAACAAAACGCCTGCTTCAGACGGCACAAAACACGCATAAGAATGATGCCAAACGCCTGCTTAAAGCGCGTATCGCTCTTGCAGAGTCTTTGCCACGCAGAGCTGAGGCAGAGCTGTTAGGAATGACCTCGCCCGAAGCAGAGCGTGTGCGTGCAGAGGCGCGGTCACTGGTCGGAGACCACGAAATGGCGGCAAAAATGCTGTCAGACCTAGGAGACACTCAAAGCGCAGAAGAGCAAAACTGGCTTGGTGGAAATCTGGATGCGCTCTCTGGCTCCGAAACAGAAGTCTACCGACAAACAAGCGATCTCATTGCAAACTCAGTGGCAGGAAACTCTGAAGAAGATGCAAGCCCCCAAGGGATTCTTGCGCGCAACCGTGGGCTACTTGAAAACAGCGCCGAGAGCAGAAAGCTCCTGGACGAATTGTTGAATTGGCACCGCCTTACAGAGCCTTCTTCTTAACCACGCTTACCAAATGTAAATAAACGACCGATAGCTTGGCCTCAAACTGGGGCAGAAAGCTATCGGTATGAAAAAACAGAATGTTTTCAAAGCACTGTTGCGAAGTTCTCGCGACTCGCTTTTGATTTTTGGCTTAGGTGCGCTTGTCACCTTGTGGAATCCTTTTGTGCAAGGGATTCGGGTCGCGCATGCCAGCACTCAAGAGGCCGAAACCTGCGATCGCGTTGCACGCATTGTTGCCAGCGAAACAGGTGTGCCACTCGATGTTTTGCGTGCCATCACTCGAACAGAAACAGGCCGCGCCAAAAACGGAGTGCTCTCGCCTTGGCCATGGACCGTCAACATGGAAGGCAAAGGGGTCTGGTTTGAGTCCCAGCATGAAGCTCTCGCCTATGTTCAAAAACACTTTGCAGCTGGGGCGCGAAGCTTCGACGTAGGCTGCTTTCAGCTGAACTATCGCTGGCATGGCCAACATTTCACCGATGTGACCCATATGTTCGATCCAGTCGCCAACGCCCGCTACGCAGCTGATTTTCTATCTCGTCTATATGTTGAAATGCAGAATTGGGATGATGCCGCTGCTGCGTATCACTCCCGAACACCTAAATATGCCGAAAAATACAAAGCGCGCTTTAAGCGCATTATGTCCAATTTGCCAGATCCTGACTCGATGCCACTCTCCCCTCAAAAGCAATCCAAGCCACTGATTCAAACGGCCACTGTCGTGAGAGAAAACAATTTTCCTCTGCTCAAAAGAGGGAGCAGCAATGGTGCGATGGGTTCTCTCTTCCCAGGCAGCACAGGCTCCGTCCGTCCATTTCTCGGCTCTGGAGGCTGATCTGTGAACCCGCAAACACTCAAAACACTATTCAGTCCCACCATCCTTTTGGCTCTGGCCCTCATGGCAATTATAGTCATGATGATCCTCCCAATGCCGTCCTGGGTCTTGGATATCGGTCTGGCCGCATCCTTTGCTTTGGCTATTTTGATTTTTACGGTCACGCTCTTTATTGAGCGTCCTCTGGATTTTTCCGCCTTCCCGACGATCTTGCTCGCATCCCTGATGCTGCGCCTTTCGCTCAACGTATCGTCAACCAAGCTCATTATCGGCCAGGGTCACACGGGAACCGGCGCTGCAGGCGACGTGATCGAAGGCTTCGCCAACTTTGTTATGGGCGGCAGTGTCTTCCTTGGTTTGGTCGTGTTCTGCGTTCTTTTGATTGTGAACTTCATGGTGATCAACAAAGGTGCAACCAGAATGGCCGAAGTCGGTGCACGTTTTGCGCTGGATGGGATGCCAGGCAAACAGCTTGCCATCGACAGCGACATGTCCGCAGGCGCCATTGACCACGCCGAAGCCAAGGCACGCCGCGAGCGCGAACAGCAAGAAACAACGTTCTTTGGCTCACTCGACGGTGCCTCAAAGTTCGTAAAAGGCGATGCTGTCGCTGGCCTTTTGATCACACTGCTCAATCTGGTGATGGGCCTGATCATGGGGGTTGCCATTCACGGCATGCCAATTGGTCAGGCCTTCGAAACCTATGCGATCCTGACTGTTGGCGACGGTCTGGTCACCCAGATCCCAGCCGTGATCATTTCGATCGCATCAGCCTTGTTGCTGGCACGCGGAGGGTCCACAGGGTCGACCGACCTCACGCTGGTAAAACAGCTCGGCAACTACCCCCCCGCGCTTGCAACTGTGGCTGTGCTCATGGTGCTCTTTGCTCTGGTTCCGGGCCTGCCCTTCCTGCCCTTCCTATTTGGGGGCGCGGTTCTGGGATCAGCAGCCTACTACCTTTACAAAAACAAAGAACAAGAAGAAGAGGCTACGGTCGAAGAAGAGGCACCCGTGCTACCACGCGACAAGCCGATCGGTGATGTCTTGGATCTGGATGACATCCACGTGGAATTTGCAACAGATCTGGTCAATATGGTGCTCGACCCTGGTGCTGGTCTGGATGCACGGATCACCAATATGCGGACTCACGTTGCTTCGACTTTCGGCCTGATCCTTCCTGAAATTCGTTTGACGGATGAACCCTCTTTGCCCAATGGCACTTACACCATCCGCATTCAGGGTGTGGAGCAGGTGCGTGACAGGCTAGAGCCAGAGAAGGTGCTAGCCCTTGCTGGTGACACGCCAGACGCGCTGCCTCCGGGCGAAGATGTGTCGGAGCCGGTCTATGGCGCACCCGCGCGCTGGATTGACAGTAAAGCGCAGGAAGCCGCAGCGCTGTCTGGCATTACCATTGTGACGCCCGGCGAAGTGCTGGCGACACATCTTCTGGAAACCATCAAGACCAACTTCGGTCGTCTTCTGACGTTCAAGGCGCTGCGGCGGATCTTGGATGAGATGGTGAATCTTTCAGATCCTGTACGTGCAGAAGCCAACCGCCGTATGATGGACGAGTTTGTTCCGGATAAAGTTCCACTTGATCTCTTGCACCGCATCTTGCGTATGCTGCTGGACGAACAGGTTTCCATCAGAAATATGCCTCTCATCCTGGAGGGCATCGCCGAAGCACGACATGTCAGCGTTATGCCAGATGCCATTTGCGAAAACGTGCGCCAACGACTTGGCTTTCAATTGATTTCCGAACTCAAACGCGAAGACGGTACAATCCCACTCGTGCAGCTCGCACCAGAATGGGAAGATACGTTTGCCACCTATCAAGTGGACGGAGAGGCAGGAAATATGGATGTCGCGTTGCCTCCTGATGTGTTCAATTCACTCGCACAATCGATCGCCGATCGCATGAATGAGGCCGGAAACAGTGGTATCTTCGCCGCCCTCGTTACCTCAACACGCCGCAGACGTTTCCTCCGAACCGTTTTGAGCGCCAAAGGTATCTCCAACCCGGTGCTTTCTTTTGAGGAAATCGGATTAGACGCCCGGCCAGCACTTGTGGGGGTTGTGGCCGCATGATGGAGAATGCGCTGGCGGTTCTAAACATAACGGAAGCTATGCTTTGGCATGGCTTCCTTGTGTTTTTGCGCATTGGTGCAGCGGTTTCTGTCTTTCCTGCATTTGGTGAACAGAGCGTACCTCCCCGGATAAAACTTGGCGTCGCCCTTGCTTTCACAGCGATTGTCGCGCCAGCCGTACCCGTTTTTGAATCGGTTCCTCCGAGCATGGGCGCAGTTGCGCGCTACACGGTGACAGAAGTATTGATTGGCCTTTTGATTGGCGTTTCTGTGCGCATGTTTATTTTTGCACTCCAGACCGCGGGCACCATCGCCGGCCAGTCCACATCACTCGCACAATTGCTGGGCGGTGCATCTGGTGAACCACTGCCAGCCATCGGCAACGTTCTGGTTCTTGGCGGCTTCGCGCTTGCCGTAACAATGGGGCTGCATGTCTATCTCGCCCGCTATCTGATCGGGTCCTACATGCTATTCCCAGCCGGAGTTTTCCCAGCGAGAGAAATCATGACAGAGTGGGGTGTACCGCAGGTTTCCTCAGCCTTTGGCATGGCGTTCCGCCTGGCGGCGCCATTTGTGATTATTTCTGCAATCTACAACCTCATGCTAGGCGTCATCAACCGCGCTATGCCGCAGTTGATGGTAGCGTTTGTTGGCGCCCCCCTTATTACAGCTGGCGGTTTGTTCCTCCTGTTCCTCGTGGCCCCCGCTCTTTTGACGCTTTGGTGGGGCGCGTTGCAGGGCTTCATGATCAATCCGATTGAGGGCCTGCGATGAGCGGGGGCGGTCAGGACGATGACAGCGAAAAGTCCTTTGAGCCAACCCAGCAGAAACTGGAGCAGGCACGAAAAAAGGGTGAAATCGCAAAGTCCGCTGATGTTTCAGTTGCCGCGGGTTATCTGGGCATCACATTGGCATTTTTGGTTATAGGCGCCGGCACAATCAAAGCTGCGGGCAATGGACTGATGGTCCTACTGGATCAGGCTGAATCCATTGCTCCCCTCGTTTTCGAAGGCAGCCCTTCCGCCCCGATGGGCGGTATCATGATGGAAACAATTTGGTCTATCGCACCCTGGTTTTTCATCCCGATGATCGCAGTTATTCTGAGTATCATCGCTCAGAACGCCTTTCTGTTTACGCCTTCGAAAATCCAACCAAAGCTCTCAAAAATCAGCCCTATTTCCAACGCAAAGAATAAATTTGGGCGCAACGGCCTGTTTGAGTTTGCAAAGAGCTTTGTCAAACTCACGATTTATTCGATTTGCCTGGGCATTTTCCTAAACATCAGAATGCCAGAAATGGCATCTTCCATTCAACTCGACCCCATTATGGTGCCCGCGCTTTTAGGGCGACTGATGCTTGAGTTTCTCATGATCGTCATTGTTGTCGCCGCCTCTATCGCGGTTGTCGACTATTTCTGGCAACGCGCAGAGCATATTCGCAAGAACATGATGACGCGCAAGGAAATGACAGACGAACAAAAGGAATCCGAGGGCGATCCACATATGAAGCAGCAGCGCCGTCAAAAGGGACAAGAAATCGCAATGAACCAGATGCTGGCGGATGTGCCGGAAGCAGATGTGATCATCGTGAACCCCACGCACTACGCCGTCGCGCTCAAATGGTCCCGTCTACCTGGCGCAGCGCCAATCTGCGTTGCCAAGGGTGTTGACGAAATCGCCGCACGCATCAGAGAAAAAGCTCAAGAAGCTGCAATTCCAATTCACCGTGATCCTCCAACCGCGCGCGCGCTGCATGCGATCGTGGAAATCGGTCAAGAAATTCCAGAAGAACAATACCAAGCCGTCGCAGCAGCCATCCGCTTTGCGGATGCGATGCGTGCACGAGCGAAAGGCCGCGTATGAGCGAAGACCTAAATGATCTGCATGTGATTACTCAAGCGCGCTACCAAAAAGCTCAATCGGCGATGCAAGCGGTACAAGCGGAGGAAAACAAGCTTCGCGGCTTGCTCAATGACCTGACAGAACAGGAAAAAGCCGGCCGCGAAAGCATGCGCAGCGACAGTATGATGAGCATGACGGGTGGCGACTTGGCATGGAATAACTGGATTGGCCGGAACAGGAAAATTCTCAATCACCAGCTTGCAAACGTGTTGGTGCGTAAAGAGATGGCCTACCGAGAGCTGCAAAATCATTTCGGCAAAGCGGACGTAATGCAAAACTTACTGGAAGATGCCGAGTTCAAACGTCGTCAATTGCGCCAACTGGCATTGATCGATTCGGTGATGGAGACGAAGCTGAGCTGCGGATAAAATCCCAACAACGCTGTCTAACTCACCAATCTATCTGAAACGAAAAGAAAAACGCGCTAGGCTTTCGCCCAGCGCGTTTTCTATTTGACCTAACACTCAAATGCGTGCGGCGAGTTCCTTTAGGATACGTCCTGGCGCGTGATTTGAACAATCAGCACATCGGAGATTTCGTCTCCATAAACACTCTGCGCCACATCTACGAATGTCTGACGAAGCGGTTCCAGTTTGCTGGAATTCGTAAAGGCGCCATTGAAGCCTCCGATATTGGCGTGATCAAACATCGCTTGCAGTAGAGCGCCACGAATGCGTGGCTCCGCCTGGAACACACTTTCAGTCGTTCCGGCATCCACTTCTAGGGTCAATGTGATCAGGATGAGAGATGTAACAGAGCTGTCGTTCACAACGGGAATAATGAACTGATCAACCAGCTCAACGTATTCACGTCCGGTTGGGACACCCTCTGCCTTATCTTCTTTCTTAGGCTCTTTCTTCATGGCGTGTTCGTCAGAGTGCTCTGCACCTTCGGCCATTTCAGCGTCCATGACAGGAGGTTCAGGTGCCGGGCGCAGGGCAATGCCTGCTCCGACGCCAGCCCCCACGCCTACTAGCAACATAATGATTGGAAGAAGTTTCTTCATAGTCGTCCCCGATCAGAATGGGAGCACAGCATCCAGAACTTGCTGCCCAATTCTTGGTTGTTGCACGTCGGTGATTTGTCCACGGCCACCATATGAGACCCGAGCTGACGCGATTTTATCAAAGGTAATTTCGTTCTTCCGTGAGATATCTGCCGGTCTTACATAGCCCGATACAAGAAGTTCTCTCAGTTCAAAATTCACACGAAGCTCCTGCGTTCCCTGGATAGCAAGAACGCCGTTAGGAAGCACATCCGTGATCGTGGCAGCCACACGCAATGTCAGCTTTTCGCTACGCTTAACGGAACCGTCACCACTGCTTTTGCTAGAAGATGTCAGATCAACAAGTGGGTCTGTGGTCGCACCTTCGGGAAGACGGCCATTCACACGTTGAGGAATACCGATCAGCTGCGGCACGCTTAGGCTTTCACTACCACTGCGGTTGCGCTCTGTTTCGTTGTCGATTTCCGCTTCTTCATCAACTTCAATCACAACCGTCAAAATGTCGCCACGCTGTGCTGCACGACGGTCACCCAGCAAAGACTGTTTATTTCCGCTCCAGAGCGAGGCACTGTCTGATCTTCGCGACACATTTGTTTGCACCGGCAACGGTGGATTCATCATCGCATAGTGCTCTTGCGTATTGGTGGTGGGCGAAAATGTCGGGGCTTTACCGATATGATCCATGCGGGCACATGCGGAAACAGCCAGCGCTGAAATCATGAGGATTGCTGAAAAAAGACGCACGACTCTCTTCCTTTGATTAGTTAGACACATGGACACTGCCGTCTGGCATCACGATACCGGTCACAGTCGAACGAGATCCGATATTCATTACGCGCAGGGACTCTCCAGCTCCTGCCCGAGCCAGTGAACGGCCTTCCGTAGAAATAGCCAAGCCACCCGCGTTGTAGCGAAGGTTTACAACTTGATTGCGCTCAACAAGAGCTGGCGCACCAATATCTCCAAGCCGAATAGGACGACCTGGATATATTGCTTTGCGCGCTTCTTGGCCGATGACGGCTTCCAGATCAGAATGCACCCCGGCCACATCACCTTTTTTCACGCCAACAACGTCAGCGGTGACGATCGTATTCGCGCGAATGGTTTGGGTCGCCACGACGATCTCCGCCGAAACCGAACCAGCACTCATCAAAAGGACAGCTGTTAGGATGCGTTTCATCTTATCTCACCTGCGATGTGGCAGCCATCATCTGGTCAGCCGCTGTGATAACCTTGGCGTTCATTTCATAGCCGCGCTGCGCTTCGATCAGCTCGGTCACTTCGCGAACAGCGTCAACAGAGCTGTCTTCGAGATACCCTTGACGCAAAGTGCCAAGTCCATCTTGACCAGGATCAGAAACCGCCGGGGCACCGGAAGCTTCGGTTTCTAAAAAGAGGTTGCTGCCAATCGCTTCCAAACCCTTGGCGTTAGAAAAATTCGCCAAGGTAAAGCTGCCCAAAAGCTCCGCTTCAGGGGCATCATTGAAGTACGCATAGACCTCACCATCGGCATTGATCGAGATGCTGCGCGCATCTTCAGGAATGGTAATCTGAGGCGCGACCGGGAAGCCATCAGACGTGACGATGAGACCATCCGCACTGCGCTTCAGTCCACCGTCTCGTGTATATGCAGATTGCCCGGAAGGCAGTTCCACTTCCAGATAGCCTTTGCCTTCGATCGCGATATCAAGGTCACCGCCTGTATTGGACAGCGAACCTTGTTCCAATTGGACAGAAATCGCAGAAGGACGAACGCCCAAACCAACTTGAACACCTGTTGGCAAAACCGATCCGTCAGAAGCACTGATCGCACCCGCACGCGACACTTGCTGATAATGCAAGTCGGCAAATTCAGCGCGCCGCGCGTTGTAACCTGTGGTCGACATGTTTGCGAGGTTATTTGAAATGGTTTCGACACGCAGCTGCTGTGCGCTCATGCCTGTGGCTGCAATCGTAAGGGCTCGCATGGCAAAATCCTTTGGTTACTTGATGAGGTTTTTCACCGCGTCGCGAATGCGGTTGTGTTCGTTGTCAAGGAAGGTCTGACCCATTTCATAGGCCCGCTGCACCTCGATCATGCGCGAAATCTGAGTGATCGGGTTCACGTTGGAATTCTCAAGAAAGCCCTGAAGCATGCGCCCTTCTTCGATCGGCTCATAACCATCAGGTGCATCAAACAGCACACCAGACTCGCGCTTAAGATCCAGCGGATTGATCGGACGATACAGACCAATCTGCCCAAGAGGCTCGCCATCTACGCTGACAGTCCCGTCTGAGGACACCTCAACACCTTTTGCATCTGGTGGGATGAACACGGGCGCGCCGCCGGCGTCCAAGACCAAGTTCCCATCCATAGTCACCAGATCGCCATTTTCATTTGGTGTGAAAGCCCCAGCGCGAGTCAGGCGTTCACCCTCTGGGGTCTGGATGAGAAAAAAACCGGTGCCTTCAATGGCAAAGTCAAAATCCCCACCGGTTCTTTTAAGGGCGCCTTGCTCCAGAGAGGTGGTTTGCACGTTCGCTGCCGCCATCGAGATACTTTCCGTACCCGGTGCAGACTTAATAAACTCGGAGAATGTGACCCCTTCGGCGCGGTACCCGGTGGTCGCAGCATTGGCAATATTGTTGGCGAGCACCGTCATCTCGCGTTTCAAGCCAGATTGACGGGTCAGGGTTGTGTAGCCAGCGTTATCCATAGTCAGCCTCCGACAACAAGCGGGATAATTTGAGATTGAAAAAACGACACCAGCGTCTGAACCATAAAGCCCATGGTCGCCCAGAAGATAATGACGATGCACAAGACCTTGGGCACAAACGTCAGCGTCATTTCCTGAATTGACGTAAGCGCTTGAAACAGGCCAACGACCACACCAGAAACCAACGCCACTGCCAGAATTGGCGTGGAAATCAGAACTGCGACCCAAAGCCCTTGGCGCAGAGTGTCAAAGAAGATGGCCTGCTCCAGCATCAGACAGGCATGCGCAGGATTTCTTGATAGGCTTCAACAACCTTATTTCGAACGGTAACAGCGGTTTCGACCGCAAGTTCCGTCTGAGCCAAAGCCTGCACCAACGTGTGCGGATCTGCTTTGCCAGTCATGGCCTGCATCGACACCTGCTCGCTTTCTTGAAGCGTTGCGGCAAAGTCTTTGGCCATCCCGAATAGGACATTGCCGCCTTGGCCATTTTCAGCCGGTCCAGTTGCAGGCTTTGAAGCGGTGTATTTCTGTGCGGCGAGTACTGTACGGACATCCATTCTGGCTCTCCTTATTCAAGTGTTATTTTCTCAACAGTTCCATCAGCGAGGATGACATTTGTCGGGTTTGGTCAAACATTTTGAGATTGGCCTCGTAGCTGCGCTGCGCTTCGCGCGCGTCAGCAATTTCGATGATCATATCAACGTTAGAACTCAGATAGTTGCCCGACGCATCCGCCATTGGATGGCTTGGATCGTAGATCTGCTGTCCTTCAGTGCGATCGAGTTGCACGGGGCTTACGGTTACGCGCCCGTCTCCAGACGCCGTATCGGCTTCAAAGCTCACGGTCTTACGTTGGTATCCAGGGGTATCAGCGTTTGCGATGTTTTCTGAAACATGCCGCAAACGCGCTGCCTGTGCGCGCAAGCCAGAGGATGTAACGCTGAGTGCGGTGCCAAAATCGCTCATAAATCCAAAACCTTTTCGTTAGCGCGCGGCTGCTGCGCGCAAGACAGTCAATGCTGACTTATAGATGGCAACCGAACGATCGTGCTGTCGCTTGACATCGACCGCCTTCAGCATCTCTTCTTCGACGGAGACGCTATTGCCATTGGGAGAAACTTCAGCAGTTGCGAGACCTGGTGCTACGCCTGATGACTCAAGGCTGCTTCCATGATGACCTGCACGTGTGGCGCGCATGCTACCAACACCCGAGTCATTCTGGTAAAGCTCTTTGAAAGGTTTGATATCACGGGCCTGATACCCAGGCGTATCCGCATTCGCCATGTTTTGCGCAACGACAGCCTGTCGTGCGGCAGCATGTTTACCCATCGCATGGGCGGCTTTAAAAACGTCCAATGATTTGAACATCGGGGCTTCTCCCTCGAACAACTTAAAGCAAGGCTTAACCCTGATTCCTTTAGAAAGTGTTTCGTACGAGCTTTGGAGAATCCAATGGACACAAAAGGGCTAGAAAGCCTGAGCGCAGAACTTAAAAGAGTGCGCCCAATCAAAGATATAGGCCGGGTTTGCGCGGTAGAAGGCAACTTACTAAGGGTACGTGCCCTCAATTCGGTCGCCCGAATCGGTGATCTGCTTGAGGTGACACTTCAAGATGAGCGTAAAATCTCAGGCGAAGTCATCCAGTTGCACAGCAAAGATATCACGATGTTACCTGATGCGGCGCCCGATGGCGTTTCCATCGGAGATCGCGTGTCTCTGAGAGACCAGATCGGAATCGCCCCCTCGGATGCGTGGATTGGCCGTATCATTGACCCTTATGGTAACCCATTGGATGGAAAGCCTTTGTTGCGTGGACCAGAGATGCGCCCACTCAAAAACAGCCCTCCCCCGCCAGCTGCCCGGCGTGCACTCGGAGAGCGGCTTGAGACCGGGATGGCGGTATTCAACACGATGCTGCCGATCGTGAGGGGACAACGCATTGGTTTGTTTGCAGGTTCTGGCGTCGGGAAGTCGAGCCTGATGGGGCAGTTCGCGCGCCACATGACAGGTGACATTGCGGTCATCGCCTTGATTGGTGAACGTGGGCGAGAGCTGCGTGAATTTGTCGAGCACGTTTTGGGCCCTGAGGGGCTAAAACGCTCCATCGTTGTGGCCGCAACATCTGATCAATCGCCGCTCGTACGCAGGCGTTGCGCACTGGCAGCAATGAGCGTTGCAGAACACTTCCGCGATCAGGGTAAACACGTGATTTTTATGGCGGATTCGATCACACGATTCGCCGAAGCACACCGTGAAGTGGCCGTTGCTGCCGGAGAAATGCCAGCGCTGCGAGGCTATCCGCCGTCGACATCTCATATGATCATGTCACTTTGTGAACGTGCGGGGCCAGGGCTGGAAAGCCAAGGAGACATTACCGGGATTTTCAGCGTTCTGGTGGCGGGGTCGGATATGGATGAGCCGATTGCAGACATTTTGCGCGGTGTCTTGGATGGGCATGTGGTGTTGGATCGCAAGATTGCAGAGCGTGGGCGCTACCCGGCTGTCGATCTGTTACGCTCGGTTTCACGCAGCTTACCTCATTGTGCCACTCAGACAGAAAACGCTGTGATTTCAGAGGCTCGCAAGCTTTTGGGCGCCTATGAGCAATCCGCCACAATGATCCGCGCGGGGCTTTATGCCGCTGGATCAGACCCTAATTTGGATGTAGCTATCACGGCCTGGCCAGAGCTTGATACATACCTGGCTGATGGGCAGAGCGCTTCCATAGATAACGCCTTTGCTAAGCTGACTTTGCTGCTGAGACGTGCAGGGGCACGCGGTGTCTAGATATAGAAAAGGCGCGCTGGAAAGCGCGCCTTTTTCTCTTAAAACCAACGTCGGTATTGCATCTGTATTGCGTCGGTAACGCGACTGTATTGCGACAGTGCGAAGTCGGTGTGTGCTTGATCAATAAGAAAGCAATGTCAGCGCGATCTGACCAGAGCTGGCAACTGACACATTGTTGATTTCTGACATGAGCAAAAAGCGCTGTACAAGCTCATCACGTGACGTTGTGGAGACAAACTGAGAAATCTCTCCATCACCTGTCAGGTCCTTCAGCCGCTCACGAAACGTGTTCAGCTGCGTATCCAGATCCTGTGAACCAAATTCTGTTGGAAGGCCAAAGGCTGTTTCGAACACTTTGCGCAGCGGCGGGTTGCCCATCACTGTGAACCAATTGGTGTTGTCGCTGTTGCCAGACAAGGCGATGTCGTCGAGCTCGCGAATGGTGTTCATTGCAAAACGTAGGTTCTCATCTTGCTCACCAACAGCTTTTTCAAACTGTCGTGCGACATAATCTTCACGGATGTTTTCGGCGAACCCCGGTGTTTTGTGCCACGGGCCGCCGAGATCACCAAAGCCGAACGCCTCGGCAAACTCGCGGTAGCGCGTGTCCGCCAATCGGTTTGCAAGCGCGTCGTCTGCCTGTGACCCTTCTTCCAGAATGGTCTTGACGAAAAACTTGCTGTTGATGTCATCCTCGAGGCCAAAGGCGCCCAGCGCGACACTTAAGAGCTGACGATCGTTGACCAGATCTTCGGCGTTCTCAATCTTACCGATGTTTTCGGCAAAATAGTCGAGATCGCGTTTGACCACAAAAGAGTTTTCAAACGCTTCAGTTTGAGTCTCCATGGTCCGTTGCATGAAACCCCATGCAACGAGACCTGTTCCAACGACAATCGGCTGATAGGTCATTGCTGTGCCACCGCCATCAAACGCTCTTCACGTGGCAAAAGGGAGCGCAGCGCTTTGAGGCCCTGATAGTGACGTCCGCCAATCACAGCCTCGGTTGCCATTGCGATTTGGCGACGGCTGTCGTGATCTGTAAACACCTGGCTGAGATCCTCGATATGACGCAACAGGGTGCGTTCCAGATCGTCAGAATCCGCGTCACCGGAGAGCACAAGCTGCAAAGAGTAGCAAGCGCGGCGCACTGGAGTGTTCGCCTCTTCGGGGTGGATGGCATCCCGCAGACGCAGGATGTTGGCATTTGGGGTCATGATGGAGAGACGAGACCGGCGGTCGCCGTTTTCAATCACTGCGCCATTTACCAGAACCCGCTCTTTCGGGCTCAATTTAAGAACAAGGCCGCTCATGCTGCTGCTGCTCCGCTTCGAAGACCGCGCAAAATGGCGGTGTTGACTTCAAGAAGGGGGCGTACGTTGGCGTCGCCCGCCAGCACCTTGGTGCTATGATGATCTGTAAACTCGGCGAGATAGAAAATCTGGGCGCGCAGCTCTTCTGGCAATTCATTGTCTGCATCAGCCACCATGGTGGCGAGCAATGTCCAGAGCTGGCGATTTTCATGAATGGCTTCCACCAATGCCGGAAATCCGCGTTTTTTGCCCTTTTTGGCCGCTTCTTTCAGATTGTGGGTGATGCGTGCAATCACATCGTACTCGAGTTTCCCCGCGGTTCTGGTTGGTGCAGAAGCTTGATTATATGCCTTTTTGGCAAGCGCGTTTGGGGTCACGTCAGAATTCCCTGAAAGATGGTAAGGAAGGGTGATCTAATGGAGGGAATGGGGGCGCGCGCGGCGCCCCCACCCTATTCCATTAACGGAAGAGGGACAGCAGCTGCTGTGGGCCCTGGTTCGCGATAGACAGCGACTGGGTCGCCAGCTGTTGCTGAACCTGAAGCGCCTGCAGACGTGCAGAGGTTTCTTCCATATCCGCATCAACCAGAGCACCGATACCGGATTTCACGGAGTCAGACAGGCCAGACACGAAGTCTTTCTGAATGCTGATACGGTTTTCAACAGTACCAAACGCAGCACCTGCGTTGATGGTGGTGTTGATCAGCGTTTCGATGGTGCCCAAGGCAGTACGTGCATCAGCAGGTGTACCGATAGAAAGTGTTTCCAGTGCAGCAAGACCACCAGAACCTGCGTTCTTGAACTGACCAGAAATGGTAAGGTCTTGACCACCACCAGCTACGTTGAAGGTCAGCTGGTCGCTGGCAGGTGTACCAGAAGCTGCATACTCGACAGTCAGACCTGTGATACCCAGGTTGTCGACAGCCGCTTTAAGGCCCTGAGCGGCAATCTCTGCAACATCGCTGGAACCCGTTACATCACTCGCGGTAACGGTGTAGGACGCTGTGCGATCTCCAATGGTGATGGAAACAGAGTCGCCTTCTACCAGAGTATCAGTACCGTTCAGACCAATAGACGCATTGGAACCCGCATCCACAGTCAGAGAGAATGCGTCAGCCGCCGTAGAAACGGACGCGCCGCCAACCGCAACTGTGGTAGAGAAGGTGTTCTTCGCCGCATAGTCCGCTTGAGAAAGATCCTGCGCAGCAACTGCAATCGTTTCAGCAGAAACGCCGCTGCCTGCACGGTCAAGTGAAGACAGAACACTTGTGCCGCCACCGCCGTTAACGAGGTTCAGGCCGTTAAACTGCGCAGCACCAACAACAGAACCAATCTGCTCTTTCAAGGAGTTGATTTCGTTGGTCAGCTTGGTGCGGTCAACGTTCTCACCAGTCGCCGAAGCGATGCGAGTTTTGATCTCACCCAACAGGTCGGTCACGGTTTCAGACGCCTGACGGGCAACCGCAACAGTGGATTCACCCAGAGACAGGCTTTCCTGAACCGCTTTGAAGCCGTTTACGTCAGATTCCATGGTCTTGGAGATCGCCCAAACAGCTGCGTTCTGCTTGGCGTTGTCCACTTTTTTACCGGTGGAGATTTGACCCTGAGTCTCGGAAAGGCTTGCGTTCACGGATTTCAGGGTTTGCAGCGCAACCATTGCGCCGTTGTTTGTCAGAAGGCTGGTCATGGCTTTCCTATACCTAATATATATGGCGCTTTTGCGCCGGTTTGTATTTTGCGCCCCCTTCGTGGGAACGCTCCTGAACGTCATTCTGACATGTACCGCCGGTTGTCCGGCTCGGTGCCACCCTCTGTGGAGTGCGGGTTCAACATGGCGGGATAAGTGCTAACGCTTTCCTAAACACGAACCCCGCAATCACTGGCATTTTAACTAAACTTGCGAGAGCCGAAATTATGCTCTCTTTTCAACACGTTGACCGGCGCTCATTTGAACAGCCTGACGTTGACCTGTGTTGGTGTAGGTTTCCAAAGAGGTGCGCACGCGCCGCATTGTGCCCATACGCTCCTGAGTTGCGCGCAGGCCGCTCTGAGTCGATTCCAACAAAGCGTGATTGCGGCGGAAAAGATCTTGCAGCGGCGCAAGGGTATCAAGATCAATGGGATCTTCTTCTTGCAGCTCCTCAAGCTCTTCAAAGAGGGCTTCCTTGCGGGCAAGCAGCGCTTCGAGCGCATCAAGCTTTCCCTCAATCAGGATGCTGCGCTCTTCTTCCAAGAGGGTTGTCAGCGATTCGACGAGATCAATCGTGGTCTCTTCAGACATTGGCACGCTCCTTTAAGGCATTGAAAAACGCTTCGGAGAGGCCGATGCCCCCCGAATCGACCATGGCGCGGGCCTGTTCCTGGCGCAGGAAAGAGGAAAACTGGTCTTCGCCTGCCCCTCCGCCAAAGGATTCGCTGGTTTTGCCGAGACCGGCAGATTTTAGCATTTCAGCCAGAAAGGTGACTTCGAGCTCATTGGCAGCGCTGCGCAGCGCTTCCTCCTGAGCAGTGGGTAGCGGACGGACCGGCTGAGCACTGGGCGCAACCGGGACCGCGACTGGGGCCGTATTGTGGAGCATTTCTTGCCTCGCGGGTTACACATGTTTTTCCGTTGTGACCTAG
Source organism: Shimia sp. MMG029 (assembly GCF_027947445.1). Lineage (NCBI taxonomy): Bacteria > Pseudomonadati > Pseudomonadota > Alphaproteobacteria > Rhodobacterales > Roseobacteraceae > Shimia > Shimia sp. MMG029. The sequence continues at coordinate 92,973 of NZ_JAQJIM010000004.1, read as the reverse complement.
GACGGTAAAGAAGTGGTAAGGAAAGGTGCGCTAGGGAGATCCCGGTGGAAGAATTCCCGGAGGCCCTAGGATGAACATGCCTGTACTTGCGCCGCAGCCCGCCCAACCGGCAGCCGCCGCATCTAAGAAACAGACAAATACAAATCAGGAAAACAGCGGTTTTTCTGATATTTACGAGGATATGGACGGTGCGAAAGATCGCCCGTCTGACGATCTTCCCAACACAGCAGAAACGAAAAGCGACCGCGCAGAAGATGCGCCTGTAGAGAGCGATTCGGCTTCCCAAAAGAGCAAGCCTTCTTCTGAAAAAGAAACTTCGGAAGAGGCCGATTTTGCAGCGACGGAAACGCCAGATCATGCTGATGCGGAAGCTGAAGCGCCTTTGCGGGGCTCTGACAAACGTGCAGCGCTAAATGCAACAGAGACCGCTGCAATGATGCGCATGTCGACGCAGGCGCAGGGTGAAAAGGCGACAACCGAAGTGACTGTTGCCCAACCCCAGAACACCGCGGCACTGGCGAAACAAGCGTCGGGCGAGTCGCAAGCCGCAGCGGCAGCGAAGGTCGCTGAAGCGTCGCAGACTGCAGACGGCAAATCCGCACAATTGGCTGCCGAAGCCCCTGAAGGGCTTGATCCGATGCAGGTGCAGGTGCGCAACAAAAGTGGCCAACAGGCGCAAACAATCGCGCCAACAGCCACTGCCGCACAAAAGGCGATGGTTGATCAGCTGGCGCAGGAAAGCTCCCCGCAAGGAAGCACGCGAATCGAGATCGACGCGGATGCTGATGCGCAAACGCCCAAGTCGGATGCTCCGTCCACACCAACCATTTCGACTACACAGCAAATGCAGGCCCGTGCCATCATGGAGCAGGTGTACGCTGGCTCACCCTCTGCTTTGACAAAGAGCGAAACACCCCCAGTTCAGGCTGCGGAAGCTGTTTTGACTGCTGCATTGGAAGAAAGCAGCATGAGCTCACGCGGAATCATGAACACGCAAGAAGCGGCATCTCAGGCGCGGCTGGCCAACAGCGCACCTAATCCCGCCTATGTGGTGCGCCAGATTGCCGACGCAGTCAAAACCAGCGACAAAAATCTGATCGAACTCACAATGGATCCGCCAGAGCTTGGCAAAGTACGTATGTCTTTGGCTGAGACCGGCGGGGTGATGGCGGTGACCATCAGCGCGGATAGCCAAGCGACAACCGAACTGATGCGTCGTCACATGGATTTGCTGCGCAAAGACTTCATGGAGATGGGCTATCAGGATGTCTCGTTCTCTTTTGAACAAGGCGGCAGCGATGGCTCCAGCCAACAGGCCCAAATGGACAATGAGTTTGGTCAGGGTGACGGTGGGCAAGGCGATTCGTCGCGCGGTGACTCTGCCCAGGCAGACGCCTCCATCTCAATGGCAGCGCAACAAAATTCACAACTTTCCGCCGCAAGCAGCGGCGTTGATATCCGCCTTTAGGAGATCCCGATGGACGCCGTAACCCCTTCAACAACTGCGACCACGTCGCGCTCTGCAACCGCTTCACAGGCCGCGGCAGCAAATCAGAATGAGACCGCGCTCTCATCTGATTTTGAGACCTTTCTGAAAATGTTGTCCGTACAGATGCAGAACCAAGACCCGCTGAACCCGCAGGATTCAACAGAGTTTGCGACTCAGCTGGCGCAATTCTCGACTGTCGAGCAACAAACACTGACAAACACATTGCTGACCAACCTGGGTACGCAGCTGACCACAATGGGACTGAGCAGTTTGACAAACTGGGTTGGCATGGATGCCCGCATTGCTGCCCCCGCGCATTTCTCAGGCACACCAATTGAAGTTGTGCCCAACACCAATACGCAAGCCGACAAAGCGTATCTGATCGTCAAAGACGAAAATGGCACTGAGGTACAAAAGTTCTCAATTGATCCTGAAGCCAAAACCCTGGACTGGGTCGGAGTAAACGATTCGGGCAGCAAATTTGCCAATGGCGTCTATAGTTTCGAAACCGAAAGCTATGCAAAAGATGAGCTGCTGGATCGTGTGCATGCGGATGTCTATGCGCGTGTCACAGAGGCGCGCACTGGCACGGATGGCGTTGTTCTCGTAGCACCCGGCGGCATTGAATTTGGCTCTGACAAGGTGCTTTCACTACGTCAGCCAAGCTGAGGCTTGCCCCTGACGCGAGTGTGAATTAGCGTCGCGGCGCTCTTTGAAGGAACGCCGTGCTGCAAAAATTGCCCCTCTCCCCGCCCCTATCGGTGACTTCGGCGTTTGCCAGCGCTTTGCCGCATATTTCGCCCCCAATATCTTGGGAAGCGCTCTACGGTGGACGCACAAACGTGGCTTGGCGCGGAATCTGTTGCGATCGGCCAGACGTGGTTTTGAAACTCTATCGCGGCGCAGCGCAAAACCCCCTGTTTCCCAATGACCCTCTCGCGGAAGCGCGATTGTTGGACCTTCTGGAAGATTTAAACCTGACACCAAAAGCTTGTGGTTCTTTCGAGACGGAAGATGGCCATTGCAACGTCTATGAACATATTCCCGGAGAAACCTGGCATTCTGATACTGGCGCAGTTGCCCATCTGATGCACACTTTGCATCAGATCGCACCCCCCGCCGGCCTGAGAAAAATAGCGGATGGGTCAGATGAGCTTTGCACACAAATCGAAGAGATCCTGCACCGCTGCTTGCAAACCCCGGAAGCTTTGCGTCGATTGCCGACCCAAAGAATTTCACGATCTGGAAAGACCGTGCTGTTGCACAGTGACATTGTGCCCGGAAATCTCATCAAGAACGATTCAGGTCTGCACCTGATAGACTGGCAATGTCCTGCAGCGGGCGACCCATGCGAGGATATCGCTGTTTTCTTGTCCCCGGCAATGCAGATGTTGTATCGTAAAAAACCGCTGAGTTTAGCTGAAACAGAGACGTTTTTGGCGCGTTACGCGGATAGAGAATCTGCGGAACGGTATAGGGCTCTCGCGCCGTTTTACCACGCACGCATGGCAGCGTATTGCCAGTGGCAATCAGAAAATGGGCAACCTGACTATGCCACGGGCGTTACGCTTGAATGCGAGGCGCTTCAAAGGTCCTTGAGTTTGTAAAAAAGATAGGCCGGATACATCAACAAGCGGCGGGCCCGACCAAGAGGAAAACGACCTGGCGTAGCGCGCATAATGTCGGGATGGCGTAGTGCGCATCCTCCCAATATGTCTTGGGTCAAAAGCGCGCCAGCATAGCTTCCCATTGCCAGACCATTGCCGTGATACGCGAAAGCGGCATACAGACCTTTCGCGCCGGGAACGGCCCCTGCAAATGGGGTGAGCGCACGGCTGTAGCACACAAAACCACTCCAGAAGTGGGGCGTTTCAACAGCAGCCCAGGCAGGGAACAGTCGCGCAAAGTCTTGTTTGATTTGCTGTTTTATGGCGCTGTGAGCGCGGTGGGTTGTTGCCAATCCGCCGCGCATGCCAAAAAGGAAACGACCGTCTGGCAGAAGGCGGAAATAGTGGAGCAAATTGCGACTGTCGTACGCCATCTGAGTGGAGGTCCAGTTTTGCATCTGCTGCTCGGACTTTGTGAGCACGCGCGTGACAATCACACTGGATTGAGCCGGCAAATAACGGCCCGCCAACCAAGCCGGGATATGCTCGCTGGAATAGCCATTGGTTGCGATTACAAGTTTTTTGGCACTGAGGTTTCCTTGCGGGGTGCGCAGCTGCCAACGCCCTGCAACCTGCGTAATCTCTGACACTTTGGTGTCGCAATACACCTCCGCACCAGCAGCTTCTGCCGCGTCTGCCAGTCCTTTTAAGTACTTGCGCGGGTTGAGCGCAAAACCAATTGGCAAAGTAAGCGCGCCGCAAAAAGTGGTGCCCAACCCGTGCCCAGCAAGATCTGACGCGTCAATCACCTGCGACTTAAGGCCATAGGTGCGCTCAAACTCTGCGGCTTCAGCTGGCAATGTGGCCGCGACGCGCGGGTTGTGGGCCAGCAGCGTTTCGCCTTTAGAATGGCGATCCACTTGCCATGCATGCTGCGACAAGAGCTGCTCCACATGGTCTACGGCAGCGCGCTCTGTCTGGAGGTAGTCAGACAGAGCCTCCTGGCCAAATCGCTTTCTCAAACTGGTGTGCGAAGCTTTTGCGCCACCCAAGCAACAAAAGCCGCCATTGCGTCCTGAAGCGCCCCACCCCACCTGTTTTGCATCGACTACAGCAACCGACACGCCCGCTTGCGCCAAACGAAGCGCTGTATTCAGCCCTGTTACCCCAGCACCAACAACGGCAACCTCCCTTTCTGCATGGCCGGAAAGAGGGAGCCTATTTTGAATCGAGACTGTTTCGGCCCAAAAGCAGCTTTCAAGCGGACCTTCGCCATAGGCGAATGGGTCACAAATCCGGGTCATGCGAGCTTGGCAGCGGCGGCTTCTTCGCGTCTTTGGCGCAGTACATTGCGTTTGTTGATGAGCGACGCAGTGACCACACCCACCGCGACCACAAGGATCATGATGGTGGAAAGCGCATTGATTTCCGGGCTGACGCCAAGGCGGACAGACGACCAGATTTTCATCGGCAAGGTGGTTGCGGAAGGACCGGAGGTGAAGGAGGCGATCACCAAATCATCCAGCGAAAGCGTGAACGCCAAAAGCCAACCGGAGACGACAGATGGGGCGATGATGGGAAGCGTCACAAGACGGAAAGCTTCTAGCGGCGTGGATCCCAAATCAAGCGCAGCTTCTTCGAGAGATTGATCAAAGCTCACCAAGCGGGAACTCACGACAACAGAGACATAGCACATAGAAAATGTTGTGTGCGCAAGCACGATGGTGAACACCCCACGATCCATTCCCAGACTGATGAACAGCAATAGCAGAGAAAGGCCGGTGATCACTTCGGGCATAACCATAGGGGCGTAGATCATGCCGGAGAACAGCGTTCGCCCGCGAAAGCGACCTGCGCGCACCATCACGATCGCTGCCATAGTGCCCAGCACCGTCGCCAGAGTGGAGCTGATGAAAGCAACCTTCAAAGTCACCCAAGCGGCATCCAAAAACGCGCGATTGTTGATCAGCTCAACGTACCATTTTGTGCTGAATCCAGCCCAAACAGTGACGAGTTTGCTCTCGTTGAAGCTGAAGATCATGAGGATCAGCATAGGAAGATAGAGAAACGCAAACCCCAGCGTAAGTGAGGTGACGTTGAACCAGGACATCTGCCTCATTTGCCTGCCTCCCTCTGTTTTTGCTCATTGCGTTGGAAAAGCACGATGGGAATGATCAAAATCAGCAGAAGCACGACAGCCACTGCGCTGGCAACCGGCCAGTCGCGGTTGGAGAAGAACTCCTCCCACAGAACCTTCCCGATCATCAGAGTGCGTGAGCCGCCAAGCAAAGAAGGGATCACAAATTCACCGATGGTTGGGATGAAGACAAGGAAACTGCCCGCGATGATCCCCTGCTTGGAGAGCGGCACCGTGATCAACCAAAACGCGGAAAAGCGTGAACACCCGAGATCTTCGGCAGCCTCCAGAAGGCTTATGTCGAGCTTTTCCAACGCTGCGTAAATCGGAAGGATCATGAACGGCAGATAGGTATACACAATGCCGATGTAGACCGCGATGTTGGTGTTTAAGATCACCAAGGGTTCGCTGATGACGCCGATGCTGAGCAAAAACTGGTTGAGATAGCCCTCCTGACTGAGGATCCCCATCCACGAATAGACCCGGATCAGGAAACTTGTCCAAAACGGAAGGATCACCAGCATAAACAGCATAGCGCGCCATTCTTCAGGAGCGCGCGCCATCCCATAGGCAATCGGATAGCCAACAAGCAGCGTCAGAAATGTCGATATCAGCGCGATCTTCAAGCTGGAGAGATAGGCTTTCCAATAAAGATCATCTTCGGTCAGCCAAACATAGTTTTCCCAGTCCAACTCCAAAAAGAAGTCTCTAATCGCGCCAAAACCCGCTGAAACGTCCAGTGTGGGCGTATACGGTGGAATGGCGATTGCGGTGTCTGACAGCGAAATTTTGAAAACGATCAGGAACGGCACAATGAAAAGCGCCAGCAACCAAACATATGGAATGACGATCAGGAGGCGACGCATCTATTAACGCTCCAAGAAGACGCCAGCGGTGGCGGTCCAGCTGAGCCATACGTCGTCTTCCCAAGTGAACGCTCGCCGAGAAATGCGTCGGCTGTTGGCAGCCTGCGCTTTGATGATCTGTCCGCCAGCGAGCTCCACATGATAGGTGGAAATGTTGCCAAGGTATGCAATATCGAGCACCTTACCTTGCACAGCGTTTGCCGCCTCTGTCGGTTTTTCCGCTGAAATAGAGACTTTTTCAGGCCGTATTGCGTAATGCATCTCTTGCCCGGCCTGTGCACCTTCGAGCGGTGCGCCCACGATGGCAGGCTGCGCCTCAGCCCAATGCATATGCAGGGCGTCGCCTTTTGGATCCGCCTTGCCCGTGATCAGATTTACCTCGCCGATGAAGTCGGCAACATATGTGGAGTTTGGCGCTTCGTAGATCACATCAGGTGTTGCAACTTGAATGATCTGTCCATGATCCATTACGGCGACGCGGCTTGCAACTGTCATCGCTTCTTCTTGATCGTGGGTGACGATCACAAAAGTGGTGCCGGTTTTTTCCTGAATGTCCATCAATTCAAACTGCGTTTCCTGGCGCAGTTTTTTGTCGAGCGCGCCAAGAGGTTCATCAAGCAGGAGCAGTTTCGGCGCCTTTGCCAAAGACCGGGCAAGCGCAACGCGCTGGCGCTGACCACCGGAAATTTGGTGCGGTTTGCGACTGGCAAATTTCTCCAGTCGGGTCAAACGCAACATTTCTTCGACACGAGCGGCGATCTGATCTTTGGGCAGACGATCGCGGCGCAAACCAAAGGCGATGTTTTCCCAGATACTCAGGTGCGGGAACAGTGCGTAAGACTGAAACATCATGTTCACCGCACGCTTGTTTGGTGGCACAGGGGCAATATCTTGACCAGCCAGCAAGATACTGCCTTCTGTGGGTGTTTCAAAACCGGCAAGCATACGCATCATCGTGGTTTTGCCACAGCCCGAGGGCCCAAGAAGCGCAAAGAACTCTCGTTCGAAAATGTCGATGTTCAGAGTGTCAATCGCAGTGAAATCGCCAAACCGTTTCGTAACATTCTGAAACTGAATCAGGGGTTTCGCGGTTGGGTCTTCCCAAGGGGCAAAGGCATCAAGCGCCATGGTGGTCTCCGAAGATGGGCGGGAGCAAGCTCACGAGTGCGGCAAGAAGGCCCGCGCTTTGATCGCGCGAGCCTATGGGCGTCACAGCATTAGATGCCGGATTTGATCTTCGTCCAAAGACGCGTCACGACACGCTGCACCTTTGGTGGGTAAGGAGAGACCGTGTAGAGATTTGCGAGCGTCGCTTCGTCTGGATAGATTGCCGGATCGCCAATCACATCCTCAGCGAGCAGCTCCTGAGACGCGAGGTTGCCGTTTGCGTAGTAAACATAGTTAGACGCATCCGCCATGTTCTGGGCTTCCATGATAAAGTTCAGGAATTTATGCGCAGCTTCTGGATTTGGTGCATCCGCCGGGATCGCCATTTGGTCAAACCACATCAACGCGCCTTCGGAAGGTGCATTGTAGGCAATCTCTACCCCGTTCTCTGCTTCCCATGCGCGATCACGCGCCTGAAGAATGTCGCCCGACCAGCCCATCGCCACGCAAATATCACCGTTTGCGAGCCCATTGATGTATTCTGAGCTGTGGAACTTCTGAACGTAGGGCGCAATCGCTGTGAAGATTGGCTCCACCTTGGCAATCACGTCTTTGTCTTGACTGGTGGGGTCTTCGCCGATGTAGGCCAGAGCTGCTGGGATCATCTCATCAGAGGCGTCCAGCATGTGCACACCACATGAGGCGAGCTTTTCCATGTTTTCAGGATTGAAGATCAGATCCAGAGAACCGATGGGGGCGTCTTCCCCCAGCACTTCTTTAACCTTGTTCAGGTTCACACCGATGCCCGTGGTGCCCCACATGTAGTTGATGGAATAGGCATTGCCGGGATCATAGTTGGCGGTGCGCTGCTCCACCACATCCCACATGTTGCCAATATTGCTCAACTTGTCTTTGTCGAGCTTCTGGAACACACCTGCCGCAATCTGGCGCTGTAGAAAAGCACCGGTTGGTACAACGATGTCATAGCCTGAGTTGCCCGCGAGCATTTTCGTTTCCAGCACATCATTGCTGTCAAACACGTCGTAGATCAGCTTGATGCCGGTTTCGGATTCAAATTTCTCCAGCAATGCCTCATCAATATAGTCGGACCAATTGTAGACCCGGACTTCTTCGGCCAGCGCAGCTGTGGTAAGCGCGAGTGTCGCAGTAAGAGTGATAAAGGGTGTCTTCATGAGGATCTCCCGTTGGATGCCGAGTTCAAAGCCCGGTCACTTATGTGAGATTAATTTGATCAAGTTTTTCCGTTATGGCAATATCCTTGTTCAAAGTGCCACTTTGAAGGCGCCGTTCGAACAAAGGTTTTGCAGCGAATTGCACAAATGGAAGGCAAGCAAGTTTTGACCCAAGCCATCGAACAAACAGAAGCGCAAAGCGCACGCGTGCCGGTGCATCAGCAAGTCTATGCGCAGTTGCGAGATGCTGTGCTTTTTGGCGAGCTTGCGCCGGGGCAAGCTGTCACCATTCAGGGATTGATTGAACGCACAGGTGCGGGCATGACGCCAATCCGCGAAGCCATCCGCCGCCTGACCAGTGAGGGCGCACTGGAGTTTCAGGGGAATCGGCGTGTTGTGGTCCCGTTGATGACATTGGATGCGATCGACGATCTGATTTTCTTGAGAGAATCAGTGGAAACGCGCCTTTCTGAACTGGCTGCGGCTCGTATCTCCCCCGCTCAGATCGCGCAGCTGGAGGCCATCGATACGCGTTTGGACGAGGCCATAATCCGCGGCGATGTACCGGCATATCTGCGACGCAACTACGATTTCCATGCATTGCTTTACGACGCCGCCGCTGCCCCGATTCTGCTGGATGTGGCAAATAGTGTTTGGCTGAGGTTTGGGCCATCAATGCGTGTGGTTTGTGGACGGATGGGGACGCAAAACCTGCCTGACAACCACAAAACAGCTCTGGAAGCGCTGCTCAAAAAAGATGCAAAAGCTGTTGGGGAAGCCATCAGACAAGACGTCACTCAGGGGATGGAGCAGATCCGCGAAGCCCTTTTGGAAGGCACCGGTTTTGCCGAGGTGATTGACTAATCAAAATTTGATCATATTTTTGAGTGCAGATGTATGAAGCGGGTTTGTCCGCATTCTTTCTGCTCCAATTTCTCTGCGAGGACTGACATGAATATGATCACAAATCACCTGCCTACGGCAGAGCTTCAGGCGCTGGATGCAGCGCATCACATGCACCCGTTTTCTACGCAGGCGGATTTTGATCAAGCAGGGGCCCGTGTCATCACACAGGCAAAGGGTGTGACACTTACCGATAGTGAAGGTGAGCAAATCCTGGATGCCATGGCCGGCCTCTGGTGCGTAAACATTGGCTATGGGCGCGAAGAACTGGCAGAAGCGGCAGCACGCCAGATGCGCGAACTGCCGTATTACAATACGTTTTTCAAAACCACCCATGTGCCGGTGATTGCCCTTTCCAAAAAATTGGCAGAGCTCGCGCCCGGTGATCTCAACCACGTGTTCTTTGCCGGGTCAGGCTCTGAGGCCAATGACACAAACATGCGGCTTGTGCGCCACTACTGGTCAGCGAAGGGCAAGCCAAGCAAGACCGTGTTTATCAGCCGCAAGAACGCCTATCATGGTTCAACAATGGCTGGTGCGAGCCTTGGCGGTATGGTGCCGATGCACCAGCAAGGCAGCCTGCCTATCCCAGATGTGCATCACATCAACCAGCCAAACTGGTGGGCAGAAGGCGGGGACCTGTCGCCAGAGGAATTTGGCATCCAACGTGCGCAGGAGCTCGAAGACGCCATTCTTGAGCTTGGCGAAGACCGCGTCGCGGCCTTCATCGCAGAGCCGATCCAAGGCGCTGGCGGCGTGATTGTGCCGCCGGAAACCTATTGGCCCGAAATACAGCGGATCTGCGACAAGTACGAAATCCTGCTGATCGCTGATGAGGTGATCTGTGGATTTGGGCGCACGGGAAATTGGTTTGGCAGTCAGACGGTGGGAATCCGCCCACACATCATGTCGATCGCCAAGGGCCTATCCTCTGGTTATGCACCCATTGGGGGATCCATCGTTTGTGACGAGGTGGCAAACGTTGTCGGCGCAACTGAATTCAACCACGGCTACACCTACTCGGGCCATCCTGTGGCCTGTGCCGTGGCTTTGGAGAACCTGCGCATCCTCGAAGAGGAAAACATCCTTGAGCATGTGCGGGAAGACGTTGCCCCCTATCTGAAAGAGAAGTGGGAAGCGCTGGCAGATCACCCGCTGGTTGGGGAAGCCAAAATTGTCGGAATGATGGGGTCCATTGCGCTGACGCCGAACAAAGAAACCCGCGCGCCATTTGCTGCAGAAACAGGTACGGTTGGCTATAAGTGCCGCGAACACTGCTTTGCCAACAATCTGGTTATGCGCCATGTCGGCGATCGCATGATCATTTCGCCCCCCCTCGTCATGAAACGTTCCGACGTAGATGTTCTGATCGAACGCGCCAGGCGCGCGCTTGACCAGACATTTGAACAGATCAAGGCCGAAGGGCTGTTTCAATAACCGCCCAAGTTTTGATCAAACCTGCCTCCCCGGGACATCGTTCCGGGGATTTTTTGCGTCCCATCCGAAAAAAGACGTTCAACCCAAAGCCGAATTATAAAAATTATTTTTGGCTTTATGGGTTTACCTCTGTCGGTTTTTGGCGAAAATCATTCTCAATGCGTCGCAAACCGACCTTGTTGGTCACGATTGACTGGCAGACTTTCCTTAGTGAACTGCGGTGTTGCGCATTGAGACGCAGGTGTGGTTACACTTGAAATAGATGAGCAGAGACAATCTGCCGACTGAAAAACACAGGGAGCCTATTTTGGCTGATAGTGCATCTAACGGCGCGTTTGTCGAATTCGACCGCGTGCAAAAGAGCTATGATGGTGAGACACTCGTCGTCAAAGATCTGAACTTGAGCCTGCCGAGAGGCGAATTTCTCACCATGTTGGGACCATCAGGATCGGGCAAGACAACTTGTCTGATGATGTTGGCAGGCTTTGAAACCGCAACACATGGCGACATTCGCCTCGGTGGTACATCCATCAACAACATTCCACCGCATAAGCGGGGCATTGGCATGGTGTTCCAGAACTATGCCCTGTTCCCGCACATGACGATTGCGGAGAACCTGAGCTTCCCTCTGGAAGTGCGCAAGATGGGCAAGACAGAGCGCGAAGAGAAGATCAAGCGCGCGCTGGACATGGTGGAAATGGGGGCCTTTGGTGGTCGTCGTCCATCGCAACTTTCCGGTGGTCAGCAGCAGCGTGTTGCGCTGGCACGTGCGCTGGTTTTCGAACCAGAACTGGTGCTGATGGATGAGCCGCTGGGCGCGCTGGATAAACAGCTGCGCGAAAAGATGCAGTTTGAAATCACAAACCTTGCACACAACCTGGGCATCACAACGGTTTATGTGACCCACGATCAGACCGAAGCATTGACGATGTCTGATCGCGTGGCCGTATTTGATGATGGCCGCATTCAACAGCTTGATCCACCTGACACCCTGTATGAAGCACCACAAAACAGCTTCGTTGCGCAGTTCATCGGTGAAAACAACACGCTCGAAGGCACCGTCAAAGAAATCAACAACGGTTTGGCGTTGATCCAACTCGACGATGGTGAATTGATTGACGCGATGCCGGTCCACGACAGTGTGAAACCTGGCGCACGCACACGTGTATCGATCCGTCCAGAGCGTGTGGAATATAACAAAGATCGTATCCAAGAAGGCGCGCATACGCTGAAAGCCGAAGTGAAAGAGTTCATCTATATGGGTGACATCTTCCGCACGCGCCTATCGGTGGCTGGCAATGATGAGTTTGTCATCAAAACCCGGAACGCGCCGGATGTGGAACGTTTGCAGCCCGGTCAGCAAATCGAAATTGGCTGGCTGCCACAAGATTGTCGCGCGCTGGACGCCTGACAAATGTGATTTAAACCCCCGGCGCCAAATTGACCGGGGGACAAAAGAACCAAATTAAAGAAAACCAACAAGGAGAGAGTGTTCTATGAAACTCACCAAACTTGCAGCCCTGGCGGCAACGACCGCACTTTGCGCCCCGGCAGCATTTGCCCAGGAAATGGCAAATGAAATGACCCTGGTGTCTTGGGGCGGTGCTTACCAGTCCAGCCAGATCAAAGCCTATGTAGAGCCCTATCTGGAAATGCACCCAGAAGTGAAAGTCACCTGGGATGAAAGCTCTGCCGAAGCGGTGGCCAAACTGCGCGCCATGAACGAAGCAGGCAACGTCACCTGGGATCTGGTCGACGTTGTGGCCTCTGACTCCATGCGTCTTTGCGACGAAGGTCTCGCTGTAGAGATTGACCCGTCGGCCGATCTTGCAGCTGCGCCTGATGGCACCTCTGCTGAAGACGACTTCGGTGATCTGCTCGTGTCTGAGTGTTTTGTCCCTCAGATCGTTTACTCCACCACCTTCGGCTACCGCACTGACCTGGTGGGTGACACAGCGCCAACGTCTGTTTGTGATGTGTTCGATTTGGAGGCGTATCCAGGCAAGCGTTCCCTGCAGAAACGCCCAATCGACAACATGGAATGGGCGCTGTTCTGTGACGGTGTGGCCAAAGAAGACATCTATGACACGCTGGGCACCGACGAAGGTGTGAGCCAGGCGCTGGCGAAGCTCGACACCATCAAGGATCAGGTTGTCTGGTGGACCGCAGGTGCAGAAACCCCACAGCTGCTGGCAGACGGCGAAGTTGTGATGGGCTCCACCTTCAACGGTCGCCTGTTCTCTGCCATCGCGGAGCAGAACCAGCCAATCGGCATGCTCTGGGACATGCAGTCCTTTGACCTCGACGGTTGGATTGTTCCAGAAGGCCTGCCAGCAGACCGCAAAGCGCGTGTGATGGACTTCCTGAAGTTCGCCACCGACACCCAGCGTCTGGCCGATCAGGCGAAATACATCTCCTACGGTCCGGCCCGCGCCTCTTCAGCGCCACTGGTTGGCACTCATGCCGAACTGGGCATCGACATGGCACCTCACATGCCAACCGATCCGGCCAACGCAACCAACGTGCACATCTATGACTACGAATGGTGGGCCGACAACCGCGATGACCTGAACGCGAAATTCGAAGCGTGGCTGGCGAAATAATCCCAGCCTAAGCTGAGAAAATTTAGGAAGGGGCCACAGCTGGCCCCCTCCTCCAGAATAAGAACAACCTAAAAATAGGTGTTCGTCTGCGCCAACGCAGACTTGCAACGCACAAACGGCAATAGCCGACAGGGATACTATGAGCGATATGACCGATACCGCCGGCCCGGTTCTGGCCGCAGACGGGACGCCCCTCAAGCGCAGTCTCGCGCGGGCACTCCGGCGACAGAAACTCCGGGCGCTGCTGCTGATCGCCCCTCTGCTGATCTTCATTCTCGTGAGCTTCATCCTGCCCGTGGTGGATATGCTCTATCGCTCGGTACAGAATGGCATCGTTTCCAACACGCTGCCCCGCACAGTGGTGGCTCTCGCCGATTGGGATGCAAGCACAGGCGAGTTGCCGGATGAGGTGGTCTATGCCGCTTTAGCAGCCGATCTCAAAGAGGCCGCAGAAGCCAAAATCCACACCAAGGTTGGCACGCGACTGAACTATGAAAATCCCGGCATGTCCTCGCTGTTCCGCAAGACCGGCCGGAAAGCCAAGAAATTTGATCTTGAAGCCGGCGGCCCTTGGAAAGAAGAGCTGATCGACATCAACAAGGGCTGGGGCGAGCACGACAATTGGCGCACAATCCAGACCTATTCCCCCACCATCACATCCGGCTACTTCCTCAATGCTGTTGATATGCGGGTCGGCACGGACGGCCCTGAAATGCGGCCGGAAGATGAACAGATCTACATGAAGCTGTTGGGCCGCACCCTCTGGATGTCACTGGCGATCACATCTTGCTGTATCCTCTTGGCCTATCCGGTGGCGTGGCTTTTGGCCAACCTTCCTGCGCGCAAGGCCAACATCTTGATGATCTTGGTGTTGCTGCCGTTCTGGACATCGCTTCTGGTGCGGACCTCCGCCTGGAAAATCCTGCTGCAACAACAGGGGGTTATCAACGACATCCTAGTCTATGTTGGACTTGTGGCCGATGACAGCCGCCTTGTGATCATCAACAACCAGTTCGGCACCATCGTGGCCATGACCCACATCCTGCTGCCGTTCATGATCCTGCCGATGTATTCCGTGATGCAAACCATCAACCCATCCTATCTGCGCGCGGCCAAATCTCTGGGTGCAACTGATTGGACAGCTTTCTGGCGGGTCTATTTCCCGCAGACCGTGCCGGGTATTGGTGCGGGGTCGATCCTCGTGTTCATCCTTGCCATCGGCTACTACATCACGCCAGCCCTTGTGGGCGGCACCAAAGGCACGTTCATCTCCAACCAGATTGCCTTCCATATCTCGACCTCGCTCAACTGGGGCCTTGCCTCAGCCCTTGGGGCCATCCTTCTGGCGGTCGTTCTGGTGCTCTACTGGGCCTATGACAAAATCGTCGGCATCGACAACGTGAAGCTGGGGTAACGGACATGAGCGCACTTCCACCATATGCAACCACCGGCCAGCGTGCCTGGTATTACTCTTTCCGTGTCATTTGTGGCCTGATCTTTTTCTTCCTGATCGCGCCCATCATGGTAGTGATCCCCCTGAGCTTTAACGCACAGGACTTCTTCACCTTCACCAAAGAAATGCTGAGCTTTGATCCAGAAGGCTACTCGCTCAAACACTATCGGGATTTCTTCAGCAACCCCGACTGGCAGGATGCTCTTTGGAACTCGGTGAAAATCGCACCGGCGGCCACGTTGATCTCTGTGTCGCTGGGCACATTGGCCGCCATAGGCCTCAGCCAACCGCATGTGCCTTTCCGCCGCGCCATAATGGCCACGATGATCTCTCCGATGATCGTGCCCCTGATTATTTCTGCGGCCGGTATGTATTTCTTCTACTCTCGGATGGGGCTTGCAGGCACCTACTGGGGTGTGGTTCTGGCGCATGCAGCGCTTGGCATTCCCTTTGTGATCATCACCGTGACCGCAACGCTGGTTGGCTTTGACCATTCTCTTACCCGTGCTGCGGCCAGTATGGGCGCCAACCCTGTCACCACATTCTATCGCATCCAGATGCCTCTGATCCTGCCCGGCGTGATCTCCGGCGCGCTGTTTGCCTTCATCACTTCCTTTGACGAGGTTGTGGTGGTGATCTTTGTGGGCTCGGCCAAACAACAGACCCTGCCGTGGCAGATGTTCACCGGCCTGCGCGAACAAATCAGCCCGACCATTCTGGCCGTGGCGACCATCTTGGTTGCGATCTCCATCGCGCTTTTGACCACGGTAGAGCTTCTGCGCCGGCGTTCAGAGCGCCTGCGGGGCATGTCGCCCACCTAAACGGCAGACAAAACAGATAAAAAAGGCGGCCTCTGGGATCAGAGGCCGCCTTTTTTCTGAGGATTGCCAGAGATCAGCGCAGCGTCTTAAGCAGTGTCAGAGACGCATATCCATCTGGGTCAAGCCCAACCGAATCCTGATACTTACGCACCGCTTCAATGGTCAATGGACCGATCTTTCCGTCTATCTTTTGTGTATCAAATCCCGCCTCAGAAAGACGTTGCTGCAACTCTTTTCGTTCATTGAAGGTCAGGGCGCGATCTTCGCGCGGCCACTTTCCAAGAATGGGGGCCCCGCCCTGAATGCGATCGCTCAGATGCCCGACCCCAATCACATACGCATCAGCGGTATTGTAACGTTCAATCACGGCGAAATTTTCGAAGATAATAAAGGCAGCGCCCTTTCCGCCTGCAGGCAGTAGCAGAGAAGCCTTACCGTGGTTTTGAACAGACTGACCCCGCATATCAACCACACCAAGGCGCGCCCATTCTGAGGGCTGCTTCTGAATCTGACGACTGGCAAGGGCGTAGTCAAAATCACGCGGAATCTTCACCTCTACACCCCAAGGCTGTCCCGACACCCAGCCAGATCTGTTGAGATAAGCAGCCGTAGAGGCAAGAGCATCCGTAGGATCGTCTGACCAAATGTCACGCTTGCCATCGCCAGTGAAATCCACCGCAAATGACTGATAAGAAGTCGGGATAAACTGCGTGTGCCCCATAGCCCCCGCCCAACTTCCAGTCATGTTCTGTGCAGAAACATCGCCGTTTTGCAGAATCGTCAAGGCTGCCGTCAGCTGCTGTTCAAAGAACTCACCTCGGCGACCGTCATAAGCAAGCGTGGCCAAGGCTTCGATGATCGGCGTTTTACCACGATAGGTGCCATAATTGCTTTCCAGCCCCCAGACCGCGACAACCACCTCTTTGTCCACGCCATACCGCGCTTCGATGCGCTGAAGTGTATCGCTGTATTCGCGCAAGGCTGCTTTGCCATTTTTCACGCGCGCATCCGAAACCGCACTGTCGAGATATTCCCAAATAGTTTTGGTGAACTCACTTTGGTTGCGATCTCTTTTGATCACGTCTGCGTTGTACTGAACTCCCGAAAACGCCTGATCAAAAACAGCCGCACTGATCCCGGCACGAACCGCTCGGCTGCGATAGCTGTTCAGCCAACGGGCAAACCCTTTGTCGCTGACCGAAACAGGTACAGTGTTTGATGCAGCAAGGTTGGGCTCAACTGTGCGCAGAACAGGGCGGAGAGAATGCGAGGGTGGATTTGCCCAAGCCCCTGTCGCCATTGCAGCGCAGATCATTCCGATTGCCCATCGTTTTTTTGCCAACATGGCACCGCTCCTCGCCTGTTTTCCAAAGTGTACAGCGCTGCGGCAAAACGACAAAGCACGCAACAGAATAAGCGCGAGGATTTGCCTATCTGGGATTTTCTGTGTGCAAACGCTGCTTAAATTCCCGCAACATCGGGATACGATTTGGCCGAAATGAACGCTCGGTTACCACCAGGCTGGACATGCGATCCAAACGAAACGCACGGAAATCATTCCGCAAATGACAGAAAGCCAACAGACAATGTGCGGTTTTCATGAAGACAATCGAAAGAGGATCGGCGGTGCGGGTTGTGTAGGCACCCTGTGCATCGGCATAGTCAAACCCCACCGTCCGCTCTTCCCAAGCTGCTTGTCGCAACACACTTGCGTCAATGCCCGGTGCGGGCGGTTTTTCAAACCGACGTGCCGATAAAACTGCGTGTTGAAGGCGGTGAGATTGGCCCTCTGGAAGCCGGGACTTCAGTTTATTGAGAGCTGACCTTGCAGCCGCTGCAAGTGCAGGATCACCAACTTCTCTCACTTCATTTAAACCGACCACCAAGGCTTCGATTTCTTCTGGTAAGAACCCGAGAGGGGGCAGCGTGGCATCTTCTACCAGCGTGAAGCCAAACCCAGCCTCGCCATCAATCACAGCCCCCAGCGCACGCAGACTGTCGATATCACGATAGATGGTGCGCTCTGAAACACCCGTTTCCTGCGCAAGGATGTGTGCTGTGGCGGGTGACGGCAAATCCCGTAAGGCTTGCATGAGTTGGAACAGTCGATCGGTACGGCTCATAATTTCTGATACTGCACCCAACTGACAAAAACTGACAAGAGGCCCGGTTACTTCTTGCACAGCATTTGACCAAGGAGAGAGACATGCACCTCGTTATGTTCCCCGGCGATACCGCCATGCCAACCTATTCGCCATTTTGTCTGAAAGCCCTGTGCCTGTTGGAAATGGCTGGAGAGGACTGGCAACCCGAGTACACAACAGACGTAACCGAGGGGCCGCTCGGGAAGCTGCCTTTCTTGCGATATGAGGAGCGTCTGATCCCGGATAGCTCCAACATTGAGGATTTTCTGACAGGGCGCGGCGCTGACTTTTACCCAGGTTTGTCACACACACAGATCTGCCAAGCGCATGCACTGAAGTCGATGGTTGAACATAGCCTTGTTCTGGGCATGGTGCATGATCGCTGGTTGCATCCAGACGTTTGGCCAATCATGCGAGAAGCCTTCTTTGCCGAAGCGCCAAGCGATTTGAGAGACACGCTCGCAGATCAAGCACAAGAAAGCGTGCGGTCGGCGCTTATGGCGCAGGGCATTGCACGCTTCTCTGCCGAAGACAGACAGGCGCGATTTGACAAGGATCTTGCCGCACTGGACGCAACATTGGGGGGACAGCCTTTTCTGTTTGGTGCACATCCCACAGCAGCGGACGCCTCGATTGCGCCGGTTCTGGACATGATCCAACGCCTGCCCGCGGACACGGATTTGCGCCGTGCGGTGGAGGCCAACCCCCGTTTCAAACCCTATGTTGATCGGGTGCGCGCGAGCATCTACCCAGACATATCACGCTACCGTCCGGTGCTCACTTCCGCTGCCGAGTGACCTTGCGTTTGGTCTTGGCCGCCTTGTGCTTTGCCTTGGCGGCCTTGCGCCGTGGTGGACCGCCACGACGGTTTTTTCCGCCACGTCCCGCACGTTTCACCAATTCGCCATCCAGCGAAATCAGTTCCAGTGCGATGCCCCCTGTCACTGGGGCGGCTTCTGTCAAACGTGTGGTTACGCGCTGGCCCAGACCAATCACGATCCCCGTATCAGAGCCAGTCAGCGTATTGGTTTCCGCATCAAAATGGAAATATTCCCGCCCTAGCTCACGCATGGGGATCAGACCATCTGCGCCGGTTTCATCGAGTTTCACAAAGACGCCAAAACGTGCAATTCCGCTGATCCGGCCAGTGAACTCATTGCCGATCCGCTCTGACATATAGGCGGCGAGATAACGATCCGTGGTGTCACGCTCCGCCAGCATGGAACGGCGCTCGGTGTCGGAAATATGGGTTGCCGTGTTTTCAAGCCGCTCGATGGTTTCCGGCGTCAGGCCATCATCCCCCCAGCCATGCGAGGAGATCAGCGCCCGGTGCACGATCAGATCGGCATAACGCCGGATCGGCGAGGTGAAATGGGCATAGGCCCGCAACGCAAGGCCAAAGTGACCAAAGTTCTGTGGGGTATAATAAGCCTGCGTCATCGACCGCAGCGTGGACAGGTTGATCAGCTCAGCCTGTTCCGTACCTGCTGCAGCGTCGAGGAGTTGGTTCAGATGCCGGGTCTGCAGCACTTGCCCTTTTGCCAGAGTAAGTCCGGCCGCTTGCGCCGTGTCGCGCAATGAATTTAGCTTTTCGGGGCTTGGCTCTTCGTGCACGCGGAATAGAAGTGGAGAGGCCTTCGCAATCAACGTTTCGGCGGCGCAGACATTGGCAAGTACCATCAACTCTTCGATCAGCTTATGGGCGTCAAAGCGATCCCGGAAGTTCACCGAAAGCACATCGCCTTTGTCAGAGAGCTCGATCTTGCGCTCTGGCAGATCCAGCGCCAGAGGTTGGCGCGCCTCGCGCGCTTTGGTAAGCGCAGCATAAGCGGCATATAGCGGGGTGATCACGCTTTCCATGAGGGATGCGCAACGCTCATTTGGATGCCCATCTTGGGCCTGCTGCACCTCGCCATAATGCAGCGACGCCACGGAGCGGATCATCGCTCGACAGAAACGATGGCTGATCTTTTTGCCATGCGCATCAATCTGAATACACAGCGCAATAACGGCGCGAGGCACACCTTCGTGTAGAGAGCAAAGATCCCCAGACAGGCGATCGGGCAACATTGGCACCACGCGATCGGGGAAATAGGAGGAGTTGCCACGTTTGCGCGCTTCGCGGTCCAGCGCGGTGTCTGGCGTCACGTATTGCGCCACATCGGCAATCGCCACCCACAGCACATGGCCCCCCACGTTTTTGGGGTCGTCATCCGCATGGGCCCAACAGGCATCATCGTGATCGCGTGCATCCGCAGGATCAATTGTGACAAATGGCATATCGCGCAAATCATCGCGTTTCCCAAGCGGGGCAGGTTTGGCTTTGTCCGCCTCCGCAACGACGTCATCAGGAAAGGTGTCAGGGATCCCATGCTGATGGATGGCGATCAGAGAAACAGATTTGGGCGCGCTTGGATCACCAAGGCGGCTGACGACACGTGCGCGGGGCAAGCCAAGGCGCCCTCGTGGGCCAACTTGTTCCGCCTCTACAAGCTCTCCCTCTTTCGCACCTGCCGCTTGATCACTGGCGACGGACCACTCTTTGCCGTCGCCCTTATCAATTGGGACAATACGCCCGCCTTCGGCGGTCTTACGAAACACGCCCAAGACACGGCGCGGATTGGTGCCAATCCGGCGAATGAGCCGGGCTTCATATTGGAAACTCTCTTCGGATACCTCAGTCAGACGACCCAAGATACGATCCCCCTGCCCCAGAGCAGGGTCGGACCCACGCGGGAGCACCAAGATCAATGGAGCATCCCCATCGCCGTGCCATTCTAATGGCCGGGCAAAGAGATCTCCGTCTTCATTTGGGCCCGTAATCTGCAATACGGAAACCGGGGGCAAGGTATCGGGATCACGATAGGTCTTACGCCGTCTTTGCAAGTGGCCCTCGGCTTCAAGCTCTTTCAGAAGCCGCTTCAGATCAATACGCGCAGCGCCTTTGATGCCAAAGGCTTTGGCGATGTCACGTTTGGAGGTGAGGGTCGGGTTTTCGGAAATCCACTCAAGAACTTCCTCTTTGGAGGGCATAGGCATGAAGCTGGCCTAACACGGCCGGGCGGAGAGGTCTACGCGAAGAAATCAAAGGGTCAGCCCCCTCTTGGGCCTGCGGCTCCGTTCATCGCCGGGATACTTGCAGAATGAACAGCTACACGCGCGCGAGATCTGCGGCCGTGTCCACATCCGCAAGCGTCGCAACCGTGGCAATCTTCGCATCCGGCAGTGTTGCACGGCTGTCGGCCAATGCGTGTTCGGTTGACCAGCGTACATTTTCAAACAGCGACGGAGGCTGCGGCGCATTGCGCTTCAAGCCAACCAGCCAAAAGCCGCCATCCGGCGCTGGCCCGAAAACCGCATCATGATTGCCCAGCGCACGAAACGCCTCATTGATACGCGCTGGCGTGATCCCCGGAATGTCAGCGCCGATGATACAAACAGGTCCGGGAGGCATGGAATAAAACTGGCGTGCCATACGCGCGCCGAGATCGCCTTGACCCTGAGGGATGCGGGGAAGATGGTTCGGCCAAACACGAGAGATCAGCCCAGCGCGATCTGGCGCCACGGCAAGGAGGAGATCCCAGCGTGGATCTTCCAGTCGCTTCAAGAGGGCCGCAGATTGGTGCCGGAACCACCATGCCGAGGCTGTCATACCGATGTCGCGGCCCAAGCGCGTTTTCACGCGGCCAGGCTTTGGCTCTTTGAGCATCACAATGAGGCGCTGGCGACAAGCTGGGCCAGTTTTAGCTGAAGTAGTCACGCAAAATCCGGCTATAGATGTCTTTGAGTTGATGGATCTGTGCAACCGGCACCTGCTCGTCCACCTGATGCATGGTTTTGCCAACAAGACCAAACTCGACCACTGGGCAATGGTGCTGTACGAAACGGGCATCTGATGTGCCCCCGGATGTAGAGAGCTCTGGCTTGCGCCCTGTTTCCGCCTCTACCGCTGCAGCGACCAGATCAGACAAGGCACCCGGAGGTGTGATAAAGCTCTCACCTGATATTTTCACATCCATATCAATGCCAACACCAGTCTGATCCGACAGTTGGTCCGCTGTTTGCCGCATCCATTCCGTCAAAGAAGCGCCAGAGTGCGCATCATTGAAGCGGATATTGAGTGTCGCGCGGCATTCTGCAGGAATCACATTGGTCGCAGGGTTGCCTGTATCCATCGTGACAACGGCGAGCGTGGAGGCATCAAAGTGGTCTGTTCCGTCATCAAGGGTGTGGCTTGCGAATTGATCCATAAGCCGTGCCATCACAGGCACCGGATTGTTGGCGCGATGCGGATAGGCGGAATGACCTTGAACACCAGTGAAAGTGAAATACGCGGTGAGCGAGCCACGTCGACCGATTTTCATCATCTCCCCCATCTCATTGGGGCAGGTGGGTTCACCAACCAAACAAACCGTCATTTGCTCATTTTCTTGGTCCATATACTCCAAGAGCGCGGTGGTGCCATCTAAGGCATCGCCCTCTTCATCTCCCGTGATGGTCAGGACAATCGCACCGTCTGGAGGCGTGTTGGTGACAAAATCGATGGCGGCTGCGGCAAAGGCAGCGATACCTGATTTCATATCTGTGGCGCCGCGACCAAAAAGGATGCCGTCTTTTTCTTCTGCACCAAATGGATCTACAGACCATGCGGCTTCGTCCCCAACCGGCACAACATCGGTGTGCCCGTTAAAGCCGAAGGTTTGAGCATGACCTTTTTCTCCCCATCGGGCGAATAGATTGCTGATCCCGCCGCGATCAACCCGGGTGCAGCTAAACCCGGCATCAGACAACAACGCTTCCAAAAGCACCAATGCGCCCCCTTCCTGCGGCGTTACCGAGGGGCAGCGAATCAGATCGGCGGTCAGTTTGGCAGCGTCTATCGCGGTCATTTGAGCTTCCTTCGTTGTGTTCTCCGACTTGTCGCACAGGCAGCAAGGACCGGAAAGCCACATTTTGGTCACAAATAAGCGGGGAGCACCGTCAAACACTTAACAAACTGTAAATTATGCAGTTACCTGAAAGATAACAAAAAATCGACCGAGGCAGGTCACCAGCAGTTCGGCGCGAAGCCACCCTCATTGAAAATCAACACAAAGTTGAAACATGAGGATTTACAATCACCCGGATAAATCCGGGGGCTGATGTGTGGCATGCCTGTGCGAAGCAGGGATAAGCGACATGCCAAGATTGCCAATAAACACAGGCGCATCTGCACTTGATATGGCTCAGACCATCTTTGGTGATGATGTCACGATTGAATCGGCATCGTACAGTGGACAAGGCTCTTCTTCAGGGATCTACTCTGATGGCGACGCCATTTCGGGCGGTGTTACGCCAAGCGACACCGGAGTGATCCTCTCAACCGGTCGGGCGAGCAACTTTACCAACAGGTTTGGTGCCTTCAACCAGCGCGGCAACCGCTCCAGCGATACAAACGGCGAAGACAACAACCCTGAGTTCAATGCGATTGCAGGCGCTTCGACATTTGATGCCGCCTATCTGGACGTCTCTTTTACCGCAACTGAAGCAAGCCAAATGACCATGCAGTTTGTCTTTGCTTCTGAGGAATATCCTGAGTTCACAAACTCAGTGTATCAAGACTTTGTCGCTGTTTCTGTCAACGGCACCTATGTTCCTTTGGCGATTGGCGATGGGGACGTTGACCCGCGCAACATCAACAGTGGCAGCAATGAAAGTCTGTTTGTCGACAACACCGGCAGCACCTTCAACACGGAGATGGATGGGTTTACCCAGACCATGACCCTAAAGTTCAACATCACGCCCGGTTTGAACACCATTCGCATCGTAATTGCAGATGTATCTGACAGCAGCTATGACAGCTCGCTTTTGATTGCAGCAGACTCGCTTCAGACTTCGTTGATTGCCAATGCTGACACGGTGAATCTGCCGATTGACGGAACGCGCACCGTCGATGTTTTGGCCAATGATGTGAACAACACCGGCAATTCACTCACCATCACGCATATCTCAGGTCAGCCTGTTTCAGCAGGCAGCACCATCACTTTGCCGAGTGGGCAGAAGATACTCGTCAACGCAGATGGAACCCTGACACTTGAAGGCGACGGTGACGAGGAACAGGTCAACTTTTCCTACACAGTGGACGATGGCAACGGCACCACAGATGTTGGGTTTGTAACCGTTAATCAGGCTCCCTGTTTTACAGCTGGCACCTTTATCCGCACACCGCAAGGGGACGTTCCCGTTGAGTGCCTTAAGGTAGGTGACGCCGTTGAAACACTGGACAATGGGGCGCAACCCATTCGTTGGATCGGGCGCCGCGAAGTCCCTGCCGAAGGGAATATGGCGCCCATTCACATTGCGGCAAACACCTTTGGAAAACACCGCAGCCTTAAGCTGTCGCCGCGGCACCGCGTTCTAATGCAGAACGCCTGGGCCGAGCTTCTGTTTGGAGAAGAGCAGGTTTTGGTGGCCGCGCGCGATTTGGTAAACGATCACTCAGTGCGGCGCGTGCCTGGGGGCACCGTGGAATACGTGCATATCCTTTTTGATGAACATCAGATCGTTTTTTCGGAAAACCTTCCGACAGAAAGTTTTTTGCCGGGACCACAAACTGCTTCGAGTTTTGAGGCCGAAATCGTGGATGAGATTTGCACGATTTTTCCGGAAATTGACCGAGAGTCAGGCGAAGGCTACGGCCCAATGGCACGGCGCGGACTGCGCAGCTATGAGGCAGCTGCCATGGCCCATTTGGCAGCGGAGTGAGCCAACATGCGACAAGAGTGGCAAACTTCGGGACACCAGCCGCATTTTGAAAGGGCTGCTAGATGAGTTGGGTCAGCCTGCTTGATCACAGCCGTGCGCTCTATAATCGCGCTGGCCTCGCAAAGTCCCATCAAATGGCCAGCGCCAGCGCAACTTTATCTGCGACAAGTGTTGAACTGGAAATGCCAAGAGGCAGCTTGGTCCTTGAGATGCAGAGCGCGGAGTGTGAGCAACCACAAACCATGTTTGCGCTTCGTACGGGCGAGCCCAACGGCCTTCAATTGTCACTTCAGGCCGTTCCAGGCGGTGGCTTGATCCTAGTGATCAATCGTGGGCAGCACACTTGCCATGCAGCGATCAATCTAGACACACTCGGGCGATCAGACGTTCTGCGCATCACCTACTCCTGGGATCTCAAAGCGAGGCTTGGGCGTCTTTCAGTGGAGCAGCCTGGAACTTTTCGAATGGCCCAGCGCGCGATCAGTACACCTGTTGGTTTGCGACATAGCGATTTTCAGATCTGCACCAAACACCCCGAAACACACGTTTTGGCGGAGGAGGTCTCTTACGTTGCGGTGTCCGACCGCATTGAGCCGATCGGTCCGATGCCGAGCCTGTCCCTTCAAACCCCTATAATGACAGATCGCGGGTACCGCTCTGCTGGCAGTCTCAAGCGCGGCGACGTTGTTAAAACCGCAAATGGTATGCTCGTTCCTGTGCTCGCAAACATCATACGCACTGTCCCGGCGGCAGGTCTTTTCGCGCCCGTCAGACTCCGCGCACCGTTTTTGGGGCTGACCCAGGACATTGTGACCAGTCACACCCAAAATCTCGTGCTTGGAGGAAGCCGCGTAGAATACATGTTTGGCACCGAGCATGTGCTGATCCCGGCAGGGCATCTGCTTCATGGGAACGCAGCAACACACCTGCCTGAAGTTCCATTGGCGACATACTGCCAGCTTCTGTTGCCAAACCATGCTGCAGTTATGGTTGCTGGTACTTTCCTTGAAAGCTTGGATATTGGTCGCATTCGCCGAAAGCCTGACCTTTTGAAAGCCAGCATGCTTTCTGATTACCCAAAAGCGAAGCTGCCAGAACATTCGCAGTCTGCCTACCCTGTGCTGCGAGAGTTTGATGCACTTACTTTAGCAGAACAGCGCGCTGCATAGAAAAAGACGGTTCAGAACTAATGCTCTGTTCCCTCTCCCTCACTTTCTTCACCATGAAAGAACGGAGTCATCTGCGCAACCACAACAGAGTTCTCTTCTAGCGCACGCTGCATCAGTCCGCGCTCATGACCGTCAATTTCATGCCCTTGAGCTTCGCGCTCTTCAACCGTGCCATAGCCTGTAACATCCAGAGGGTTGAGATCGGCTTGTTTCAGAATTGCGACGGTTTCGCGGACTGCCTCAGCCTCGTCGATGCCGCTGGCATAAATCATCAGCGCGCCGCCTGTCGCATCCTCAGGCAAGCCATCCCCGTCCTTGCGACCAACCTGAACCAACAGGGTATAGACTTGTTGCCGCGTTTTCTTTTTCTTGTCCTGGGTCATGACGTCGCCTTCTCTGCTTGATCCGGCCTTAGCCTGACCCTGTGCAGCCGGTCAACCGCTCAGCCAGATTTAGCCAGCTTTAACGCGCATCTATAGCCCTCTGTTACGGGTATTTGAGCGGTCAAAGCGGCTTTAAGCGCTGATGCGCTTGTACGATTTGGCCAAAATCCATTGGCAGCTTTGCTCCGTGACCGAAAGAAACCTACGTAACATCCACAACAAAAAAGGCGCTCGAACCTTCGAGCGCCTTTTGAGTTTTTTAAGATCCGAGCACAGTTCCGCTTAGTCGCGAAGCAACTCATTGATGCCCGTTTTGGAACGCGTTTTTTCATCAACGCGTTTCACGATCACCGCGCAATACAGGCTCACGCCGTTTTTGGAAGGCATAGAACCAGCAACAACCACCGAATAAGGCGGCACTTCGCCATACATCACTTCGCCGGTTTCACGATCCACAATTTTGGTGGATTGGCCAATGAACACGCCCATGCCCAGCACAGAGCCTTCGCGTACAATACAGCCTTCGACCACTTCAGAACGTGCGCCGATGAAGCAGTTGTCTTCGATGATGGTTGGGCCTGCCTGCATGGGCTCCAGTACGCCGCCGATACCAACGCCGCCGGAAAGGTGCACATTTTTGCCGATCTGCGCGCAGGATCCAACAGTGGCCCAGGTATCGACCATAGTGCCTTCGTCAACATAGGCGCCAAGGTTCACAAAAGACGGCATCAACACCACACCTGGCGCGATATAAGCAGATTTGCGCACAACGCAGTTGGGAACAGCACGGAAGCCAGCCGCCTCCCATTGGGTTTCGCCCCAGCCTTTGAACTTGCTGTCGACTTTGTCCCACCAACCGGAACCTTGTGGGCCACCCTCTTGCAGCTCCATGTCTTTGATGCGGAACCCCAGCAGGACAGCTTTCTTGGCCCATTGGTTCACATGCCAGTCACCGCTTTCCAGCTTTTCCGCGACGCGCAGGCTGCCGCTGTCCAGCGCATTCAGCGTGTCTTCGATGGCTTCGCGGGTTTCGCCGGTGGTGGCAGAGGTGATTGTGTCGCGCGCATCCCATGCGGCTTCGATGGCTTGTTCCAGTTGGGCATTAGACATGTCTGTAGGCTCCGGATGTCTTGAGTTCACATTTACTTAACGAGATCGGAGGCAGCCGTCACCTCCTCTTTGCGACCATTATTGCATCGGATCGGGCGCGATATTGGCACCACAGAGCAGCACCGCCACTTTTTCGCCCGGTGCAGGCACGTAGGCGCCTGACATGAGTGCCGCGAGCGCGGTAGCTCCGGCAGGCTCAACAAGCTGGCGGCGCTCCTGCCAGAGCGCTTTCTGCGCGCGTGTGATGGCCTCATCCGTGACCAGAACAGACTCGGTACCGGTTGAAACCGCCAAATCATAGCAGATCTGACCAATGCGTTTGGCGCCCAGTGCATTTGCTGCAACGCCCGACACTTCCACATCAACCGGCGCACCAGAAGAGATTGCAGCATTGAGAGCGCAAGAGGTTTCAGGCTCCACCGCGATCACCCGACGGCGTCCATCAAACCACGCCATGGCACCGGCAATCAGACCGCCCCCTCCGACGGCAATCAGCACTGTGTCAGCCTCAAGCCCCTGCTCTTCCCACTCCAGTGCCACTGTGCCTTGCCCGGCAACAGTGCCAAGCGCATCATAGGCGTGAATTTGCATTGCACCGGTTTCTGCTTCATAGGCAAGCGCCTGCTCCAAAGCGTCCGAATACGCCCCGGGGACGACCTGCAAATCCGCCCCTGCATCCCGAATAAGAGAAACTTTTGAAGGGCCTGCCATCTCTGGAACATAGATCCGCGCCTTATGCCCCAGTTGATGGGCTGCATACGCCACAGCAGCACCATGATTGCCACCGGAAGCGGCAACCAGACCTGCCTCAGGAACCTCTTGAGACAACAACGTGTTAAATGCCCCTCGCGCCTTGAAGGTACCCGTATGCTGGATATGCTCGAGCTTCAATTCAATGCTGTGATCAACGCCAAAGGAGCGGTCCACCTTCATCACAGGTGTGCGCACAACATGCCCTTTGATGCGCCCCGCAGCAGCTTCGATTTCAGCGGTCCAATCCATTTTAGCGTCCCTGTTACTGGCTTTGTTAACGCGAACCCTATAGGTCTGAGATACACGCGCAAGTAAGGACCGACACATGCACGACGATCGCCCCCATCCCCTTTCCGATGCACATTCAGATCGTGAAACGGCCGCACATGTCCCAGACACACCCCAAACCCGTGCCCCCTCTTATCGGTTGGCATTTGCCGATGAAGATTTCCTCTGCCGCGATGAGTTGCGCCCCGTACGCCTGCAGCTTGAATTGCTGAAGCCAGAGCTGGCGCTTGATGCGCATGGCATCGAAAGCACCGTTGTTCTTTTTGGCGGCGCGCGCATTCCGGAGCCTTCCCAAAAAGACACCGCGCGGACGCAAACACTAGCGGATTTGTCCTCCTTTTATGACGAGGCGCGAAAGTTTGCGGAGATTGTGACCAAGGCCAGCGATGGCCGCAAAAACGTGATTGTGACGGGGGGTGGCCCTGGTGTTATGGAAGCGGGCAACCGCGGCGCAATGGATGCCGGCGGACGCTCTATTGGTCTCAATATTGTCTTGCCGCATGAACAGGCGCCAAACGAGTATGTCTCACCGGATCTGTGCTTTAACTTCCATTACTTCGCGATCCGCAAGATGCATTTCCTAATGCGCGCTCGTGCGATCTGCGTCTTCCCGGGTGGATTTGGCACACTGGATGAATTGTTTGAAGCGCTTACGCTTATCCAGACCGGTCGTATGCAACGCGTTCCATTCCTGCTGTTTGGTCGTGCGTTCTGGGAGAAGATCATCAATTGGGACGCGTTGTCAGACGCGGGCACTATTTCTGCTGACGATCTTGAGCTCTTTCAGTTTGTAGAAACCGCAGAAGAAGCTGTGGATGCGCTCAACAACTGGAAAGACTACTCCAGAAGAGATCAAATTCCAGGTCGCTGAAATACAAAGCAAAAGGCGCACCGACATACGCGGTGCGCCTCACCAATGATTTTAGAACGTTGATCCGGCTACGGCTTGGGCTTTGGTTGCGCCAAAGATGGGAAAAGGTATTTCGGCAACAGCACGCCCGCCACCAACGCACCAAGCCAGACAATCAATGTCGCCGCCAAGAGGTTGGCGACGCCTCCGATAGCAAAATCACTCACCAAGAGTTCTGTGATCAACAAGCCTGCGAAAGTCACGACCAGAGAGATCCCGCCAAGCAATTCAGGGATCTTCTTTTCCGAAACTTTCCGAATGATTGGCAGCAGCATAACCGACACAACTGTGAACACCAGAACCACAATAACGCCGCCAAGCAATCCAATCGAAAAGCCTGGCAATAACAGGCTTGCCAACACCAAGCCTATGGCATTGGCAATCAAATGGGCGGCGGAAGACAAAACAAACTTTGGCATAGGATGCCTCTCCAAATAGAAATCATCCCAAGGTTAGCGAATTTCTTTTGTCGATCCAAGCTGTTGCGTGATCAGCCTCTTGCCACGCCCGCTTCTGCCTCAATCTGCTTACGCGACTTGCGCGCGCGCTCGGTGGCAGACTTAAGCTGACCACACGCCGCCATAATGTCTTCCCCGCGTGTTTTGCGGATCGGAGACGCATAGCCCGCTTGATAGATGATGTTGGCAAACGCGCGGATGCGATTATTAGAGCTGCGCTTGTACGGCGCGCCGGGCCATTCATTGAACGGAATCAGATTGATCTTCGCCGGTATGTTGTAGCGCTTGATATGATCGATAAGGCGGTGGGCGTCTTCGTCGGTGTCATTCACGCCATCCAGCATCACATATTCAAACGTGATGCGTTCTGAGTTGGACACTTTGGGATAGTCCGCAAGCGCCTGCAGCAGTTCATCAATTTTCCAGCGTTTGTTGATCGGCACCAGAACATCACGCACATCATCAGTTGTTGCATGGAAAGAGATCGCCAACAGGCATCCGATTTCTTCGGCTGTGCGCGCAATTTCCGGCACCACGCCAGATGTAGACAGGGTGATACGGCGACGGGACAAGGAGATCCCTTCGGGGTCCATGGCGATCTTCATCGCATCGCGCACATTATCGAAGTTATAGAGTGGCTCGCCCATGCCCATGAGCACGATATTGGACAGAAGACGCGTTTCATCCTTTGGCGCACCGGGCACAGGCCATTCGTTCAGATCGTCACGCGCCATCATGAGCTGGCCGATGATTTCAGCGGCAGTGAGATTGCGCACCAATTTCTGGGTGCCGGTGTGACAGAACGAGCAAGTCAGCGTGCAGCCGACCTGTGAGGAGATACAAAGCGTGCCGCGATCGTCCTCGGGGATGTAGACCACCTCAACCTCATGACCCCCGGCGATGCGCACCAGATATTTGCGTGTGCCATCCTCAGACACCTGTTTGGTGATCACCTCTGGAATGGCAATCTCAAACACCTCATCCAATTCAGCGCGATAGGCTTTGGACAGGTTGGTCATCTCATGAAAATCGCGCACGCCCCATTGATAGATCCACTGCCAGATCTGGCCGACGCGCATCTTGGCCTGCTTTTCCTTCGTGCCATTCGCAATCAGCACATCGCGCATCTGATCACGCGTCAATCCAACCAGATTGATTTTGCCACCTTCGGGCAGCTTGCGAGGAATGGTCATCACGTCCTGCGTGATTGGCGCGGAGGTACTCATGGCTCTGGGACTCATCTGGGAATTTAAGCGGTGCAGATACACCATTTAGGGCGTTTTGCAAACATTGCCAGATTTAGGGTAAAGAACCGAGCTTTCGCGCGCTGAAATCACGCTTCTGCCAGATCCTTCAACTCGTAAATCAGATTCAACGCATCGCGCGGGCTCAAACTGTCTGGGTGAACATCCGCCAGTTTTTCCTGAAGAGGTGTTGGACCAACAGGCTCCGCTGCGACGGGTGCGGGGCTTGCAGCAAACAAAGGCAAGTCGTCGATCAAAGCTTTTTGGGCCTGTCCTTCCCTTTCCCCTTTCTCCAGAGCATCCAGCACGACGCGCGCGCGTGCAACCACCGCTGCCGGCAAACCCGCAAGCTGCGCAACCTGCACACCATAAGACCGATCTGCCGCACCCTGAGTAACTTCGTGGAGGAAAATCACTTCTCCTTCCCATTCACGCACCGCAACTGTTGCGTTGTCCACACCAGCCATTTTCCCGGCCAGCTGCGTCATCTCATGGTAGTGCGTCGCAAACAGCGCGCGAGACTTATTCACATCATGCAAATGCTCCAGCGTTGCCCAAGCAATGGAAAGCCCGTCATAAGTTGCGGTCCCCCGCCCAATCTCATCCAGAATGACCAAAGCCCGGTCATCTGCCTGATTGAGGATGGCCGCGGTCTCAACCATTTCCACCATAAATGTAGACCGTCCGCGTGCGAGATCATCGCTTGCGCCAACGCGGCTGAAAAGCTGACTGACCAAACCAATCCGCGCACTGTCTGCTGGGACAAAGCTCCCCATCTGCGCAAGCAATGCAATCAAAGCGTTCTGGCGCAAAAAGGTCGATTTACCTGCCATGTTAGGGCCAGTCAGCAACCAAATGCTTGCGGCCTCGCCGCCCGAAAGATCACAATCATTGGCAACAAACGGATTGCCCGTTTTGCGCAAGGCCGCTTCGACAACTGGGTGCCGCCCCCCTTCGATGAAGAAGTCACGACTTTCATTGACCTCAGGGCGCGTCCAGTTCTCATTTGCAGCAAGTTCAGCCAAAGCCGCAGAAAGATCGAATTCTGCAAGCGCTCTAGAGGTCGCAGAAACCTCGGCAGAACGCTGCAAAATTGCAGACTTTAAGGTGTCATAGAGCCGTTTTTCGATCTCGAGTGCCCGGTTTCCAGCATTCAAAATCTTGGTTTCCATTTCACTCAGCTCTACCGTGGTGAAACGCACCTGATTGGCGGTGGTCTGTCGATGAATAAAGGTTTCAGAAAGCGGTGGCGACATCATCGCATCCGCGTGCTTCGCCGTGGTTTCGATGAAATAGCCCAGCACATTGTTATGCTTGATCTTCAGAGCGGTAATTCCGGTTTGCTCTGAATATTGCGCCTGCATTCCGGCGATCACACCACGACCTTGGTCACGCAGCTCACGGCTCTCATCAAGGTCTTCATCAAAGCCCGGCGCAATGAATCCGCCATCGCGCGCCAACAACGGAGGCTCTGCAATCAGCGCCTCCTCAAGAAGGTCAAGCAACTCATCGTGGCCTTGCAACGCCCGCTGCGCAGCGGCCAAATCGTCCGGCAACTCCTTTTCGAACTCTTTTTCAGCGAGCAAATGCGCTTGGCCCAACCCATTTCGAATGGCTGCGAGATCCCGCGGCCCGCCACGATCCAAAGCCAAACGCGACAATGCCCGATCCAAGTCCGGAACCTTTCGCAGTGCCTCACGCAGATCACCTGCTTCGGCGCGCTGCTCTGCCATAAAAGTCACGGCATCCAAGCGCCCACGTATCGCAGACAGTCGCATCGATGGCGACGACAAACGCTGCTCCAGAAGACGCGCACCACCGGCAGTCACTGTCCGATCTATTGTTGCGAGCAGAGATCCAGCCCGACCGCCGGAGAGGCTGGCTGTCAGCTCCAAATTCCGTCGTGTCGCAGCATCTATTTGCATTACGCCCTGCGTCGCTTCACGGACCGGCGGCTGCAACAGTGGAAGCTTGCCTTTTTGGGTCAGCTCCAAATAGTCGACAATCGCTCCAAGCGCCCCAGCTTCGGGACGAGAGAACATACCGAAAGCTTCCAGAGAATACGCTTTAAACAGTGCTGAAACCCGTTTTTCCGCTGAAACAGAGTCGAAACTTCCACGTGATACCGATGTCAGTGGCACGCCCATATCATCAACAATTGGCCCCAGGTCAGTCTCGGACCCTTCTGCCACCAGAAGTTCGCTAGGCGCCAGACGGGCAAGTTCTGGCCCCAATCGCACCGGCGCCAACGGCATCACATGCAGCGCACCTGTGGAGATATCTGCCCAAGCCAACGCAGCCTCATCACGCACAACAGCGTAAGCTGCCAGAAAGTTGTGCCGCCGCGCATCTAGCAAACTGTCTTCTGTCAAAGTGCCAGGTGTGACCAAGCGCACGACATCGCGCTTAACAACCGCTTTGTAGCCGCGCTTTTTGGCCTCTGCCGGGCTTTCAAGCTGTTCACAGACAGCGACGCGAAATCCCTTACGAATGAGCGTCAGAAAATAGCCTTCTGCCGCATGGTGTGGCACCCCACACATGGGGATCTCATTGCCTTCGTGTTTGCCTCTTTTGGTCAACGCAATATCAAGAGCTTCTGCCGCCGCGACTGCGTCGTCAAAAAACATCTCATAAAAGTCACCCATCCGGTAAAATAAAAGCGCATCCTGATACTGCGCCTTGATATCCAGGTATTGCGCCATCATTGGCGTGACGCTCGGCTTGTCGCCCTTCACTGCTCAGACCCCCTAAGGTTTGGTTCTCCTCAGATAGCAAACCTCGGTCCCTATGGAAAAGCGCAAAACCTCGGGTAAGGTCATTGCGAATGGACAAGCGGACATTTTTTTGGTCGAAACCACACGGAAACAGAACGGCGGCGTATCCTTATGGCGATTTACAACCTCGGCTCAATAAACGCTGATTTTTTTTATCACGTCCCTCACCTGCCTGGTCCGGGGGAAACCCTTGCAGCAACGAAACTCACCCGTGGTCTCGGTGGTAAAGGGGCAAACATGAGTGTCGCAGCAGCACGTGCAGGCGCCCATACGATACATGTGGGCGCAGTGGGGCATGATGGGATTTGGGCTGCTGATCGCATGATGGAATTTGGTGTCGACACGCGCCATATTGCAAAATTGCCCGACACCCCAAATGGGCAAGCCCATATCTATGTCGATGAAGGCGGCGAAAACAGCATCGTTCTGTTTCAAGGCGCCAATCACAACATCCCCAATGAAACCATCTCTGCTGCGCTGTCTGAGGCCAGTACAGGCGACACATTTCTGATCCAGAATGAGACACTAAATCAGCCGGAAGCTGCTAAAATTGCGCGTGAACTTGGACTTTATGTCGCCTATGCGGCCGCTCCTTTTGATGCCGATGCCGTGGCCGCTGTACTGCCTTTTCTTGACTTTTTGATCCTCAATGAAGTCGAGGCAGAACAACTTGAAAGCGCCACAGGACAATCGCCGGCCGATCTTGGCGTTGCCGATGTCGTCATCACGCTTGGCGCTAAGGGCGCGCGCTGGCTGCACAACGGTGTTGGACGCGATTTTCCCTCAATGCCCGTTACTCCGGTGGATACCACGGGCGCCGGTGACACCTTTACTGGCTATGTATTAGCAGCCCGGGACCGTAAACTGCCAATGGAGCAGGCCATTGCGCTCGCCATGCGCGCAGCGGCGCTGATGGTGACCCGCCAAGGCACTGCAGATGTTATCCCTGATCTCAAAGAAGTGGATGAGGCGCGCTTCTAAGCGCGCCCGCCGCTAACGCATCTAGTGCCCAACAAATGGTGCAGCGTCTCCCCACAGGGCTTTCACGCGTGCATCCCGACCACAGGCTTTGCGATAACGTTTGTAGGCTTCACTCTGCTTTTTGGGACCAAAACGGGTGAGAACGATCTTGCTGCCTTTGTAGTAGTCCTGATGGTACGCTTCTGCCTCATAAAAGGGTCCAGCGGACAAAATGGGCGTCACGATCGTCTGCCCCAACTGCGCTTGGGCCTTTACTTTTGCCGCTTCAGCTTTTGTTTGTTCACTTGTGCTGGAAACAAATATGGCGGTGCGATAGCTGTCGCCCCGATCACAAAACTGTCCGCCGGCATCCGTAGGGTCTACAGAGCGGAAAAACAAATCCAGAAGCGTTTCACGTGAAACTTTTGCCGGATCAAAAGTGATTTCCACCGCTTCATAGTGTCCGGTGCCGCCTTTGGTTACCTGCTTGTAGCTTGGATTTGCAGTAGAACCGCCAATAAAGCCTGATCGCGCTTCTTTAACACCCTGAACGCTTTCAAAATCGCTCTCCACGCACCAGAAACACCCACCAGCGACAATCAGCGTTTCGCTATTCATCGCATGGGCGCGATCTCCGTGTGCCAGCGTTCCCAAAACAATAAAAGCTGAAAGGGCTGCTGTTTTCAGATTTTGCAATTTTTTCATCGGACAACTCCTTGCTGTCCCGATCCTGCTGTGACCGGCAAAGAGTCTCAATCCCATGAAACGTGTTGTCACACCAAGGTGAAGCTTGTTGAAAGCCAAAACGCGCGTTCAATCAGCCCTGAGTGCGGTTTCGATAAACAGGCGAGACCCGGCGAAATATGTCGCCACCGTCAATCTCTGATCGCTGCACAGCGTCCG
The DNA here is from genome assembly GCF_027947445.1 of Shimia sp. MMG029. Taxonomy (NCBI): domain Bacteria; kingdom Pseudomonadati; phylum Pseudomonadota; class Alphaproteobacteria; order Rhodobacterales; family Roseobacteraceae; genus Shimia; species Shimia sp. MMG029. The sequence goes on along the minus strand of NZ_JAQJIM010000004.1, from coordinate 57,517 downwards.
TTGCTTTGCGTACAGCACGTCGAGACGAGCCTTGCGCGGCACGCAGCGGCGTTCGTAAACTGCCTCCGTCTCCTCCGCGGTCTCACACTGCGAGAGTAAACGCTCTTCGGTGCGATGATAGATCAGAGTAGCCAATCCGGTCACGCCTGGTCGGTCCTTCAGCACTTCTGTATAAAGGTCCGGAAACCTCTCAACATAACGACGTAAAGGCGGTCGCGGACCTACAAAGCTAATGTCACCACGCAAAATGTTGAGGAGCTGTGGTAGCTCATCCAACCGGTATTTGCGCAGAAATGCACCAATTTGTGTAATCCGATGGGCTTTGTCCCCACCAGATACGCCGCTGTCTGTATCAACGTTGGTCATTGTGCGGAATTTGAGAAGTTGAAATCCTTGCTCAGGCGTTTTCATGCGTTCAGACACATAAAATACAGGTCGCCCATCTTGGATCAGGATTAGCAATCCAATGAGGAGCATTACCGGCCATAAAAGCACGAGCAGAAACAACACCCAAACCAAATCCATGAGCCGCCGGCCCAACGTCGTTCCGCTGCCTGTCATGCCAAAGCCTTGCGCACTGCGCGCCATTCCTCAATCATCTGCGTTGCTGTCACACGCAGATCTGTTGGGGTCAACCGTTGAAGCTCTGAAACATCCAAAGAGACCTCCGCAATTGCGCTTTCAGGTGCGTCTACCCAGTCAAACGGATGATTGGCGGCCTCAAGTAAATTGTGCATGGCCACAGGTGCAGATGCAGCCACATTGAGCACATTTGGCGTGGACTGTTCGTTCAATACAGCCTCCACCGCAGTCCAGACAATTCTGGGTGTGACATAGCTGCGCTTTGGGCTCTCTCCATCTGCAAAACGATCAAGCGCCAATTGCCCTCCTCGCTCGATAGAGCCAAAAAGGCTATCAGCGCCCACAACATTTGATAGGCGTAGAATACTTGATTTGGGAGAAATTTCATTCGCTCCAAGAGACTGAAGCGCCACTTCTTCCATCGCGACTTTTGCCTCACCATAAGCGTTCGAAGGAAGGAGACTTGACGTTTCAGAGAGCATCTGACCGGGGCCATAAACCGCACTGCTTGAACAGTGGATGAGCTTGTCAGCACCACAAGCGATTGCAACATCTACAGCGCGCTTCGCCAATCGCGCATTCTGTGACAGATCGCCTCCGCCTGGAATTACGCCCCAAAGCGCTAGGACGGCATCTGCCCTTGGAAACTCGGTCGTTGCCTCTGTAAAGGTGAAGTCAACGCCATCGTCAGGTTTGCGTCCCGCCCAAATTGGCAGCCAATTGGGCAACAGAGAATTATCCTGTTGCTTTGTAGCGCGCATCAGGCGAGCGAGTTTCCCGGTTCCACCAAGAATAAGCAGAAATTTTGGATCACTCGAAGTGGCAAGGTCATTGTCATTTGTGCGCGTCACTCGTGGTGCCCCCAATGATTTTTCACCGCAAGTTGCCGACTGTGACAAGGAAACGTCCATCGACGTGTGAACATGTTTCAGGAGTTTACTACGTACGCCACAACAGATCGCTTGTCAGCTTTCCAGTTCTTCGCGTGAACAAAAATCACCTTCTGAAAATGAAAGCCCGCGAGTTACAACGCTTTTTAGTGAAGGCAGGTCCTCCTGCCTCCTCAAAAGACGATGAGAGTGCTTACGCCAGAAGTTGGCCCATTTTCATTGCAACCCCCATATCACCGGAAACTTTGAGCTTACCCAACATCAATGCCGTTGTTGGCTTTAGATCACCCGCCAGAAGCTTGGTCAGATTGTCAGCAGAGATTTTGATTGTGCAATCAGTTTCTCGATCTTCGACAGACGCTGTGCCATCTGCCAACACCAGTACCCCAACGTCACCACAATCAAATTTGAGCGTGCTGTCAAACGCTTTGTCTTTCAGCCCTTCGCGCATCTGCGCGGCAATCTCTTCCAGCATGTGTCCTCCCAAAAACGGTTAAATCCTAGCACTCAATCGCAGTCTCCATGCTATGTCGCAAGAGTTACGTGACACTGGTTACCCCAACGTTAAGTAGTCAAAAGCAAAGGGATAATCGATGACATACAGCGCATTTCAACGCTCTGGCCGAAAGTATCAAACAGATGGCCCATCCCGACATGTTTTGCCTGGCTGACAAGCGTTAGTGCCGCGCAAAGCCAACATGTCAGCTCCTAAGGAGACTCTAATGCGCTCACTGATCCTTTTCACCTGCCTGGCGACCGCCGTTTCCGCGTGTTCTCACTCCGGAACTTACCCCATCACTGGATGCGACAGTAACACAACTTACCCGCTGACTTGTAAGCCGCAGAAATCACAGGATCCGGTACACAAGATGGAATCGGCGCATTTTTATGTCGCTCACCACTGAACGAATACACGCCGAAACTTTTGTGTTGTGCTGGCACAAAAAACCCGCCCAAAGGGCGGGTTTTCAGCGTTTCAAACGTAAGACAGTCAGCTGTTACGTTTGTTGCGCATTGCAATCAGTTTCAGGCGCAACGCTTGCAACTGGATGAAGCCAGCTGCGTCTTTCTGATCGTAGGCACCAGCATCATCTTCAAATGTCACGTGCTCTTCAGAATAGAGCGAATAGTCAGACCAACGGCCTACAGTGGTTGCGCTGCCCTTGTAGAGCTTCACACGCACTGTACCTGTGACATGCTCTTGAGATTTGTCGATCGCCGCCTGCAGCATCTCACGCTCTGGCGAATACCAGAAGCCGTTGTAGATCAGCTCAGCATATTTCGGCATCAATTCATCTTTGAGGTGCATCGCGCCACGGTCCATGGTGATAGACTCGATGCCACGGTGCGCTTCCAGAAGCACGGTACCGCCTGGCGTCTCATAGATGCCGCGAGATTTCATACCAACGAAACGGCCTTCCACCAGATCCAAGCGGCCAATGCCGTGCTTGCCGCCATATTCGTTCAACTTGGTCAGGATGGTCGCAGGGCTCATCGCTTCGCCATTAATGCTGACGGCATCGCCCTTTTCAAAACCGATCTCGATAAATTCTGGCTCGTTTGGCGCGTCTTCAGGATGCACCGTGCGCTGGTACACATAGTCTGGCGCGGCAACGGCAGGATCTTCAAGCACTTTGCCCTCGGAAGACGTGTGCAGAAGGTTTGCATCCACAGAGAACGGGGCTTCGCCGCGTTTGTCTTTTGCGATCGGAATTTGGTGCTGCTCAGCAAAGTCGATCAACTTGGTACGGGAAGACAGATCCCATTCGCGCCAAGGCGCAATCACTTTGATGTCCGGGTTCAATGCATAAGCCGCCAGTTCAAAACGGACCTGATCATTGCCTTTGCCGGTTGCGCCGTGCGCCACCGCATCTGCGCCGGTTTCCTCAGCAATCTCAATCAGACGCTTGGAAATCAGGGGGCGGGCGATGGACGTGCCAAGCAGATAAAGCCCTTCATAGACCGCATTGGCGCGGAACATCGGGAAAACAAAATCGCGCACGAACTCTTCGCGGACATCTTCGATGTAGATGTTTTCGGGTTTGATCCCCAGAAGCTCGGCCTTTTGGCGCGCGGGTTCCAGCTCTTCGCCCTGACCCAGATCCGCGGTAAAGGTCACCACTTCGCAACCATATTCGGTTTGCAGCCATTTCAGGATGATCGAGGTATCCAGGCCACCGGAATAGGCGAGCACAACTTTTTTCGGAGCCGACATGTCTTAATCCTTCGTCCATATATCGCTCGCGCGATAACGGTTTTTGACCGTCTCGGCAAGATAAGCATCTAATTGAGGCCAGTATTGCCTGCCAACTGGCTCAGAATTGTTGAATTCGCACGATAGCACCTCACAAAAACGGGGAGAAAACGCACAAGCGTATCGCTGGATACTCTTGCGCGCCAAAGCACGAGCGTTTAAACGAGCTGCCTGAGTGCCTCAATAGCTCAGCTGGTAGAGCAGGTCCTTCGTAAGGACAAGGTCGGGGGTTCGAGTCCCTCTTGAGGCACCAGCTTTTCCAAAGCTAGATCTGGATTGCTGCGGGTATAAGAAGTTCGCGCCCGTTTGGACCCAAACGCCAAACTTGGTCCCCTTCAAACACCGCTGCTGAAATCGGATTTCCGTAACCAGCACCAGTATCCAAATTCACACGGTTTCCCCTGTGTTCGACAGCAGGCACCACGGTATGACCATGGACGACAAGCCAGGGGTGCTGGCGAGGATCATTCAAAAAGTCATCTCTGATCCAACATAAATCGTCTTCTGACTGTTTCGGCAAAGCAATCCCAGGTCGGATGCCTGCATGGACAAACAGGAGATGGCCAACTTGATGAAAGAAGGGCAGGTTTTCGATAAAGGCCATGTGTGATTGTGATACCTTGGCACGCGCTTCGGCGTGTATATCCCGTTCAGTGCGATCAGGGTGTACATCAACGCCATAGCTTGCGAGCGTTTCCCGGCCACCCAATCGCGGGTGCATCCAAGAAAGCTCTGCCCGCAACCGGGTGTCGTGTCTGGGTGTGTCTTCCATGAAGTACTGGAACATGCGGTCATGATTGCCCTTCACGACTTGCCAGTTTTTCTCCAGTTGACGGGCGTTTATCACCAGTTCGATCACACCTGAACTGTCCGGACCGCGATCTACAAGGTCGCCTAGAAAGACAATATTGGCGGTCGGCCCACCATCGGCTTCGATCCGTGCAATAACCTCAAGGAGTTTTTCGAGTTGGCCATGAACGTCCCCGATGGCGTAGATTGGATCTGTCATCAGTATTCTTCTTCGATTTTGTTGGTCAAAAAAATGCGATGCGTAGCGCTTCAACGCACCAACTCAATTTGGAAGCAAACGCTTCATGTTCACCCCCTCAATTCGCGCAGCCACTATTGATTGAAGATCATTGAACCACAAGCAAAGAAACTGCACCCGCATAAAAACAAAAGAGGCGCTGCCAAATAGCAGCGCCTTTCTATTTTGAATGCTTGGAGCTTAAGCGACATCAAACGCCAATGGTTTGATCTGTCGGAACATATCCGTTTCTGCCAGCTTCGCTCGTGCTTCAGCTGGAACAGGCTCATCAACGTAAAGCAACGCGATCGCCTCTCCGCCGACATCTGCCCGACCAAGAGTAAAGTTCGCAATATTCACGCCCTCGTCTCCCAAAGTCTGCCCCAATGCGCCAATAATGCCAGGCACATCTTCGTTGGTTGTATAAAGCATGTTTGCGCCAATCTCGGCATCAATGTTGATACCTTTGATCTGGATGAAACGCGGTTTGCCATCGGAGAAAACAGTGCCAGCAATCGAACGCTCACGTTTATCGGTCACGACGGTCACCTTGATGTAGCCATCAAATGCACCGGACTTATCCTGATTGGTGGTAGAAATCTGAATGCCGCGCTCTTTGGCGACAACAGGCGCTGAAACCATGTTCACATCTGGGTTGGCCTTTTTCATGATCCCGGCAACAACAGAGCAGTTCAAAGCAGCCAAGTTCATCTCAGCCGCCACACCATCATACAGGATATTGATGGCCTTTATCGGCTCGTCAGTCATCTGACCGGAGAAAGCGCCAAGGTGATCCGCGAGCTTGATCCACGGGCCCATAACTTTTGCTTCTTCTGCAGTCACAGACGGCATGTTGAGGGCATTTTCCACAGCACCAGTCAGCAGATAGTTGGCCATCTGCTCAGCGACTTGCAGCGCAACGTTTTCCTGTGCTTCCGTGGTGGCTGCGCCAAGATGCGGGGTGCAAACAACATTTGGAAGATTGAAAAGCGCGTTTTCTTTGGCTGGCTCCTCGGAGAACACATCGAAAGCTGCTCCAGCGACGTGGCCAGACTTGAGAAGTTCTGCCAGAGCTTCTTCATCGACCAAACCGCCACGCGCGCAGTTGATAATGCGGACACCTTTTTTGGTTTTCTCAAGGTTTTCACGGCTCAGGATATTGGCAGTGGCTTCCGTGAAGGGGACGTGCAGAGTGATAAAGTCGGCACGCGCCAGCAGATCATCCAACTCCACCTTTTCCACGCCCATTTTGTCAGCTTTTTCAGCAGACAAAAACGGGTCATACGCGACCACTTTCATTTTCAGGCCGCGGGCGCGGTCACAAACGATACCGCCAATGTTGCCAGCACCGATCACACCCAGTGTTTTGTTGGTGAGCTCAACACCCATAAACTTGGATTTTTCCCACTTGCCGGCGTGCGTAGATTCAGAGGCTTCAGGAATCTGACGCGCCACAGCAAACATCATTGCGATCGCATGTTCGGCGGTGGTGATCATGTTTCCAAAAGGCGTGTTCATGACGATCACACCTTTTTTGGAGGCCGCCTCTTTGTCGACATTGTCCGTGCCAATCCCTGCGCGACCAACAACCTTCAGGTTGGTTGCAGCTTCCAGAATGGTGGGGGTCACTTTGGTGGCAGAACGGATCGCCAAACCATCATATTGGCCAATCACTTCAGCAAGTTTTTCTTTGTCTTTGCCAAGGTCAGGCATGAAATCCACGTCGATGCCACGGTCGCGAAAAATTTGAACAGCGGTTTCGCTGAGCTTGTCAGATACGAGTACTTTGGGAGCCATTTTGAGCGTCCTTTGGAAAATCTAGGTCAGGGAAGGTGCGCGGAGATTGCGCACCCTACGTAGGGTTTGCCCTTGGGGTGCAGCTCTTAAGTTTGCGCTGCGATTTCTGCTTCAAAAGCCCAGGTGAGCCATGGCAACATCGCCTCCAGATCGGATGTCTCTACGGTGCCACCACACCAGATACGCAAACCCGCAGGGGCGTCGCGATACGCGCCGATGTCGAGCGCGATGTTTTCGGCTTCGAGACGTTTGGCCACTGCTTTGGCAAAGGCTGCACCGTCTTGAATGCGGGCATCGGTGAATTTCAGGCAAACAGATGTGTTCGAGCGTGTGCCTGCGTCTTCTGCAAGATTTTCAATCCAGTCATTTGCCTCACAGAAATCAAACACCGCTTTGGCATTGGCATCAGCGCGCGCGATAAGTCCTTTCAGGCCACCTACAGAACGGGCCCAATCCAGCGCGAAAAGGTAATCTTCGACGGCCAGCATGGAGGGTGTGTTGATGGTGGCGCCAGTGAAGATCCCCTCGATCAGTTTGCCGCCTTTCGTCAGACGGAAAATTTTGGGCAGCGGCCATGCAGGTGTATAGTTTTCCAAACGCTCAACAGCACGCGGGCTCAGAACGATAACGCCATGCGCAGCCTCTCCTCCCAGCACTTTCTGCCAGGAGAAAGTGGTTACATCCAGCTTGTCCCACGGCAGATCCATTGCGAAAGTAGCCGAGGTGGCATCACAGATGGTCAGCCCTTCGCGATCATCCGCAATCCAGTCTGCATTTGGCACACGCACGCCGGAGGTGGTGCCGTTCCATGTGAAAACCACATCGTTGTTCTTAGTATCAACGGCTGCCAGATCCACGATCTCACCGTACTCGGCAGTTTTGACTTCAGCGTCGATTTTAAGCTGCTTCACCACATCAGTGACCCAGCCAGCGCCAAAGCTCTCCCATGCCAGCATTTCAACTTTGCGCGCACCTAGAAGAGACCAGAGCGCCATTTCAACCGCGCCAGTGTCAGACGCAGGCACAATGCCAATACGGTAATCTGCGGGGATGCCCAGAATTTCGCGTGTGCCTTCGATCGCGGACTTCAACTTGTCCTTGCCAATGGCGGCACGGTGGCTGCGGCCGAGAGCGGCATCGGCGAGCTTGGTAACATCAAATGTGGGGGGTTTGGCACAAGGGCCAGAGGAGAAACGCGGATTCGCCGGGCGAACCGCCGGTTGCTGAGTAGCCATAAATGCTATCCTTCCAGATAAATGCCTCTCGTTGGGGAGAGGTGTCCCACGGACCGAATTAGGCGGATTGATCGCAGTCGACAACAGGTAAAAAGACAACAGCGACTTTTTGCACGGTAAAAACGACGCAAAATGACCACTATCGGAAACACCTGTGCCTGAAGCGCTCAGGGAGGTGGTGCGTGCAGATTCTGGTGAAGAAAACCTTATCGGTACCAAAATCTGGTACTGGAATCACCGGCTCTGCCATGCTCTATGACGGTCACCCAAATTCCAAATCTGTTGAGGCCGCCGATGTTCACCGCCACGCTTTTGACCAACCCTGCCGCGCCAAACCTGGATCGCGCGCTTGTGGAGTCTCTGCGAAATGCCTGGGGCGGCGGCGAGGCGCATTGGCTTGCAGAAGGCGAAGCCGCCGAGTTTTCTGTTGCGATCAAACCCGACACGCTTTGGACAGTGTGGGAGGATCTGCAGAAAGCGCATGTGGATCTGGTTCTGCAACCCACCGAGGGACGTCGCAAAAAGATGCTGCTCGCGGATATGGACAGCACCATGATCGAACAGGAATGTATCGACGAGCTGGCCGATGAGGCCGGTGTTGGCGAACGCGTCAAAGACATCACAGCGCGGGCAATGAACGGCGAGCTCGATTTTGAGGGCGCGCTGACCGAGCGGGTCGGCTTGCTTGAAGGTCTGGACGAGAGCGTGATCTCCAAAGTGCTGGCAGAGCGCATCACCTTCATGCCCGGAGGCAAAGCGCTTTTGGCAACGATGAAAGCCAATGGCGCTTATGCCGCGTTGGTATCCGGGGGATTTACAGCGTTCACTGCGAAAGTGGCGTCTGAACTTGGTTTTAACGAGAACCGCGCCAACACCTTATTGGTGGAGTATGAAAAACTGACCGGCGCAGTGGGATATCCCATCTTAGGTCGTAAAGCCAAAGTACAGGCACTGAAAGAGATCACAGCTCGTTTAGGCTTGGCGCATCAAGACGTTATCGCAGTGGGCGACGGCGCCAATGACCTTGGCATGCTTGGGCTCGCCGGCGCTGGCGTGGCGCTCCATGCCAAACCCTCTGTCGCAGCAGAATGCGACATTCGTATCAATCATGGCGATCTGACGGCCCTGCTTTACATCCAAGGCTATGCTAAGTCCGATTTTGTGGGCCCCTGATCTATGCTTGAATTTGGAATTGAAGGGCTGCTGCTCTTGTTGGCAGCCGGGTTCTTTGCGGGCTTTGTAGACGCCATCGCTGGCGGTGGTGGGCTGATCACGGTTCCAGCACTTATGATCGCAGGTGTTCCGCCGGTGCAGGCATTGGCCACCAACAAGATTCAAGGCATGTTTGGCTCGGGTACAGCCGCCTACGCATATGCAAAAAGCGGACTTGTAGATCTTAAATCGCAAGCCGCGCCAGCGCTTTTGGCGTTTTTTGCCTCGCTTATCGGTGCGTTGGCAGTCTCTTTCCTGCCAACAAACTGGATACGGCTTGTCCTGCCAGTATTGCTGATCGGCATCGCACTGTTCTTTGCACTTCGCAAGGATCCCGGAGAGATGGACAGAACAGCGCGGCTCAAACCGGTTGCTTTTTCACTGTCTGCTGTTCCTTTGGTGGCATTCTACGACGGAATTCTCGGACCAGGGGCGGGTAGTTTTTACATGATCGCCTTCGTTGCTTTAGGGGGCTACGGGATTTTGAAGGCCACAGCGCATACAAAGCTCTTGAACTTCGCATCAAATGTCGGTGGGCTGGCTGGGTTTATACTCGTGGCAAACCCACTTTGGGCGATCGGTTTGGCAATGGGGGCCATGCAAATCCTTGGTGCGCGACTCGGCGCAAAGGTTGCGATGGCCAAAGGCGCGAAATTGATCCGTCCTCTCTTGGTTGTGACCTCGGTTGCGCTTGCTCTGAAACTACTTTGGGACGTGCTGTAAGCGCAGACACAATTGCTGGAGCCTGGTTTACAGGCTCCAGCCTGATAGCTATCACGCAAAGACTTTAACGCAGCGCGGGAGACGCCCGCATGATGCCTGTTTGCAAGCCATCCCAGTTTCTGATCGGCGCATCCAAGTACTTTGCGGTTTCAGGGTGAGCAGGATCCAGAACACCAAGCTTAGCGAGAATGGCTGCTATCGCATTCTCAGAAGCGCGGGTGCCCCCGTCGATGATTTTCAACGCCACTCCAAGTTTTTGTTCCGGCAAAATGGCGATAAAATATGCTTCTGCGCCGGTCTTGATGGCAACCTTGTGGCCCATCGCCCGCATTAGGTTGGTACAGGCGCGACCTTCGCCCGCGACATATTCCGGATGTTTCGCCATCGCATCGCGCAAACGCGCCGCGGCTGTTTCTCGCGTGCCCTGCCCTTCCCGCGCTGCAGCAAAGAAAGCCATCGCGCGCGCCATACCTTTGAGTGTGCTTGCATGATTGGGCGCCGAGCAGCCATCAATACCGTATCCTGGGCTGGTTTCGTGGGTAAGGTCTTCATGCGCAGCCAAAACCGCTTTTTGCACTGGGTGATCGATGTCTGTGTAGTTTCGCTCTGCGCCCAGATGTTTTGTGAGTGTCAGAAAGCCGGTGTGCTTTCCAGAACAGTTATTATGCACGCGACACACTGGATCATTACAGCGTATCAACTCGTCGCGAATGCCAATATCACGCGGCTCCTGGGGGCCACAGATCAGATCATCATCCGAAAACCCCTGCGCTGAAAGCCATGCAGTCACCATATCATTGTGGATTTTGGAGGCATTGTGAGAAGCGCAAGACAGCGCCAAATGCTTGTCTGTCAAACCTGCGGCATCCGCCGCACCGCTTTCCACCAAAGGCAGTGCCTGTATCATCTTGGAAGAGCTCCGCGGCAGCACCACTGCGTCTGGATCTCCCCAAGCTTCTACAATATCACCCTCCGCGTTGCAGACCACTGCATGCCCACTGTGGACACTCTCCAGAATATCTCCCCGCCAAATCTCAGTCATGGGCACGGCTTTGGTCATAAATCTCTCGCTTTCATGGGCAAATTTGTGCCAACGGGTCTTTCGTCTCGCGGCAATCATGGGCTAAGCTCACTGTATCGCGTATAATTAGCGTCAGCCCAAGACAAATGGTGCAAAGCCAGCGGGCGGCGACAAGAGGCAACAGACAGCTTGGAGGCTGTAGAAGAGCATGACATCACGTTGGATGACAGCGCTGTGCATAGCGGCAACGCTTTGGGGCGGCAGTGTTTCAGCACAAGCATCAAGCGAAAATCAAGTGAACGCCATCACGGATTGGAGCGTTTTTGAACACAAAGACGGCGACAAACGTGAATGTTGGGCAGTGAGCACTGCAAAAGAGAGCGTAAACACGCGCGGCGGTCAGGTGGTTGCCGTGAGACGCAGCGATATCCTTCTGATGGTATCCTTCCTGCCACACGAAAGCGTTACTGCACAGGTGGGCTTTACTGGTGGTTACCCTTTTGCCGGGGGATCCACAGTTGAAGTGAGCATAGATGGGCAGAGCTTTGTCATGATCACCGAAGGCGAATGGGCCTGGCCCGCCTCCTCTGGTGATGACGCCAAGATCGTAGCAGCGATGAAACGCGGTGCAGATGCAACGATGTCTGCGCGATCCTCGCGCGGGACCAAAACAGCGGACACGTTCTCATTGAGAGGCTTCACCGCCGCTGTTGAGGATGCAGAAAAGCGCTGCAACTGAAGAAACAGCCTCTGCCAGGGCTTTAACCACGAACACACTGCCACCACGGGGATGCTGATCGAAGAAACGGTCAGTCTATTGGTGATGGGAGAGCAGAAAGTGGAACAGAACGTTAGGGCCCTTACAGGCAGTTGTGATCATCAAATCGAAAGTCTTGCTTCCAAAGAAATAAGCTTGGTGACACGCGGCACAGAAATCGCAACCCGGAGAGGAGAAGTGAAGGTCGAAACTCTTCGGGTTGGGGACGAGATCGTCAGCCGCGATCGCGGCCTCAGCCCTGTCCGTTGGATTGGAAAACTTTCTGCGGTCGAATGTCCGATCAAGGTGCCAGCAGGTGCACTGGGTCGCAATGTCCCGATAAGAGATTGCTGGCTCGCCCCGAACACCCGAATTTGGATGCGGAGTTTTGCTTTTGAAGCAGCCTTCACAAGTCGCGAGGTTATGGTTCCAGTCAAGGACCTCATCGGATGGCGCGGCATAATGGAAGACATTTCACACAGCCCAAGTACGGAGTACTTTCTTGTGCTTTGCGATGTGCCGCAAATTATCACAGCGGACGGTATGCAAGTCGAAATGCGCCATGCTGGAGCAGACATGCCCCTTTTTGAAGCTGTCGGCTCCGATGAAATGACTGCGTTTTTGCCGAGTGCGCCAGAATTCAGTTCTGCGACTTCCAATCGACGTCGCCGTTTAAGTCGCTCTGACGCAAGGCTATTGGTAGAAATTCAAAAGCGCGCATAGAAGAAGCTTCTGAATTTCGCAGTTTCAGGCCAAAGAGTTTCGACAAAAAAGCCCCCGAAAAATCGGAGGCTTTAGCAAACTGTTTTTATTTAGTTCAAGCTGGCGTGGAGCTCACACCCACCTGAGCTGGCCGCAAAAGGCGATCGTGTAGCATGAAGCCTTGTGCGGAAACCTGAATAATGTCGCCAGCTTTGGTACCGGGCACTGGGGCCTCAAACATCGCCTCGTGAACATTTGGATCGAATTTGTCGCCCACTTCGGGCGAAATCATTTCGATGCCATGCTTAGAGAATGTTTTCAGCAGCTCACGCATTGTCAGCTCGATACCTTCGATCAATGCAGAGGAAGCTTCTTTTTGCTCTTCGGTGATGGATTCAACGGCACGTTTCATGTTGTCAAATACAGGCAACATGTCGCGAGCCAGTTTGGAACCACCGTATTGCTCCGCGTCACGACGGGCTTTGTCGCCGCGCTTACGTGCGTTTTCGGCGTCGGCCAACGCACGCATCCAGCGATCTTTCAGCTCGTCACGCTCTGCGCGCAACTCATCCAATTCAACCGCTTCATCTGCGAGCTCATCAAGGCTCTGAGCAAATTCTTCGGCTTCGGCTTCTGCGATATCGTCCAGAAACTCATTGTCTTTCGGCTCAGCCATTTTTCACCTCTAACCGCGGTCAGATATCAATTTTCCAACCAGTTGTGCCGTGTAATCCACAATCGGCACAATGCGTCCATAGTTCAGGCGCTTGGGCCCAATGACCCCAACAGCACCCACGATCTTTCGATCAGCGTTCATATAGGGAGACACCACCAAAGAGGAACCCGAAAGTGAAAAAAGTTTGTTCTCTGAGCCAATAAAAATGCGCACGCCATCGCCTTGCTCTGCAAGTTCCAGAAAATCGGCAATATCGCGCTTACGTTCCAGATCATCAAACAACGTCCGGATGCGTTCCAAGTCCTGCTCTTCTGCATCGGTTCCAAGCAGATTCGCACGGCCTCTCACGATTAGGCGCTCCTCTTGCCCCCCGTCGCCGGCCCACAGCGCGATTCCGCTCTCCACAAGATCTGCTGCAAGTGTGTCTATCTCTTGGCGACGGCGGGCAATCTCTTCACGCACCGCTTTCCCAACCTCACTCAATGTGCGCCCTTCGGCCACTGCATTTAGGAAATTGGCTGCCTCACGCATTGAACTTGGCGTTTGCCCCGGCGGTGGCGTAAACAATCGATTTTCGACATGTCCATCGGCAAAAACCAGAACCACAAGTGCGCGGTCATGCGCCAATGATACAAACTCTATGTGTTTGATTGGTGCTTCATGTTTGGGCGCAAGCACCAATGAAGCGCCTTGTGTGACGCCGGAAAGTGCGGTGCTGACACGATCAAGCATATTATTCACATCCGTGTCACTTTCCCCCAAGGTCGCATCAATTTTCTTGCGGTCGCCCTGATCAAGATCGCCGACTTCCAGCAATCCATCCACAAACATGCGTAAACCCTGCTGAGTTGGAACGCGTCCGGCAGAGACATGTGGGCTGTCCAACAGGCCAAGATATTCCAGATCCTGCATCACATTTCGAATTGTAGCCGCGCTGACTTTTTCAGAGAGCGATCTGGTAAGTGTCCGTGATCCGACTGGGTCGCCGGTCTCAAGATAGCCTTCGACCACACGGCGAAACACTTCCCGACTGCGTTCATTCATTTCTTCTAGGATTTTAGTGGTGTCTGTCATCTGCCCGTGCCTTCTGTCTTTCAATAAAATAGGCTCAAGCGCAAAGGTCAATCGGGGTTGCACCCGCCCTGCCCACGCGGCTATGCCCAAATGAAATCAAGAGAAGGAATTTCCTATGCGCCCCTCTGGACGTCCGCTGAATGAAATGCGTGAAGTGTCGATAGAAACAAATGTGACCAAACACGCCGAAGGCTCCTGCCTGATCAAAATGGGCGACACGCATGTGCTTTGCACTGCCTCATTGGAAGCCCGCGTCCCCCCGTTCATCAAGGGCTCTGGCCTGGGGTGGGTAACAGCTGAGTACGGAATGCTTCCACGTTCCACATCCTCACGTATGCGCCGCGAAGCGGCTGCAGGAAAGCAAGGCGGTCGCACCGTAGAAATTCAACGCCTGATCGGCCGTTCCTTGCGCGCTGGCGTGGACCGCGTCGCCCTCGGCGAACGCCAGATCACTATCGATTGTGATGTCATTCAAGCAGACGGCGGCACACGCTGCGCGTCCATCACGGGCGGTTGGGTAGCCCTGCGTTTGGCAGTGAACAAGCTTATGAAAGCAGGTGATATCACCACAGATCCACTGATTGCTCCTGTAGCGGCTGTATCTTGCGGTATCTATGCGGGCCAGCCTGTTCTGGATCTGGACTATCCAGAAGACAGCGAAGCCGGCGTAGACGGTAACTTCATCATGCTCGCAAACGGCCAGATGATCGAAACCCAAATGTCAGCGGAAGGCGCCACCTATTCCCGAGATCAAATGAACCAACTGCTTGATCTTGCAGAAAAAGGCGTGGCAGAACTCGTTGCCGCTCAAGAGGCAGCCGTCGCATGACCCGCAAGTTCGCAGATAGAACTCTGCTGATGGCAACGCACAACAGAGGCAAGCTCGAGGAGATGACACATCTCCTCGAGCCCTTTGGCGTAAAAGTCATAGGTGCTGCAGAAATGGATCTGCCAGAACCAGAAGAGACCGAAGACACTTTTGTCGGCAACGCGCGTATCAAGGCACATGCCGCCGCCAAATCGACCGGTCTGCCCGCCCTCTCCGATGACAGCGGGATCACGATTGATGCGTTGAATGGCGCGCCGGGTGTCTATACTGCAGATTGGGCTGAAACCGAGAATGGCCGAGATTTCATGATGGCTATGACACGCGCGCATGAGGAGCTTGAAGCTATCAATGCTCCGCATCCACGCCTCGCACAGTTCCGCTCCACTTTGGTGCTGGCATGGCCAGACGGACATGACGAAGTCTTTGAGGGCGTGGCGCCCGGTCATCTTGTCTGGCCTATCCGTGGCAAAGACGGGTTTGGCTATGATCCTATGTTTGTTCCTGAAGGTCATGACGTGACCTTTGCGGAAATGGATCGCTGGGAAAAAAACAAAATCAGCCATCGCGGTCACGCCGTGAAAGCCTTTGTGGCGGGCTGTTTTGGCTGAGGATTGGCAAAACGGGGGCTTTGGCCTGTATATTCATTGGCCATTTTGTCAGGCCAAATGCCCCTATTGCGATTTCAACAGCCATGTGAGCCGAGAAATCGATCAATACCGGTGGCTGCGCGCTTATCTCTCAGAATTGGATCGTGTCGCTGCAGAAACACAAGGGCGGGTTCTGAACACTGTATTTTTTGGCGGTGGAACACCTAGCTTGATGGACCCGGAAATAGTTGCATCTATTTTAGATCGTGTGCGCACACTCTGGCCAACATCAAACGACATGGAAATCACGCTAGAAGCGAATCCTGGTTCTGTCGAAGCGGGTAGATTTGTCGCCTATCGGGACGGCGGCGTGAACAGGATCTCTATGGGTATCCAAGCACTTAACGACGACGATCTACGTCGACTTGGACGGATCCATTCTGTTTCAGAGGCTAAGAAAGCGTTTGAGATTGCGAGGAAAACCTTTGATAGGGTCAGTTTTGATCTGATCTACGCGCGTCAAGATCAGACTTTAGATGCCTGGAAAAGTGAACTTTCCGAAGCTCTATCCATGACAATCGATCACTTGTCACTGTATCAGCTTACAATTGAGCAAGGCACCGCGTTTGGTGACCGATACAACCGAGGAAAACTGCGCGGCCTGCCAGAAGATGACCTTGCCGCAGACATGTACGAAGCAACGCAGGAAATTTGCGCCGCGGCAGGGATGCTTCCATACGAAGTCTCCAACTACGCAGCTATAGGTTCTGAGTCTCGGCACAACCAAATCTACTGGCGCTATGGAGACTACGCTGCCATTGGTCCCGGCGCTCATGCTCGCGTGACTGTCCAGGGGACACGATACGCCACAGAAACGTGGCGAAATCCCAACAGATGGCTACAGGAAGCAGAAGCGGGGAATGGCGAAAACCTCAGAGAGGCCATCTCTCAGGCAGATCAGGCAGCGGAGTTTCTATTGATGGGACTTCGACTAAGCGAAGGAATCGATCTCAATAGATATGAGGCGTTGGCAGGTAGACCTCTTGAGGGGAAACGTGTCGATAACCTCATCGACATAGGTATGATCACGCGTGATGTGCGGCATCTGCGCGTCTTGCCAGAGGGACGTATGGTCCTAAATTCAGTCTTATCTGAGCTTTTGGTGGATTGATGCGAGCAATATGGTTGTTGTGTGGATTGGTTTGCGTAGCCTTCGCATTGGTTGGCATCGTTTTGCCTCTATTGCCAACCGTGCCATTCCTGCTTCTTGCGACTTTCTGCTTTGCGCGCTCGTCAGAGAAACTGCACAACTGGTTGCTCAGTCACAAGGTGTTTGGTCCAATGATCCAAGACTGGAATCGCAACGGAGCAATCAAACCATCAGCAAAACGAGCTGCTACACTTTCAATCGCTGCAGTTTTCGGAATTTCTGTCGCCCTTGATGTAAAAACCATCGTCTTGGTCATTCAAGCGATGGTTTTGAGTGCGGTACTTTTTTTCATCTGGACGCGCCCTAACGCGTAGAAGACAAAATCCGGCATAGTTCATCAAGATCATCAAGTGTCTGATAACTAATAGTTATTTTTCCAGATTCTCCGCCAGACAAGTGATCAACGCTGACTTTCATCCCTAAATTGGCAGAAAGATCGCCCTCTAACGCAACTGTGTCGGCGTCCTTATGTATCTTTGCGCGAGGTTTTTTAATTTGCTCGACGAGAGAGCTCGCTTTTTTGGCCAGTTTTTCCGTCTGTCTTACCGACAATCCATCTTTGACCACTTTTTTCGCAAGCTCAGAAGCATTGTCCGTAGTGATCAACGCCCGTGCATGACCGGCTGACAGATGGCCTTCTCTCAGCATCAACTGCACATCATCTGGAAGATTCAACAACCGCATCAAATTCGCGATATGGCTGCGGCTCTTGCCAAGCGCTTCTGACACCTTCTCTTGCGTGTGACCAAACTTCTGCATCAGTTGGCGATAGCCCATCGCCTCTTCAACTGGGTTCAAGTCAGCGCGCTGGATATTCTCAATGATCGCGATCTCAAGAACTTCTGTATCATCATAATCACGTACGATGACAGGCAACTCATGCAATTTCGCCATCTGTGATGCGCGCCAACGGCGTTCGCCAGCTACGATTTCATAATGATCACCAGCTTTTTTTCTAACGATAAGAGGCTGAATGACGCCTTTTTCACGAATAGAATTCGCGAGGTCGTCAAGTTGTTCTGGTGTAAAGTCGCGCCGTGGCTGATCTGGATTTGGTTCAATCCTCTCGATTGGCACCACCATATCCGCGCGTCTCGGTGTGGTTGACGATTGTGCGTTTGTATCTTCAGTGACGTCAGCCATCAAAGCACTGAGGCCACGGCCAAGGCCGCGTGGTTTCTTTTTGTCTGCCATCCTGGCCTCCTTTATGCTGCTACTTTGTAGTTTTTGGCCAACAGCTCTTTTGCCAAAGACCTGTAGGCTTCGGCACCTTTTGAAGTCGGATCATATTTCAGTACCGACTGTGCGTATGATGGCGCCTCAGAAACGCGGACGTTGCGCGGAATCTTCGTCTCAAAAACCAATTCCCCCAAATTGTCGCGCGCATCTTGTTCGACTTGTTGGGACAAATTGTTCCTTGCATCAAACATGGTCAAAACAATGCCCTCAATCCGAAGACCCGAATTCGCTGTTTGACGCACTTCCCTCACGGTGAGCATCAATTGAGAAAGCCCCTCAAGTGCAAAAAACTCACTTTGCAGAGGGATAAGCACAGAGTGTGCTGCAATCATAGCGTTCACAGTTAGTAAGTTCAGAGAGGGCGGGCAATCGACAAGAATGTAGTCGAGCTCATATCCATCCATCGCTGGCTGGCGCAAAGCATCGTGCAGGAGAAAACTACGTTTTTCATTGGTCATAAGCTCAATGTCAGCAGAACTAAGATCAACAGTCGCAGGGACAATCCACATTGTCTCCATTTCAGTGGCTTGAACAACGTCTTCGAGCTCAGCTTCACCTGTCAAAAGATCATATGTGGTGTGCTCTCTATCTTCTGCATCAATACCCAAACCAGTGGAGGCGTTCCCTTGTGGATCCAGATCGACCAGAAGAACCCGGCACTTTTGTTCGGCCAAGGCAGCTGCCAAATTGATTGCTGTTGTGGTCTTCCCCACTCCCCCTTTTTGGTTGGCCACAGCAATGATTTTAGGGCCCTTAGGGCGTGTGGGATCCGACACGTTTGAGTTCTCCGACTTTCAGGATGACTGCTTGAGAGTCTGTAATACTCTTTACCACTTCGTAATCAAATGACCATAATTCCTGGACGGATTTAAGTTCTTTTTCCCAATTCGCGCCTTTTGGGAACACGGCGGTACCGTTTCTATGCAAATGGCGCTCAGAAAACTCAAAAAGTAACCCTAGATCGGCCAATGCGCGCGCAGAAAGGACATCTGCATTTTGTGCAGGAGCCTTTTCAATGCGCTCAGTGAGAATCTGAGCCTCAACACCGGTTTCTCTTAAAACTGTTCGGAGAAAGGCGCATTTTCTTTGATCGCTTTCGATAAGCGTCACACTTTCAGGCGCCTCGCGCTCTGCGTTCATAAGCGCGACAACCAACCCAGGAAATCCACCACCACTACCGATATCAACCCAATGATTGGCACGACTTGGTGCACACCGTAGCACTTGCACAGAGTCCAGAATGTGTCTTTCCCAGAGTGCGTCCAAAGTGCTCTTAGAAACCAGATTGATACGCAGATTCCACTTCACCAAGAGTTCGGCAAGAATTTCTAGACGCTCAAATGTTTCACGTGAAACATCTAGTTTATTTAGTATTGATACCGAACAGTCCGTCATGCTGACTTTGCCTTCTGCGCCTGCCGCAGCTTCGCAAGCAATAGTGTCAGTGCAGCAGGTGTCATACCATCGATACGTCCGGCTTGCCCCAAGTTGGAAGGACGAACCGAATTAAGCTTATATTTCAATTCGTTGCTTAATCCATCAATGACATCGAAATCGAAGCCTGAGGGAATAATCAGCGCTTCATCCCGCTGCATAGCGTCTACATCGCGTTTTTGACGTTCAATGTAGTTTGCATAAAGTGCGTCCCGCTCCAACTGCAACTGGATCTCTTTGTCTACATTTTCATAAGCGCCATTCAACGCGATCAAATCCTCAAATCCTACCTCAGGGAATGCAAGCACCTGAAACGCAGAGCGGCGATTACCATCTTGATTGACAGCGATCCCTGCATCTTTGATCTGTTTTGGTGTAAAGATCTCCTGTTCGAGCAACGTCTTCCCAGCTGAAAGCATCTCCTGCTTATTTGAAAAGACTTCTTTCCTGGTTTCCCCGATGAGCCCAAGCTCCATACCCACCGGGGTAAGTCGTTGATCCGCATTATCGGCACGCAATGACAAACGAAACTCAGCGCGCGACGTGAACATACGATAGGGTTCAGTCACACCACGCGTGATCAAATCATCGATCATCACACCAATATAGCTGTCGGATCGGCTGAAATGGTGCGGCTCTTTGCCCTTCGCATACAAAGAAGCGTTCAAACCGGCCACAAGGCCCTGCGCCGCCGCTTCTTCATATCCTGTGGTGCCATTTATCTGACCCGCTAGATATAGACCTGGAACCCCTTTCACCCCCAATTCAGCGTTCAATGCCCGCGGATCAATATAGTCATATTCAATCGCATAACCGGGCTGCACAATCTCGACATCTTCGAGGCCATACATCGACCGAACATAGGCTTCCTGAACATCAACTGGCAAAGATGTCGAAATCCCATTGGGGTAAACCGTGCTATCATCCAGTCCCTCAGGTTCCAGAAACACCTGATGAGAGTCCTTGTCAGCAAACCGCACAATTTTGTCTTCAATAGACGGACAATATCGCGGTCCCACTCCTTCGATGTGTCCGCCATACATCGCAGATCGATCAAGATTTTCCCGAATGATGTCATGCGTCTTTGTATTTGTATGCGTGATCCCGCAAGAAATTTGGCGCGCAATAGGCCTTCTATTCATAAACGAAAACAAAACGGGATCTTCATCGCCTGGCTGACTGGCCAAAAGATCCCATTTGATCGTTTTCCCATTCAAACGGGGCGGAGTGCCTGTTTTCAAACGACCAAGAGGCAAACCAAAGCTGTCAATCCGCTCCGCCAATTTGATGGAGGCCTCATCTCCCATACGTCCACCGGGCCGGGATACGTCTCCAATATGGATCACGCCACGTAAAAAAGTTCCTGTGGTCAAAACCACGGCCGAAGCTGAAATTTCTGAACCATCTGCAAGCACCACGCCGCGCACGGCCTGACCTTCCATAAGGAAATCTGTCGCTTCTCCCTCAACCACTGTCAGGTTGGCTGTCGCATCGATTTCTGCCAGCATCTCTGTGCGGTAAATTTTCCGATCCGACTGCGCACGAGGCCCCTGCACTGCTGGACCTTTGCGTCGATTGAGAAGACGAAATTGTATACCTGCTTTGTCAGCGACGCGTCCCATGAGGCCGTCAAGTGCGTCCACCTCTCGCACAAGATGGCCTTTACCGAGTCCCCCAATCGCGGGATTACAGGACATGACACCGATACCAGACCTATTCAGCGTAATCAGAGCTGTGGCTGCGCCCATCCGCGCTGAGGCGGCAGCGGCGTCCGCTCCTGCATGGCCACCACCAACAACAATGACGTCAAAATGTTTCACGTGAAACACTCCCTTAACTTTGATTACTTTCCGATACAGAAACTCGAGAAAATTTCATCCAGCAAGTTCTCTACATCGACATGCCCAACGATTGAATCAAGGGATCGAATCGCCGTTCGCAGCTCTTCAGCACCTATATCATAGTGATCTGGTCCCAAAGCGAGAACAGCCCGACCTGCATCAAGGGACTCTGATGCGCGCTTCATAGCGATACGATGACGTTCACGCGTTGCGACACCGGATCGAGATGCCTGTTCTGACAGTTTATCCGTAATTTCAGACACCAACTCGGTGACACCAAAACCAGTCTTTCCAGATATCGCGTTCTCGAGATCATCGAGCGTGTCAGCTTTTGCAATCCGGATCACATCTTCTGGCAGAGGTTCAAAGTCAGGGCTTTCATCCTGAGTTTTTAGGAAAACGCGCAAATCCGCAGCCTCTGCCCGTTCACGGGCGCGTTGGATCCCAATGCCTTCAACATGATCATCCGTTTCGCGCAATCCAGCGGTGTCGAGCAAGGTCACAGGAAGGCCATTCAGCTCCATACGAACCTCAATCACGTCGCGCGTGGTGCCAGCATATTCAGAGGTGATCGCCGCTTCGCGCCCGGCAAGCGCATTGAGCAAAGTGGATTTCCCGACATTGGGCGCGCCAAGAATAGCCACCTCAAATCCAGTGCGAATGCGTTCGGCGGTATCTACTCCTGCAATCTCACGATCCAATTCAGATCGCACACCAGAGAGCAATTCCGTGACCTCAGGGGTCACATCGACAGGAACATCTTCGTCGGCAAAATCAATGGTGGCTTCAATCAGAGCTGCAGCTCGGATCAGATCTCTACGCCATTTGCCCGCGAGATCACCGAGATCGCCAGACAAAACGCGCAAGGCTTGCCGCCGTTGGGCTTCGGTTTCTGCATCAATCAGATCCGCCAAACCCTCTACCTGCGCAAGATCAAGACAGCCATTTTCCAAAGCGCGTCGGGTGAATTCCCCCGCTTCAGCCAGACGCAGACCTTCCATCTCGGACAGCTCTCGCAAGACTGCGTTCACCACGGCGGTAGAGCCATGCAGATGAAGCTCAAGGACTTCTTCGCCGGTGAAGCTGGCTTTCTCTTCGAAATAGAGCACCAAAGCCTGATCCAGACGACGGCCTTCGCTGTCTTTCAAAATCTTCAAAGCAGCAAATCTTGGTTTGGGCAACGTTCCGAAAAGCGCCCTGCCCGCCTCAGCAGCCCGGGAACCGGACACACGAACGACAGCGACCCCCGCTTTACCGGGGGCCGTTGCTAAGGCGAAAACTGTGTCTGGCACATAGGCCATGTCACATTCCTTAAGTGTTCATCGAGTCAAAGAACTCGCCATTGGTTTTGGTTTGCTTCAGCTTACCAAGCAAGAATTCGACAGCATCCGTGGTGCCCATCGGGTTGAGGATACGACGCAGTACGAAAGTCTTGGCCAGATCGCCTTTGTCGACGAGCAGATCCTCTTTCCGCGTACCGGATTTGAGAATGTCGATCGCCGGGAAGACACGTTTGTCTGCAACTTTACGATCCAGCACGATCTCAGAGTTACCGGTGCCTTTGAACTCTTCAAAGATCACCTCGTCCATACGCGAGCCGGTGTCGATCAGCGCAGTTGAAATGATGGTCAGCGATCCACCTTCTTCGATGTTACGGGCAGCACCAAAGAAACGTTTGGGGCGTTGCAACGCGTTGGCGTCTACACCACCGGTCAAAACTTTACCAGAGGAAGGCACCACGGTGTTGAAAGCGCGACCAAGTCTTGTGATTGAGTCCAGAAGGATCACAACATCTCGTTTATGCTCCACAAGGCGCTTTGCCTTTTCAATCACCATTTCAGACACAGCGACGTGGCGGGTGGCCGGTTCGTCAAAGGTAGAGGAAATAACCTCCCCTTTCACGGAGCGCTGCATGTCTGTCACTTCTTCCGGGCGCTCGTCGATCAGCAGAACGATCAAGTAACACTCTGGGTGGTTGGCTTCGATGCTGTGCGCGATATTTTGCAGCAATACGGTTTTACCGGTTCGTGGCGGAGCCACAATCAAAGACCGCTGCCCCTTACCGATTGGCGCCACCAAATCAATAACACGAGCGGAGCGGTCCTTGATGGTGGGATCTTCGATCTCCATCTTCAGGCGCTCATCCGGATAGAGCGGTGTAAGGTTGTCAAACGCAATCTTGTGCTTGGCTTTCTCTGGCGCCTCAAAGTTGATCTGAGACACACCAGTCAGCGCAAAATAGCGCTCATTGTCGCCAGGCGCGGTCATAACGCCATTCACAGTGTCACCCGTACGCAGAGAATGCTGACGGATCATATCTGGGCTGACATAGATGTCATCGGGGCCCGGCAAATAGTTGGCTTCAGGAGAGCGCAAGAAACCAAAACCGTCTTGGAGCACCTCAAGAACACCATCACCAGAGATTTCCCAACCATCATCCGCGCGCTCGCGCAGAATCTGGAACATCATCTCGCCCTTGCGCATCGTCGATGCGTTCTCGATTTCCAGCTCTTCGGCCATTGCCAAGAGTGCTTTTGGGCTTTTGGCTTTCAAATCGCCAAGAGCAAGCTTTTCTTGTGTCATGAAAAAATCCTGTGCTGCCCGAAATGGGGCAGGTCATGTGCTCTATATAAGGGATACACTTAACCCGGACGGGCCAGTTGACGACTCAGATACGGCTTTCGCTGTTCTGAGTCAATAAATTCAGAATTTCACCACCACCGAAACCACGATGATGACCATCAAGATCGTCGGCACTTCGTTCATCAAACGATATTGGCGTCCGGTGAGGGTATTCTCGTTCCGGTCAAACTTCTTTCTCATTTGCATAAGCCAGTGATCAAACCCAGTCATGCAGATTACCCCAAATGCCTTGGTATACGGCCAAACTGACGACCAATCGACAATTCCGGGCGTAAAAACCAGTGTGAGACCTGCAAGCCATGCCGCAACACTCGCAGGCGCCATGATGTAGCGCTGAAGTTTGTATTCCATGATTTTGAGCGTTTCATCGAGCTGATCCCCCTGCTGAGCTCTTTCCGCATGATAGACGAATAGACGAGGGAGATAGAACAAGCCCGCCATCCAGCTGATCACAGCCATGATATGGAAAGCGAGAACATAAGGGTAAATGTCTACCAGAAAGTAGCTCATGCGGTTTTGATCCTTGGGACGAGCCCACCCTCTCTAAATAAATAAATATATTTAGAAAAGGATGATGATTTTGTTGGGACGCCAAAACCTGTGGATTATGGAATTTCCCACGCAGTTTTACACAGGAGGATAGAATTTCTAAGAAGACTCCCACATCTGGGGCTAAAGTGAAAAAAGTCATGTAGAGTCAAAGACTTGAGAAAAACATGATCTGTGGATGGCTGTGGGTAAAGATGAGGATGAAGCGGTATGCGGCTGATTCCTCCCCCAGGTAAAGTTTTCCTCATCCACGGTGCAGGAAAACGGGGGATTTCCCTGAAGTCTGGGTGAGTTTCCCCAGCTTGCAAAATCTCACAGAAGTTTCCAGAAAGGACTCACCAGATGTTCCTTTCCTTCTCCACGGATTTATCCACATGACCTCTTCCCTGATCCTCGCTTCGGGCTCTGAGATACGGGCTCAGTTGCTTCGGAATGCAAACGTAGACTTTGAGACAGTGAAGCCGCGTGTGGATGAAGAGATGATCAAACGTGCGCTACAAGCAGAAGGCGCTTCCCCGCAGGATATTGCTGATGCGCTGGCGGAAGCGAAAGCGCGCAAAGTGAGTTCTAAACGACCAGAAGCCACCGTTATTGGATGCGATCAGGTTTTAGAACTTAACGGCACCATCTTTTCTAAACCAGCGAGTGTCGCTGATGCACGCAATCAGCTCTTAATGTTGCGTGGCACACGGCATAAGTTGCTGTCTGCAGCGGTGATTTACCAAAATGGAGAACCGATCTGGAGGTTCGTCGGTGTCGTAAGGCTCTTTATGAGGAACTTTAGCGACGCGTTTTTGGAAGAGTATGTCGCGCGCAATTTCGACAGTATCTCCCATGCTGTTGGAAGTTATAAACTCGAAGAAGAGGGTGTTCGGCTGTTTGATAAAATCGATGGAGATTATTTCACGGTGCTTGGAATGCCACTTGTGGAAATACTCTCATATTTGACCGTCAGGGGAGACCTAGAACAATGACCCTACCTTCCATTCCCCTTGCCGGTGTGATCGGCAATCCAATCGCGCATTCGAAATCACCTTTGCTACATGGGCACTGGCTGAAGAAGTATGAAATTTCAGGGCATTACATCCCAATGGAGGTGGCCGCCGATGATTTAGAGGATGTCTTAAGAGCAATGCCAAGGATGGGGTTTGTTGGTTGCAATGTGACACTCCCTCATAAAGAGCGCGTTGTTCAGTTTGTGGATCAGATCACCGATCGCGCCACTCTTATCGGTGCTGTGAACACACTGATTTTTCGCTCTGATGGCAGTATTATGGGCGATAATACAGACGGTTATGGTTTCATAGAAAACTTGCGCGATGGCGCACCTGACTGGCGGGCAGAAAATGGGGCTGCTGTGGTGCTTGGCGCCGGGGGGGCGGCCCGTGCTGTAGTGGCGTCTTTGCTAGATGCTGGCGTGCCCGAGATCCTGATCACAAATCGTACACGGGTTCGTGCCGAACGTCTAAGAGAGGATTTTGGCGCGCGCGTTAAAGTCATCGAATGGGTCCAGGCCGGCAATATTCTCGAAGAAGCGGCGACACTGGTGAACACAACTTCATTGGGGATGGCCGGTAAATCTGAGCTTCGGATACCGATGGATGGTTTGCGCAGTGAAACAGTTGTGACGGATCTGGTGTATAACCCTCTGGTCACAAATTTCCTCAAAACAGCCCAAGAGCGCGGATGTGTGACTGTTGATGGCCTTGGAATGTTGCTGCATCAAGCGGTCCCGGGATTTGAGCGTTGGTTTGGTCGCCGTCCTGTTGTGGATGAAGCCACACGGCAGGTCGTTTTGGGATGACCAAACAAGTGTTCAAGCTCGGTTTGACCGGCTCTATCGGCATGGGGAAGTCGACGACAGCGCGCTTTTTTTCAGAGTTAGGCTGCCCGGTTTGGGATGCGGATGCGGCTGTGCACAGGTTTTATGCGAAAGGGGGCGCAGCTGTTGCGCCTGTTTCAGCAGTACTGCCAAATGCGATAGAGAACGGTGCGATTTCGCGAGATCGGTTGAAAGAGCTGATTGCAAAAGATGCGTCTGTGCTGAGCAAAATAGAAAAAATTGTCCATCCTCTGGTCGCTCAAGATCGCGCTGACTTCATCAAAGAAGCAGCCTCCGATATTCTCGTTTTTGACATTCCATTGCTCTTTGAAACAGGTGGCGAGGCAGCGATGGACGCGGTTGTGTGTGTCTCTGTTTCACCTGAAATACAGAAAAAACGTGTGCTGGAACGTGGTACGATGACCGAAGACCAGTTTGAGCATATTCGGTCAAAACAGATGCCAAACGAAAAAAAAGTGGCATTGTCAAACTACGTGGTAGAAACGGATACACTTGACCACGCCCGGTCTCAGGTGGAGAAGATCGTGAAAACCATCAGAGGACAGTTGGATCATGCGTGAAATCGTACTTGATACGGAAACCACAGGCTTTGATCCGTTTTCTGGCGACCGTATCGTCGAAATCGGTGCGTTGGAGCTCTACAATCACCTGCCAACCGGCGAGACATTTCATGTCTACATCAACCCTGAGCGATCTATGCCGGATGAGGCGTTCAAGGTGCATGGAATTGGCCCAGATCTCTTGGATATCCCTCGTGATGCCGCGCCGGGAGAGGTGACACTGCGCGACAAACCTGTGTTTAACGCGTTTGGCCAAAAGTTTCTCGATTTCATCGGCAATGATAGCAAACTTGTCATCCATAATGCCAAGTTCGACATGAAATTCTTAAATGCCGAATTGAGCTGGATGAACCTGCCGCAAATTCCGATGGAACGCGCTGTCGATACGTTGGAAATGGCGCGTAAGAAATTTCCGGGGTCTCCTGCAACGCTGGACGCTCTTTGCCGCAGATTTGGGATCGATAACTCCTCACGGACGTTGCACGGTGCTCTTCTTGACTCCGAAATTCTGGCTGAAGTGTATCTCGAGCTGATTGGCGGACGACAACCAGATCTGGTTTTGGCGTCTAATAATACTTCAGAAAAGAAAAGTGCCACCATTCAGGATGACTGGCGTCCAAGTGCCAGGCCAACGCCTTTGCCGTCTCGGCTTTCAGACGCGGAAGCGGAGGCACATAAAGCTTTTGTGGAGAAAATGGGCGCTGACGCCCTCTGGTCCAAACTCGGCTAGTTTGGGTAAGGCGCTGCCAAAGGGGCAGCGCCAAACTGATCAGTTGGCGACAGGCTGTTCGCTCTGTTCCTGTGCACGACGCGCGAGTTCAGCGCGATAAAGTGCTACAAAATCAATAGTTTCCAAGTTCAATGGTGGGAAACCACCATCGCGTGTCACGTCTGACACAATGCGACGCACGAATGGGAACAACATGCGTGGGCATTCGATCAGAAGGAACGGATGCAGTTGATCTTCTGGCACGCCTTCAACGTGGAAAACGCCAGCATAGTCCATCTCAAGGATGAACATTTCAGCACCGTCATCTTTGTTCTTGGCTGTGATGTTCAGTTTGATAGCAACCTCAAACTGGTTATCTGCGGCGCGCTTCTTGGCATCCAAGTTCACCTGTACCTGGACATCAGGCTGTGGGTTTGCGCTAGAGCCTTTTTGAGCGAGAATATTCTCGAACGACATGTCGCGCACGAACTGGGTCAGAACGTTCATTTTCAGCTGCGGCGCTTGCTGTGCAGCACCGTTTTCAGTTTCTGCCATTTTTGGTCTCCAAAAAAATCGCGTTTGGCCTGCTTTATCAGGTCAAACTATGCGCCTCAATGCTTTGTCCAACCTGAAGGCGAATGTGTGGGTTTTTTCACCTGATTGTCCTGTTTGGCAGCAAATTCAGTGGATGGGTCGACTTCAGTAAACTCTCCGTCAATGACCTCATTTTCTTGCGCTCCAGAGCGGCGCTTTGCACTCTGCGCGTGAAATGAAGCGCCGGTCGAACCTCCCATGGAAAAACTTTGCACCTTTATGCGTTTTCGAGCGTAGTGAAACACAGCAGAGCGAAACGGAGGTGTCAGTAAGGCAAAGCCAACGGCATCTGTAAAAAATCCAGGTGTTAGCAGAAGAACACCAGCAATCAGGATCATTGCGCCATGCGCCAAAGGCTCAGTTGGATCATTCAATTCGTTGAAAGACTGTTGAACATTTCCGATGGCAGCGAGACCCTGAGAGCGCACAAGGTGGGTGCCCAGGATTGCTGTCAACAGAACAATTGCCAATGTCGGCCAAAGGCCAATAGCGCCACCAACACTGATAAACAGTGCGATCTCAATCATTGGGATCGCAATAAAGGCTATAAGAAGCCACATCTTCGTTTAACTCCAATGTCATCCTCTGGCGAGGTGGACTTGACCCCGCCTGTAACTTACATAAGTGCGTGAGACAGTTGTTTCCATGCCCAACAAGAGGTTCAAATGAACTCCACCCTTCTTCAAGTATTGGTTCTTGCCGGTATTGCTGTGTTTTTGATCCTGCGTTTGCGCAATGTACTGGGAACACGTGATGGGTTTGAACCCCCTCGTCAGGAAGCCGCAGCGCCGTCCCGTCGTCGGGGGCCAGAGCTCGAAGTGATTGAGGGAGGTCCGGATCAAGATATCTTGGACCATGCCGAAGAAGGCAGCCCCCAGGCTGAAGCCTTGGCTAAGATGAAATCCGCTGAGCCTCAGTTCGGCGTGAATGATTTCCTTGGGGGAGCCCGCGGCGCTTATGAGATGATCCTCATGGCGTTTGAGAAAGGTGAGCTTTCCGACATCAAAGATTTTCTCGGAGAAGAAGTCTATGAGAGCTTTGCATATGTCGTGCAGATGCGCGAAGAAAAAGGTCTGACTGTCGAAAGTGAATTTGTCGGTGTGCGCGAAATGGTTCTTCAAGACGCCACATTTGATGATACCACCAAAGAAGGCGAAATCACTGTGCGCTTTATTGGGGAACTGACCCATGTTGTGCGTGACAACGGTGGCGACATCGTGGAAGGCAGTGATAGTCAGATCAAGCGGCAAAAAGATGTTTGGACCTTCGCGCGCGTGATGGGAGCGGATGATCCTAACTGGCAGCTTGTTGCCACAGGCGAATGAATAAGACGTTTCGGGCGGCGTTTGCCGCAGCCCATCTGATGGCCGGTCTCTTGGTCGGGAGCGTAGCGATGTCCGAAACGACTATGAAAATTCTTTCGTTTGAAGACCTTGATGGATGGGCAGCAGATGATCATGAGGCGGCCCGTCAGGTATTTCTAAACACCTGCGCCGATCTGGATGCACCAGATTGGCAAACGATCTGCGCGGCGGCGACAGGCATTTCTGATGCCAGGAAGTTCTTTGAGCTGCTCTTTCGGCCGGTACTCATAGAAGAGTCAGGCCGAGGCGCATTGTTCACCGGATATTTTGAACCAGAACTCAATGGTGCGAAACGTCCCGGCGGCCAATATCAATATCCGATATATCGTGTGCCTCCTGAGGTTCGAAAAGGCGGACAATGGCTGACACGACGCGAGATCGAAACAAGTGGCGCAATGGCCGGCCGCGGTTTGGAGATTGCTTGGGTTGACGATCCTGTAGAGCTGTTTTTTCTTCAAATCCAAGGATCCGGCCGCGTGCGCCTCCCAGATGGCGGCTATATCAGAGTGGGATACGGTGGTGCGAATGGCCATCAGTATCGATCTGTCGGTGCAGAACTTGTTCGGCGTGGCATCTACAGCGCGCATCAGGTGAGTGCACAGGTCATCAAGAATTGGGTAAAGCGTAACCCTGTGGATGGTGCGGAACTGCTTCGACACAATGACAGTTTTGTCTTCTTTCGAGAGGTCAGTCGTGTGCCTGCGCACAAAGGTCCGCTAGGCGCAATGAACCGATCGATCACTACGCTTCGTTCCATTGCCGTTGATCCTGCATTTACACCTCTTGGCGCGCCGGTATGGGTGGAAAAAGACGGAGACGGTCCGATACGTCGTTTGATGATCGCGCAAGATACAGGATCCGCCATCAAAGGAGCACAGCGTGCAGATATCTTCTTTGGCACTGGCGATGCTGCTGGTCTTGCCGCGGGGACTTTGAAAGACTCAGGTCGCATGGTTGTTCTTTTGCCGATCCAGCGCGCTTATGCCATGCTGCCGGAGTCGGTTCTGTGACACGGCGAAAACTAAGCGAAGATGAAGTTGCGCTTTGGCGTAAGGTTGCGGAGACGGCAGAGCGTCTTAATCCAGCAGCGAAATCGCATGATTTGCCTCTTCCAAAGCCCAAGCCCCAGAAGAAACCACGCTTGCGGGAGGCATCCCCTGCCCTGCCAGCATTTGAAGTTGGATCGCGCGCTTCGTCTGAATTGCGCGGGCATGACCTGTTGGGATCTGTTTCAGATCGTGTTGCGCGGCAGCCTGTACAAATGGACAAGAAAGCCTTTGGCCGCATGAAACGCGGAAAGCTGGTTCCAGAAGGCAAAATCGACCTGCATGGCATGACTGCCGATCAGGCGCATGGGGCGTTGACCGGGTTTATCATGCGCTCCCATGGGGAAGGAAAACGGCTCGTGTTGGTGATCACCGGCAAAGGCAAATCCAAACGTGATGATGGGCCAATTCCGACGCGGCGCGGCGTTCTCAAACATCAGGTACCACAGTGGTTTGCCCTGCCCCCGATGAAAAGCTGCATTTTGCAGGTAGCTGAAGCGCACATCAAACACGGTGGCACCGGGGCGTACTATGTTTATCTACGGCGTCGGTAGTCTGCGGCGCGCCCGGGCAAAAGGGATGATCATCGCGACGCTTGCGAATGCAAAACAAACGGCAAAGCTCTGGAGCTGGCTTTCATAGGCGACGCCTGAATCAATCAACCACCCCGACAAACCGGGCCCAAGCGCAGATCCTAGGACGCCAAAGGCTGCCACAGTGGCTTTGATCGCGCCAAGATGTGCCGTACCAAAGAATTCAGACCAGACCGATGCGGGCAATGTTGCCATGCCTCCCCCAGCCACCCCCATCAAAATGACGCCTACAGCGACCCAACTTACCGTGGGTGCCCAGGCGTGGATCGTGAACGCGGCCACAAGCGGTAGAAGATAAAACGGCATAAGACGTGCGGCACCAAATCTGTCGATCAACCAGCCGTAGATCAAGGTCGACAGGCCAAACGAAGCGGTCCCAAGCGGGAAGACAGCGACAAGAGAGAGGTGGGACCAGCCCTTTATTTCCGCGAAATAGGCTTGTTGGAAGAAAAACACGGTGGCGAAGGCCGGGAAAGCCATCATCGCAGGAATTGCAGAGAGAAAAACCGGATGGCGAAGAGCCTCCCACCGTGTCCAGTTGCGGTCGTCCATGCCAAGTGTAGAGTTTTCTGAAGTGATACTGCTTGGTGCGCGTTCTTGGCGCAGGAGTATGAAAATGATCGGCGCCATGATAAGGCAAAAGCAGGCGGCGGCGATCCAGATCATGTGCCAATCAATACGGATTTTTAACCACACCACCGCAATTGGCATGACCGCTTCGGCCAGCATGAAGCCTATTGTGGCAAAGGCCAACGCGCGCCCACGAGACGCGGAAAACCAGCGAGCCATGGCCACAGCAGAAATATGAGGGAGCATCCCCTGGGCGGTAAATCGTAGCGCGAGGATAACGACAGGCAGCGCCCAGACCCACGTGAGCTGCGATAGTGCAAAACACGCACATGCCAGAAAAATGAGCATTACAGGGCCAAGCAGGCGCACACGGATGCGATCAGCGAGCGTGCCCGCCCAAAGCATCACCAATGCGGATGTGCCTGTGCCAAGCATGTAAAAGGCGCCCCATTCCCCATGTGACAGATCAAAATCGGCACGAATATCGGCCGCAAAGGTTCCGATAAAGAAGGTCTGTCCAAAACAGGACAGAAACATCAGCGCAGCACCGGGCAAAAGAAAGCGCCCGTTTTGCCGTAAGAATGCACGGGTAGAAATCATGGCAGCGGCTCAAAGGATTGGGCTTTTGGCGCTAGGCGCAAAAAGAAAGCTCCGGAAAGATAACTCTCCGGGACTATGGCCGTCTTTACCCAATGGAACCAGAAGAAATCAGAGCACGTAGCGGCTGACGTCCATAGATTTCGCAAGTTCGCCCAAATTCGTTTCTACGAATGCTGCATCAACGGTGATTTCCTCTCCGGATCGATCTGGTGCGGAGAAGCTGAGTTCCTCAAACACCCGTTCCATCACGGTGTAGAGGCGACGTGCACCGATGTTTTCCACCGATTGGTTTACCTCAGCAGCGATCTTGGCAAGCGCTGCAATGCCATCGTCGGTAAATGTTACAATGACCTCTTCGGTGCCCATCAACGCGGTGTACTGACGTGTCAGCGCATTGTCTGTTTCGGTCAGAATGCGGACGAAGTCTTCTTCGGTCAGGGCGCGCAGTTCGACGCGGATCGGGAGACGCCCCTGAAGCTCCGGCAACAGATCAGATGGTTTTGCGATATGGAACGCACCGGAGGCGATGAACAGGATATGGTCGGTCTTTACCGGGCCATGCTTGGTTGAGACTGTGGTGCCTTCGATCAACGGCAGCAGGTCGCGCTGAACACCTTCACGAGAAACATCCCCACCGCGCGCTTCTTGGCGGGTGCATACTTTGTCGATCTCATCCAGGAAAACGATGCCGTTCTGCTCCACAGCTTTTAGGGCGGCGGTGTTGACGGTTTCATCATCCAGCAGCTTGTCAGCCTCATCTGAAATTAGCACTTCATAGCTTTCAGCAACTGTCATGCGTTTCTTGACGGTGCGACCACCCAGTGCTTTGCCGAAGATATCTCCGAGGTTCATCATGCCCATCTGGCTGCCAGGTTGGCCGGGAATATCGAACATGCCCCCCATCGGGTTGGAGGTGTCCGCCACTTCCAGCTCGATCTCAGTGTCGTCCAGCAAGCCATCTTTGAGCTTTTTGCGAAACATCTCGCGCGTCGCCTCGCGCGCGTCTGTGCCTGCAATGGCTTCGATCACACGGTCTTCTGCCGCGGCATGGGCTTTGACTTTTACGTCTTCGCGCATGTGTTCACGGGTTTGGATGATGGCTGCATCGACCAGATCACGCACGATTTGTTCCACGTCACGGCCCACATAGCCCACTTCAGTGAATTTTGTGGCCTCAACTTTGATGAAGGGGGCACGGGCGAGCTTTGCCAAACGGCGGCTGATTTCGGTTTTACCAACGCCAGTGGGGCCGATCATTAGGATGTTCTTTGGGTAGACCTCATCGCGGATGTCATCGGACAGCTGTTTTCGGCGCCAACGATTGCGCAGCGCAACGGCGACGGCGCGTTTGGCGTCTTTCTGACCGATGATGAAACGGTCAAGTTCAGAAACGATTTCACGAGGAGTTAGATCAGTCATGTGAGGTCCAATCAGTGAGACGGTGGCAAGCGGTGCAGTGGCAGAATGCCAGAGAGCGGCAATAGAAGAGCTGCGCGAATGCGTGCCCAGAAGGCGCCAAGCACCACAAGGAAGATACCAAGGAGGAAAATTGTCATGGCCGCGCCTTCGCCCTCAAATACTGTCCCAGCGAGAGCGACGGTGTAGCCAATGGCTGCGATGAGGAAAGAGCGGCGGTCGATGATGATGGCGATGAAAGCAAAGAGCAACAACACTGCAAAGAGCGTTGTGTTTGCGCCAGCGCTGTCGCGTTCCAAAAGGCTAAGCGCGATCGTGTTCACAAGTGCCGGTGCTGCGACGACATGGAGCCAGAAACCCTGAGCCGCGCGCCGTGTGACGCGGTGTGGATCTGACATATCAAAGATCATGGCGACAGCAAAAACACCTGCCCCCACAGCCAGCGTGATGTAGGCAAATGGTCCGCCTGCAGACAGCAGGAACATATCAGAGAGGCTCGCGGGCGTGCCCGCTTGATTGGCTCCGACCATCATTGCCACCCCAAATACGCCAAGCGCGATCAGGGCCATAGCGAAGGGCACCCGGAACCGCAGCCAATATAGAAACATCACCACTGTGGTGAGTGCGAGCGGGAATGGCAGGCTGGAGAAATCTTCCTGTGCCACCATGAAGGGTTGCGCAAAATAGGCCGTAATGCCGGAGCCGGCATTGATCGCCCAAAGACAAGAAAGTGCAATCGCTGGCGCCACCATGCGGCGACGGCGTATGAAATACTCTGACAAACCCCACAGAACGAGGGCTGAAATGCCTGCAGTGGTCACAAGTTTGCTTTTATAGTCGACGATTTCTACGGCCATCGAAAGACCGTTCACAGCAGCCCACCCACCTGCGAGGATCAGAAGGCCAATGACAATGAAAATCTCATTGAACCCTTTAAACAGTTCAAACGGTTCATCACCGGGCGCAAGGTCTTCGCGCGCGCCACGCCGGCTGTCAGCCAAAGCCGCAAGCGAAGCCGCTTGCGACTCGTTTAACAGGCCAGAGCCGACGGCGGCGCGGAGATCATCTTTGGAAATCATGCGGGTTCAACGTCTCTTGTTACGCGAGCACTTTGGCAAACAACTCGTCTTTCATCATGTCGTCAAACCACTCAGGATAGCGGCGACCCGGCGCAGCAGCAGCATCAAGCGCGGCCATTTCTTCTGCATTCAGGGCGATATTGGCTGCAGAGATCGCGGTTTCAAGCTGGCTAAGCTTTGATGCGCCGACAATCACGGTGTGATCGCGTCGTTTGTTCAAAATCCAAGCTTGTGCAATTTGAGCAGGAGTTACGCTATGCGCACTGGCTGCAGAGTTCAGAGCCACAATCGCAGCCTCTGCCTGATCTCTGGAGACTTGCAAAAAATCCCCTTCCGCCAAACGTCCATCACTGTCTTCTAACTTATCGAGGTCATACTTCCCGCTCAAAAGCCCGCCTGCGAGCGGTGACCATGCCATGAGGCCAACGCCTAGTTCTTCTCCCATGCGCAGCACATCCATTTCGATGTCGCGGCTCACGGTGTTGTAGAGATACTGCCCCGCAACAAACTGGCTCATGCTGTTGTCACGTTGAAACTGCACTGCCTGTGCAACCTTCCAGGCTGGCCAGTTGGACACACCGATATGACGGACTTTGCCTGTGTCTATGACGTTCTGAAGCGTTGAAAGGGTTTCTTCCATTGGTGTGGTAAAGTCTGTCTTGTGTAAGACAAGTAGGTCGATCCAATCGGTATTTAGGCGCTTCAAGCAGCCATCGACTGACGATAGGATATGCCCACGGGACAGCCCGGCGTTGGTGATCCGGTCATTCTGGCGAAAACCCAGTTTGGTACAAATCACCGCTTCGTTGCGTTTGCCCTTCAGCGTTTGGCCGAGGATGTCCTCAGCTTCCCCATTGGAGTACCCATCCGCAGCGTCAAAGAAGTTGATACCGCCATCAAGCGCCACATCCACCATGCGCTGCGCATCCTGAAGACCTACTTTGGCCACGCCGGGAATCCAATCTGACCCATGTGTGAAGGTCATGGTGCCAAGCGCCAGACGAGACACAACAAGTCCGGAGTTTCCCATGCGGGTGTAGGTCATCTCGGTCATTTTGTGATGGTCTCCAAGGTGAGGTTGCCATTGGTGTACACGCAAATGTCACCAGCGATTGCCATGGCCTTGCGAGCCACCTCTTCGGCTGACAGATCCGTATCCATCAACGCGCGTCCAGCTGCGAGCGCGAAGTTACCACCAGAGCCGATTGCGGTGACATTATGCTCCGGCTCAAGCACATCCCCTGCCCCGGTGATGACAAATATATCGACGCCATCCGAAACGATCAGCATCGCCTCAAGTTTTTGGAGATATTTGTCAGTCCGCCAGTCTTTTGCCAGCTCTACAGAAGCGCGCGCCAGTTGGCCCGGCGTGGCTTCCAGCTTGGCCTCCAGGCGTTCAAGCAAGGTAAAAGCATCTGCGGTGGAGCCTGCAAAGCCAGCAACAATCTCATGCCCGCCCGGGGACAAACGGCGCACCTTGCGCGCGGTGCCTTTGATCACTGTCTGGCCAAGTGAAACCTGCCCATCACCGGCAATCACAACTTCGCCACCCTTTTTCACACCGATGATCGTGGTGCCGTGCCAACCGGGAAATTGATCCTCTGACATGAAAAGCTCCTTTTGTCTGGGCTCTTATATGAGCCTGACAGCCATAAGGCACAAGTGTCTGGGGCATCGATAACACCTCATTGGTGATATCCCAAAAGCAAAGGCGCCTCCGAGGAAGCGCCTTTCTAAGTTCTCGATGTGTATTCAGATCACAGAGAATCTTCGATCCAGCTTTGCAGCGCAGCTTTTGGAGCAGCACCTGCACGGTTGGAGATCACCTGACCATCTTTGAAAATGAACAGCGCAGGAATGCCGCGTACACCCAGTGCAGCTGCGGCGTTCGGGTTGCTGTCTACATCAACTTTGGCAATTTTGACTTTTCCGTCGTACTCCGCGGAAAGCTCTTCGAGCGCCGGGCCGATTTGTTTACAAGGGCCGCACCATTCTGCCCAAAAGTCTACGACGACGGGCACGTCGGCATTTTTTACTTCTTCATCGAATGTTGCATCGGTCACAGCGACGGTTGCCATTGGAGGTCTCCTGAAAGGGGATATGGTAAGTCTTGGTTGATGGAACCTAGGTTTGTGATTGCGGGGCGTCAAGATATGCGGTGGCACGCAGCGCTTTTGTCACAAGATCGTGTGGCAGCTCTACAAGCTCAGCCTGTGCTGTCCAAAGGATTGCTGTGTGGACTTTCTTGCCGGGAAAGACCTGTTCTAGAGCATGCGTGTAGGCGCCCATTTGTTTCAAAATACCATCAGGGGTTTCTGTTGCTTTATTAGGAACCACCGCATTGGTTTTTAAATCGATGGCCCAAACACAAGTTTCCTGAATGATCAGACGGTCGATTATGCCATGCAGCCGGTGCGTGCCAAGATCGGCGGTAATTGGCACCTCTGCGAGCGCGTCGGGCGCAAAAATCCATTCTAGCGCAGCTGAAGTTAAGTTTGATTTTGCCTCTTTCAGCAATTGCGCAAAAACACCAGTTTCCATCTCCGCAAGGTCGTCCTGCAAAAGACTCTCCGCAACTTGGTCCCATTGAGGCTGCGGATATGTGGGAAGGTGTTCCAAGAGCAAGTGAAGCCATGTCCCCCGCTGCATGGCAGTTTCCTGATCAAGCCCTTGATCACCTGCGAGCGCCTTGGCCCCACCAAGATCCGAAGGGCTAATTGTGGTAGGCTTCAAGTCGGGTACTTGTGCCGCTGCACGCAGGTAATCTGGGACCTTTGAATCTGGCTCTTCAGCTTTCTCTGCCTCCTTAGAAACCGCTCCAGACCAGTCTCCATGAGAAAGCCTGAGTCCCTCGCCGCCTTGGAATTTGAATTGCGCGGCATTGGATGCGGTCATGGCGCTGCGCACAATATCATACCAACTGTTGCCGTCTTTGCCGAGGTCGCCAGCGGCCGCAACAATCAGCCATTTTTCAGCTCGTGTCATGGCCACGTAGAGCAGGCGCAAACGCTCTGCGGCTTGTGCTTCTGCCATGTCTGCACGCGCGTTTGCAAGGATGTCGGGTGCAGCGTCTGCTGACATATTCCAAAGCGCGGTTTGGTCCACAGGCACAATCGGCGCGTCGGTCTTGATCAGTCTTTTTCCAGTATCTGGCATGATCACGATGGGCGCTTCCAGCCCCTTAGAGCCATGTACCGTCATCACGCGGATCCGGTTGGACGCACTGTCCATCTGTCGTTTGATTTCCAGATCGTCAGTTTCCATCCATTGAAGAAAGCCTGTGAGACTAGGGACAGAGGATTTTTCATAAGCCAGCGCTTGGCTGAGCAACGCGTTGATGCCGTCTTCCGCTTCCGCACCCAATCGCGCAAGCAAGGCATGGCGCCCTTTGTGACGTGTGAGAATACGCTCGATGAGGTCATAGGGCCGCAAGAAATCAGTTTGCCCGCGCATGTCATCCAGCATTGCCATGGTTGCAGGAAATTCTGTTCCGCGGTCTCTCAAAGCTGTCCAAAGAAAAGAGCCCGGCGTCCGTCGATGGGCAAGATCGAACAACTCTTGTTCTGACCACCCCAGCAAGGGAGAGCGCAACACTGTGGCCAGTGACAGGTCGTCCTCTGGCGTCGCAAGGAAAGACAACAACGCGCCCAAATCGCGCACGGCCATTTCGCCGCCAACCTTCAAGCGGTCTGCGCCAGCGATCGGAAGACC
This sequence comes from Shimia sp. MMG029, assembly GCF_027947445.1. Lineage (NCBI taxonomy): Bacteria > Pseudomonadati > Pseudomonadota > Alphaproteobacteria > Rhodobacterales > Roseobacteraceae > Shimia > Shimia sp. MMG029. The sequence goes on along the minus strand of NZ_JAQJIM010000004.1, from coordinate 19,150 downwards.
TTCCAGTTTGCAGGCGCGGATGATTTCATGGAACAGATCAGATCGGCGCTGCACAAGGATCAAGAAATCACCCGGCTGAATGGCGCGCTGTGTGAACTTGCCATCAGGTCCACGTGAGTCGGCTATAGTGTCCTGCACAATCATCCGTTTGATTTGCGCGGCGACACGTTCCGCAAGGATCACCGTATGATGTGTGTCTCCAAGCCGGTCCACGGGATCAAACCATTCATCTTTTTCCGCTTTGCCCACAGGCTCCACCACCGGCCAAAGATCGACACGTCCCGGCATATCATCGTTGAACGCGATGTGGCGGTTGCCTTGGGGAAAACCTGCAGAGGTATGGTTTTCAAAACAAGTGTCCACAAGATTGAGAACCGCAGGTGAGGAGCGGAATGAATACTCAAGGCTCAGGTTTTGCAATTGGTTGCCGGTTGGTTGCAAACGTGCCGCAAATTCTTCGCGCATGCGGTCAAACTCTGCCGGATCCGCGCCTTGAAAACTGTAGATTGACTGTTTCTGATCGCCCACCACAAAGATGGTCCGGGTTACATCACTGCGCGCGCCTGTGCCCGACGTGAACTCCTGCGCCAGCCGCTCGATAACCTGCCATTGAACAGGGCTCGTGTCTTGTGCCTCATCGACCAAAATATGATCGATGCCACCGTCAAGGCGATAGAGCACCCATTCTGCGACAGCGGGTTCGTTGAGCAGGTTACGCGCGCGCAAGATCAGGTCGTCAAAGTCCAGCCAGCCACGCTGCTGTTTTGCTTTGTCGTATCGTTCAAGAAATTTCGCTGAAAATGCCTGTAGCGCTGCGCTTCGCTCCATGGCGCGCAATGCAATACGCCGCGGACGCACATCTTCAATACGCAGCATCAGTGGTTCAAGTTGATACATCAGATCAACGTGCTTTGTGCGCATACCCTTGGTTGGAAAAGAGTCTAACTTGGCTGAAAAGGGCGATTTTGCCCCTCTTCCGTTTAGGAGAACTGTTTCCAAAATCTCCAGTGCCGACAGGTTGGGGGCAGAAATGGCAGAGAGTTTGTCTGCCGCTCGATTGTCGTTGGTGCCACCAGTTCGCAAGACGCTGATAAGATTGGTCAAGAGCTCCATTTCTCCGCCGAGAAACGCCTCACTCAAGAGCTGTGTTTGATCATAGCCATCAGGCAGACCAAGCATGGCGCCCAGTTCGTTTGTGTCCTTTGTGTGCCTCAGACGGTCCGCATGCCGAGTGATATCTGCTGTAAGATCCTCGAGAGCGGCGCCTGTAAAATGAACCGCCAGATTGCGCAGCAATGGGGCATCTTCGCTTTCAGCCATTGCCTCGACAATATCCTCGCGCAGTAAGGCAGCGGCCCGGTCTTCCATTTCTGAGAAAAGAGGTGACACACCAGCTTCCAAGGGAAAACGGCGCAGGAGAGACGCGCAAAACGAGTGGATCGTCTGAATTTTCAGGCCACCGGGCGTTTCAATAGCGCGGGCAAACAGCGTGCGCGCTTGCCGTAAGTCGTCTGCGTTCGATTTACCAACAACACCAAGCTCTGCAAGCTCTTCGGCAAGCTCTGCATCACTTTTCATGGCCCAGCTACCAAGACGCTTGAAAAGCCGGTTTTGCATCTCGCTTGCGGCGGCTTTGGTGTAGGTCAGGCACAGAATGTGTTGTGGCAGTACGCCTTCGAGCAAAAGCCGCGCCACACGGTCTGTCAGCACACGGGTTTTGCCCGACCCGGCATTGGCTGAAAGCCATGTGCTTGCATCAGGTCGCGCCGCAGTGATCTGGCGCAAGGTTGCATCATTGGGAGGGCTTGCAGGGGCGTTCATGTCAGCTCCTCAGGGGCGGGTTCGTCAGTTGCATCCCACTCACCAAAGCGTGCAAGTTGGTCGTAGAGACCTTCGTCGCGCTCTGATTGCATGGCGCGGCGAGAGGTGAAGCCTTTGCCATCCTCCAGATAGTGACTGATGAGGGTCGAAAACTCCTCCCACACCTTTTCTGTAGGTGTTTCTGCCAAAGGCGCTGGTTGATCTTTTGGCGAGGCACCAAGGCCGATGTAGATTGCGTCTGCAACCTGCGCAGGGTCTATGCCTTTAAACCCGTTTTGTTCGGCCATTGCCGCCTCCAGAAGCAACTGTTTGTCAAAATAGGTTTGCTCGTCTTTTGAAGGCGGCACGCCTGTTTTGTAGTCGTACAGGATCAGATCGCCTGTCTTGGTACGATCAATTCGATCCGCCTTTGCTGTCAGCGTAAAATCCAACTCTTCGATTTGAGCGCTTGTTTCGGCCTCAAACGCGATCGGCGTCGCACGCGTTCTGCGGCGCTCTTCGCCATGCACAATGTGATCAGAGACGCGCGCAAGTCGCGCGAGCCAAAGCGCGCGTGCGGTGGCCCAAGGGACGTTTTGTGCCAAAACAGACTCTGATATATCCATAATACGGGCAAGTGTGACGGGAATATCTTGATCGGCGCTTTCTTTGACCAGTTTTTCCAACACCTCATGCACAACGATGCCGCGCAGCAACGCATCCGGTGTCCGCATTAGGGGATCAAGTGGGCGCAAGCGCAGCACATGTTTGGCGTAAATCGCATAGGGATCGCGGATCAGGCGTTTGATTTCCGTAACTGAAAGTCGGCGTGGGCGTGCCGCGACGGGTGGTGTTGGCGAAGGGCGGCTGGCCGGGGGCACCATCGGAACGGTTTCCAAGGCTCGCACTCGGTTAAGCCAAACCTGCGCGCGTTCATACATGCCCTCCAGCGCCTTCTGCCCGTTCTGGTCTGGCAAACCGCCCAATAGATTTGTCAATCGATTGATCCAGCGCGATGGAACGGTTTCCGCTTCATCAGATCGTATGGCGCGTGTGAGCCAAACCTCTGGTGCTCCCACCGCCTGTTGAAAATCATGCGCCGCAAGGCCGATCCGTCGCTCTGGCAACAGAAGACCCGCGTCATTGCGCATTTTTCGGTTGAGCCACGGGTCTGGGCTTGGCGCCTCTGGCCAACTGCCTTCGTTGAGCCCTCCAAGGATCACGAGGTCTGCGCCCTGTACGCGCGCTTCCAACGTACCCCAGATCAAGATATGCGGGTGCCCTGCATCGCGATCACGCACCTCGCCGCGCGACAGAAGCGCACCAAAGAGATCGGCATAATCAGCAGGTGAAATCTCCCCGACCACTGGCGCATGCTCTCGAACATCCGCCAAAACACGGGTCGCAGCGCGGCCAGCGGCCTCTTGCCAAAGCCCTCCGCTGCCCGTTTTTCCATCTGGGAGGGGGCCATGCGCAATCGCTTCTGCGAGAGAAATATGCGCATCAAACAGCGCTTCCATTGGGGTGTTTGAACGCAATTGCTTGCAAAAATTATGCGTCAACCAGCGCATCCAGCCGGACATGTCGTCCTTTTGTGTTTGGGCCCAGGCCGTCATTGCTTCGGCTTCGGGATAGGTCACTCCCTTTCGACGCAGCCAAAGCTCCAGGTTTCGGGTGTTCAGCAAGTGTCTGCCACGCTCCACACCGCTATGGGTGAGCGGGTGTTTCAGAAGGGTAAGCAGTGCCTCTGAGGTCAGTTTTTGGTGAAACAGAGCCACTATATGGCGCAAGAAACGGCCCGGCGGAGATAGTTGCAAAGGTTGTCCCGCACTGTCGTCCGGTACAATGTTCCAGCGATCAAGCGCAGCGGTGACCTGGCGCGTCAGCATCCGGTCTGGCGTGATCAAGGCACAGGTCTGACCGTCTTCGGCGGCTTTGCGCATACGCGCCGCGATTGTGAGCGCTTCTTCTCGCTGCGTTGTGGCCTCGACCAACGTGATGTTTTCAGTGGCTGGCATCAGATCACCCAGAGTGGGCCCCTCACTGAGCCACTGATCCGTAACCGGGGCAGGGCGCAAAGCAAGAGAGATCAGCCGATTTCGCAGCTCAGAGGGGGCGGGGGTGCTATCCCATGGCAAAACCGCACTTATTGGCAGACCTAGTGTATCCAGCAAGGCATGATAGCGGAACTGCGGGTGATCTTCGCTTTCCAGTGCTGTGCTCAGATGGCCCCATGTGTCCTGAGGCATTTCAAAATCAAAGCCAGGGAGGACTACCGCTCCTTGTGGCAGGCGTGCCACCGCCTGCATCAACAGCTGCATGGTACCACGAGAGCCCGTAGAGCCCGCCAAAATGATTGGGTGTTTGGGGGGCTCTGCATCCCAGCGGGCAATGATCTCCTCGATCGCGCGGCGTTGACGGGCCTCTGCACCTGGGGCACTCTCCAAATCATCCAGAAAGTGCCGCGCAATGGAAAAGAAAGACTGCGCTCGCGCCCAATGACCAGATTGATCTGCGACATCCAGTGTTTCTATTGTCTCAACCGACACACCTTCGCCGGCCATTTCGTCAAAGAGGCTCGCCAGACTGTCCGCCAAATCATAGACTGACGCGCGTGCTGCCAGGTCTGGTTGCTGTTCCAGCAAACGCGTGACCAGCTGTATCAATTCAAACCGCTGTCGAATGGGAGACGTGGCCTTGGGTAGGGAGGCGGACTCGGTGTTTGCGAACTCTCCAAGCAACTGGATACGTGGCATAAGCATCGCGGGACCGTCATGGAAAAGCGACTGAATGCGCCTTGCCATACGTGCAGTGTTTACGATGATTTGAGTGCGTGCAATCTCTTGTGGTGCCATGCCAACAAACCGCTGGTGCAGTCCGGAAACAAGTGCTTTGGGGAAATCGACACCAGGGGCGAGCGCGAAAATGCGCGGGGTCTCTGTCGTCTCAAACATGGGAGTTTTCCAACATTTCTTCCGCGAGCGTGATGCCCTCAGGGGTGCCAACATCGCACCAGGTACCAGGATAGATCAGCCCAAAGAGGCGCGCCTCTTTTTGGATTTGATCCCAGACTACGTTGAGCGAGAACGACTCGTCTTCGATAGTAGAGAGCCTGTCTGTTTTTAAGATCTGCACGCCTGTGTAAACGGTACCAGGCCCGCGGCTCAAACGTCCCTCTTGATCAAGTTGAAAATCTCCGCCTCGTGTGTAGCCAACAGCATTTTTTTGCGGAACACACAGCAACAACGCGTCCATGATGTCAGGATTCCAAGCGGATTTCAGCAGCTCAAACGGGTTTGGCCCTTGCCAGACTGCATCGGTATTGCTGGTGTAAACCGGGCCGTTTCCCAGCAGTGGTAGAGCCTGACGCAGCCCACCGCCGGTATCCAAGATGTCTGGCGCCTCAATGGAAACACGCACCCCAGATCCGCTGAGATGCTGTGTGATTTGCTCATGTTTGTAGTGCGCATTCACCACGCAAGTTTTGGGGGCAATGCCTTGGGCAAGCTCTAACGCATGATCCAATAGCGTTTTATCAGCAACCCTCAAAAGCGGTTTTGGACAGTCTTTGGTGAGAGCGCCCATTCGGGTGCCAAAACCAGCGGCGAACAGCATTACGGCTTGGGGGTCTTGGCGCATTGGTCTCTCAGAGATTGGAGGAAAACGGATGATGGTTCGGGCAGGGCGGGGCGCAAGATTTCAGCGATTTGTGACAATTCTGGATGCGCCAAATTACGCATCACATGCCCATAAACACGCGGTATGAAATCCACATAGTGAGGTTTGCCAGCTAGTTTGCACAGGCGTGCAAAAACGCCGAGGATACGTAAGTTCCTTTGAAGACCAAGCAAGCTGTAGCTGACCTCAAACAGATCGGGATCTGCGCCGGTTCTCTCTAGGTAGTACTTTTTCGTTGCTTGGGTGACATCATTAGGAACATCTCGGCGCGCGTCCTGAAGCAGAGACACAAGATCATAGCAAGGATGCCCCACGAGCGCGTCCTGAAAGTCCAACAAACCCACGCGCGCGGCGCCCACGCGGTTTGGAAGCCAGATCAAATTCTCAGCATGGTAGTCGCGTAGGGCCAGAACGCTTGGTGCGGGCAAAAACTTATCAAGCTTTGGCAGAAACGCCTCTGTAAAAGCGGACAACGCCTTTTCCGCCGGTTCAGAGGCCTCAGATCCATACCAGATAAAGGCGAGGTCGGTCATCTGCGCCAGCGTCTGGTTGTCCATCACGCTGAGTTCTGGCGGTGGCGTATGCTGATGGAGATCAAGCAACACGTCTGTGGCAGCTTGATAGAGCATGGGCTCATCTGCGGAGCGATCAGCAATTGCAGAGACAAACAGCGCGTCTCCAAAATCTTCCATCAAAATAAGCCCAAGCGCTTCTGAGCTGTGCCAAATCTCAGGTGCGGAGAGTTGGTTTTCTGTCAGGAATTGGGCGATGCGGAGAAATGGTCGGATATCTTCGCCAGTTTCCTGCGGTGCATCCATCAAAATCGCAGTATCACCATTGGAATGATGGAGACGCCGATATCGGCGACTTGAGGCATCCCCTGCGAGTGGAGCGTGCCGCGCTGCAGACCAGCGGGTGCTTGAGAGAAACTCTGCGATTTCTTCTTCGCGGGTGGTCATTGCGCGAGACTTTCAAACAAGGGCGCCCATTTTTGATCTTTGGCCGTGATCCTCAGGTGCCTTTGACCTTCGTCTTTACCGAGCGAGAAGGAAAGAAACAGGGCGTTGTCAGGTTGCAGATCAGCGAGCCTGTCTGGCCATTCCACAAGACAGATTGCCTCCTCAAATGCATCTGTGAGACCAAGCTCAACGACCTCATCAGGAGATGTCAGCCGATAGAGGTCTGTATGCCAGATTTCGCTTTCGGCCGTTTCGTACACTTGCACCAAGGTAAACGTCGGCGAGGGCACGTCTTCCGCGACAGGCAAAAGCGATTGTATGAGACTGCGTGCAAAATGTGTTTTCCCAGCTCCGATTGGGCCTTCGAGCAGCAAAACGTCAGTGGGTTGCAACGTGGCCCCAATGCGAATTGCCAGATCTTGGGTCGCATTTGCAGAACTTAGGTCGAGAGAAAGGTGGAAGCTGGTCATGGGGGCACAGTAAAAACCACGCTCCCTGGCTGCAACCCGGATCAGGTGGGGGCTCAGGTATTTTGGTCTATCCAGCTGTTTAGATCCTGTGGCGCCAAAACAGATGAAAACGGATCAAATGCGACCAGTGTCATGCCACCCGTGATGGGCGTTACAGACATACGTAAACCTTCTCCTGACGTTAAAGAAAGTGCAGTTTGCCAAGGTTCCCGCATCGCGTTGGACAGGATGCGGTCTTGTAAATTTGGCCAAACTTCGCTGGGCAAGCAGTCGCCCTGCCAGTGCAAGATGGCGTCTTTTAAAGCGTATTGTGCGAAGCTGCTGTCTGGATCTGTTTTCCAGAGCTTTCGGTAGGCATCATTGCAGAGCTGTACCTGTCCTGTGGAGGAGAACAACACAAGTGCCGTTTCAATTGTGTCCAGTACACTGTGACATTGAGAAAGCTCTGTCCTGAAGCGTCTCGTGACGGTGATTTCGGCGGTTATGTCCTCAAAAAGAAAGACCAGAGCTCCATCAGGATGCGGTCGCCCGGTAACGCGGTATGTTACGCCGGTTGGCAGTGTCCAGGTCTCACTGTAGTGCCCCTCCAATGCGGATAGAAGGATATCGTCAACCTGTTTTGCCCAGCTTCTGTGTGAGGAGACATCGGGCAGAACCTGCATCTCCCGTAGTTGATCGAAGAAAGACTTTGCGTCACAGCGTTTCGACAAAAAGTCTGCACTCAGCCCTGTGAGCTCCAAGAGCGCTGGGTTAAACAAGATAAGCAGCTGGTCTTTGTCAAAAATCACCAGGCCCGTGGATAAATGCGCAAAGGTTTTTGAGAAGATCTGAACAAAACTGCGTTGCGCGTCCAACGCTGAAACCACAGCGTCAGCCTCTGAAGCATAATACATCACATATGCTCCAGTTTGGACCGCTGTGACGTCAAACCAGCGCGTGGTCTCCCCTTGTGCGTCTTTGACTTGCAGTCGCTTTGAAGGGTCCCCAGGACGAAGTGCGCCCACATCGAATACTGGATCTTGTTTCGCTTGATATCCGAGGGACGCAACGAGCTCTTTATAAGCGCTGTTACGCCAGATGACGTGGCCGTTGGCACTCGATTTCCAAACCGGGTTTGGGGCTTGAAACATCGCTTGCATGATGGCTGTGCGACGCGCGGTATCGGGCGCAGAGTCTTGCTCCAAAATAATCCGTGCTACGTCATCCCATTGATCAATCGTCAACACCGAACGATCCTCTGGATCTTCAGCATGAAGGACAATGACATCGCGAACCTGCGATGCGCCTTGGCTAGGCGGAAAGTCAGGAAAATGCGTGACCATTTTCGCATGCATCGTTGACCAGTCAAACACCTCTACTGGGGTTTCTGCACATATTTGGAGTGCGGCGGGATTGGCGTCGATCAGCAGCCCTGCGCGAAACAGAAAGCGGGACTTATTGCTGGGTACCTCATCCTGTGTTGGCGCGAGCGCGCTAAGCGCCAGACGGCGAGATGCAACCCAAACACCGCCCACCAGCAAAATACATCCTGCAAAAATAAACAGGAGATGAGTAGTGGTTACCAACATTGAAGTCTCCAGAGCAACGCTTCCGGGAGATGATTCTTCTTTTAGCTCGCAAGAAGTGTGCAACTATAGCGAGCTTCAATCAAGGTGTAACTCTTTAGGGGGCGGTGCGATGCAACGGGTTCTCTCCGGTTCCAATCAGAGAGAGATTGTGGTTGGCATCGATTTTAGAGCGCGGCCAAATCACTTCGACAATCGCACCACCGCTTGTATTTTGAGTGCCGCGAAGCTCGGCATTCTTGGAGCCATTTGCAAAGCTGATCTCTGCACCGGATCGTTCAAGAAGCGTTTTGGCTATGAAAAGACCCAGCCCCATGCCTTCGTATCCGGGCCGCTTTTTGCGCTCTTTTTCCGGTTTTCGGTGCCTCATAAATGGATCACCGATGCGCCCAATCAAATGCGGAGGGAAACCGGATCCGTCATCGAGAATGCGCACGCTGATTGAAGCTTCATCCCAAGAGGTCTCAACCCAAACGGTCTCACTTGCGAAATCAACAGCGTTTTGAATCAGGTTTCTCAGACCATGAATGATTTCGGGTTTTCGCAAAATTTCCGGGCTGTCGGTGATTTCAAAGTGGTCAAAGACAAGTGCTTTTCCTCGGTCCATATGAGGTTCTGCGGCTTCTTCAATAACCGCTGACAAAGGTGCTTTTCGTAAGTGCAGATCGTCTTTGCCTGCCCGTCCCATGGAGCGCAGGATGTCTCTACAACGGTCGGCTTGTTCTCTGATGAGAGCAGCGTCTTCTCGTAGTTCAGGACGATCATCGAGTTCTTCCAATAATTCGGCGCTTGCGAGTTTGATGGTGGCCAGAGGGGTGCCCAACTCATGCGCTGCGGCGGCCACGACGCCGCCAAGATCGGTGAGTTTTTGTTCGCGTGCCAAAGCCATTTGCGTTGCCGCCAGCGCCTCGCCCATAGAGGACATTTCTGAAACGACCTGTCGCGAATAGAAAGAAGAGAAGAAGATCGCGATGATAATCGCTGTCCAATGGCCAAACAGAAACACGTTTGAGATCTCTAGAACTGAGAAATTCTCTGTGCGCAGGGGCAGATGAAATTCGAGCAAAGCGGTCACAATAACAACCGCCAGAGAAGCCAGCATCATCGCAGATCGGATGGACAAAACAGAGGCCGCAATGGTGACAGGCGCAACCACAAGAAACGAAAATGGGTTGTGCAAACCACCCGTTAGAAACAGCAGAAAACCAAGCTGTAAAACATCAAAGAGCAGCATGTACCGGTTTTCGGACTCAGTGAGCAATTTGTTCTCAGGAAACACAAATATCGCGATCAGATTGCCGATGACTGAAATGCCCACTGCGAGGTAGCAAAGGCCATATTCCAACACCAATCCGAACCCGAATTGCGCAATGAGGAGCGCTGTGACCTGCCCCAGGATTGCGATCCAGCGCAGAGTTATGAATGTGCGCAGTCGTATCCAGTTGCTGCGACGATTTGCGCTAAGCAGTTCGCCTGACAAATCCGTCATTTGGTGGCCTTTCCCCTTGAGTCTCTACAGACACTTGATAGGTCTGTGCGGAGTTTCCCGCAACATGACTAGGTGAGGTGTAAGATGGTTCGTGTGGTGGCAGCTGTGGCTGTTTTTGTCGCAATCTTCGCTTTGGCGGCTATGTGGTTTGTGGGGCGCGGAGGGCAAGGTGGCGATCAGTTTGCGCAATGTCGGCAAACCCAAATTGCCGGTGGGACAAACACGATTGGTGGCCCGTTTGAGCTGGTTCATGAAGACGGTCAAACCGTCACCGATGCAGAGGTTCTCACTGCGCCATCGCTGATCTATTTCGGATACACCTACTGCCCGGATGTCTGCCCGCTGGACGCAACCCGAAATGCAGAAGCCACTGAAATTCTTGAGACGAACGGCGAGCTCGTGACCCCTGTTTTCATCACGATTGATCCTGAGCGTGACACGCCGGAAGTGTTGAAAGAGTTCACAGATTATCTGCATCCGCGCATGGTTGGCCTGTCCGGGTCGCCAGAGCAGGTGAAGTCGGCGAGCCAAGCCTATCGCACCTATTATCGCAAACAGCAGCCTGAAGATGGCGACGATGAGTTTTATCTGGTCGACCACTCTACATTCACATATCTCACCCTGCCGGGGCATGGGTTTGTGGAATACTTCCGTCGCGATGTTTCGGCAGAAGATATGGCCCAACGCGTGGGTTGCTTCGTAAACAACATGTAACATGGGCCGTGGTTTGACCCCACTCGCCTGTGTCGATACAAGTTGGAAAACTGCATAGGAAACAGGCAAATGGCTGATAGCGCGCTGTCGGAGATCGGGCCGGACAAATCCCTCCTCCTTGTTGATGATGACGAACCGTTCCTGAAACGACTGGCAAAAGCCATGGAAAAACGGGGCTTTGAGGTGGAGACCGCTGGTTCTGTTGCTGCTGGCAAGGCCATCGCGACTGTGCGGCCACCTGCATATGCGGTTGTGGATCTGCGACTGGGGGATGGCAACGGGCTCGACGTGGTCGAGGTCATCCGTGAAAAGCGGGAAGACAGCCGGATTGTAGTTCTGACAGGCTATGGGGCGATCGCTACAGCGGTGGCTGCGGTGAAGATCGGGGCGACGGATTACCTGAGCAAGCCAGCGGATGCGCAGGACGTGACCAACGCTTTGCTGAGCACCGGAGATGAGCTGCCGCCGCCGCCTGAAAACCCCATGAGCGCGGATCGGGTGCGGTGGGAACACATCCAGCGAGTCTATGAACTCTGTGATCGGAATGTGAGCGAAACAGCACGTCGCTTGAACATGCACCGTCGGACGTTGCAGCGGATTTTGGCGAAGCGTTCGCCGCGTTAATTTTGCTCTGAGTCGGCCAAAACGGCCTATCTGTATCGCGGCGGTATCCTGTCGGTATTGCGTCGGTGCGAATTTCGCCTAGCAATATTAACCTTTTGCGCAACAGACGGGTTCACTGGATCCTGCGTAAAAAGGACGTTTCAGCTGCGGTCGGTGGCAAAGGACGCCAGTAAGTGATCAATCGCCGCGCGCACATGGCGCGGCATCAGGCGGCGGTCTGCATACACAATCCAATGTGAGCGGCTCTGATCCTCATATCCTTCGAGAATGGGGGTGGCTTCGCCCGCGTCAATCAAGGGTTGCAGATTGCCAATCGGCGAGTAGGCAATCCCAAAGCCACGCCGAACCGCATCTTGCATGAGCGGAATATTGTTGGTGCGCAGCCGGCCCGAAATTTTTACGGGCAGGGGGCTGCCGTCTTTTGGGTTGTGAAACAGCCAGGTGTCATTATTGGCGACAAGGCAGGAATGCTGGCGCAGGTCCTGAGGTGTTTGCGGTGTTCCGTGCCGGGCCAGATAGGCAGGCGCGGCAACACAAGCGAGGCGATGGTTTACCAGTTTCCGGGCTATCAGAGAGCTGCTGGACAGCACACCATAACGCAGGGCGAAGTCATAGCCGTCAGCGACCAAATCCACATTGCGATTGTTGAAGTCAATTTCGAGCGTGATCCGTGGATTTTCAGCGGCGAAATCAAGCAGTCTTGGCGCGACAACCTGTTCCGCGAATGGGCCAGCAGCCGACACGCGAATGAGACCCGAAACCGCCTCAATATTGCCTGCGATGCTTTGGTTGGCCTCTTGTAGACCGGCGATCACATGCTCGATTTGGGCATAGTATTCTGCACCCAGTTCGGTGAGCCGCACGGTGCGGGTTGTCCGCGCCAGAAGCTTGGTTTCAAGACGATCCTCCAGCGCCTGCACGCGACGGGAGATGTGAGATGTTGACACCTTGAGACGGCGCGCGGCTGTGGTGAAGCTGCCGGTCTGCGCCACCATGGCGAACTCTTCGATGCCGTCCCACAATGCCATTCTGCAGCCCCTTATTGTTGCAGTTACGCAAAGATGTATTTCCGATTACCTCACTTGTTCCCATGAGGCAATGATCCCTAGATGCGATCACAGAAGAGGCGGCACGGGTTGCCTCAGCTTATTGCAGGAACACCTGATGACCAAAAAGATCCTTGTTGTGCTGACCTCCCACGACCAGCTTGGGGAAACAGGCGAAAAAACCGGCTTCTGGCTCGAGGAGCTCGCGGCGCCCTACTATGCGTTTGTGGATGCGGGATTTGAGCTGACCCTGGCGTCGCCCAAGGGCGGCCTGCCACCGCTTGATCCAAAGAGCAACGAGCCAGATTTTCAAACGGATGACACCCATCGGTTTGAAGCGGATGCGGCGGCCAATGTTGCGCTGAACAACACAGCCAAACTGGCGAATGTGGCTGCGGCAGATTTTGATGCGATCTTCTATCCTGGTGGCCATGGCCCAATGTGGGATCTGGTTGAGGATGCGGACTCCATCAAGCTGATCGAAGCGTTTTTCGCAGCGGATAAGCCTGTATCCAGTGTCTGTCACGGCCCAATTGTGCTGATCAATGCCAAAGACGCAGACGGAGCCTATATCGTGAAAGACCGCAAAGTGACTGGCTTCTCCAACAGTGAGGAAGAGGCGGTTGGCCTCACCAATGTGGTTCCGAAACTGCTCGAAGATGCGCTGATCGCGCGGGGCGGTATTTACTACAAAGGCGACGACTGGCTTTCCTATGTGCAAAAGGACGGCAATCTGATCACAGGGCAAAACCCGAATTCTTCTGTCGCTGTGGCGCAAGAGGTGATCAGGACGCTGTCCTAAAGCTTGCCCTGACACTGTGTTTCACGTGAAACCGCGCGTCGGGTCTATGATCCGGCGCGTAATTTATATGAGGTCATACCGCTTCTGCACCTTATCCACAGTGCTGCCATCATCCAGCGCGACGGAGGGTTTGCGCGCGTAGGTTTCGAAGTTACGGCTTTGGTAGTAAGCGAGGCCGCCTGTGTTGTCGGCGCGGATTTCGGCGTTGATCCATTCATAGCCCATGTCACGGGCCGCCCGTTTGGTGGCTTCAAACAGCTTTGAGCCAATCCCAAGGCCGGTTTTGCCGGTTTTGACGAATGTGCCAATTTCACAGGCTTCGGGCGGAAGCGCGCCAAAGGGGCCGATCCATTGAAAGCCCAATAGTGTGCCATCTTCTGAGAAGGCCACATGCCAGACAGCATCATCAGGATCGGCCATCAACCATGCGCCAAGCGACTCTTTGGTCATGCATTTGGTGATCGCCGTCGTCCCGCCTGCGGCGATGATTTCGTTGAGCAGTTCTGCGGTTTGGCGCAGGTCAGCCTGTGTGCCGGTTTGGATAGAAATTTGCTTCATAACTTTGGCCTGAAATAGAGACTAAAAATTCTTAGTAGTATTCTAGACTTGTGCCAGTAATGCGGCGTGTCGTGCAGTGTAATCATTGCGCGCCTCGACCGGGGGACGCAAGTTTATTGAGAGCCCGTCGATGATTTTTGGGTCGGGGATGCCAAAGAGTTTGTTGGCCTCCGCAACCGAAAAGCCGGCAATCTGTGTGGCCTCCATCCATGCTGAGATTTTATCGGCCTTCTTGATCTGTGCTTTCAGCCGTTTGGGGGTTTCCGCGGGTAGGCCAAAGCGGATGTGAATGGCGGCCATGAGGCGGTCATCGAGCTTTCCGTAATCGGGGCCTACGGCGGCTTTGACTGGCGAAATCATATCGCCGATCACGTATTCCGGTGCATCGTGCAGCAATGCTGTGAGACGGGTTTTGGCGGTCGCTGATGTATACATGCGGCCATAGATTTCTTCGACCAAGAGGGAATGTTCGGCGACGGAATACGCAAAGTCGCCGCGCGTCTGCCCATTCCAGCGCGCCACAAAGGCGAGTCCGTGGGCGATGTCTTCTATCTCGATGTCCACGGGGGTCGGATCCAGAAGATCTAGTCGGCGCCCCGAAAGCATACGCTGCCAAGCTCGTGCCATATGTTTGCGCTCCCAAGTGTTTGCAAAACTCCTACGCCAGCGGGCAGACGCTGGGCAAGCGCTGTTCAGCTGCCAAACAAAGCAGATGTCAGCCAGGCGGGCCACTGGTGGTCAGCAACATGTTTGTGACCACAATAAGCAACGCCAGAATAAGAACGGTGGGCACCAGTCGCGCGAAACGCAGGCGCCCTTTGGGGTGCGGAGTAAACATAATCAATTCCTAAAATAGGCTTTGTTTATAAATGCCTATACGCTTGTGGAAAAGTCAGGGCTGCCTGACCTAAGTGCTGAAAAATTGCCTAAAAAACAGGCCTTGCCACAAAATCGCCACAATTGAGCCGCAGCTTGAAGATGTGTTGGGATCACGCGCTGCCGCAAAACAACGTGATCAGGCGTGTTTTGAATATGCGCAGTATGACGCCAACATGACTAGCGAGGGGGACACGTAACTATGACGTCCTCCCGCGTGTCCCTCTCTCCACCCCAGCGCCTGTTGCTGATGCAATGGGCCGCGCGTGAAAGGAGAGCGCTATGTTTAAGAGACTTGTCGGATCAGCCCTGTTGTTTGGTATGGCCGCGGCGGCCCCGCCCGCTATTGCTCAGGGATGTGCCGATCGCGAAGAATTGGTTGCGCGGTTGGCATCGAAGTATTCTGAAGTCCGCACCGCCGGAGGGCTGCATGGCGCAGCCTCAAATGCACAACCGTCGGCACTTGTGGAGGTCTGGTCCTCTGAAAAAACTGGAACATTCACCGTGATTTTGACAAATGCGCAGGGGATTTCCTGTGTGGTCGCCGCTGGGACCGATTGGTTTCAGCAAAGCCCAATGCCAGAGCCGCCCGGCGTAAACGGGTAGCGGCGTTGTGAAACACCCATAGGGGTGCTATCTGGTCGCCAAGGAAACCCTGCATAGGAGCTGGGCGCCATGGCGACCGAATACACTGTAAAAGACATTTCGCTGGCCGATTTTGGCCGTAAAGAGCTGGACATCGCGGAAACCGAAATGCCGGGCCTGATGGCGCTGCGCGAGGAGTATGGCGACGCAAAGCCGCTGACCGGTGCCCGTATCGTGGGCTCGCTGCACATGACCATTCAGACCGCTGTTCTGATTGAAACGCTGGTGGCGCTGGGTGCGGATGTGCGCTGGGCAAGCTGCAACATCTTCTCCACTCAGGATCATGCCGCAGCGGCAATTGCCAAAGCGGGCATTCCGGTGTTTGCGATCAAGGGCCAGAGCCTGGAAGAGCACTGGGACTATCTCGACAAGTCGTTCCTGTTTGAAGATGGCCCCAACATGATCCTCGATGATGGCGGCGACGCGACGCTCTACGTGCTGCTGGGCGCAAAAGCCGAAGCGGGCGAAGACCTCGGCGTGCCAACCTCTGAAGAAGAGGAAGTGATCCACAAGCAGATCGCCAAGCGTATGGCGGCAAGCCCGGGCTGGTTCACTAAGACCCGTGACGCGATCCAAGGCGTGTCTGAAGAGACCACCACCGGTGTGCACCGGCTTTATGATCTGGTGAAGCGCGGTGAGCTGCCTTTCCCGGCGATCAACGTGAACGACTCTGTCACCAAATCCAAGTTTGACAACAAATACGGCTGCAAAGAGAGCCTCGTGGACGGCATCCGCCGCGCCACAGACACCATGATGGCCGGCAAAGTGGCGGTTGTCTGTGGCTATGGCGATGTGGGCAAAGGCTCTGCCGCCTCCCTGCGCGGTGCAGGTGCGCGTGTGAAAGTCACCGAAGTCGATCCTATCTGCGCCCTGCAGGCGGCGATGGACGGCTTTGAAGTGACCACGCTGGAAGATGAAGCCGCCACCGCGGATATCTTCATCACCACCACCGGCAACAAAGACGTGATCCGCATCGAGCATATGCGCGAGATGAAGGACATGGCGATTGTTGGCAACATCGGCCACTTCGACAATGAAATTCAGGTGGCCAACCTGAAGAACCACAAGTGGACCAACATTAAAGAACAGGTGGACATGATCGAGATGCCCTCCGGCAACCGTCTGATCCTGCTCTCTGAAGGCCGTCTGCTGAACCTTGGCAACGCCACCGGCCACCCATCGTTTGTGATGTCTGCATCTTTCACCAACCAGGTGCTGGCTCAGATCGAGCTCTTCACCAAGGGCGACGAGTACAAAAACGAAGTGTACATCCTGCCCAAGCATCTGGACGAGAAAGTGGCGGCGCTGCACCTCGCGAAAGTGGGCGCCAAGCTCTCCAAGCTCAGCAAAGAGCAGGCGGACTACATTGGTGTCGGCACCGAAGGCCCGTTCAAGCCAGAGCACTATCGTTACTGATCTTAGCCACATCGGCACAGAAACGGCGGCGTTCCCCTGCGGGAGCGCCGTTTTTTAAGCTCCAGCCCCAGCTTTGCTATCTCAGAGCCTTGAACCTTTGTCTGGGCATGATCTAAACACAGCGGAAAAAGGAGCATGGCAGATGAAATTTGCTGGTAACCGCTCAATTAGCACCGCGTGCAGCGCGGCGTGACTAGATCATATAAGACGTCGCTACTGACGTGGATAACGACGTCGTATGCGGTGAGGACAGATTTTGCGACATGAGGTGATTGTTGGGGTGGAGCGGCGACGGTTTTGGCAGATGAGATGAAACTGTCGACTTTGCGCGCAGTTGGCGTGAAGGGTGCGACCGGGACGGATATAGCTCTCCGTCATGATGTGACCCGTCAGCATATCTATCAGAGGCGTCGGCAAATGAAGGATAAAGGCCTCTGGCTGGAACCTGAGGGTATTTTTTCTGGCTCTTGACACGCCTGAGCAGCCAATGATGCCCGGCCCGAACCTGAAGACGGTTTACCTGCCGAGATCTGCTTTGCAAACGGCCACACTTTGCGCTGTCCCGCTGGTATGGCTGAAGCGGATATCCTGCGGTTAATCCGGTTGGTCGAGACGGCATGGTCGGTCCCGGCGCGGATGTCCGTGTTTATCTTGCCTGCGGGGCGACGACAGACATGCGTAAGGGGATCACTGGCCTGTTGGCCTTGGCGTAGGATGCTCCGCGACACCGGCCTGCGAGCGGTGCGGTGTTTGCGTTTCGGGGGCGCAAGGGAGATCGGATCAAGCTCTTGTATTGAGATGGCTTGGGGTTTTGCCTGTACTACAAGGTGCTGGAGAAAGGGCACTTTCCCTGGCCATCCGCGAAGGATGGGAGTGCGCGCCTGACTTCTGCGCAATTGGCTATGCTGTGGGAGGTGATCGATTGGTAGTGTCCGGATTAGGGCGCGCCGCCCGCACGAGTGGGGTAAATTACTGCGCTGATATTGCTGGTTTATATAGAGCGCTACGGTAAACCATGGTAGTTGTGCACATGCCTGAGATCGCTCCAAAATTACCTGACGATCCCGTCGTTTTGAGGGCGATTGTCGCTTCTTTGGAGGCGGAGAATGCCAAGCTCTCTGCCATATTGTGTTGGTGCAAACTCTGCGCACGTGTATCGCGACGATGCAGAAACAGACCCTCGGCAAAAGTTCTGAGAAGATCGAACGCGAGAGCGAATAGTTGGAAGTGGCGCCCGAAGAACTACGGATTGCCACGGCGGAGGCAGAAGATGTGGCAGGGCGGGATGACGATGCCGAGAATGACACCGCCACGTCAAACGGAGCCGCCTCAGAAGAGAAAGCCCCGCGCTGCCGCCCACGCATCTCGAAGGATGCGCGGCATGAACGCCGAGAACTCGACCTCGGCAACAGCTGTCCGGATTGCGGCGGCGATTTGCGTGTTCTGGGCGAGGATGTCAGAGAGCTGATCGACATGATCGCAGCGCAGTTGAAAGTGATTGAGATCGCCCGGATCAAGAAGTCCTGCCGCTGCTGTGAAAAGATCGTACAGGAGCCTGTGCCAAGCCGCCCGATCCCAAGCTCGATGGCCGGATCTAGCCTCTTGGATTATATCCTGACCTCTAAGTTCGATGACCACGTCCCGCACTATCGCCAGCATGAGATTTTTGAACGCATGGGTGCGGACATTCCAGAGACTACGCTAGGTGGATTGGTGTGGGGCTTCAATCCGGACATTAGCGCCGCTGATTGAACGCATTCAAGTTGACGTGATGGCCAGCGACCTCCTGCACGCTGACGATACTCCGATCCGGGTGCTGGATCGTTCTGCCAAGTCAAAAGGCCCGGGAAAAGGCGTCAACCAGGGCCGCACTTGGACGTATGTGCGTGATCAACGGCCATGAGCCGGGCAAGCACCGTCGGGCGCGGGTATTACTTGTCACCGACCCGGAAAGGTGAACATCCCCGCAAGCATTTGAGGAGTAGCGCTGCTATCCTGCAGGCTGATGCGTACTCCGGCTTCACAGTGTTCTATGTAACACGCGCCGATGGCAGCGCCCAGATCCGTTAAACCGCTTGTTGGGTACTTCTCCGGCGGGACCTCCATGACATCTGGGCGACAACAAAGTCCGAGATTGCTAAGGACACGCTCGACTACATTGGGCAGTTCGACGACATTTAACGTCAGCTCAAAGGTGTGGCCGCAGGCGATTTCTTGTTCGTGCCGCAATAGAAGACCAAGCCAAAGGTGGACGCCTTCCACGCCTTGGTAGAGGTTCAACTGACACTCATCCCGGGCAAAGGCGATCTCGTAAAAACCTTCCGCCACGGCCTCAGTATCCTTCACTCTGTTCCTCGAAGGTGAACGCGTAGCCATCGAAAATAACACGTCTGAACGCGGCATGAGCCCCATTTGGCGTTTGTTGGCTGTTTGCCGGATCAGACACCGGCGGCGAAACTCTCGCCCGCGCAATGACAGTCATCGAAACAAAAAATGAACAATTTGGAC
>NZ_JAQJIM010000035.1:0-460 GCF_027947445.1 Shimia sp. MMG029 | reverse complement strand
GCGATACAGAACGGCCTGACGCAGCAAGCTTCGAGGCCGTTTTTGTTTGCCCCAAGGCCAGCAAACCAGCCAGCTCGCCAACAAGCTCGATCTCCATGGGGCCGTCCGCATTAGGGATCAGCCGGATCTCTTCCGGCAGAGAGCGGATAAGGGTGGTCGCTTCTGCCTTGGTCTCGGGATCGTTCAGAGCCTCTGTCAGGTTTGCGACTTTTCTGCGGTATACGTCGGAGAGGTTAGGGTGCAGCAACACCGGCGTCGTCTGATCTGCATTGGCCAGAGCCGCTTCCAGATCTGCTTTGCGGGCTTCCAGACTGTCCAGCTTCGCTTTCATGCTCCCTTGGAACATGCCCTCGGCAATGGCGTCGATGATACGGTCGATCTGACGTGTCACTTGGGCCAATTCCCGTTTGGTTTTGGCTTCATCAACAGTGTTTTGAGCTGTCAGGCGGTTGTGTTCCTC
>NZ_JAQJIM010000034.1:0-527 GCF_027947445.1 Shimia sp. MMG029 | reverse complement strand
TGGCCTGTTGGCGCGCCGCGCAGGGACGGATCGGTGGAGAAGGAATACTGGGTTTTCGCCATACAGACCGGCAGGTTGCCATAGCCTGCGTCTTCCCACTCTTTTAGCTGGTTGCGGATCTTGTTGTCGGCCAGCACTTCGTCGGCACGATAGATGCGCTTTGCGATGGTTTCGATCTTTTCAAACAGCGGCATGTCGTCCGGGTAGATCGGCGCGAAGTTGGCGGAGCCGCCTTCCACGATTTCCACAACTTTCTCTGCCAGCGGCGCAGAGCCCTCGGAGCCCAGCTCCCAGTGACGAGACAGAACTGCCTCAACACCGTGCTCGGCACAGTAGTCTTTGACGGCCTGCACTTCTGCGTCGGTGTCGGTCACAAAGTGGTTGATGCCCACAACAACCGGCACGCCGAAGGACTTCACGTTCTCGATGTGACGGCCAAGGTTGGCACAGCCGTTCTGAACTGCTTCGACGTTTTCTGCACCCAGATCCGCCTTGGCAACGCCGCCGTTCATCTTCATGGCGCGCAC
>NZ_JAQJIM010000033.1:0-595 GCF_027947445.1 Shimia sp. MMG029 | reverse complement strand
AGTGGCAACCAGAACAACCGCGGAAGGCGCGATGCCTGCTTTACGGCACTTGATGTTCATGAACTTCTCAGCACCGAGGTCGGCACCAAAGCCCGCTTCGGTCACAACGTAGTCCGCCACTTTCAGAGCGGTCTTGGTTGCGATCACGGAGTTACAGCCGTGTGCAATGTTGGCGAATGGGCCGCCGTGTACAAACGCTGGGTTGTTTTCCAGGGTCTGCACGAGGTTTGGCTGCATCGCGTCTTTCAGCAGGACGGTCATTGCACCTTCTGCTTTGATGTCGCGGCAGTAAACCGGAGTCTTGTCGCGGCGGTAAGCCACGATGATGTCGCCCAGACGCTTTTCCAGATCTTCCAGATCGTTTGCCAGGCAGAGGATCGCCATCACTTCGGAAGCCACGGTGATGTCAAAGCCGGTCTCGCGCGGGAAGCCGTTGGACACGCCGCCCAGGGAGGCTGTGATCTGACGCAGAGCGCGGTCGTTCATGTCGACCACACGACGCCATGCCACGCGGCGGATGTCGATTTCGCACTCGTTGCCCCAGTAGATGTGGTTGTCGATCATCGCCGACAGCAGAGAGTGTGCAGAAGTGATG
>NZ_JAQJIM010000032.1:0-595 GCF_027947445.1 Shimia sp. MMG029 | reverse complement strand
GGTGGCCACCAGAACAACCGCGGAAGGCGCGATGCCCGCTTTGCGGCACTTGATGTTCATGAACTTCTCGGCACCGAGGTCAGCACCAAAGCCTGCCTCAGTGACAACGTAATCCGCCACTTTCAGCGCGGTCTTGGTTGCGATCACGGAGTTACAGCCGTGTGCGATGTTGGCGAATGGGCCGCCGTGCACAAAGGCTGGGTTGTTTTCCAGAGTCTGCACGAGGTTTGGCTGCATCGCGTCTTTCAACAGAACGGTCATTGCGCCTTCTGCTTTGATGTCGCGGCAATACACCGGGGTTTTGTCGCGGCGGTAGGCCACGATGATGTCGCCCAGACGCTTTTCCAGATCTTCCAGATCGTTTGCCAGACACAGGATCGCCATCACTTCGGAAGCCACGGTGATGTCAAAGCCGGTTTCGCGAGGGAAGCCGTTGGACACGCCGCCCAGAGAAGCCGTGATCTGACGCAGGGCGCGGTCGTTCATGTCGACCACACGACGCCATGCCACACGGCGGATGTCGATTTCGCACTCATTGCCCCAGTAGATGTGGTTGTCGATCATCGCCGACAGCAGAGAGTGTGCCGAGGTGATC
>NZ_JAQJIM010000031.1:0-805 GCF_027947445.1 Shimia sp. MMG029 | reverse complement strand
CGGACCATGGAAGAGCAGTAGATCGTAATCCACATCGAGACCGTTCGGGACATCGACATCTAGGGTCGTCGAACTCAGTTCAAGGATCACTCCAAGTTCATTCGCAGCTTTCCTAAACCCACGATCTCTCTGATCATTTGCGCATTCCATTAGACTGGCCACGAACTGTGTTAGCCAAGTCAGCGATGTCCCGTTCAATATTCTGACGTGAAACTCGTTATTTCCGATACGGTTCCCAAGCGCCATAGCGAGTTAAGGGTGCGATCTCAGGAAGCCACTTACTGGGTCTAGGGCCTCGCGAAGAGGCTTGTAATACTTACTTTCGGCGGATCGTGAGGCCAAGCGCGCGAGATCATAGAGGTCAGCCACGTCATCTTTTGGAAAAGGTGTTTCATCTACTCCATTGAATGACACGCGCGTGGGGTGCGAGTTCACCTGCCAATATGCTTTAAGAAAAGGCACTTGAACCTTCGCGAGTTGGCTCAGTGCTGCTCCCAATTGGTCGCACCATGTATCCAAAGAGTATGTCATCAGGTTCGTATAACTGAAAATGGTGGAGATGACCCAGCCCCAACCGGACCTCCAGCTCTTTGAGCGTGGTGGAAAGAAGGCCCCGGAGATGGACGAAGAACAGGTGAAGGAACTGAACGCCAAGATTGGGGATCTGGCGGTGGCCAACGATTTCTTGTAACGAAAGCTCAAGTCCTAGGGCCTGAAGTGAGACGTGGTATGGTTGAAAAGGGCAATGCGAACTTGTCCATCGGTAAGTAGTGTAAACTGCTGTCGATCTCGCGGTCCTCTGGAT
>NZ_JAQJIM010000030.1:0-933 GCF_027947445.1 Shimia sp. MMG029 | reverse complement strand
GGACCTGTCACGGTTTAGTGCCGCCCCCAGTGCTCGTTTGGGCCACTTTCCGTTCGAAGGCGACTGGACTTTTCCAACCCAGTGCTGAGTGACGGCGGCGCGGATTGTAAAAGCCGTTGATGTATTCGAATACCGCCATCTCGGCTTGCCTGCGTGTTTCCCATGACCTGCGCCAGCTCAGCTCAGCTTTGATGGTTTTGAAGAAGGTTTCGGCAGCGGCGTTGTCCTAGCAGTTTCCTTTTCCACTCAGCGATACCTTGAACCCATGCTGGCGCAGGATCTTCTGGTAATCGTGAGAACAGTATTGGCTGCCACGGTCTGTATGATGGATGCAGCCCTTAGATGGTGCCCGGAAGGCAATGGCCATATTCAATGCCCGGATCGCCAGGTCGCGTTTCATCCGGTGCTGACGGCCCAGCCGATGACGCACCCGGAATGCAGGTCCAGGATCACTGCCAGATACAGCCAGCCCTCCCGCGTCCAAACATAACTGATGTCGCCAGCCCATTTCTGGTTGGGCTTGTCCGCTGTGAAGTCCCGATTCAGCAGATTTGGCGAGATGTTGAACGTGTGGTCGGTATCTGTCGTAACCTTGTGCTTGCGCGTTCTAACAACAGATATGCCGTTCTGGCGCATCAATCTGCCAACACGGCGGTGACCCACATCCAAACCGATCTCCTTCAGTTCTTCGGTCATTCTTGGCCGACCATAGCTGCCCAGGCTGAGACGCGACTGTTCTTTGATGTGCGCCAACTCACCATATCAGACCGCTGTCTGCGGCTGGCTGGCCGGCTGCGGAAGGCCCGCAAACCGCGCGTGCTTACACCAACAACATGGCATAGGCATTTGGCTGGAAAACTGTCACGGTGTTCTTCGATGAACCTAAATCTCAATGCTTCAGGCCCGCGAAGAACTGGGTGGCCTTTTTTAGGA
>NZ_JAQJIM010000003.1:0-362234 GCF_027947445.1 Shimia sp. MMG029 | reverse complement strand
AAATCACACAGCATTACAATAGCTTAAGAACCACCTGCGGGTGGCTTCTTGCGTTGCGCCGTACCAACTAGAAGCATAAGGGGCGACAGAGGGGAAAAACGGGGTTCTCTTAAGCCAATGCACCAAAATGTCTCTAAGCCTGATACGGACTGGTGGACCAATCTTTAATCTTCCTGACATGGCTGAGGCAGTGGGTGCTTGTTTGGCCATGAAACAAGATGTCACCGGTGTTATTGGAACTGAAGAGTTGGCAGAGCAGATCGCAGCTTTTGAAGCCATGGAGCATTCTGGCCAAGCCCAAAAGCGTTGTGCGGTCTCTGTCGATAAGGTGACAAGGCCAGTCAACACCTTCGAAGCGTATCAGCCTTAGGGCTGATAGGCCAAACGTCGCGACAAAATCTTGAGCCAAAAAATGCTGCAGGGAGTGGCTGCTCTGCGTGCCGGGGGGGCTCTATAATCGTATACCCAGCAGACCCAAGCTGAACAAAACGATCAGCGTTCCACCAATAATTTGCAACACAGGAAAGGCAGATGCGATGCTGGTGACCGAGCCTGAGGCTTGCAACGTGAGCCTCCTGAGCGAAGTGCTCGACAATGCTACGACGCCTGTGAGTGCGGCTGTGCCCAGTCCCATAACCACCACAGCCAATGCTCCGGCGAATTTGAAGTCCATTTGCCAAGCAATGACAAGCAAGAAAATTGCCCCTGTGCATGGGCGGATGGCGATCGACAAAACAAGAAGTGTGCCCTCTTTCAGCGAGGTGATGTTTGCGGCCTGTTCGGGCGTGGGGCCATGTGCGTGCCCACACCCGCATGCATCGGAATGGGGGGAGCTGTGATGATGTCCAGCGTGTGCATGGGTTGTTTTTGGCAGAGCTTTGACACCGCGAAAAACAAGCGCAAGACCAACACAAGAGATCGCAATATAGCTCATTGGGGCGAGGATATTTTCTGCCCAGCCGGTCATTTGATGGGCGCCTGTTTCCAGTAGCAGAAACCCGCCATATACAAGGCCAATGGCCCATAGAGATTGTGCGATGCTCGCCACGAAGGCGAGGCCCACAAGACGGGCGGATGAGATCGCGCTCGCGAGGCCGACGCCACCCACCAGATACTTGCCGTGGCCTGGTCCGAGTGCATGGACAAACCCATATGCAGCTGTGGCGCTGAGCAGGGCAGCATAGGCCCCCGGTTCTCCCATTTTTAAAGCACGAATTGTGGTGGCCATTTGGTTTTGGAACCCTCTTTGGGCTTCAGCAGCCCAAACAGAAAGCGCGGTTGTATCCGCGACCATAAACGCCGCGATCGCCAAGATGCTCAAAAGACATGCCGCCAAAATTACTCGCATTTTACGACGATCCGATCTGCAAAATCTGCCCCAACATTTGGAATAAGAGGCGTTTCTTCACGATTTAGCAATGCAAGCGCTGCTTGCAGGCTCTTATTTTGAACATCAGACTTGAACGGGATCATTTCCGCTGTGCAGCTGTCTGAGTTTCCAATTAAGTTTGGTGGATTTGTGAGCCTAAAGGCAAAGAAATATGTCGATTCATAAAACGCCACCTCGAATGGGACTGTTGACGGCTCAATGGCGTCTTTCAGTGCGCGACGAAATGTGAGCTGCAGGCGCCCATCGATCAAGTGCGCATCTAAGTCGGTCGGCCATTCCAATGGGATTGCCAGGCCACGGCGCGTGAGGTGCGCTGAACCACTAAAATCCAGCGGCCATTTGCTTCTGAGGCGTACAAGCTCTTGCCGGTCACTTTCATCAAGTTTTCCCTCTGAATTCAATGACATCCCGTAAGAAGAGAGGATGTAAAGCGTTTCGAAGTCATCATAGAGCCATGTCACGTTTAGAGCGGATAATTGGTTTTGAGCGTCGAAAACAAAATCGACGCCACCGTCAATGTAAACGTGTGGATGTGAATGCGCTGGAACCGGAAAAAACACTGCTGAATAGGCCATCGTCACAATCAAAATGAGTGTGTGGCGCCATTTTCGAAAGTGATTCTTCATCTTTCTGTCCATGGAAATGTTGTCTTTTGACTTTATGTTGGGTCTGCACACAAGCTTAGGTGATCTTTCCAGTGTCTACCAACCTTTTGCGTTACCACTTTGTGTTCCCGTCACTGCAAGGCGCAGCGATGCAAAGCGCCATAACGCTAAAGTTATGGGGGTTTAGCAGGCTGCAGTCCTTCCACGTGATGGAGAAGGTTCCGCAGATTCTCCGCTTTTATAGCGCGAGGCGCATTGCAACTTTGAAACAGTCACGCCTGTCGATGTGTCATGCGACCTCTTCAATCCGGCGCCAGCTGGGGAAAGGGTCAGGCAAATCCAAAGGCAGGGATTCAGGGCCATCTGCCATGACAATCGGAACCAGGCAAGCGTCCAGTCGTGCCTTCAGTGATGGCCAATCTATGCCTGCGCCAATGAAAACTAATTCTTGACGTCGATCGCCCCAGGGCGCGACACAGTGCTGTTCAAGATAGGTGCGTGCCGAAGCATGGTCAGGCCAACGTTCTTGTGGAACTGCCGCCCACCAAGTTCCCAAAGGCTGTACACTTGACAATGCGCCAGCCAGTGAAAACTCAGCAACCCAATCTGGTCGTGTTGCGATCCAGAAATGGCCTTTTGCACGAATAACGCCTTCCAGTTCACCATTGAGGACAGCGAGGATTTTTTCCGGAATAAACGGTTGGCGTGCACGGTAGACAAAGCTTGCAACTCCGTATTCTTCTGTTTCTGGCACATGGTCAGCAAAACCGTAAAGCTCTTTGGCCCACATTGGATGCTCATGTGCTTTGTCGAAATCAAATGAACCCGTGTTCAAGATTTTGTCTGCAGCCACATCGGAGTGGTTGGTTTCTATAATCTCAGCATCTGCGTTTAGGCTGCGGATAATTTTACGTGCGGCGTCCCGCTGTTCTGGAGTGGCGTCGCCGACTTTGTTCAAAACGACCACATCTGCAAATTCGATCTGGTCTGTCAGCAGATGAACCAAGGTGCGCTCGTCTTCTGTGCCAGTGACTTCACCGCGGTCTTTTAAGAAATCGTGGCTTGAAAAATCTTTTAAGAGATTGACCGCATCTACGACCGTGACCATCGTATCAAGGCGCGCCACATCAGACAGGCTTTCGCCATATTCGTCCCGAAAATCAAAGGTGGCTGCGACTGGCAGAGGTTCTGCAATCCCAGTGGATTCGATCAACAGATAGTCAAAACGTTTTTCCGCAGCAAGGCGGCGAACCTCTGCGAGCAGATCGTCGCGCAATGTACAGCAGATACAGCCATTTGACATTTCCACGAGCGTTTCTTCTGTGCGGCTGAGTTCCGTGTCTGCACGAACAAGGTCGGCATCGATGTTCACCTCTGACATGTCATTCACGATCACAGCCACGCGCCTGCCTTCGCGGTTATTCAGAACGCGATTGAGCAAGGTCGTTTTGCCTGCACCAAGAAAGCCAGACAGAACGGTTACCGGAAGACGCGCATCATGCATTGAAATTCCTCATGGGTTGGGGCCGGCTGGGGTAATGCACGTTTGCGCTTCTTTATCGGGGTGCGCAGTTCTGTGAGGCAGGTTGCATGCCTGCAGGTAGTCAACCACCTGCATACGCTCAGTTTAACTGCCAAGAGAACTTGAGGGCCTTACCTTTTGGGCTGTTCGCTAGGGGTCGCAGAATCAAATATGTTATAACATAACGATTTGCAAGGTGATTTCTTAAGGTAAGTGCTCGGTGCGCTCTGCGAAGAACTTCGTAAGTTTTTGCTCGTGCTACGCTACCCTACACTGTGATCGCAGATGATCTGTGGGACGCCTAACTCAGGTGCCTCTAATGCATGAGCTTTTGATCTAGAAGGCTCAAAGGGCGCAAACATCTGCCAAGGGCTGGCCACCAAATCCATGTTCCGCCGAGAGGTCTCAACTTAGCGCCAGTCCCGAGTTTGAAACGTGCCAGCCCCGGTGCATGCTCCGTCGATACGCCGCCCAAATCCAAGTGGGTCACACCTTTAGAAGCCAGCCAATTCACCGCCTGCCACATAAGTAGATTGTGCGCTGACAAAGCGCGGCCTTCGGGCGTCGTATAGCTGATGTGGTAAGTGGCGCTTCTTCCATGCTTCAGGAAGAGCATGGCCGCTACCGGTGTTTTCCCGTCAAAAGCGGAAAAGAGCTTAGCATCGCCGGTATTGGCCTTTGCATACGCCAAGGTAAGGGCGTCGGACCAGCCGGTATAACCGCGTTCACTCTGCTGTTTTTGGTTGTTTTGCAGCAGCCATTGATCAGGCTTTTGTGTCATGTTTTGCCGCGTGATGCGAAGGCCTTGACGCTCGGCAAAGACCAGCCTGTTCCGCCATTTTTGATTGAGACCCGCACGCAGATCTTCTGTCAGAGAGAGCTCTGCGATGTACTGCGGCGTCATAATCGGTACCGCGCCGAGTTTTCCGAGCCATTTGGACGGCGTGTCAGGGTTTAGGATCAATATGTCCTTACCTAGGTGCTGACGCTTTCGGGCCGCGCGGATTAGATCTGGCAAGGTTTCTGGGGAAAGTTGGGCCCGTGGCAGCATAGCCAATGAAACCCCGGCCTGTTTCCGGCGCAATATCAGCGTGCCATCTTCGAGCGTAGAGGTGCGAGTTTGTGTCAAAGCGAGGGCTTTGCGGTAGGCATCGCTTTGCTGAAGTGGCGTGAAAGGCATTTCTGGGCAGGCATCAAACATGTCGGCATTAACGCATCTGAAACCTAAATCATGGTTAATAAAGTTATGAGAATTTCAAAACAAACCCGTGTTTATGGTCAAATGGCGCCCAGTGCCAAATGGACAAAGTCAGCAGCTTTGCTGCTTGCGACAGGTCTTTCTGTGCCGGTTTTTCTGATCCTTTCTGTGATTGAGTGGCTATGGCTATAGAGCGGCCTCATGCCGTTTTAGTTGCGCGCGCGATGTGGGCGCACAATATCTGCGCAATAAGATCACCTAAAAAGCTGTATCAACACGGCCTAAATCGCAGCCACTCACGTTCACAGCTGCGTGTGAAAAGCCAGTGTCGGTTACGTATTTTTAGGTCGATTGGCCTAGTTCAGGTCGTGTTTTAGGCATATTGTGACTTCAGTGGTCCTTGTAACTGAGCCTTACTTGGTATACATCGGCATACAAAGAGCGCTGCAGGGCGCGCTGACTCGTTTCAGCACCCTGTGCTCTCGCTTCTTCTAACGCTTACTCGTCAGGATAGCCATGAGCCTTTATACGGATTACCTAGCTGAAATCGAAACGCGCAAAGAGCAAGGTTTGAGCCCCAAACCAATCGATGCGGGAGATCTCGTCGCGGAACTGATCGATCTGATCAAGGATGCGGAAAATGATGCGCGTGAAGATGCGTTGAACTTCTTCATTTATAATACGCTGCCGGGTACAACCAGCGCTGCAGGCGTTAAGGCTGAGTTCCTTAAAGAGATCATTCTTGGTGCGGCACAAGTTGCAGAAATCAGTGCTGAGTTTGCCTTCGAACTCTTGTCTCACATGAAGGGCGGCCCATCTGTACGCGTGCTTCTCGATCTCGCGCTGGGTGATGACGCGTCCGTGGCACAGCCAGCTGCAGAGGTTCTGAAGACACAGGTCTTCCTATATGAAGCGGATACTGACCGTCTGGAAGAAGCCTACAAAGCAGGCAACGCGATCGCCAAGGAGCTTCTCGAGAGCTACGCCAAAGCAGAGTTCTTCACCAAGCTGCCTGAGGTTGAAGAAGAAATCAAAGTGGTGACCTATATTGCTGGCATCGGTGATATTTCCACCGACCTGCTTTCGCCAGGTGCCGAGGCACACTCGCGTGCTGACCGCGAACTGCACGGCAAATGCATGTGTTCCCCCGAGGATCAGGTTGCCATTCAAGAACTGCAAAAGCAGCATCCTGATGCCCGCGTTATGCTGATTGCTGAAAAAGGCACCATGGGTGTTGGTTCGTCCCGTATGTCTGGTGTGAACAATGTTGCGCTGTGGACCGGTAAAAAAGCATCTCCATACGTGCCGTTCATCAACATCGCCCCTGTTGTTGCAGGCACAAACGGCATTTCTCCGATCTTCCTGACCACTGTTGGTGTGACCGGCGGCATCGGTATTGATCTGGATAACTGGGTCAAAAAGACAGACGCCGATGGCAATGTCGTTGTCGATGAAGATGGCGAAGCGGTTCTGGAAGAAGCCTATTCCGTGGCGACTGGCACAGTGTTGACCATCAACACCAAGACCAGAACTCTGCAAGACGCTGACGGCAATGTGCTGAAAGATGTTTCTGCTGCGTTCACTCCCCAAAAGGTGGAGTTCATGAAGGCTGGCGGTTCCTACGCCGTGGTCTTTGGTAAGAAGTTGCAGACATTCGCAGCAGCGGCACTTGGTCAGGAACTGAAGTCCGCCTATGCCGCGTCCAAGGAAGTGTCCGTCGAAGGGCAGGGTCTGACCGCTGTTGAAAAAATCTTCAACCGCAACGCGTTGGGCACCACGCCAGGTGCCACGCTGCATGCTGGGTCGGACGTACGCGTAAAGGTGAACGTGGTTGGCTCTCAAGACACCACTGGTCCAATGACGGCTCAGGAACTTGAGGCAATGGCGGCCACCGTGATTTCTCCGTCAGTGGATGTGGGCTATCAATCCGGCTGTCACACCGCATCTGTTTGGGACAAAAAGGCCCAAGCGAACATCCCTAAGCTTATGAAGTTCATGAATGACTTCGGCCTGATCACTGCGCGTGACCCTAAGGGCGAATACCATTCCATGACGGACGTGATCCACAAGGTGTTGAATGACATCACAGTGGACGACTGGGATATCATCGTCGGTGGTGACAGCCACACGCGTATGTCCAAAGGTGTGGCCTTTGGTGCCGACTCTGGAACCGTTGCTCTGGCGCTGGCGACTGGTGAGGCTGCAATGCCAATCCCTGAATCGGTGAAAGTGACCTTTAAAGGTCAGATGGCCGATCACATGGACTTCCGTGATGTGGTTCACGCCACACAGGCACAGATGCTCAAGCAGCATGGTGACAACGTGTTCCAAGGCCGCGTTATCGAAGTTCACATCGGTACGCTGCTGGCTGACCAAGCCTTCACCTTCACCGACTGGACCGCAGAAATGAAGGCGAAAGCCTCCGTTTGTATCTCCAACGACGACACGCTCGTCGGGTCGCTGGAACTCGCAAAGTCGCGTATTCAGGTGATGATCGACAAAGGCATGGAAAACGCGGCAGGCACTCTGCAAGGTCTGCTGGACAAAGCGGATGAGCGCATTGCTGAGATCCAGTCCGGCGCAAAAACTGCGCTGACACCAGATGCCAATGCGAAGTACTTCGCTGAGGTTGTTGTTGATCTGGGCGAAATCGTTGAGCCAATGATCGCGGACCCTGACGTCAACAACGACGATGTGTCCAAACGCTATACCCACGATACAATCCGCCCAGTGTCTTACTACAACGCGGACAAAAAGGTGGATCTGGGTTTTGTCGGTTCCTGTATGGTACACAAAGGCGACATGAAGATCGTTGCCCAGATGCTGAAAAATCTGGAAAAGGTGAACGGTAAGGTCGAGTTCAACGCACCTTTGGTTGTGGCTGCACCGACTTACAACATCATCGACGAGTTGAAAGAAGAGGGCGATTGGGAAATCCTGCAGCGCTATTCTGGTTTCACCTTTGATGACATGTTCCCAAAAACCCAGGCCCGCACTGAGTATGAGAACATTCTCTATCTTGAGCGTCCTGGCTGTAACCTGTGCATGGGTAACCAGGAAAAAGCCGCGAAAGGTGACACGGTTCTGGCAACCTCGACCCGCTTGTTCCAAGGTCGTGTGGTGGGTGACTTGCCTGAGAAGAAAGGCGAAAGCTTGCTGGCGTCCACACCAGTTGTGGTGCTGTCCGCAATTCTGGGACGCACGCCAACTCTGGAAGAGTATAAGGCCGCCGTCGAAGGGATTGATCTGACCAAGTTCGCTCCTCCCCTTCAGGTGCCTGCAGACACCAAGTCGGCGCACTTCTAAATAGATTGAACGGGCAACATCTTAAGCAGATGTTGCCCGTTTCTTTTTGGGGCGCGCGACGTAGGAGTTTCCAATGCTTCGCGCAGGCGACACGCGTGATCCTTGAAAGGTCGTGTCGCATGATTGGCTGCCGCAAGCGATGCAGGTCCAGCGATGATGCCACCCAATTATATGCGCAGCACGAATTCTCTTTTACCGTACCGCCAGCTAATACTCTGACGGCCCTTCTCTTATGTGAACCCAACCAGTTTCTCGGAGAGAAGATATGAAAGACATCACTGAAACCGCACGCACACAGGCTGAAATCATCGAGGCCTTTAAGTTTCGCCATGCCTGCAAGGTGTTCGATCCCGAACGCAAAATTGATGACGCGTCCTTTGATACGATACTGGAAGCTGCGCGGCTGTCGCCCACCTCCTTCGGTCACGAGCCCTTTAAAATTCTGATGATTCAGTCGCAGGAAAAGCGCGAACTGTTCCGCGAATTCTCCTGGGGTGCAAATGGCATGATGAATGGCACTTCGGGCCAGTTGGGCACCGCGAGTCATTTTGGCATCATTCTGGCGCACACCGCTGAAACAATGACTGCAGGCTCTGACTATCTGCAAAACTTCTATCGGACCGTGAAGCAGTTGCCAGATGAGGTGATCGAGATCTTCAACGGTGCATACGGGAAGTTCCAAGACACCGATCACCACATTAAGACGGATCGTGAAATTGCAGATTGGTCTGGAAAACAGGCCTATATTGTATTGGCAAACATGATGACAGCCGGTGCGCTGCTCCGGATTGATTCCTGCCCGATTGAAGGGTTTGATATGGCGCTGACTTCCGAGGTGCTGCAAGAGCATTTCGGCGTCGATCCAAAACGCTACAAGCCTGCGGTCATGTTCGCTTTTGGCTATCGCGCTGATGAGCCGCAATTCGACAAAACCCGCCGCACAATGGAAGAGACAGTGAGCTGGTTCTAAGCATTTAAACACATCCTCGTTGGAAGTGTCGCAGCCGCGCCCTTAATAGGGCGCGGTTTCACGTTTTTTGGGGCCAGACAGGTGCTCGGCCGATTTCAGAAATCAAGAAATCCATGAAAACACGCACTTTCGGTGAAAGCGCATTGGCTTTGGGATAAACCAGCCAGATCACCGATCCATCTGAAATTTCGTAGTCCGGCAACACATGTACCAAAGCCCCGGATTCCAGCTCTTTATGCACACACCACATAGAGTTGATGGAGATGCCCGCACCGGCAATTGTCGCAAGCTTTTGGCTCAGGCCATCGTCAAGAATGATGCGGCTTTTCGCTTCTTGAGGGGCGAAGCTGGCAGTCTGGCCATTTTTCCCCAAGAGCGGTCGCGCGTCCTGATTGGCAAAAGCGATCAGCTCATGGGACTTAAGGTCGTCGGGTGTTTGTGGCACGCCACGTGCCTTAAGATAGCTGGGCGCAGCGCACAGAATGCGCTGATCATCCGCCAACTTTCGCCCCTTCAGGCTGGTATCTTCCAGCGCTGAATTGCGGATCGCCAAGTCAAAGCTGCCCTCGATCAGGTCGAATCGACTGTCGGAAAGGCGAAGGTCCAATGTGATGCCCGGAAAACGCTCAAGAAATTTGTGGAGTATCGGGACAATGTAGATCTGAGAAAAGGTACTGGACGCCGTGAAGCGCAGGGTTCCAGTTGGGGTTGCCTGACCGCGTCCCAGAGCTGCAAGGCCTGCTTCCTCTTGTAAAAGCATTTCGCGGGCGTAGGGCAAAAACTCAGCGCCCTCTAGAGAGAGTGCCACCTTACGTGTTGAACGGTGTAGTAGATCTGCGCCCAACGAGTGCTCTAATTTTGCAAGGCGTGCACTTGCCACAGCGGGGGCCAAACCAAGCTGCCGCCCAGCTGCGCTTATGTTGAGCTTTTCTGCGGCAAGAACAAAAAGACGCAGGCTGTCAGTGTCCATCGTGTGACAATTCGCTGTGTAACTGGAGGTGTCACACAGAGATGGCGGCTTTTGCCGAGATGCGCAATCGGTTTATTTTCCCCAGTCTGCGTCCTGCATCTCTCGGAGACGGGATGCTGTGCGTTCAAACTCGAATGTGCCTTCGCCTTCCAGATACAGCATTTCAGGCTCGGCGGCTGCAGAGCAAATGAGACGCACGCGTGCTTCGTAAAGCGCATCAATGAGGGTGACAAAACGTTTGGCTTCATTGAAGTTTGTGCGGCTTAGGGCCGGTATGTCTTCAAGGATCAGAACCCGCACGGCGTTCGCAATGGCAAGGTAATCACCTGGCCCGAGCATTTTGCCACAGAGATCAAAGAAACTGGCGCGGGCGACGCCATTTCGGAAAGCGGGCAGCGTCACCTCTCGACTTTTGACTGTCAGTATAAGGGGCTCGGCCTCTCCTCCTGTAAGATCTTCCCAGATGGACCGGATTTGTGCCCGCGCTTCGGTGCCTGCTTGCACGAAATACACTTGATTGCCGGCCAGACGATTTTGTCGGTAGTCTACTGGGCTGACCAACTCCCAAACCCGCAGTTGCTCTTTGATTATGGCAATAAAAGGTAGGAATAACTGGCGGTTGAGACCGTTCTTGTAGAGATCGTCTGGGATGCGGTTGGACGTCGTTACAACCACGACACCTGCGTTAAACAGCTTTTCGAACAGGCGCCCAACGATCATTGCATCTGTGATGTCGGTGATCTGCATTTCATCGAAAGCCAGAACTCGAACGCTCTCGGCAACCGCCGCCGCCACAGGTTGGAGCGCGTCTTCGACTCCTTTTGACCGGGCTTGGTGCATGGCCTCATGGATTTCTTGCATGAAGGCGTGAAAATGAACGCGCCGGACAGGAACAGAGAGGCTGTCGACAAATAGATCCATGAGCATGGACTTGCCGCGCCCAACACCTCCCCAGAGATACAGACCTTGAACGGGTTCTCTGACTGATTTGCGGAACCAGCTTTTTTTCGTTGGCTTTGCAAGCGCGGCTCTTATGCGCTCCAGCTCCGGTAAAACGGCGGTTTGCGCGTCATCAGGCGTGAGGGTGCCGTCAGCAACTTTGACGGCGTAAATCTCTGGCAAACTTGTCATATTGTTGGGTGTAGCCAATTGCAGCGTAAAGGAAAAGTGGGCTCGTATTCGAAGCTTTGATCGTAGGGCAAACAAATACTGAATTGTGCATTTTACTTCAGATGTGCAGTATGTTTGATGCGCAACAGGAGAAGCCCATGCCGCAGAAAACCCCGCTTATGACCCCTGTTTTGATTGTGGGGTGTGTCATCATTCTGGTGAGCTTTGCCATTCGGGCGAGCTTTGGGGTGTTTCAGATACCGATTGCTGAGGAATTTGGCTGGCTGCGCAGTGAATTCTCACTGGCGATCGCGATTCAGAATCTGGCGTGGGGCATTGGGCAGCCAATTTTTGGTGCAATTGCGGAGAAAATCGGCGACCGTAAGGCGGTCATCATCGGAGCTTTGACCTATGCGGCGGGGCTTGTTTTATCGTCTTTTGCAGTCACGCCACAAGCGCATCAAATGTATGAAGTCCTTGTAGGATTTGGGATCGCGGGCACAGGGTTTGGTGTGATTCTCGCCGTTGTGGGGCGGGCAAGTTCGGACGAGAACCGCTCTATGTCTTTGGCGATAGCGACGGCGGCTGGGTCTGGTGGGCAGGTGTTTGGCGCGCCGATGGCGGAGTGGATGCTAAGCTTTATGAGCTGGCAGGAAACCTTCCTGATCTTTGCGGTCGCGATTGTTGGGGTTCTGGCGCTGCTGCCGATGATGCGGGCGCCGGTTTTGCCTAAGGCGGGTCTGCAGGAGAGCATGGGGGCGATCCTCGGAAAAGCGTTGCGAGACCCGTCTTACACATTGATTTTCCTTGGGTTTTTCAGCTGCGGATATCAGCTTGCCTTTGTGACAGCGCACTTTCCAGCGATGATCACTGAGATGTGCGGGCCGATTGTGGCGGGGAGTATGCTGGCCAATATGGGGGTGACCTCGACCTCGGCGTTGGGGGCGGTGGCGATTTCGCTGATTGGTCTGGCCAATATTGGCGGCACTTTGCTGGCGGGTTGGGCTGGCAAGCACTACTCAAAAAAGTATTTGCTTGCAGGTGTTTACACGGGGCGCACCATCGCGGCGGCGGTGTTTATTCTGATGCCGATCACCCCAATGAGCGTGATTGTCTTCTCTGTGGTGATGGGGGCGCTGTGGCTGGCGACGGTGCCTCTGACTTCTGGTCTGGTCGCGCATCTCTATGGGCTGCGCTATATGGGGACGCTGTACGGAATTGTCTTTTTCTCTCATCAGCTTGGCAGCTTTCTGGGCGTCTGGCTGGGCGGGCGGATGTATGACTTGTACGGTGATTACACAGCGGTTTGGTGGGTTGGCGTCGGCGTTGGCGCGTTCAGCGCGATCGTGCATTTGCCGATCCGCGAGAACCGCACGCCTGTTGCGGCCGCCGCTTAGGCAAATTAACCAAATTTTGGCACGTCGGTATTGCGTCGGTATCGCGACTGTATTGCATAGGTGCCAAATTTGGAGGGGTGAGAAAGGTTACCCAAGCGTGCGTTGCGCGGCCTGCCACTGCTCCAGAATGTAGCGGCTGGTCATCAGATCGAGATGCGCCCCTCCGCCGTTCTTGAAGAGGGTGATCTCTGTGTCGGAGTGCCGCTGAAATTTGTCGAGCGCATAAAAATCGGCCAGCACGTCTTCGCGTTTGATTGCGGCTTCGGTGAGTGGGATCTTCAGCTCGCCGATGTGATCAAGCGTTGTCTCGTAGCTGTCGACAAATAGGCGCGCGCGTTGGAGCGTGGTGTCATCGGCCTCGCGCATGTCGGGGCGATAGGCGCCGATTAGGTCGATGTGTTGACCCGGCTGCAACCAGTCTCCGCGCAGTGTTGGCTCTGAGGTCATTGTGGCCGAGGTGATGATGTCGGCTTTGCGCACCGCTGTTTCGAGATCTGTAGCAACAGAAAGACCGTCGATTTCAGACGCCATTTTTTCGGCGTTGGCTTTGGTGCGATTCCAGACGGTGAAATCAGCCTGCGGAAATGCGGCGCTGTAAGCGGCATGAAGATTGCGCCCCACCGTTCCGGCCCCGATGATGAGAATGTGACGGCTGTCTGGGCGGGCCAATCGGCGGGCGGCCAGAAGGCTGTCGCCAGCGGTTTT
Source organism: Shimia sp. MMG029 (assembly GCF_027947445.1). Lineage (NCBI taxonomy): Bacteria > Pseudomonadati > Pseudomonadota > Alphaproteobacteria > Rhodobacterales > Roseobacteraceae > Shimia > Shimia sp. MMG029. Next base: position 349,061 of record NZ_JAQJIM010000003.1, on the reverse strand, counting down.
CCATTTGGTGACGAGGTGAAAATCGATCAGTGCGGACAATGTGCCGATCGTGTCGTCAAACAGAGTGACGGCCCCATTGATCATGGGCACATCTGATGCCGGGTTTCCCGGAAACACAGTTGCAGACTTCACCGCGATGCCAAGACCATCAATCCAGGCCTGTCGTTGCAGCAGCGTGTCCTCCCCGCGATAGAGCAGGCTGTCAGAGATTTCGGCCCGCGGGAGGGCATGACCTGCTGCAAGCGCGTCGGTGAGGCCAAGCCAGTCGATGTGCTTTTCGCCGTCTTCAAAGGAGATATACGGAATCATTGCGCAGCCTCTTGGGCGGTCAACAGCCCCTCTGCGACCAAGCGATCTGCCCAGCCCTGTGGGTGCGCAAAAAGGTGGGTCTGCCAGCCACGCGCGGCGGCAGCGGCGATGTTGTCGGCGCGGTCGTCCGTGAAGAGCAGCTTGTCAGGCGCGATGCCGCTGTCGGCCTCGACATGAGCGTAGATTGCGGGATCAGGTTTGATCAGCTTGAGGCGCCCAGAGACGTATTCGCGGTCAAAGCGGTTGAGGAATGGATAGACCGCCTGTGACATTGGGAAGTTGTCGTGGCCAAAATTCGTGAGCGTGAAAACGGTGACGCCTTTGTCGACGAGTGCGTTCAGCAGGCGGACGGAGTGGGGGATGGCGGGAGCTGCGAGATCGTTCCAGTTGTCATTCCACATCCGCAGTTCCGCTTCATACTCTGGGTATTGCGGGACCAGACTGTCGATCATGGCGGGTAGGGAAGCACCGGCATCAATCGCTTCATGGTGGCGGTGAATCTCGGTGTCGGCAAAGAAGGCTTTGCGACGGGCCGCGCCGACGGTGCGGTCGTAGAAATTCTCTGGCTGCCATTCGATCAGGACGTTGCCGATGTCAAAAATTACGGCCTCAATTTGCGACATGGTGTTCCCCTGTGTGCATGTTTTGCGCTGACCGTAGAGCGCTGTCGCAGAGAGGGGAACTTGATTTTATCTGGTCGCGTTAAATTAGCGCCGTGTGCGCGGCCGATCCGGTGTGGGCACAACATCCAGCTTGGTTTCCCGCCAGAACACAAACAGGCCGCTGCCAATGATAAGCACCATGCCAAGCCAAGTGGCAGGGGCTGGCCATTCGCCAAAGATGAAGATCCCGGCCAGCACTGCGATGGGCATGGCAACATATTCCAGCGGTGCGATCAGGCTGGCTTCTGACAGGCGATAGGCTTGCGAGATGAAGAAGCCGCCCCCCGCGCTGGCGATGCCCAGAAACACGAGGAAGGGCCAGTCGCCGGCGTCGGGTGTGTGCCACGCACGCAGCAGGAATTGCAGCATCTCGCCGCCTTTGTGTTCCCAGGTGCCATGACCGAGTGTCGCGCCGACAGTTGCGGACACCACCACAAAAACCAGTTGAATATAGACCGACATGGTGGCGGCGCTTTCGGTGCTGCCGATTTTGCGGGTGAGCACATGCAAGAGTGCATAGGCGACGGCCGCCAGAATTGGCATGAGCAGCGCCGCGTTGAAACCCTCCGCACCGGGGCGCACCATGATGAGCACGCCAACCATGCCGAGGCTGACAGCAAGCAGGCGGCGGGGGCCGATTTTTTCCCCCAGCAGGAGTGCCGAAAAGGCGGTGATCAGCAGCGGGGACACAAAGAACACGGCAACCGCATCTGCCAGAGGCAAAACGGACAGGCCGAGGAAAAACAGCGTGTTGGCCGCGACAACACAGAAGCCGCGCAGCATATGCATGCCCAAACGCTTCGTGCGCAAGACGCCAAACCCACCTTGCAGCGGAACAATGATAGCCAGAAGGATCGCCAAACCAATCAGCGACCGGATCAGAATGATCTGGTGCAGCGCATAGTCGCCGGACAGAAATTTGATCGTCGCGTCGTTGATTGAAAAGAAGATCACGGCGATCAGGGCCGAAAGTGGCCCAAGGGGCAGGCGGTGTGATGTGGGTTTGGTCATGGGGGTAGTTGGACTGAACACATGTTCAGTGTCTAGAGCAAAAGCGACCAAAGCTGCCTAGGGCGTCGTGTTCCTGAGTTTATGGCGTTCTGTTGTCGGCGTTCTTGAAAAAATTGACTTTATTTAAAGATATTTAGATGAAGATTTTCGTTGAAGCGGCGTTTTTCAGGCGCTGGAAAGTCTTTTAGAGCGAGATCACATGGATACTACTGTGCAGCGGCAGCCAAAGCGTGAGCAGCGTTTGGCGCAATTGCGTGCAACGCTGCGGTCGTTGGCCGCGCAGGAAAGGGCGCTTGGCACTGTGGGCGAAGGCCCTGCCTATACCTACAATCGCATCTGCAAGGTCTCTTGCGATCTTGTTTGGAAAGCCTGGAGCACGCCTGCGCTTTTGGCGCAGTGGTATGGGCCGGGTGTGCATACGATGATCCATGCGTTTGACCTGCGCCCCGGTGGGCTGTGGCTGAGTGAGATGCGCTGGAATGGGCGGTCAGATTTTAGCCGTATAACGTTTGAAGAGGTCGAAGCAGGCGCGCGCCTGACGTGGCTGCATCAGTCCTCAGACGCGGAATGGAGAGCGCTGCCAAGCGCAGTGATGCCGGATTGGCCACAAAGGCTGCGGAGCACGCTGACCTTGGCAGAGCATGGTCGCGGCACCATGCTGCAGCTTGTTCAGGAACCGGTGGATGCGTCAGCGGCGGAGCGCGCCTGTTTTGCCCAAATGCGGGCCGGCCTGGACAGCGGCTGGAGCAGAGGGTTTGACCATATGGAGCAGCTGCTGACCAGGCGGACCTAGGATCAGCGCTGGGCCGCGCGCAATTCACGCTCCAGCGCATCCAGAAAGCGAGAGCGATCCGCTTTGCTGAAGCCTTTGCCGCCGCCCTGACGGAAGGGATCGGCCGCGCGCAGATCCGCCATCAGATCGCGCGTGGCGAGCACATTGCCGATGTTGGCCGCCGTGAGCGCTTCCCCGTTGTGTTTGAGCACGCGGGCGCCCGCCTCGACGCATTTTGCAGCCAGGGGGATGTCGCCGGTGATGACGACATCGCCTGTCTTTGCGCGATCAGCGATCCACATGTCGGCCACATCCGGGCCTTCGGGCACAATCACGTTTTCCACCAGCGGGTTCTGGCTGGGCCGGAGACCGCCGTTGGACACCACGTAGATTTTGACCTTGTGCCGGGTGCCGACGCGCTCGACCTCTGCTTTCACAGGGCAGGCGTCGGCATCCACGTAAATCGCTGTCATGTTGGCGCTTTCTGTTCTTAGCCTGCGTAGAGCGCTTCGGCGTGGAAGGCGATATGCTCTTCCATGAAGGTCGAGACGAAGAAATAGCTGTGGTCGTAGCCTTTCTGCAGACGGAAGCTGCCTTCCTGACGGCGGGCGGTGGCGGCCTCGGCCAGGGCTTCGGGGCGCAAGAGGTCGATGAACTGATCGGCGGTGCCGGTGTCCACGAGCACGGGGCCGTCAAAGCCTTTCTCGCGCATCAGGAGCGTGGCGTCATGGCCTGCCCATGCGGCTTCGTCCGCGCCAAGATAGGCGGAGAGCTGTTTGCGGCCCCAGTCGGCAGCGGTTGGGTTGCAGATCGGCGCAAAGGCAGACACTGAGCGGTAGCGGCCCGGCAACGCCATGGCCAGCGTCAGGGCGCCGTGACCGCCCATGGAGTGGCCCATGATGGATTGGCGTGACATGTCGAGCGGGGCGTATTCCTGCAGGAAGGACGGCAGCTCTTCGGAGATGTAATCCCACATGTTGAAATGTGGGGCCCATGGTTTTTGCGTGGCATTGACATAAAAGCCTGCGCCCTGACCCAGATCATAGGCGGCATCATCGGCCACACCTTCGCCGCGCGGAGAGGTGTCCGGAAACACAAGCGCCACGCCTTGTTCTGCGGCCCATTGTTGTGCGCCGGCTTTGACCATGGCGTTTTCATGGGTGCAGGTGAGACCGGAGAGATACCAGATCACCGGAACGGGGCCATCTTTGGCTTCTTCGGGCAGAAACAGGCCGAAGGTCATTTCGCAATGGGTGGTGTGTGCGTTGTGTGTATATACGCCCTGTGTGCCGCCAAAGGCGCGGTTTTCAGAGATCATTTCCATGGGTGGGGCTCCTGCCAAACGGTTTGCGCCAAAATGTCAGAACTGGCTGACCCATGCAATGACCAGAGACACGGTTGCGATGGAGGCAATCGTGGAAAACAGAATGGCTGCGGATGCGCGATGCGGGGCAACGCCGTAGTGCTGCGCCAGCATGTAGACATTGCCCGCGACAGGCAGGGCGGCGGCGGCGATCACGACGCTTGCGGAATAAGGGTCGATTGGCAAAATCCAAAGGACTGCAATGGCCACAAACAGCGGGTGCAGCACCAATTTGGCAAAGCTGAGCCACAACGCGACGCCCGCGCGTTCGGCGGATTTTGAGGCCAGCGAAGCCCCGATTGCAAACAGCGCTCCCGGGGTTGCGGCACCGCCCAGTATAGCCAGAAATTCATTGACGGGCGCAGGAATTGGCAAGGCCAGCGCGGACCAGACAAAACCAAGCGAAATCGCGACAATCATCGGATTGCGGATAAGCCCTGCGGCGACTGTGCGCAGAATGGACAGGTTCATGTTGCCGTCTTTGGATCCGGTAATCAGGATCACAATCAGGCTGGAAAACACAATCAGATCTACCGCAAGAACCAGCATCACCGGGCCAATGGCTTCTGGGCCCATCAACAATGTGAGCATGGGCACACCTAGGAAACCGACGTTGCCAATTGTGGCGCATTGGGCCTCGACCGCTGCTGTCGCGATGTCTTGTTTGCGCAGCATCGCGACCAGTGTGGCGAGCCCGTAGACAGCGCAGCATCCCAGCAAATACGCCCCCATCAGGCGCCAGTTCAGAACCTCTGCGAGGCTGAGATTGGCCGCAAACCGAAACAGCATCGCTGAAAGGGCAAAGTAAAACACAAATTTTGTGAGATAAGCGGTGGCTTCTTCTGAGAAGAAACGCGTGCGCCCGGCCCAGTAGCCAAGGCCAATGAGCGCAAAAAACGGCAGTGTTTTCAGAAAGATTGCCAACATGGCCAAGGCTTAACAGGTTTGGCGCGGGTGGCAAGGGCGGCCTAAAGCAAGGCGATGACCGCGGTGCCCGACACGGCGATCATTGCGCCGAGGATCGCCACAGGATGGGGGGGCACTTTTTCTTTCACCCAGAGGATCGGCAAGATCAACACGGGGGACAATGCGCCCAACGTTGCTGCGATGCCCGCATCCAGACGCGCAAAGGCAAACAGCAGCAGAGAAGAGGCCACAATGTAGCCAATGACGCCAGGCAGGACCGTTACCCCCAGCAACGCAGGCGTGAGCGGGGCGTGTGGTTTCATAGCTTTGGCCGGCACGCACGCGATGACGGAAATCAGGAGCGCGGCACCCAGTAGGCGCAGGGCGGTGGCCGCGATTGGCGTTAAGCCCGCTTCAAGCGCGGGTTTCATGGCCAGAAAGCCCGCCCCCTGCAAAGCCGTGGCCACCACGCCCAGCCCGAGAATATGCAACAGAGGTGCCGCGCTGGCATCACTTTGGGATTGCGTGTTGGTGCCAAAGACAATGGCGATGCAGACCCCGATCAGGGTGATCGCGGCGCCGAGGATATCCGTTGGCGCGGGGATTTCTTGTAACCAGACAAACGCGATGCCGCCCACAATCGGTGCTTTTAGGGACAGCAGCAGCTCTGTCCGCCGTGGGCCCCCTCTGCGCAGGCACGCGATCATGGCGAGATTGCCCAGCAGGATGCCGAATACACTGCTGAACACAAAGGCGGGCCAGAACTGCCACGGGATGGTGTGCCAGTGCCCCAGTGCGGTTGTGAGCGCAGCGGCAAGCAGGCCGCAGGCGATCAGTTGGATGTGGGTGAAGGCGAAGGCCCCCAGTTGTTTGGCGGGGCTTTGGGCAATCACAATGCCGCTGGCCCAGCCAAATGATGCGCCGAGTGCTGCAAGAATGGGAAGAAGAGGCATGACAGGGCTCGTTGGAATCGCTACACTTTTGGTAGCAATAATGCGCTACCAAAAGTGTAGCAAGGGGAATTCATGACACATCCTGTGCCAACGCCCGGCCAACCTGTACGTGGTTCAAAAACGGGCAAACCGATTATGGCGTTGTTTGACCTGCTGGGGCGCAGTTGGGCGCTTGGGGTTGTGTGGCAATTGTCAGAGGGCGGGCTGACGTTTCGCGCGTTACAGGCGCGTTGCGAACAGGTGTCGCCAACGGTGTTGAACAGACGGCTCAAAGAGCTGATGGCCAGTGGTTTGGTACAGCGCGGCGATGCGGGATATGAATTGAGTGACACTGGCCACGCGCTGTTTGCCCTGTTGGCCCCATTGGGTCCCTGGGCACAGGCGTGGGCGCGGGGGCTGGAGGACGCTGGCAAAGACTAGGGGTGGTTCCTGAATGTCGGTGTGCTTGATAGGCATGCCGAAACAAGTTTCGTCATCAGGCTTGCCGCAAGGGAAACCAGCGGTGTAGTGTCTTGGCGCACGCCAGCCCGGAGGTCCGCACAGCCAGATGAACACCCAGACAGCCATCATCCGACAGGGGCGTAAATTCGCACAGGTTCTGGAGCACGCGCGCCGGTTGTTCATGCAGCATGGTTTTGAAAGCGTGAGTATGGATCACATTGCGCAGGCGGCGCAGGTGTCTAAGGCGACGCTTTACAACTATTTTCCAGACAAGCGGATGCTGTTCATGGAGGTGGCCCGCCGCGAATGCGAGGAGCAGGCTGAACAGCTTGAGGCCAAGGTGGATGATGCGCAACCGGTGGCCGATGTTCTGCGTGTGGTGGGGCGCGGGCTCATGGGGATCATTCTGTCGGAATTCGGGCGCAATATGTTCCGGGTCTGTGTGTCAGAGGTGGATCGGTTTCCGGAGATTGGTCAGCAGTTTTATGCCTCTGGACCGGAGCTTTGCCGCAATCGGCTGACGGAGTTTTTTCAAGAGGCGGAGGCGCGCGGGGAGCTGTCTGTGCCGGATCCCGGTTTGGCGGCCGATCAATTTGAAGAGCTCTGCAAGGCAGGGTTGTTTCTGCGCCAGGTGACTGGGGTGCAAACACGGTTTACCCAGGAAGAGGTGGACTATGTGGTCGATGGCGCGGTGGAGATGTTCATAGCACGCTATGGGGTGCGCTAGGGGGCGCGTTTTGTAGGCCAAAAGCAAACGGGTCGCCGTAGCGACCCGTTGTGGTGTTTATTGAGAGCGGCTTAAAATTCAACAACTGCGCGAATGGACTTGCCTTCGTGCATCAGGTCGAAGCCGTGGTTGATCTCATCCAGCGTCAGTTTGTGGGTGATCATCTCGTCGATCTCGATTTTGCCGTCCATGTACCAATCGACAAACTTGGGCACGTCGGTGCGCCCCTTGGCCCCCCCAAAGGCGGTGCCTTTCCAGACGCGGCCGGTGACCAGTTGGAACGGACGGGTGGAGATTTCAGCGCCGGCAGGCGCCACGCCGATGATCACAGAGACGCCCCAACCGCGGTGGGAACATTCCAGCGCGTCGCGCATGACCTGCACATTGCCAGTGGCGTCGAAGGAGTAATCCACGCCGCCAAACTGATCTTTCTCAGTTTTGGTCAGCTCGATGATTGCCTCGGTGACCGACTGGCCTTCGGGCAGTTTGGATGGGTTCACGAAGTGGGTCATGCCAAACTTCTTGGCCATTTCGGCTTTGTCGTCGTTCAGATCGACGCCGATGATCATGTCGGCACCGGCCATGCGCAGGCCCTGAATGACGTTGAGGCCAATGCCGCCGAGGCCAAAGACCGCAGCAGAAGAGCCGAGCTCCACGCCAGCGGTGTTGATCACCGCGCCAATGCCGGTGGTGACGCCGCAGCCGATGTAGCAGATTTTGTCAAACGGCGCGTCGTCGCGCACTTTGGCGAGTGCGATTTCCGGCAGAACCGTGTGGTTGGCAAAGGTCGAGCAGCCCATGTAGTGGTAGATCGGCGTGCCATCCAGCATGGAGAAACGCGTGGTGCCATCGGGCATGAGGCCCTGGCCTTGCGTGCCACGGATTGCGGTGCAGAGGTTGGTTTTGCCAGACAGGCAAGCGTGACATTCGCGGCACTCAGGCGTGTAGAGCGGGATCACGTGATCGCCGGGTTTCAGCGTGGTGACGCCCTCGCCGACTTCCACCACAACACCTGCGCCCTCGTGGCCGAGGATGGAGGGGAAGAGACCCTCGGGATCCGCGCCGGAGCGGGTAAATTCATCGGTGTGGCACAGGCCGGTGGCCTTGATTTCCACCAGAACCTCACCCGCCTTGGGGCCTTCGAGGTTCACTTCCATAATTTCCAGCGGCTTGCCGGCTTCTAGCGCGACGGCGGCACGGGTACGCATCATCTTGCTTATCCTCCATGATTTGCTGAGAGCGTGGTTGAATCTGGCGCGCTATGCAACCTTAATGGCGACGTCGCAAGCCCGAATTACGCCACATAGCGTTGCGCCGCTGAGCAGGGTAAGGCCAAGCATGTTGCTGTGCACGGATCTGGGCGACGAAAAAAGGACGAACGGAGTGATCAAATGCGAATGATGGGCTTGATGGCCTTGTGCCTTACGGCGCTGGTGGCCTGCAAAGGAGATGAAACGGTGAGCTTAGGCAGTACAAAGTGTGATCCGGATGCCTTTGCCTTTCTGATTGGGCAAGACAAAAGCGCACTTGAAGGGGTGACAACCCCGGAAGTGGTGCGTGTTCTGAGCGAAAATTCCGCTGCGACCATGGATTTCGTTCAGGAGCGTCTGAACGTGATTCATGACGAGAGTGGCAAGATCGTCAAGATCACCTGTGGCTAAACGCGGCAAACATTAATTTTTCTTGGCACGGTAGTTCTTGTGGCAGGCACGGCAGGTTCCGCCCACCGCGCCGAGCGTGTCTGCCAGCGCTGCGCGGTCTTTGAAATCGAGCGCTTTCGCAGTGGTTTGCAGTTTGTTGGCCTGCGCGCCGAAATCATCCCAGTTTGCCCAGATCGCGGGCAAGGCTTCGGATTTCGGATCGCTGGCCTGCGGTTCAAAGAGCGCAGTGATTTTGCTGGAATGCAACACTAGGGTGTCGCGTGCCATGCGGGCTTTGGCCTGATGGAGGGGCGTTTCATTTTTCGCCATGCTGACCAGCGTTTTGAACGCGCCGCTGATCTGTTCCATGCCCTGCATCCGCGCCATGACCTGCGGATCTTTTACCCCATTGTGCGCGTAGGCCATGCCTGCGGTGAGGGTCACGAGGGTCAGAGCAAATGTGCGATGCATGGCGAAATCCTTAGATGTGGCTGCGCTCAGTTAAAGTCGAAGCGCTGGGCAAGACAAGGATAAGCCGTCCGCCTATCAGGGGAGGTCACAGTGATTTGAATGTGCTGGGGTATGAAGGCTTTTGGGGAAGTGCCCCCCGACGACGCAGACTGGGTGGGGGCAATTAAGCCGCGTCGTCGGGAGTAGCGTATTTAGTCGCTATGCCCATACATTCGCATTTGGCTTGGGCGAAAAGAGGAAGGCGGCGTGGCCTTTTGCAGGAGAAATTGCGGCACAACTGTGGCGTCGGGGCGGGAGGGCGTGCAGGGCTTGATTTTGCCTCCAAAGAGCGCAAGTCTAAACGCATGAATGCCCAGCCTCCTACCGCCTTGCACCCGTCTTTTAAACCGCCGCAGCAGGTTGCGTTTCACCGCACCGAATTGATGCTTATTCTGGGCCTATATGGCCGTATGGTCGCCGCTGGAGAGTGGCGCGACTATGGGATTTCGTCACTCAAGGAAGTGGCGGTGTTTTCTGTTTTCAGGCGTACCGCAGAAAACCCGCTGTATCGGATCGAAAAGCGCCCGAAGTTGCGCAACAAGCAGGGGCTTTATGCGGTGATAGGGATGGACGGTCAGGTGCTGAAACGTGGCCATGACCTCAAGACCGTGCTGCGTGTGCTGGAGCGCAAGCTGATCCGCGCGGTGGATTGACGCGCTCAGCTTTCCGTTAGCTTTTCTCGGTGCGCGATGCGATGTCCTTTGCCATCACGCAGAGCAGCTCAAACATGATTGAAACCCCAAGAAAGGCTGTGCCGCCTGTGCTGTCAAAAGGCGGGGACACCTCCACCAGATCGGCCCCAATGATGTTGAGCCCATCCAGTGCGCGCACCACTTCCAGCGCCTGAAAGCTGTTGGGGCCGCCCACTTCGGGCGTGCCGGTGCCGGGGGCGAACGTTGGATCGACAAAATCAATGTCATAGCTGACATAAGTGGGTACGGTGCCGACAATTTCGCGGGCTTCTGCCATGACGTCAGCCAGACCGCGGGCAAAAAACTCCTCGATGCGGATCATGCGGATGCCGACGCTTTTGGCAAAATCGGTGTCTTCATCGTCATAGGTGCTGCCGCGAATGCCAATTTGCACCACACGTTTGGGATCCAGCAAACCCTCTTCCACTGCGCGGCGAAACGGTGTGCCGTGGGTGTACATCGTGCCGCCAAAGTAGCTGTGATAAAGATCGGTGTGGCTGTCAAAATGCACCATGCCCAGTGGCGCGTCTTTCGCGAGCGCGCGCAGAACGGGCAGGCTGGTCAGGTGGTCGCCCCCTGCGGTGAGGGGGGTGATGTCTGCGGCCATGACCTGCTGATAAAAGGCGGTGATGCGCTCCATACTGTCGAGAATATCGGCTGGGTTGGGCCCCACATCGCCAAGATCAGCGCAGTTGATGAGATCAAAGGGGCGCACGCCGGTGGCGCCGTTCTGGGCGCGGATCATGGTGGAGGCGTCGCGCAGCTGGCGGGGGCCATGGCGCGGGCCGGGCCGGTTGGTGGTGCCGCTGTCCCAGGGCACGCCGATGAGGCCGATATCCACGTCGCGCAGGCGCGCATCGTCCAGATCCATGATTGGCAGACGCATGAAAGAGGGCACCCCGGCAAAACGCGGCAGGTCCATACCGGACACGGGTTTGAAGAAGTCGTCGCTCATGTGCGCGCTCCGTAACTCGGGCGTTTGTGGGAGGTGGCAGGGCCGTCGCCCTGGGTGGCGATGCGGGCGATGGCCTCGGCAATCGTCTCATAAGCCACGGCCATGTGATGCGCATTGGCGTGGATCAGCGTATTTGCGTCTGTGACCATGGCGACATGGCCTTTCCAGAACAACAGGTCGCCGCGCTGATAGGGACCTGTGGCATCCTCAAAGGCGGCTTCCTGCAGATCGCTGTCGCCGGGACAGGACAGCCCCACCGCGTGCAGCGCCGCCTGCACAAGGCCGGAACAATCCAGCCCAAAGCTTGAGTTGCCGCCCCAGAGGTACGGCGTGCCAATCAGGCGTTCGGCGACGGCGGTGGCGTCCGGTTCGATGGCATCAATGGCCATCAGGTGGCCGGAGGGCACATAGAGATCACGGGTGACTTGCCCGCCATCCCAAGCGATGCGTGACCAGCCGTCCTCCTCAGAGAGCACCACGAGGCGGGTGCCAAAAGGCAGTGGGGTGACAAGCCCCATGGCTTTCAGCCCCGGCGTGGATTTTGCGTAGCTGCGGGCGGCGGCGATGCGGTGCGTCGGGGTTTGCTTTGGGTGGCTCAGAACATCGCCAATGTCGACCCAGCCGACGTAGCCGTCTTTGTCTGCATAGCCAAAGGCCATGCCCATCTCTTTGTGAACCACATGGAAGACCTCACCACGCAGCAGCTGCCGCTCGCGTGTGCCATCGGGCGCTGAGAGCAGATCAGTCACCACCTTGGCCACACGGTAGGCAACGGGTGTGACATAGGTCTGGGCCTCGACACTGCCGCGCAGATGCTCGGCGGCGACTGTGCCGGTGCTGGGGGTGAGGCGTCTGTCCATGGGGGCTGTCATCAGAGGTCTAACATCTGGGGCAGGGCTGCGAGAATGGCACGTGCGCCCATGCCAACACCGCCTTTGGGGCGGGCCGGGGCCGCAGAGGGGTTCCAGCCGTAGATGTCAAAATGGGCATAACGTTGACCTGTTGCAAAGCGGCGCAAAAACAGCGCGGCGGTGATGGAGCCAGCAAAGCCGCCAGAGGGCGCGTTGTCGAGGTCTGCGATGCCCGGTTCGATCATTTTTTCGTAAGGTTCCCAGAAGGGCATGCGCCAGACCGGGTCTGAGACGGCGCTTGCGCTGTGGTCAAGCGCGGCGGCAAAGGCGGCGTCATCGGTGTAATACGGCGACAGATCCGGGCCAACCGCCACGCGGGCCGCGCCGGTGAGCGTGGCCATGGAGATCATCAGATCCGGGCTGTCTTCAGACCCAAGGGCGAGGGCGTCGGCCAGCACGAGGCGGCCTTCGGCGTCGGTGTTGTTGATCTCGACCGTCAGCCCTTTGCGCGAGGTCAGAATGTCGCCGGGGCGGAAGCTGTCGCCGGAAACCGCGTTTTCCACGGCGGGGATCAGCACGCGCAGCTGCAGCGGCAGGTTCAGGGCCATGATCATATGGGCCAGACCAAGCACGGTGGCTGCACCGCCCATATCCTTTTTCATCAACCCTATGGAGCCGCCGGGCTTCAGGTTCAGCCCGCCGGTGTCAAAACAGACGCCTTTGCCCACCAGCGTGAGTTTGGGGCCGCTTTGGCCCCAGGACATGTCAATCAGGCGGGGCGCACGGTGGGGGGCGGCCGCACGGCCGACGGTGTGGATCATCGGGAAGTTGTCTGTCAGCAGCGCGTCGCCTGTGGTCACAGTGCAGCGTGCGCCATGGGCTTGAGCGAGGCTTTTGGCGGCATCCTCTAACTCTTGCGGGCCCATGTCTGAGGCTGGCGTGTTGATCAGATCGCGGGTGAGGGCTTCGCCTGCGGCGATGGATTCGATTTTTTCAGCGTCCACGCCATTCGGGCAGATCAGCGCGGCTTTTGCGCCAGAGCGATCTTTGTAGCGGTCAAAAGCATAGGTGGCGAGCAGCCAGCCGAGGCATTCGGTTTCCAGATCTGATGCGGGCAAAGGGGCCGCGAGCGCATAGGTGCCTTCTGGTAGGGTGGCTGCCGCGGCAGCCAGCGCAAACCGGCCGCGCGCGCGCGTGGCTGCGGTGCCAAAACCCGCGATCGCCAAAAGCGGTTTGCCACTGGCATCGGGCACCAGCAGGCTTTTGCCAAGCGCTGGCGTAAAGCCCGTGGCGGCAACAAAGGCGCGGGTTGGGTCAGACTGGCGATCACACCATGCGTCAAATCCGTCGCTGTCGATGACATGCAGAGGAATGACATTGGAGCTGTCAGAAGAAGCAAATTTGAGAGACATCGCGCACCTTTCACACCGAATTGGAGATGTTTTGATGCCAACCTAGTGCAGTTTGCGCATGAATTGAATCGCTTGTTCGCCGCGTTCCCTAAGGTCGGCGGCGCACAACGGTGCTACAGCGGTCTTAGCGTCTTTGACAGATGCGTCTTGATCAGATGTAGCTGCGCTTCAGATCCCAGATTTCCCGCAGAGCGCATTCGCCGATGCGGATCAGACGGGCATAGGTTGCCGCAAGTGCGACGGAATCATGCCGCTCGCAGCAGGCAATCACATCCACAGCCACACGGGAGAGCGCTGTCATGCACAGACGGCCCGCGATGAGTTCCACCAAGGTCATCGTTTCGGCAAGTTCTGTGAGATCATCCGCATTGTAATGCTGCTCTGCCATGGCCAGATGATCTGTCAGCGATTTGATCAGAGACATAAACGTTTCTTCCACGTCGTTTTGATCCAGCCGGATCAGCACACGAGTCAGTTCGTCTTGATCCACGACAGCTTGCTCGGACATTTTGAGCGTCGCAATTTGGTTCATAGTTCACCCCAAGTTATTCCGTTACCCCCAACGGTTGGGACATAATGAACACGCAAACCTTCTCAAAAAGTTTCTTGCGCCGTTCTTTTCCCTCGAATTACAGCTAAATTTCACCTATCCCTCCTAAAACGCGTGAGGAAACATATGGACCACATAAAGCCGCTCCCGTCCTATTTGGTGCAACGCTACCAGGGTTGGAAAGCCACAACATATGAAGAAAATCAGAGCTGGTATCGCCATCTGGGCACAGAGGGGCAGCATCCCCGTGCCATGATCATCAGCTGCTGCGACAGCCGTGTCCATGTGACATCGATCTTTGGCGCAGATCAGGGTGAATTCTTCATTCACCGTAATATCGCCAACCTCGTGCCGCCGTTTCAGCCGGATGGCAACCAGCACGGCACCAGTGCTGCGATTGAATATGCGGTGACCGCATTGAAAGTCGCGCATGTTGTGGTTCTCGGCCACAGTCAGTGCGGTGGCGTGCAGGGCTGCATTGATATGTGCAAAGGCCATGCGCCCGCGCTTGAGGCGAAAGACAGCTTTGTTGGTCGCTGGATGGACGTATTGCGCCCCGGCTATGAAGATGTGGCGGACATCAAGGACGCCACAGAGCAGGCACGTGCGCTGGAAAAACGCTCGGTTCTGGTGTCACTCGACAATCTGATGACCTTCCCGTTTGTGAAAGAGCGCGTAGAGGCAGGTACGCTGACGCTGCACGGGCTTTGGCATAACATTGCGGAAGGTGGGCTTGAGGCCTACGAAAGCGCAAGCAAAGGGTTTGTGCAGGTCTGAGAGACCACTTTGATCTAAGCTGAAAGCCCGCAAGTCTCGCGGGCTTTTTGTTTGAGGGGCCAGTCCCTTCGCCGCTAAGACAGTCCAGCGACAGTTTTTTAGACGCGGCTCACTCCGGGATATCTTTGGCAAGAGAAAGCGCGGCGCAGAAAACGGAAGGTAGGGGTTACCTGTCTCCGATGGATTTGGCTCCGAGCAGGAGGGCAGCCCCAATCATGAAGCTGCCGCCGATGCGTTCAATCCAGACGCGGGCTGTGCCTTTGAAGCGTTTGGCGATCCAACTGGCGCTGAGGCCATAGGTGGAGAGAAAGAGGCCATCCATCACGATGTAGGTGACAGACAGAACCAAAAACTGTGGCCAGAAAGCGCTGTCCGGTGACAAGAATTGCGGGAACAGCGCAGCAAAAAATACCACGGCTTTGGGGTTGGCGGCAGAGGTGATGAAACCCTGCATCCAGAGGCTTCCAAGGGAGGCTCTGCTGGTTTGCGCCAGATCAGGGTCATCGGGTTTTGCGCGGCGGATCATGCGCAGGCCAAGCCAGATGAGATAGGCCACACCGGCCCATTTGATCACCGTGAGGGCTGTGGCGGAGGCGGCAATGATCGCCGCAAGCCCCAAACCCGCCGCCAGCATTTGCAGGGCATTTGCGCTGAGGTCTCCGGCGGCGGTGGAGAGCGCACGGCTAAAGCCATGTGCGCCGCTGTTTGACAACATCAGCAATTGGCTGGGGCCAGGTGTGCTCATCAGGGCAAGCACGGTGACAACATAAACTGTCCAGATTTCAAAACTCATTGGCGTCTCTCCCTGTTTGAGAGGACGCTATCATCACATGCATAAAATGCCAGTGTTGTGTACGTGTGAGGCGCTTAAGCGAGCAGCGATTTCTGGGCAATGCCGTGCATTTTGAGCGCGATGAGACGGCGCTGGCGGGCCTTGGCGGTCAGTGGACCTTCCTTAGGTCGGGCGCCAGAGAGGCGCTGTGCGATGCGTGCGAACATATGTTGTTCCTCTGCTTGCCTGCCCCTGTACGTATAATTTAATTTAAGTTTGAGGCAAAAATGGCGCCGAGTGTGGCGCCATTTTGGAAAATTGCGTGATGATTCAGAGGCGCGGGGTCAGCGCAGGATCATGTCTGTGGGCCATTTGAGTTCATGGGAAAGTGTCACGGTGAAGGTTTCCTTCGCAGCCAGTGGGCGCTCCCACATCAGGATGCCGCGGGCTCCGTGCACATCTTCAGAGGTCGGGGCGGGGGCCGCCTGCCATGTGATTTGCAGGTCTTCCTGCTCGGAATAGGGGACGCGGCCAAAGAGGCGCAGATCCCATGTCTGACCGGTGAGATTTTCGGCGGTCAATATGCGCTCTTCGGTCTGGTCATTACGGGTGGTGATCACGCCGCTGTCGCCGGTGTTGCGCTGAACAAGAGTCTCGGTCAGGCGGAGGCCGTTAATCGGGCCAAAGGAGAGATCGGTTTTGTCGCCCTGGGCCAGAAGGGGCATCTGGCTCGCGCCAATGAAGGTGCCATTGAGATAGAAGCTGCTGTTTTCGCTTGGCAGAATGATTTCTTCAGACGCGTTGGTGACGTCGGCCATGAGGAAGGCGGTTTCGTCGTAGAGCGGGTTGGCGTGGGCGTAGACCGTGGGCGTGAGGGCCAGTGTGTCCAGCGCGATGCGAAGCACATCGGCATCTGAGGTGAGATCAACAGGCGTGTTGTAGTTGTAGGTGGCATTGACGCCATCGCCGAAATCCACCGCGGCGGTGTCTGCCATTATCGCCATCTCCGCCATGGGGGCAGGCGCGCTTTTGAGGGCGCGGCTGTCGGTGGCGTAGGCCAGTTGCTCTTGTTGGGGCAGGATACGACGCAGATTTGGCCAGAGGGTTTGCGGCTGGGTCTGCGCATCAGGGCGGCTGGTGGAAAGCGTCACGGCGACATCGCGCCAGTCTTCGCCGGTGTATTGGCCAATGAAAGCCCCACGCTTAAGGGTAAGCGTCGGCGTGTCCCCTGTGGTCAGGTGCAGATCGTAGACTGGCTCCCAACCGGCATCGTCGGTCAGATGGGTCAGGGTGAGCGCGCCTGTGGTGGCCTCCTGTGTGGTGATGGAGATCGAAAGCATGGCGTTTTCATTGAGCGTCGGCGTGAGGGCATCCACCAGTTTCTGGGCGTCTTGCAGGTCTTGCTGGCGGCCTTTCAACGTTTGCTCAAAACGTCGGGTGTCGCGCTCAATCGTGGCGATTTCTTTTTGGATTGCAAGGGTTTGCTCGTTGATCAAGGTGAGCGTGGCCAAAAGGGTTTCCGCTGAGGCGGCGGTTTCGGTTGGGGCTTTGAGCGTGGCGAGAAAGGCAAGGCGGGCTTTGGCGGCATTGGCGGTGAGCAGCGCGTCTGCTTTGCTGTCTTCGACTGCGCGCAGGGCGTCGCGGGCCACGTCACGGGCGGCTTTGGCGACGGTCAGCGCAGGACTGTCTGGCAGATCGAGTGGGAAGGTGCGATTGTTGCGCACTGTGATGGCGCCAAGCGTTGCGCCATCAAGGGCGACCCGCACGGAGGTTGGGTCTAAGTTTTCGGGCAGATTGGTGATGAGCAGCTCATGCGCGCCTTCGGGGGCGGTGAAGGGCACGGTTCGGGTGACGGTTGCCCCTTCGGAATACAGGGTCGCCGCGGTGACAGGGGCATTGATTGGGATAATGTCCGCAGAGAGTGGTGAGGCGAAGGGCAGCAGGGTTGCGGCCAAAAGAGCGTGTTTCATCAAGCACCTATGTGTTGCGTTCAAGAGGAGAGCAACACGGGGCGGGCGCAGTTGCAAGGCTGGCATGCCTGTGGGCAGGCGCTTGGGCGGGGGATTGCCACAGACACGGGCGCACTCTGTATTCCGACACAAAAAAGGCGCCCCAAGGGACGCCTTTCTAAAACCTGTCAGCGCAGGGCTTAGCCCTTTTTGAGCACTTCGCGGCCCAGAGTTTCGGCGATCTGTACCGCGTTCAGCGCCGCGCCTTTGCGCAGGTTGTCAGACACGCACCACAGGTTCAGGCCGTTTTCGACGGTGCTGTCCTGACGGATGCGGGAGATAAAGGTGGCGAAGTCGCCCACGCATTCTTTCGGGGTGACGTAGCCGCCGTCTTCGCGCTTGTCGATGACCATGATGCCGGGGCTTTGGCGCAGGATGTCGCGGGCTTCGTCTTCGTCCAGGAAGTCTTCGAATTCGATGTTGATCGATTCAGAGTGGCCCACAAACACAGGCACGCGCACGCAGGTGGCGGTGACTTTGATGTTTGTGTCGACGATTTTCTTGGTCTCGGCGACCATCTTCCACTCTTCTTTGGTGGAGCCGTCTTCCATGAAGACGTCGATGTGCGGGATCACGTTGAAGGCGATTTCTTTGGTGTAGACCTTTGGCGGCACGTCAGAGGTTGGGTTGTAGACCGCTTTGGTCTGATCCCAGAGCTCGTCCATCGCGTCTTTGCCGGAGCCGGACACGGACTGGTAGGTCGACACCACGACGCGTTTGATTTTTGCGCGGTCGTGCAGGGGCTTCAGCGCCACAACCATCTGCGCGGTGGAGCAGTTGGGGTTGGCGATGATGTTTTTCTTGGAATAGCCGTGAATCGCATCGGCATTACACTCAGGCACGATCAGCGGCACGTCTGGGTCGTAGCGGTAAAGCGAGCTGTTGTCGATCACGACACAGCCTGCGGCCGCAGCGATGGGCGCGAATTTCTTGGTGGCGTCAGAGCCGATCGCGAAAAGTGCCATGTCCCAGCCCGAGAAGTCGAACTGTTCAATGTCTTGAATTTTCAGTGTTTTGTCGGCGAAGGTGACCTCGGTACCCTGGCTACGGCGGCTGGCCAGAACGGCAAGCTCATCCACGGGGAACTGACGTTCCTCCAGAATGTTCAGCATTTCGCGACCCACGTTGCCCGTGGCGCCTGCGACGACGATGCGATAGCCCATCTTTGGTCTCCATTTCTAACGACGCGCCCTCTTAGCCCTGTTTTGCCCAAGAAAAAAGAGGGCGGACGACGGAAATTGCTTATGAGGGGTATTCTGCTTTGCGATGATGGCTCACAAGTGGGTGAATTTGTAGCATTGAAACCGCTCAGTCGAGGCGGTCTTCGGAGAAACAATAGATGAGCGCGCCGATGATGAGCACGGCGGCGAGGCCAGCGAAAATCATCTGATAGGCCAGCAGCGGATTGTCGGGCGCAACGGCGCTGTGCAGTTTGCCTGAGCCAAATTGCATCACACCCACGCCGCCGATGCCAAAGAGGTTCATCAGAGTGACGCCCCGCCCGGTCAGGTGTTCGGGAAAGAAGCTGCGCGAATGGGCGATCATCACAGGGAATGCCGCACCGGCGAAGCCGACAATGGACATCAGGACCACGGCGGTGAGGGCGCTGTGGTTGGCAAAGAGTGTCAGGGCGATCAGGGCAGCGGCAGAGACGGACGCACCGCCAATGATGATCCATTTGCGCGTGCCGAGCAGGCGATCCGCAGGGCCATAGACGAAGGTGCCAAGGATCATAGACAGCCCCATGGCCAGTGTCGCCTGCCCCACTTCACCAGTGGTGAGGGCAAAGACATCCGACAGATAGGGCCCGATCCAGAGACCGCGAATGCCGGCGGAGGGCATGTAGTTAAAAAACATCAGCGGGATCAGCAGCCAAACGGCGGGCAGTTTGAGCAGATCAAGCACAGAGCCGCGCGCGTCACTTTGTGCGGCGGGGGGATCTTGCACCATGCGCCATGCGGCGATTGCGAGCAGGCTGCTGACAGCGGCGAGCACCCAGAGCGTGGCGCGCCAGCCGATGGTTTCTGCGGCCCATGCGGTGGGGTAGGCGGCGATCAGGTTGCCCACAGAGCCGACACCCAGTGTCAGCGCTGCCAGGGTAGCAAAGCGCGCGGGCGGGTAGCTGCGGGCAAAGATGAAATAGCTGGCCATCAGCACCGGCGAACATCCAATGCCGATCAGTGCCATGGCGATTGAGATATGGATCGGGGCCGTGGCCACGGCAAAGAGCGCGGCCCCGCCACCGCCGCCCAGAAGCAGCAGAATAGCGGTGGTGCGGCGCGGCCCAAAGCGATCCAGCGCGGCGCCCACGGGGATTTGCATGCCCGCAAAGATCAGGAACCAGAGGCCCGAGGCAAAGGCCAGATCCGCTGCGGTGGCACCGAGGTCGACCTCCAGCACCTGCGTCAGCACCGCCAGAAAGGCCCGGAAAAACTGGCTCAGCACATAGGCCAAGCACAGCAAGATCAGATCTGCGCGCATGAAAATTCCTCCCTCGGCGCAGACAGGACAGTATGTCTGTCTGAATGGCAAGAGGTCCGGTGCGATTTCACGCGATGCGCACGCGGGCGCACAAGGCTGTGACACTGCTGAAACAAGATGAACTCTGCGCGGTGGCAATGCGTAGATTGGAGCGTGCAAACCAACAGGGCTGGCGCATGAGCACGCAAAACATTCCCATTCCGCCAAGTGAGCCGCACCCAGGCCACGGGCCAGAGCGTTTTTATGAAGCGTTGCCGCGCTTTCAGGAGTTTGACCGGATGGCGGAGCCTTCGGGCTATGCGCCTTTGCCAGAGGACTGGGTGGTGGGCGCGGCTGATATTGTTGGCTCAACAGAAGAGATCGCGAAAGGGCGCTACAAAGCCGTGAACCTTGTGGGGGCGGCGGTGATCTCTGCGCAGTTGAACGCGGCAAAGCGTGCCAAGCTGCCTTATGTCTTTGGGGGCGATGGCGCGCAGTTTGCCGTGTGGCCGGGCCAGCGTGCGGCGGCGGAGGCTGCTTTGGATGCGGTGCGGCACTGGGCGTGGCAGGAATATGGGCTGCGCTTGCGGGTGGCGATGGCCACGGTGGGCGAAATTCGCGCGGCGGGGCAGGATGTGCGCGTGGCGCGCTATGCCCCAGCAGAGGGCGTGGATTATGCGAGCTTTGCGGGCGGAGGTCTCACTTGGCTGGAAGGTGAAATGAAGGCGGGGCGTTTTGCTGTTGTGCAGAGAGACGCCTCTGATGTGCCGGATCTGAGCGGGCTCAGCTGTCAGTGGGCCAATATGGAGGCGGCGCGCGGTGCCATTCTGTCATTGGTGATGGAGCCGCAAGAGAGCACTTCTGAGACCGCCTTTGCGGAGGTGGCGCAGGCGGTGATAGCGGCGACACAGGCAGAGACACGCGGGGCACATCCGGTGCCAGCAGACGGGCCCAAAGCGGTGTTCCCGCCGCCGGGGCTGGCGCTTGAGGCGCATATCCGCCCGGTTGGGCCATTGTGGTGGCGCAAGGCCAAGGCCACACTGGTCAGTGCGTTCTTGTGGGGCCTGCTGCGCAGTGGGCGGCGGTTGGGGCAGTTTGATCCTGTGCTTTACACAGCGGATGTGGCGCGGAACGCGGATTATCAGAAATTTGATGACGGGCTGAAGATGACGCTGGATTGCGACGCTGAGATGCGGGCGCAGATTGAGGCCATTTTGCAGAAGGCGCAGGCGCGCGGGCTGATCCACTATGGGATGCATGTGCAGGATGCGGCGATGATGACTTGTATTGTGCCCGCCCCGGTGGAGCGAACCCATATGCATTTTGTGGATGGGGCGGCTGGCGGCTATGCGCTGGCGATGCGTGATTTGCGGATGCGGGCCGCCTGAAATTATGTGTTGCGCAGGCGGCCCACGATACCTGTCGGGAAGAAGTAGACCGACAGAATGAACAGCACACCCAGCCAGAGCAGCCAGCGATCGGCATTGAGCAGATCAGGCAGCAGGGGCAGGGTGGCGACGCTGTCTCCGGCGAGGGACAGCAGGTTTTGCAGATAGTTCTGGGCCAGCACAAACAGGGTTGCGCCGATGACTGCGCCATACATGGTGCCCATGCCGCCAATCACCACCATCAGCAGAATGTCGATCATGATCTCCATAGACAGGGTTGTGTCTGGGCCCACGTAGCGCAGCCAGATCGCATAGAGTGCGCCTGCGCAGGCGGCGATGGCGGCAGAGAGGCAGGTGGCGGCGACTCGGTAATGTACCACGCGGTAGCCGATGGCCTCGGCGCGGAAATCATTTTCGCGGATCGATTGCAGCACGCGGCCAAAGGGCGAATTCACAATGCGCAGCATGAGCAGGAAGAGGATCAGGCAGGCGGTGAAGATCAGATAATATTTGAGCAATTTGCCATTGGCTTTGACGCCGAAGATCTCGCCGTCTGCGAATTTGAAGGCGGGGCCAAGGGCGCGGGGGATTTTGAAGGAGAGCCCGTCTTCGCCGCCGGTGAGGCCGGAGAGCTGGCTGACCAGAACCGCCACGGCAGAGGCCACGGCGAGGGTGATCATGGCAAAGAAGATGGCGCGGACACGCAAGGAGAACAGCCCGATGACCAGTGCCAGCGTGGCGGCGACGGCCACGCCCCCGAGCGTGCCGATCAGCAGGCTGTCAAAGCCGCGCCCCAGATGGGTGGAGGCGAGTGCAACGCCATAGGCCCCCAGCCCAAAGAACATGGTGTGGGCAAAGCTGACAATGCCGCCATACCCCAGCAGCAGATCATAGGAGGCCACCAGCACAATGAAGATACAGATGCGCGCCGCCGTATCCACAGAGCGCACGCCCGGAAACAGGAAGGGGGCCAGCGCGAGGCAGATCAGGATCACCACGAGCAGGGCAGAGAGGATGGGTGCGCGGGGCATGTCGCCAGAAAGCAGGGTCTTCAGCATCACTATTTCGCCTTTACCACGGGGATCATGCCCATCGGGCGCCACATGAGGATCGCCACCATCAGGGCGATGTTGGAGATCAGCGCGGCTTTGGGTTCCAGAAAGGCCACGTAATTTTGCAAAAGCCCGACCATGAGCGCGCCAATGAAGCAGCCCTCGACCGAGCCAAGCCCGCCGATGATGACGACGATAAACACCAGGATCATGGTCTGGTTGCCCATATGGGCGGTCACGACCTCTTGATAGAGGCCCCAGAGCACGCCGCCCAGTCCGGCCAGAGCGGATCCGGCGACAAAGACGCCGATGAACACGAGGCGTAGGTTGTATCCAAGCGCCATGACCATCTCGCCATTCTCTACACCGGCGCGCACGATCAGGCCGACTTTGGTGCGCCGCAGGGTCCAGCGCATGGCGAGAAACACCACAATGCCAATGCCCACCGCCACCAGACGGTATTTTTCAAGTGCGGCGCCTGCAAAGGTGATCGCGCCTTTCAGGCTTTCGGGGCGGGTGATGTAAATCTCTTCTGGGCCCCAAAATACGATGATGAGCTGTTCCACCACAATCAGCCCGCCCATGGTGACAAGGATCTGTTTGAGGTGGTGGCCGTAGACCGGTTTCACGATGACCCGCTCAAAGGCCCAGCCCATCAGGCCGGTGGCGGCCATGGCTCCCAAAATGGCCACCATCAGCGCGGTGAGATTGAGGGTCAGACTGGAGGCGCCGCTCATATGTTCGAGCAGCAGCAGGAAGGACACGCCGACAAAGGCCCCGACCGAGACAAAGGCACCATGGCCGAAGTTGATCACATCCATCAGGCCAAAGACCAATGTGAGGCCGGAGGCCATGATGAAGATCATCATGCCCATGGCGAGGCCGGAAAGCGTGAGTGTCAGCCAGCTTGAGGTGGCAGGAATGGCCAGATGACCGGTCGCCATGATCGCGGCAAGAAGTAGAACCGGCGCATATGGCCCAAGTCGTTGCCCCACAGACAGGCGGGCCATGGTGGGGGCGTGCTCTGGTGCGGCACTCATACTGCGGCCTCCTGATTTGATCTGGCGGGTTTTGCCAAGGGCGGTTTTTTCGCAATGCGCATCAGTGGGCCTCCATGCTGAGGCCCATCAGACGCTCTTGCAGAGCGGCGTCCTCGGTCAGTTCGGACATGCGCCCGGACCAGATCATGCGCCCGTCATCCATCACATTGGCGCTGTCTCCCAGCGCCTTGGCGACGGCGAAGTTTTGCTCGACCAGTAGGATGGAGGCACCTTGCGCTTTCAGCTCTTTGATGGCGCGCGCCATGGTGGTGATGATGGCGGGCGCGAGCCCTTTGGTGGGTTCGTCAATCAGATAGAGCGCGCGCTCTTCAATCATGGCGCGGGCGATGGACAGCATCTGTTTCTGACCGCCAGAAAGCGTGCCTGCGTCTTTCTTCCAGAAGGTTTCGAGCGCTGGGAACACCGTGAAGAGCCATTGCAGCCGGGTCTGATCGATCGGGCCTGACACGGCGGCGAGGACCATGTTTTCTTCCACGGTGAGGTCGGCAAAGATGCCCATGTCCTCGGGCACAAAGCCGATCCCTGCGCGGGCGATCTGAGGCGTGGGCAAGCCTGTGATGTCGGTGCCGTCCAGCAGCACGCGGCCCTGATGGGCGCGCCAGTGGCCAATGATGGAGCGCAATGTGGTGGTTTTGCCCACGCCATTGCGGCCCAGAAGCATGGTGACTTCGCCGCGCGGCACGGTGAGGTCGACCCCTTGCAGGATGTGATACTGCGCGATGTTGGTGAACACGCCTTCCAATTTGAGAATGGGGTCAGACATGGGCCAGCGCCTCTTCCAGATCGCGGCCCATATAGGCCTCTTGCACCACATCAGAGGTCATGACTGTTGCCGGATCGCCATCGGCCGCCAAGGCACCGTTGTGCAGAACGATGATGCGATCCGCGAGCGTGCGGATCACATCCATCTTGTGTTCCACCAGCAGGATGGCGCGGTCTTTGCGGTTTTTCAGCGCGGCGATGAGATCAAGCACGACGGGAGCTTCATCGACGCTCATGCCCGCTGTGGGTTCGTCAAACATGTAGACCAAAGGATCAAGCGCGATCAGCAGGGCGACCTCCAGCTTGCGCTGGTCGCCATGTGACAGCTCTGACACCACTTGATCAGCCTGATCCGTCATGCGCACGCGGGCCAGAATTTCCTGCGCGGGGGCGGTGAGGTCGGCATGGCGATCCGCCATGGACAACAGGTTGAAGCCGCGCCCCGCCTTGGACTGGATCACCAGCCGGATGTTTTCCAGCACCGAGAGATTTGGAAAGAGGTTGGTGAGCTGAAAGGCACGGCCAATACCCAGATGAGTGCGCTGGGCGACAGACATGCGGGTGATGTCGCGGCCATTGAGGCGCACGCGGCCTTCTGAGGCGGGGATTTGGCCAGAGATCAGGTTGAAATAGGTGGTTTTGCCCGCGCCGTTGGGACCGACAATTGCGGTCAGTTCACCGGGGGCAAAACGGCATGAGATTTGATCCACCGCAACGTGGCCGCCAAAGCGCACGGTCAGATCGGCGGTTTCCAAGAGGGGATGGGACATGTTTCAAGTCGCGTATATAAAAGGTGCCCCCAGCCCGAAGGCCGGGAGCCATGGGGATTTTAAACCGTCAGATCAGTTGCGCACCGGGATGGGCAGCTCGTCGATGGCGATTTCGCGCACCAGTTCGGGGATGGCCCATTCCACGCTGTCATCCACGCGGATCTTGAAGTGATACATCGGCTGGAGCGCCTGATGGTCCTCAGCGCGGAACATCATTTTGCCTTTTGGCGTCATCCACTCCATGCCTTCCATGGCCGCAATCAGATCTTCGGTGTCGGTGCCGCCTGCCTTTTTGATCGCTTCAACAGCGGCGATCCCGGCGGTCATGCCGCCCGCGGTGAAGAAATCAGGGGGTGTGCCAAAGCGCTCCTCATGGGTTTTCACGAGCCAGTCGTTGACCTCATTTTGCGGGATGTCGTGATAATAGTAGGTCGCGCCCTCAAGCCCCGGAAACTCCTTGTAGGCTTTCATTGCGGCCAGAATGTTGCCACCGGTGGCAATTTCCACGCCAAAGCGGGAGGGATCCATGGCTTGAATCTTGCCCATGGGATTGCCGCCGCCTGCCCAGATGATGAACAGGCGTTTGTTGCCCTCCAGATCTTTCATTGCGGTGAAGATCCGCTCTGCGGCGGCGGTGAAATCGGTGGTGTCGGTGGGCACGTATTCTTCGTGGACGATCGCCTGTCCCTGCCCCTCAAGCGCTTCGCGGAAGGCGGCGATGCCGTCGCGGCCAAAGGCGTAGTCCTGCGCCAGCGTGGCGATCTGCACGTCTTCGCCCGCCAGCGCAATGGCATTGGCAATGGCGTCTTGGGAGCTGTTGCGCCCGGTGCGGAAGATATAGCGGTTCCAGTTGGCGCCGGTGATGCTGTCGGCGACGGCCGGCTCGACAATCAGGAGCTTTTCATACTCTTCGGCGACAGGCAGCATGGCGAGGGCCACACCTGAGCTGACTGGGCCAATGGCGAGATCGACCTCGTCATCACCATAAGCCTCTTCCAGCAGGGCTTTGCCATTGTCGGGCTTGAGTTGGGTGTCTTTCTCGATCACGACGATTTTCTCACCGTCGATTTCCATCGTGCCACCTGTGGCATATTCCAACCCGAGCATCAGGCCGTCATGGCTTTGCTTGGCGTAGGCCTCAAAGGGGCCGGTTTTGCCATAGACGTGGGCGATCTTGATGTCAGCCTGCGCGGTGGTTGCCATAAGCACAGCCGAAACCGCGCTCGAAATGAGCCACTTGTTCATGCGTTTTCCTCCCTAACGTCACCCGCAAGGCCCCGCTGACGCGATTGGCTGAGGTGATTGGCGTCATGGTAGGTTGTGGGCTTGAAAAGGGTCAATTCGGGGAAATTACGTAGGTGTGCTGCGCGTGCGGTGCGCCCGATTTGCTGCTGTGGTTTCACAGCTGTTGCAGCGCCGCTGCAGATGGGCCGCACCATGACAATTCAGGCTAAAAAAATTGCCTTTCAAGCTGTTCCGGTGCATGAATGTTACATGACAGGCAATACTCAAATTCTTAGTACTTCTCAGTCTCTTCCCATGGTGCTTTTGCGCGCGAGAGAGAAGGTTATGAAACCGGCACGCAAAATGCTGGTGGATGTAGGGGTGACCGAACAGCAATGGCGCGTGGTGCGTGTTTTGGTGGAAGACGGGCCGATGGATCCGACCTCCATTGCGGAGCGGGCGGTTCTGTTGCTTCCCAGTTTGACGCGTATTTTGCATAAGCTGGAAGAGAAGGGTTACATCACCCGAGAGCGGGACGAAAAAGATGGTCGAAGGCAGGTCATCAAAGCGACGGATCTGGGGTTCAAGTTGATCGACGACAACATCCCAAGCGCACGTCAATATGCCCAGCAATTAAAGGATCATATGGGTGGGGCACGCTATGATCAGTTGCTGGATCTGCTCAACCAGCTGAACGAGATAGATCTGTAATTCCCAATCAGGTTGGCGAGAGGGCATCTGGATGTGCTGCCGCAAAGGCGGGCAGCGCATCACAGGCAGATTTTACGGCAGCAGTGCGGGGAAGATCAGACACGTCAATCCCCCAACGCGTGGCATTGTAGAGCTGCGGGATCAGACAGATGTCGGCGAGCGATACGCTGTCCCCACAGGCATAGGGTGTTTGGTCAAAGGCGGCGAGCTGTGCCTCAAAGGCGGTTAGGCCGGGGCGGATGAAATGGTGCATCCAAGCTGTGCTGGCCTGCATAGGATTGTCCATGTCTTGGGTGGCGAAACGCACCACGGACAGATTGCACACCGGATGCACATCAACCGCCAGCGTCTGTGCGAGGGCGCGTACCTTGGCAGCTTGGGCGGGATCCTGAGGCACCAGCTGCATGTCTCTGGTGGCGTTGAGATATTCCAAGATCGCCAGTGATTGCGTGAAAGTCTGCCCGTCGATGGTGAGCGCGGGCACCAACCCTAGTGCGTGACGTGCGAGGTGGTCTGGTGCCTTATGCGCCCCTTTGAGCAGATCGACGGTGACGCGCTCAAAAGGGATTTCTGCGAGATGCAGCGCTATGCGCACGCGGTAGCTGGCGGAGGACCGCCAGTAGTCATAAAGCACGGTGCTCATGCGGTGGCGTGCGCGGCTTTGGCGGTGGCAATGGCGGTGTTCAGTGCCGCGCTGCCTCCTATGTGATTGGCCAGAACAAAGATCAGCCGCGCATTGAGCGCATCGCTTTCCGCGCGGGTGAGCCCGGTGTGGGCCTGTGTCAGCGCAGCAAAGAAAGCATCGGCGTCTTCAAAATTCGGGGTTAGGGTCAGTGTCTCTGAGAGGGTTTTCGACAGGGGGTCTGACATGGATCACTCCTTTCCTGTGGCGCGGCGCAGGGCGGCGCGGAAGTGGCGGTCATCGTAACTGTCGCGGCGCGCTGCGATGTATTGATCTGGGCGGATCAGGTAGACCCCTGCGGGGCAGTCGCCGAGGTATTGCCGCTTGAGCGTCAGGCTCGGGTCATCGCGCACCGAAAGCGCCAGGCGCTCTGCGTGGACGCCGCACTCTTCAAAGTGATCGGGCGCCTCTGCATCAATTGTGAGCAAAATGAAGCGGTTGCCAAGTTTGTCGAGCAGATGGCCCTCGCCCAGAGGGGCATCCGGGCAGGGGCTGCCGGGACAGGTGAGCGCGGGGCCGGCGAGGGCATCGGCGCTGATCAGGGGGCTGTTGCGGTAGGTGCAGGGGGTGGACAAGCGGCCAGAATTCACCAGCGGGCGCGCAAATTCCTGATGTGTCGCGAGATCAAGCACTGCGTCACGCAGCAGGCGGCTCATGTCCGACGTTGGGGTGATGAATTCCGTGGCGCGGGTGGAGTTGAGAATATTCTCATCAGCTGCTTCGGCGCGTTCTGTATGGTAGCTTTCCATCAGGCTGTTGGGAGCTTTGCCGGTCAGAACCAAATGCAGTTTCCATGCGAGATTGTCAGCATCCTGCAGACCGGAGTTGGCCCCGCGTGCGCCAAAAGGCGAAACCTGATGGGCGGCGTCCCCGGCAAAGATGGTGCGCCCGTGCACAAACCGATCCATGCGACAGCATTGGAAGCTGTAGATAGACACCCATTCAAGCTTGAAATCCACATGTTCCCCCAGCATGGCCTTGAGGCGGGGGATCACATTTTCGGGACGTTTTTCGCGCTCTTTGTCGATGTCAGGGCCCAGTTGCAGATCAATGCGCCAGACGTTTTCGGGCTGTTTGTGCAGCAGGGCTGAGTGGCCTGGGTTGAAAGGGGGATCAAACCAGAACCAGCGCTCGGTCGGGAAGTTGGCCTGCATCACCACATCAGCAATGAGGAAATTATCTTCAAACACTTCACCGTCAAATGCGATGCCCAGCATGCGGCGGGTGGGGGATCTGGCTCCGTCACAGGCGATCAGCCAGTCGGCCTCCAGCGTGTAGCTGCCCTCAGGGGTGTCGATCTCAATGGCGACGTGATCATAGTGCTGGCCAATGGCCTCAACCTTGTTGCAGCCACGAATTTCGATGGGCGCGCCCTTGGCCTGCATGGCGCGGATCTTTTCCACGAGCAGGCGCTCAAAGGTGTATTGCTGCAGGTTGATGAAGGCAGGGCGTTTGTGGCCGGGGGCGTCGGTGAGGTTGAAATCATAAATTGCGCGGTCGCCCGAAAAGACCTTGCCCCTGGACCAGCCGATGCCGTGATCGACCATTTGCTGGCCGCAGCCCAGACGATCGAGAATTTCCAGCGGGCGTTTGGCAAAGCAGATCGCGCGGGAGCCGGTCACAACGCGGTCATTGTCATCAAGCACCACCACCGGGATGCCCAGTTGGGCGAGATCAATCGCGGTGGTGAGCCCCACAGGGCCTGCGCCGATGATCAGAACCGGATGGCGGACTGGCACAGCGGCGTCCTGATCGGGGCTGCGTTGGTAGGCGTAGAGGGGAGTTTCAAAGATTTTGGTCATAGTGCTCCTCCTTATTTGCGCGCCTTCCGTGCAGAAGGCTGCCAAATCCTGTCAGTCCTCGCCATGATTTCGGTCAAACCGGCGGGGTGGCGGCCCTTGGGTGTTAGGATTGCAACGCCTCCCACATCTCCAGATCGCGCTGGGCGGTCCAGATGCGTGGGGTGTCAATGCCGCGGGCTTCGTCATAGGCGCGGGCGACGTTGAAGGGCAGGCAGTGCTCGTAAATTGCATAGTCGGCAAATTTCGGATCACAGGCGGCGCGCACGGCCTCCCATGCGTCTTTCAGTGTGCCACCGCGTGCGGCCACCTGCGCTGCTGGTCGGTAGGTGCTTTGCACAAAGTCGCGGGTGCTTGCGATGGCGGCGTTGACCATGTCTTTGCCAATGAGCGCATCGCCGCGACCTGGGGCAATGGCATCCAGATCAAAGGCTTTGATCGCATCCAGAGTGGTGCCCCAGTCGCCAAAATGCCCGTCGCCGCAGTAGCAAGCTGAGTGGTATTCAACGATGTCGCCGGTGAACATGACGTTTTGGTCGGGCACATGCACGACGATGTCGCCCGCCGTATGCGCGCGGCCCAGATGCATGAGGTCAACACGCCGGTTGCCGAGGTAGACTGTCATCTTCTCGCGGAAAGTGGTGGTGGGGTAGGTCAGGCCGGGGATGCTCGCATGGCCTTCAAACAGGCGCGGGAAACGTTGAAATTCGCTGTCCCAGTCCTCCTGTCCGCGTTCCACTACCATGGCGCGGGCGGCATCGCTCATGATGATCTGATCGGCGCCATAGGCTGAGGCGCCCAGCACGCGCACGGCGTGGTAATGGGTCAGCACCAGATGGGAGATCGGCTTGTCGGTCACCGTGCGCACGCAATCAATCACCTTTTGCGCCAGCCGCGGCGTGGCCTGCGCCTCGACAATCATCACGCTGTCATCGCCAATGATCACACCGGAGTTGGGATCCCCCTCTGCCGTGAAGGCATAAAGTCCATCGCCAACTTCGGTGAAGGAGATGGTTTTTTCCTGCGTGTCGCTCTGGG
The DNA here is from genome assembly GCF_027947445.1 of Shimia sp. MMG029. NCBI lineage: Bacteria > Pseudomonadati > Pseudomonadota > Alphaproteobacteria > Rhodobacterales > Roseobacteraceae > Shimia > Shimia sp. MMG029. The sequence goes on along the minus strand of NZ_JAQJIM010000003.1, from coordinate 318,802 downwards.
AGGCGAAGGATTTGCTCATCAGGAGGGCTCCTTGAAGGTGTAGTCGAGTTGCACAATGCCCCCCGGTTTCTGGGTGATCTGGCTCAGGTCCAGATCGCGCTGGGCGCCGGGTGCAAAACAGGGCAGGCCCGCGCCCAGAAGGGTGGGCATGACAAACAGGGTGATTGCGTCAAACAGGCCCGCATCGAGCGCGGTGCGTTGGGTTTTACCACCGCCCATGACCCAGATGGTTTTGTGGCCGTTGGCAACGATGGCAGCGCGCAGGGTGTCTATGTCACCTGCGGCAGTGACATGGTCTCCTGTGAAGCCGTGCTGCCGTGTGAGCACGTAGCCCGCGCGCGCCTCATATGGCCAGCCCCAGCCCATCACTTGTTGGTAGGTGCTGCGCCCCATCAGAAGGGCATCAATGGGGGCAATGAAATCGCTATAGCCGCCATCTTTCGCGCGCGCGTTGTTAAAGGGGGTGAGCCAGTCAACGCCGCCATCCGGCGTTGCGATGAAACCGTCAAGGCTCATGGCGATATAGCCGAGATAGCGGGGTTGGCTCATGATCTCTCTCCGCCAAAAGGATCGTCCAATGCGGGCAGAACGGTGCCTGTGCAGGTGCCAAAGCCGATGGTGTAGCCCTCGCCCTGCGCGGCACCATGCAGGGTCAGCGTGTCGCCATCCTCGATAAAGGTACGGGTTTCACCTGTCTCGAGCGTCAGTGTCTCTTTGCCGCCCCAGCTGAGTTCCAGAAGGCTGCCACGCTCAGGCTTCGTGGGGCCGGAAATGGTGCCGGAGCCAAGCAGATCGCCCACATTCATCGGGCAGCCGGAGGTGGTGTGGTGGGCCAGCTGCTGGGCGGCGGAGTAATACATCTGGTCATAGTTGGTGCGCGCAATGGTGCTTGGTGTCTGGCCTGCGGGGGCCATGCTGATCGTGAGGTCGATGTCATAGAGCATCGGTCCTGCGTCTTTGAGGTGATCAAGCAGCTCAAAATCACGCGCTGGCGTGTCGGTTCGGAACGGCTCCAGCGCAGCTTTGGTCACGATCCAAGGAGAGATCGAGGTCGCGGTGGCTTTGGCCTGAAACGGGCCGAGGGGCTGGTATTCCCAGGCCTGAATGTCGCGCGCGGACCAGTCGTTGAGCAGCACATAGCCAAAGATCATGTCATCCGCTTCCTGCACGGTCACAGGCCGTTTGGAGGGATGGCCGACGATGGCGCCCATCTCAAGCTCGATGTCAAACCGGCGAGAGGGCAAGAAGGCGGGGGTGTCATGCTCTGGCGATTTGAGCTGGCCCCAGGGGCGGCGGATGTCGGTGCCGGAGACCACAACCGAAGAGGCGCGCCCGTTGTAGCCAATTGGGATGTGCAGCCAGTTGGGCGGCAGGGCATTCTCCGGGCCACGGAACATGGTGCCGACGTTTTGCGCGTGGTGCCTGCCGGCGTAGAAATCGGTGTATTCAGACACTTTGAAAGGCATGTGCAAACTCGCGGCAGAGAGCGGCACAGAATAGAAAGTCAGAGCATCCTGCGTGGCCTCATCCGCGCTCTCTGCGAGCAGCGCCTGAAGTGCGTCGCGATAGTGGGCCCAGACCTCTGCGCCGAGCTCCATAAAGTCGTTCCAGTAAGGCGCGTCCAGCACATCGGCATCCGGGTCTGCGCGCAGGGTGCCTGCGGCCTCCAGCCCGGTGAGGTCGATGATCCGATCGCCGATGGCGGTGCCACAGCGCAGATCGCCGTCGTCAACGGAAAACACCCCGTAAGGCAGGTTGTTCAGCGGAAACGGGCCGTCCGACGTGTTGGCGCTTTCAATCCATGATTTTAGCAGTGGCATTGCTCATCCTTATGTCTGAGGGTCGCGGCCCTCTTCCTCTTGCCAAAAATATCCCGGGGGTGCGCTTGCCTTTGACAAGCGAGGGGGCTGGCCCTCATACCTTCGTTTATGATCGGGCCCTCATTTCTTACCGGGGGTGCCGTCAAACTTCTTTTCGATGTCGGACCAGCAATCGATGTAATCGTCCTGCAGCGGGGCCTCTTTTCCGGCAAAGGCGGTGAGGTGCTGGGGGAAGCGGGTCTCAAACATGAAGGACATGGTGTTGTCGAGTTTTTCGGCCTTCAGGTCGGCGTTGGATGCGCCTTCAAAGGCATTTTTGTCCGGGCCGTGGGGGATCATCATATTGTGCAGGCTCATGCCGCCGGGAATGAAGCCTTTGGGTTTGGCGTCATATTGGCCGTAAATATTGCCCATCAGCTCGGACATGATGTTCTTGTGATACCAGGGCGGGCGGAAGGTGTCCTCGGCCACCATCCAACGCTCGCGGAAAAGCACAAAGTCGATATTGGCGGTGCCCGGCACGCCGGAAGGGGCGGTCAGCACGGTGAAGATGGATGGATCGGGGTGGTCAAACAGGATCGCGCCGACGGGGCAATAGGTGCGCAGATCATATTTCATCGGTGCGTAGTTGCCGTGCCAGGCGACCACATCCAGCGGGCTGTGGCCGATCTCTGTGCGGTGAAACTGGCCACACCATTTGATGGTCACGGTGGAGGGGGCGTCGCGGTCTTCAAAAGCGGCCACAGGGGCTTTGAAGTCACGCGGGTTGGCCATGCAGTTTGCGCCGATCGGGCCACGGCCGGGAAGTTCGAATTTCTGGCCGTAGTTTTCGCAGACAAAGCCGCGCGCCGGGCCTTCGAGCACCTCCACCCGATAGAGCAGGCCACGGGGCAGGATGGCGATCTCTTTGGGTTCCAGATCAATGATGCCAAGTTCCGTGGAAAAGCGCAGCACGCCTTCTTGTGGCACCACCAGCAGTTCTGAATCCGCGGAGAAGAAATAGTCGTCCTCCATTGAGGTGTTGACCAGATAGATGTGGCTGGCCATGCCGACTTGGGTGTTCACATCCCCGGCGGTGGTCATGGTGCGCATGCCGGTGATCCATGTCAGCGGCGCGTCGGTGTGGGGCACCGGATCCCAGCGGTACTGGCCCAGTGAGGTGACATCAGGGTCCACATTGGGTGCAGATTGCCAATAGGGCACATCAATCTTCGTGTAGCGGTGGCTGTGTTTCACAGATGGCCGGATGCGGTAGCACCACGTGCGCTCAACCGTTTCAGCGGTGAAGGCCGTGCCGGAGAGTTGCTCGCCATAAAGGCCATAGTTGCATTTCTGTGGGCTGTTCATGCCTTGCGGCAAGGCGCTGGGCAGGGCCTCGGTTTCAAAGTCGTTGCCAAAGCCCGGCATGTAGCCTTCGTGCGGGCCGGTCAGAGAGGGGGCTTTTTGCATGCGGGTCGGGACCGTGTGTTTGGTCATCTCAACGCTCCTGTGACAATATTTGTTGCAAAAGTAAAAGTTGGTTTTGTAACTAACAAGCCAAAGGAGCGCGCAATATGCCAGAAAAACACCCCTTCGATTTGCAGAGTTTTCTGCCCTATCTGCTCAATCAGGCGGCGGAGGAAAGCAGCCTTGGCTTTCAGAAGGTCTACAAAGATCGCTATGGCATGTTGCGCAGCGAGTGGCGGGTGCTGTTTCACCTTGGCATGTTTGGACAGATGACCGCGACAGAGATCGGCGCGCGCGCCAAGCTGCATAAAACCAAGGTGAGCCGCGCGGTGCAGCGGCTTTCGGAGCGGCGCTTTGTGCGGCGTGCGCGCAGCGAAGAGGACCGCCGCGTGGAGTGGCTCGAACTGTCCCCGGCTGGCCAGAAAGCCTATGAAGATCTGCGAAGCGTGGCCGCGCGATACGAGGCAGAGCTTCAGCGCAAGCTGTCTTCTGAAGAGGTTGCTGCCCTAAAGCGTATCCTCCCTAAGCTGGTGAGCGCTGGTAGTGGGGCATAAAAGACTGGGGTGATTCGCACCTTGGGGCGTCTGTGATGGCGAAGGTTTGCGGACAGTCACCCACATCTGTGCTGATTGTTTTTTCGATGGGCACAATCAGCCCCCCGCCTGCATCGATTTAAAGTCAATTTGAGCCAAATTTCTTGAGCTGACGCGGTGGAATGTGTCAATTTCATGGTGAGAATTTTAAGTGGTTGGGATTGCGATGGTACTCTTTGGAAAAATGAAGACTGTAGGTCTCGCAGCGGCTGCTTTCGCTGTAAGCGCGTCCTCTGCTTTTGCACAAAGTCATTCTGGTTGGCGATGGGACTGGAGCTGGTGGCAGCAGTTCTGGAACAACTATCAGGCCAGCTTGGGAAATTCTGGGGGCGGTGGGGCCTCCAACGCGGTGCCTGAAATTGATGCGGGTGCTGGCTTGCTGGCAGTGGCGGCCGTTTTGGCGACTTTGGCCTTAGCGTGGGAGCTGCGGCGGCGCAGCCGGACAGACGGCTAAACCTATTTGGTTTTTAAATCTTTTGTAGGTGGGCGTTCAAATGAGCGCCCATTTTTCTGTGAGCAGCGCCATGATGGCAATCAGCGCATTGGCGATCATATGCGCTGCGATTGGATCTGCCAGTCGTTTGCGTTGCAGATAAAGACAGCCGAATGCAATGCCGGCCAAAGTGCCTGCGAGAATGCGGTCATGCAGCAGGCCAAAGAGGATGCTTGAGACGGTGACGGCGATCACCGTCCAAATCAAGCCATCGCGATTGAGGCGACGCAATATATAGCCCCGGAAAAACAGCTCTTCGATCAGAGGCACTAGGAGAATTGTGCCGATGAGGCGCAGGGCGATCCAAAGAGCGTCCGGCGCGGGTGTGTTGGAGGTGGCAGACGCAACTGGAGCTGTGACAATCCACAGAACGCCGATGGCACAGCCTGTCGCAATCGCGGTTTTGGAGGGCAGCGCACACCAGCCGCGCAGCGCAGGCAGAAAATACAGCAAGGCGGCAGCCATGAGGGCGGTGCGCAGCGGGTAGCCCTCTGCTGGGGTGGGCCAGAAGGCTGAGACAATCACGCCAGAGAGCATCATCACAATGAAGGGGATGATTTGTGCCGAAAGCGGATCGGCGCGCAGGGCGGTGCTTGGTTTGCGCGGGCGTGCCGTGCGATGTAGCCAGCGGGCCTGATGTGCGACCACCACCACACCAAGGGCGAGGGCGGTGAACATGAGCCAGCCCGCATAGGAGTGAAATCCATTGAGAGCATGTTCAGGAGAGATGCGCGCGCCAATGATGATCAACACTGAGATGCGCAAAATGTTGAACAGCCAGCTGGTGAATACGGCCAGAGGATATAGGATCAGCCAGAAGCGTTTTTGGCGCAGATCCGGGCGCATCAGCAGGGCATAGAACCCCATGAAAATCGTGATCAGGGCGATGCCTTCGACGCCGGAGCACTGGCTGGCGATTTGGACGAAGAAGTCTTCGATGCCGATCACATAGGTAGGTGGATCGACGCTGACCTGAAAGCCAAACAGGACAAGCGTGAGAAACACCAGAAAGAAGGTGAGGCTGCTGAGGGTCGACCATTCCCAAACGGGACGGATCAGATTGGCGAGATCAGGCACCAAGAAACCCAACAGCAGGGCAAAGGGCAGCAGGTAGCTGTCGCTGCGCATCCAGCTGCGCCAGCTTTGCAAGGGCGTCACCCAGAAAAGCCCACCCAGGATGGTGAACAGGCTGCCCAGCCCCATAAATAGCAAGGTTGGCAGGAAAGATCTGTTGATTTCATCGACGCCAAAGAGCGCGAGCGGCGCAAAAATCAGGGCAAGACCCGCAAAATGCACCCAGATCCAAGGTGCGTTGCCCGGCGTGTCGCCTGTTGTCTTGGTGAGCGACCGATAGGCGTCAGGGCGCAGCCAGAAGTAAATGGCCATCACTGTGAGGATGGACAGACCGCGCGCGGTCATGGAGCGGACGGCGCGGCAAGCGGCTTCCACTTCGGTCAGGCGGCACTCGATGGAGGCCATGACCTGATAGGCGATGATGACCAGCAGCAGCTCTGCCACAGCCAGAGCAATCATTGCTGTGAGGCGGGCTGGGCGTGATGGCCCGGGGGACGATGCGAGATCCGGGCCAGTCATGCGTATTTAGAAGTCTATGGAGACGCCAGGCAGGTTGAGCGCCTTGATCAGGTCGCGCAGCTCCTGGCGGGCGGCGACATTTGAGATGTTGAGTTGTTTCACCCCGATGTCGCGCAGATCCAGCAGTGTCAGACCGCGCGGGAACAGCTCGCGGAAGACCACACGTTCGTTAAATCCGGGCGCGACGCGGAAGCCGATGCGTTTGGCCAGACGATCCAGCGCCTTGCCCATCTTTTCTTTGTTCACCATCTGCTGGGCCCCCATGCGGTTGCGCATGACGATCCAGTCGATGGGTTTCAGCCCGGCCTGTGCGCGCAGTTGCCGCGCGTTCCAGACCATTTCGGAATAGACGGAAGGGCCGAGAATTTTCTCTGCGTCTTCGTTCACTTTCGCCAGCAGATCAAAGTCGACAAAACTGTCGTTGAGCGGTGTGACAAGCGTGTCCGCGAGGGAGTGCGCCACCTGACTGAGGCGGGTGTGAGAGCCGGGGCAGTCGATCAGGATAAAGTCGTTGTCTGCCTCCAGCATCGAAACCGCTGCGGAGAGACGCTGATCATAGATGTTTTCGCCTTCCTGAAGCGTCTCTGGATCAATCTCGGGCAGCTCGTGGTAGGTTGGGCCCGGAAGCGTGAGCCCTGCTTTTTCGCAGTAGCGCTGGCGATTGGCGGCGTAGCTGCCAAAGCTTTTCTGGCGCAGGTCGAGATCAAGCGCGCCCACACGGTGACCCATACGCGCCAGCGCGGTTGCGATGTGCATCGACAAGGTGGATTTGCCCGCGCCGCCCTTTTCGTTTCCGACAACGATGATATGTGCCATTCCGCTTGTCCCTGCTCGAAGTTTCAGTGCCGCGGCTCTTACGGTGCGGCCTTGTTAGTGTCTACTATATGTTGTGATTTTCCACAGGAAAAGTGCGTAGCATTGTTATGCATCGCGCCATTTTCCTGTTTCCAGCCCATTGAGTGACCACGCGCCGATCTGTGCGCGGATCAGGCGCAGGGTGGGGTGGCCGACAGAGGCGGTCATGCGGCGGACCTGACGGTTACGCCCTTCGCGGATTGTCAGCGCGATCCAGCAATCGGGCACGGATTTGCGAAAGCGCACCGGAGGCGTGCGGGGCCAGAGATTGGCGGGCGCATCAATGCGTTGCGCCTGTGCCGGGCGGGTGAGGCCGTCTTTCAGCTCCACCCCTTTGCGCAGCGCTTGGAGCGCGGCTTCATCTGGCTCGCCCTCCACCTGGACCCAATAGGTTTTCGCGATTTTATGGCGTGGGTTGCTGATCTTTGCCTGCAGCTTGCCGTCATCGGTCAGCACCATCAGCCACTCGCTGTCACGATCCAGCCGTCCGGCGGCATAGACTTTGGGCACGTCAATGAAATCAGAGAGTGTGCGCCGGGGGCTGCCCTCGGTTCCCTTGTCGGTGAATTGGGAGAGCACATCGTAGGGTTTGTTGAATAAGATCACGCGGGTCATGACCTCTCCTACACGGGCGGTGCTTGGGGTTGCAAGTTCGCTTGGCCTGCGGTTTTGTGCGCCGCAAGATGAAAGGCCGCAGTGCGAGGGGAAAGATCATGGATTTCAAAGATATACAGCCAGAGACGGTGCTCGCGCAGGCCGGTGGGGCGATTGATATGCAGAGCGGTGGCGTGGTGCCACCCATTCAGCCCGCGACGACCTATGCGCGCGATGAAGACTATAAGCTGCTCAATGAAAACAACCTGTACAGTCGTCCGCACAATGATGTGGTGCGTCAGGCCGAGGGGGTTCTGGCGCAGCTTGAGGGTGGGTCCGAAGCGTTGCTGTTCCCATCGGGCATGGCTGCGATTGCGGCGCTGTTTCGCACGGTGCCAACCGGGGGGCGGGTTGTGGTGCAATCGGGCATTTACTGGGGCGCAACCAAGTGGATCCGTGAGTTCTGTGCCCGCCGCCAGATAGAGATTGCTGAGGTAGATGCCAGTGACGCCGCTGCGTTGCAGGCGGCCTGCGCGGCGGGACCTGCGCATTTGGTTTGGGTGGAGACACCTTCTAACCCTTGGCTGAAAGTTGTGGATATTGCGGCGGCAAAGGCGGGGGCGGCCAGCTGTGGCGCGCTCTTGGCGGTGGACAGCACGGCGGCGTCGCCGCTTTTGTCAAAACCTTTGGAATTTGGCGCAGATGTTGTGATGCATTCCACCACCAAAGTGATCAACGGCCATTCCGATGTTTTGGGCGGGGTGCTTGTGACGAAGGATGTCACCCCGGTCTGGGAGGAGATTGCCAATGATCGGGCCAGCGCGGGGGCGGTGATGGGGCCGTTTGAAGCCTGGCTTTTGCTGCGCGGCATGCGCACGCTTTCTGTGCGGGTTGAACGCATGGCCGAGAATGCGCTGAAGGTGGCGCGCTTTCTGGAAGATCATCCGAAGGTGGATGCGGTGTTGTTTCCGGGGCTGGAAAGCCATGCGCATTATGCGCTGGCGCAGACGCAGATGCCGGGTGGCGCTGGCTTTCTGATGTCCTTCCTTGTGAAAGGGGACAAAGCGACGGCGTTGCAGGTGGCGGGCAAGCTGAAGCTGTTTCATCGCGCCACTTCGCTGGGCGGGGTGGAAAGCCTCGTGGAGCATCGACACACGATTGAATCCCACACCGGGATTCCGGAAACTTTGCTGCGCATTTCCGTCGGTATTGAAAGTGCCGAGGATCTGATTGCGGATCTGGGGCAAGCGTTGGGTCAGTGAGGTCGCAATGAGAAACGCGCGGTAGCGGGGTGACGTTTGGGGGCGCGGCTGCGCCCCTTTTTATTTGCGCAAGTGATTTAAGTTTTGGTCACGACTTCTATGCGTAGCTGCCGTTCAGGAAACGGTTTCTTAATATGTCACAATGACTGTGGGCGCGGAACCTCCTGGGTTGAGTCCCCGGACAGCAGCGGAACAGAATCTTGAAGAAACGCATCAGCAACCCGGATGACATCACCCCGGCCTATGAAGATCAGGGGTTGTTTAAGAAACCCAGTACCGAGCTGGTGATCAATCTGATTCCGAAGTTTGGCAAAAACACCCGTCACGATGTGATTATCAAGGGGTTGATGGAGAACGGTGTCGAGGTCGATGTGATCTTCGCCGGGCGGCGCAAACATCAGGCCGCAGAGCTGGTCACGCTGATGAAACGCAAGTGGGAAGAAGCCAACTACAGTGTTGTCAAAGGCAGCCCGCCCCCGAAACGCAAAAGCGTGCGCGTGCCAACACGTGTGCAAGGCAGCTGGCGCACGCGGGTGATTGATGACGAACAAAATCTATATTGCGTTGAACATCAGCTTCTGGTGGCGCGCTGGGCGTATCACGGCTCCGGTGGCGAATTTTGCAGTTTTGGTGAACCGCCTTATGTGCAGCAGCGCTTCAAAGAGTTTCTGGAGAAATCCCGCGAGTGAAGGCGGTGTATCCGCTATGGGTTGATTCCGCTCCCTGATGGCGGCTCTATGGGGGCAGACCATAGCCTTGGGAGCGCCGCAGAATGAAACTCGAATTCCACCACATCAATTTTGTCTCTCATGATGTGGATCGGCTCCATGATTTTTACACACGCGTCTTGGGCCTTGCGGATATTCCGCAAGAGGAGTTTCCGCGCACGGAGGCGGATGAGAACACCGGCTATGATGGCAAAATCCGGTTTGCCACAGATGGCGACATGCAGATGCACCTCGCGGAGCGGCGGTTGGATGTGGCCTTTGTGAATGGGCAGGTGATCAACCCCGTGGATCGCGGCCACATTGCCTTTCGCACCGATGATATCGAGGCCTTTCTGAAGATTTTGGAAGACAACGACGTGCCGTATTCAGACTATGGCACGGCTTTTGCCAAGCAGTGGCATCAGGTGTTTTTCCTCGATCCTGAAGGCAATGTGATTGAGGTGCATCAGCAGGTTGCGTGATCGATCTGAATGAAGGTTCAGTTTCTGCGATCTGGCACTATACAGCGCGCAGATGTGCAACTAGCGTGGCGCCATGACGGACCATCCCATTCTTGACAGCCGCTATAGCTGGATACGCCTTGCCATCACCCTGTTGATTGGCGTTTTCGCAAATGTTGGCATGTGGGCCGTGATCGTGGTGATGCCTTCTGTGCAGGCGGAGTTCGGTGTCGACCGGGCGGATGCGTCGATGCCCTATGTGCTGACGATGGTGGGCTTTGCGATTGGCAATTTTGCGATTGGTAAGGCGGTGGATCGTTGGGGGGTGACGCGCGCGCTGATTGGGGCGGCCATTCTCAGCGCGGTGAGCTATGGGCTGGCGGCGATGAGTGGCTCTGTCTGGATGCTGTCGCTTGTGCATTTCTTTCTTGGGTTTGGCACGGCGGTGGGCTTTGGCCCGCTGATTGCGGATGTGTCGCTGTGGTTTCAGCGGCGGCGCGGGATCGCTGTGGCGGTCGCGGCGAGTGGGAATTACCTGTCGGGTGCACTTTGGCCTGTGTTGCTGTCAGGCGTGCTGAGCGATCATGGCTGGCGTGCGGTTTTTCTGGTGCTGGCAGCACTGACGTTGGTGGCCGTGGTGCCCTTGGCGCTGTTATTGCGCCCAAGGGTGCCGACGGACGCGTTGCTTGCGCAGGAGAATGCCGCCGTGGCGCGGCAAGCGGGGGCACCGATGAAACCAGCGCCCTTGATGTGGGTTCTGGGGCTTGCTGGGATTGGCTGCTGTGTAGCGATGAGCATGCCGCAGGTGCACATTGTGAGCTTCTGCGTGGATCTGGGCTATGGCTCGGAGGTGGGGGCAGAAATGCTCTCGCTGATGCTGCTTGGCGGTGTGGTTTCGCGTTTGGTGAGCGGGCTTGTGGCGGACCGGCTTGGCGGGGTTTGGACGCTGTTGATCGGATCGGTTCTGCAGACTGCGGCGCTGTTTCTGTTCCTGCCGTTTGATGGGCTTGTCTCTCTTTACCTGATCAGCGCGGCGTTTGGCTTGGCACAAGGGGGCATTGTGCCTGCCTATGCGCTGGTGGTGCGGGAATACATGCCTGCGCGAGAAGCAGGCACGCGGGTTGGATTTGTGATGATGGCCACGATCATGGGCATGGCGCTGGGCGGTTGGATGTCTGGCTGGATCTATGACGTGAGCGGCAGCTATGAGCTGGCGTTTGTGAACGGCATCGCATGGAATGCGCTTAATATTGCGATCATGGGGCTGATCCTGTTTCGGGTGCGGCGCGGGCCGGAGGCGCTGACTGCCGCATAGCGGCTGTTTCGATCACCACAGCTTGATGCAAACGTGATTGGTCGTGGCGTTGATTTGCGACGAATGTGAACGGTGAGAGCACGCGCGCACAACCGCTGCGCTGTGCACATCGGGGTTTCACAGAGCATGGGGCGAACAAGGCCCGATGCAGGAAGGATCATTCATGGCGAAGCTGGGGTTTGAGATCTTTGGAGGTGTGCGTGACAGGTTGGTCGGCGCAGTTGCGCAGGGCGCGATGGCGCTAACCTTGCTGGGCGCGTTGGCCGCGCAGGGTGCAGACGCGTTGCCAGACCATGTGATCGCGGAGTTTGGCACGCCGCCAGCCATTCCCGAAGGACCGCTGTCTGAAGATGTGCAAGAGGCGGTCAAAGTGGCCTTTGTCGACAGCATGGCCCAAGGTGGCTGGGGGCGGGATCAGACAATTGCGTTGGGCGAAATCACCGCGTCTGGAGACCCGCGGCTGGTGTGGATCATCAGCGATCTGATGCGCTTTGCCACGGGGCCAGAGTTCACTTCAGAGTTGGGAGGGGCGGCGGGCACATTGCTGGGCAAGGAGCTGCCAAACCACAATCACTGGGGCATTGTGACGGATCACCTGATTGCGTGGGATATTCCTGAGCCGCCAGACTATCTGGAAGCGAAGCGCGCGATTTTCACGGGCATCATTCCCGGCTGGGACCGCATTTTTGTTGAAGGGGATATCGACTGGCGGCATGTGTCCTGGGGGGGCGTACTGATTGATGATCGCCCTTTTGACACCACGGATGATCCCTGCAACTGCATCCCGGCTGCGGACAATCCTGAGGTGAGCAGCGCCGAGGAGGCGACCTGGCTGGCGGATGATGCTGTCGTGTTTGGGGTGGAAGTGAACGGGGAATACCGGGCCTATCCGCGCCGCATCATGGAGGTGCGTGAGATGGTGAATGACACATTGGGCGGGCGTGATCTGGGCATACCTTATTGCACGCTGTGCGGTGCGGCACAGGCGTATTTCACCGATCAGATGCCGCTGGGCGTGAAACGCCCTGTGCTGCGGACATCGGGGCTGCTCATTCGCTCCAACAAAGTGATGTATGACATCACCAGTGGCTCGGTGTTTGACACGTTTCTGGGCAAGGCTGTCACCGGCCCGCTGGCCAAACGTGGTATTCAACTGGAGCAAGCGAGTGTGGTGACAACAACCTGGGGCGCGTGGAAAGCCGCGCATCCAGAGACCACGGTGCTGGTGGAAGCGTTGGCGCTGGGCCGAGATTTTGATTTCCGCAATGGGCGCGATGCCGATGGGCCGATCTTCCCGGTTGGGGATGTGGATCCACGTCTGCCTGTGCATGAGGACATCATCGGGATTGTAACGGCGTCGGGCACGCCGGTGGCCTTCCAGCGCAGCGCAGCCTTTGTGGCGCTGAACGCAGGCAAAGAGGTCGCGGTGGAAAACGTGCGCCTGGCGCTGGATGCGGGCGGGATCAAGGCGGTGGATGCGCAGGGGGCTGATCTGGGCAGCCATCAGGCATTCTGGTTTGCCTGGTCACAGTTCCACCCTGACACAGAGCTGTGGAACGGCTGAATTCAAGGGCGGCAGGGGGGCTTCCTCTGCCGCTGCTGCGCAGAAATCTCTGCATGTGGTACACTTGCGCGTAAGGTGACTTGGGTACTGTTTTGACGTGTATTTGGGAGGGATGTTGCGATGACACGCATGACCGCAAAGGACTTTGATCAGGAACTTCTGGATCTTTATGATTTTTATGCCCACGGCAAAATCACCAAACGGGAGTTTCTGGACCGGGCCGGAAAATTTGCGGTTGGCACTGTGACCGCCGCGGCGCTGCTGACTATGCTCAGCCCGAATTATGCCATTGCGCAGCAGGTGTCTTTCAATGATCCGGATATCCATGCGGATTATATCATGTATCCCTCCCCAAACGGGACAGGCGATGTGCGCGGCTATCTGGTGCGCCCGTCCGGCGTGGAGGGGCCGCTGCCTGCGGTGTTGGTGATCCATGAGAACCGGGGGCTGAACCCCTATATCGAGGATGTGGCGCGGCGGCTAGCCAAGGCGGGCTTTATGGCGCTGGCGCCGGATGGGCTGACCTCGGTTGGCGGCTATCCGGGCAATGATGCGGATGGGCGAGAACTGCAGCGGACCGTGGACCGGGCCGAGCTGATGAATGACTTTTTTGCCGGGTTTGAGCATCTTCTGGGACGCGAGGACAGCACCGGCAAAGTGGGCGCAGTGGGCTTTTGCTATGGCGGCGGCGTGGTGAGCGCGATTGCGGTGGCCTATCCGGAACTGGCGGCGGGTGTGCCGTTTTACGGGCGTCAGCCTGCGGCGGAGGATGTGGCGAAAATTCAGGCACCGCTGCTGGTTCAGATGGGTGAACTTGATGAGCGCATCAATGCGGGGTGGCCAGCTTTTGAAGAGGCGCTGCAAGCCAATGACAAGGTCTATGAAGCCTATATTTATGAAGGTGCAAACCACGGCTTTCACAACGACAGCACACCCCGATATGACGAGGCTCAGGCCAAGCTGGCCTGGGAGCGCACGGTGGCGTGGTTTGGGACTTATCTAAGCTGACCCGAGCGCGGTTTCGACCGGCGGTTTGCGCGGTTCGAAGGATGGGCGCATCGGCCTGCACAGGATGCAGATGGCCGATGCGCTGCGTTTTTCTTAGCCACGCCCGCGGTAGGGGGGCACGCCCTGATCGGGGATCCAGACGCCTTCGGGCATGGCGCCAGTTTGCCAGAACACATCAATTGGGATGCCGCCGCGTGGATACCAGTAGCCGCCGATGCGCAGCCATTGTGGCTCTAGGAAATCGGCCAGACGGCGGGCGATGGAGACGGTGCAATCCTCGTGAAACGCACCGTGGTTGCGGAAGGAACCGAGGAAAAGCTTTAGGGATTTGCTTTCCACCAGCCATTTGCCGGGCACATAGTCGATCACCAGATGGGCAAAATCCGGCTGGCCGGTCATTGGGCAGAGGGAGGTGAATTCCGGTGCGGTGAAGCGCACGTTGTAGGCCACATCGGCCTGTGGGTTTTCCACACGCTCCAGTTCCGCCTCTTCGGGGCTTGTTGGCATAACCGTTGCGCCACCGAGTTGTTTTAGGTTGCTGTAGATGTCTTCGCTCATCTTTGTTCTCCAACTATGGGCCAGGGGCCCGAGGGGCGTTTTTAGACGCCGCGTTTGTTGCCCCAGACCATGACATGCAACTGTGGCAGCACGCGCGGTGCGAACCAGCCAGCAGCCACCACTTTGTCGATCAGCCATTCCAGCCGGGCGGTGGTTTCGGTGAGATCGACAGGTTTGTCAGGATCCACCATCAGATTGCCCGGTTGCAGATAGAGGGGCAGATCGGGAAAGCGGGCATGGGCGGCCTGTGCCCACGCAAAATCCGCATCATCAAAGATCACGATCTTCATGACGCTTTCCGGGCCATTCCCGGCAGCCTCAAGGCAGCGCTCAAAAGCAGACCAGTCCACCTCTTCGCCGCTGGAGGGCGGCTTTGGGCTGAGGACCAGCGTATCAAGAGCGGCAAACCAAGGTTTGGCGATTGATCCCTGCGTTTCGCAGGCGAAGGAGTAGCCCTCAGATTTGCCCAGTGCGATCAGCGGGGCAAAGTCATGAATGGCCGGGTTGCCGCCGGACAAAGACACGGTGAGCGGGCGGTCGCCTGACAGGGCACGCACTTCCGTCATTACGGCTTCTGCGTCCATGGGGAGCCAGTCGTGCCGGTGCGCGCTGTCCACGGCATGCAGACTGTCACACCAGCTGCAGCGATAGTCACATCCGCCAGTGCGCACAAAGACCGTGGGGGCGCCAATGAGCACGCCCTCACCTTGAATGGTGGGGCCAAAAATCTCGGCTACGCGCAGGGTCATGGGCGATACTCGGCCCATGTTTTGGGGGTTTCAGAGACTTTCACCATGCTGACTTCGTCCCAGCGGGATTTGCACCAGTCATAGAAATGTTTGGCGAGGTTTTCTGCCGTGGAGGGGACGTTGAGCAGATCGTTGAGGTGGCGATGATCGAAGTGGTCGTCGATGTAGGATTTGAGCGGTTTGAGCTCGTGATAATCCCGCACAAAGCCGTCTGAGTTCAGGTCTGCGCCGGCGAGTTCAACCACGACGATGTAGTTGTGGCCATGCAGGCGTGCGCATTGGTGATCGGCTGGCAGATGGGCGAGCTGGTGGGAGGCTGAGAAGTGAAACTCTTTGGAGATGCGAAACATCAGCTTGCCTCCCGCTCTGCTACGGCAGTGCGCCAGAAATCCGGATCTGCGTAGGTGGTTGGATCGGAGATGCCTGCGAGGTCAAAAGCTTCGCGCCGCTCCACACAGGTGCCGCAGCGGCCGCAGTGATGCGTGCCGCCTTTGTAGCAGGACCATGTCAGCGCGAAAGGCGTGTTGGCGGCGGCGCCATCGGTGACGATGTCCGCTTTGCTGCGGTGGACAAACGGCGTGTGCAGGCGCACGTCGGCATAGCCCTCCTGCGCGGCCTGTTGCATGGCGTCAAAGGCCTCGGTGAAGCCCGGGCGGCAGTCAGGATAGATGAAGTGATCCCCGCCGTGCACAGCGGTGGCCACACGGCTGTCGCCATTGGCCGCAGCGATACCATAGGCGATGGTCAGCATGATGGCGTTGCGGTTGGGCACCACGGTGATGCGCATGGTTTCTTCGGCATAATGCCCATCTGGTACGTCCACATCCGCTTCGGTCAGGGCAGAGCCGGTGAGGGCTGCGCCAACCGCGCGCAAGTCGATGATGTGATGGGGCACGCCGAGGCGGTCTGCGCAGGCTGCGGCGGAGTCGAGCTCTTTGCGGTGGCGCTGGCCATAGTCAAAAGACACGAGTCGGGAGAGATTGCCTTCGGCGGCTACGATGTGAGCCAAAGACACGGAGTCCAGTCCGCCAGAGCAGACAACAGTTGTATTCATTTTTGTAACCCTTGTTTTGATGTACCGGGTAGGCTGCGACCGGTGCGCGCGGCTTTTAGAGCGGCGTGCGGGCAAAAGCAAGGGGGCGATGTTCACAGCCTTGTGGGGCAGGCTGTTGCCCAACAAAAAACGCCGCCCCGAGGGAGACGGCGTTTTCTGAAACGTTGGTTGCTAAGCTTAGAAGCCCAGACCTTCGTATTTCTTTTTGAATTTGGACACGCGGCCACCGGCATCCATAAGACGGGTGGAGCCACCGTTCCATGCTGGGTGCACGGATGGGTCTACGTCCAGCGCCATGGTGTCGCCTTCTTTGCCCCAGGTGGAACGCATCTTGATGATGGTGCCGTCGGTCATTTTCACGTCGATGAAGTGGTAATCGGGATGGGTATCTTTTTTCATGAGACCACTCCTTACGCTTTTTTGGGCTTGTAGTTGGTGTCTTCTGCGATACGTGCGGATTTACCGCGACGGGCGCGCAGATAGTACAGTTTGGCGCGACGTACACGACCACGACGCACAACAGTGATGCTGTCGATGTTGGTGGAGTACAGTGGGAACACACGTTCCACGCCTTCGCCAAAGGAAATCTTGCGAACAGTGAACGAGCCAGCGATGCCGGAGCCGTTTTTGCGGCTGATGCATACGCCTTCGTAGTTCTGCACACGGGTGCGCGAACCTTCGGTCACTTTAAAGCCAACACGGATGGTGTCACCGGCTTTGAAATCGGGGATCTCTTTCCCCAGCGCAGCAATCTGCTCCGCTTCGAGCTGTGCGATCAGATCCATTGGATCATCTCCTATAATGCTTGTGGTTATATCCACAAAGGTTTGATGCACCTCAGAACTCTTGGTCTTCTTCCGGGTCCGCCATTCGCACAGCGCCCGCCAGAGGGTCAGGTCGTCTTTTCTTGTCTTTTGCGCCGTGTTTGTTGCCAAAGCCGAAGAAAGCAAAGGGTTGCACA
This sequence comes from Shimia sp. MMG029, assembly GCF_027947445.1. NCBI lineage: Bacteria > Pseudomonadati > Pseudomonadota > Alphaproteobacteria > Rhodobacterales > Roseobacteraceae > Shimia > Shimia sp. MMG029. The sequence continues at coordinate 301,769 of NZ_JAQJIM010000003.1, read as the reverse complement.
ATGCACAGCACGCCCAAACGACTCAGTTAAGAGTCGTGGACGGGCGGTTCTTAGGGGATATTGTGCTTTGGCGCAAGGGGAGAACGTGGCTGTTTATGTCTCTGGTGGCCTTGCTGCAAAGGCCAATTGCGGGTGTGTGCCGATAGATCAGGACGTTTTGTCATCGCGCTTGTGTGCGGTGGTGAAGCTGGGGTTAAGTGTTTGCATAAATGCGGTGAGGCATGAGTGGTGAGACAGTGATGCGTTTGTGTGGGGTTTTGGTATTGGCCGCTGTTCTGCTGGGCTGTGCACGCGCGCCTTATGAAGCGTCTGACCCCATTCGTGCGCGTGTGTCGTCAGATGGTGCGGCTGTGTCAGTCGAGGCCGCCCGCCTGAGGGTTTTCCCCCGGTTTGGTGACGCAGATCCCGTGGATTGGGACAGGCGCCCGCCACAGCGGCATCCGGTGCATGGCATTGATGTGTCGCGATGGCAGCAGAGCGTGGACTGGCGCGCGGCGCAGCGTGCGGGCGTGAGCTTTGCGTTTCTGAAGGCGACAGAAGGTGGTGATGTCGCGGATCCGATGTTTGACACGCACCGGCGCGGTGCGCAGGCGGCTGGTGTGCCCTGGGGGGCCTACCATTATTATTATTTCTGCCGCTCAGCAGAAAGTCAGGCGCGTTGGTTCATCCGCAATGTCCCACGTGGCGCGCCATTGCCGCATGTGCTGGATATGGAGTGGACGCCGCATTCCAAGACCTGCCGGCTGCGGCCCAATGGGCGCACGGTGCGCAGCGAGGCGCGCAAGTTTCTGGATATGCTAGAGGCGCATTATGGGCGCCGGCCTATCGTCTATACCACCGTGGATTTTCACCGTGACACTGGGATCGGCGCTTTGGCAGGGACGGAATTCTGGTTGCGCTCTGTCGCTGCGCATCCGCAGAAGACCTACCCCGGTGCGCGCTGGACGTTCTGGCAATACAGCGGCACGGGGCTCGTGCCGGGTATTGAAGGCGAAGTGGATCTGAACGTGTTCCGAGGCAGCCCGGAGGCCTGGGTGCGATGGAAGACGCCGTGACATGCAACTTTGAGATGTCGGCTGACCGTTTGTGAGGCGCGCTATACTTTGGCGTAGCTGATCGGGGCAGCGTTTCGCGGTTTCCTGAGGGTATCCCACAACTCAGGAGGCGACGATGGTTCGTTCAACACTGTTTGCACTCTCTTTTTCTGCATTGGCTGCTTTTTCCGTATCTGAGGCTTACGCTTCGGCCACGGGAGGGCTTTCAAACAAGGAGCGGTATGCGCAGGCGGAGGCCCTGCGGCTTGGCACAGGTGCGTCGCAGGACAGCGCAAGCGCATTTGCGCTGATGTCTGATCTGGCAAGAGACGGCGACAGCCGGGCGCAGGCACGACTGGCATACTATTACTTGAAAGGTATCGGCGTTGATGCGGATCCTGCTGCGGCGGCGGTATGGTATGAGGCTGCAATTGACGCGGGGCGCGACAGTGCGCGTACAAGCTACGCCAAGTTGCTCGCTGCGCAGGGCGCTGGAGACGCGGCGCTTGCGCAGTTGGATAAGGCTTCTGAGGCGGGGCTGGAGAAGGCGCAGGTGCTGCGTGCAACATACCACTACCAGGGCAAGTTCGGCAGCGCCTCTGATGCCGATTTCGGTCAAGCGCAACTGACAGATTTTGCCACGTCTGGCAACATGGCCGCTATGCAGGTGGTTTTGGCGGCGATGCAGAAAGGGGCGTCGTTTGATGTGGATGCCGACCTCATGACGGCGCAGATGCTCGCCTTTGCGCGAGAGGATCAGGCCAAGTCAGGCGGCAAAGCGGCAGAAGCGCTCTTGCGCCTCTGGCGAGAGCAGACCGACGCGCAGTCGATCGCATTGCGGACAGAGTTGGTTGCACATCCGAGTTTGCGCATGCGCGCCAAGGCGGAGGAAGGTCTGTTGCTGGCTCATGCGACACATGACCCCCGCGCGTTTCGAGGCGCCGCAGAAGAGATCATCGCGCAGACATCGGGCGCAGATTTCAATCGCGCCGTCTATGTGGTGTCTCGGCTCGACAAAAATGCCTATGTGCATGTGCTTCAGGAAGAGTTGAAGCGGCGTGGATATGCGGTGGGGCCGACCACCGGGATTTTCAACACACGGACAATGTGGGCTGTGGTGGAGTTTTGCCAAGACACCGGCATTCAGGCGGAGTGCCGTCTTGGCCCACTGCGCGCCAAAGTCATCAAGGTCATCGTTGGGGAACTGGCCGAGATGACCCCGGGCGCGTAACTCCCTGTTCTCTCCCAGGGAGGGTGTGGTCTGTGCTGTGGGATGCACAGGCCACACTTTTTGCTGCTTTTTGGTTTGCTTAGGCCTTGCGCGCCGATTGTAGGCGCTCAGTCCTGGGGGTTCAGGAAGTCGACAATCGTTGGCACGAGATCTTCATGCAGTGGCAGTTCCGGATTGGTGTAGGTGGCAAAAGGATTGCCAGCGACGTCTTGTTTCAGGATATGGGTTCCGCCTGACAAATCGACGCGCGTTGCCGTTGGCAATGCCTCTGTCAGCAGGTCCGCGTCGTGCGGTTGCACTTGAATGTCGCGGTCTCCCTGTAGCACGAGCGCTGGGCCGGACCAGTTGTGCGCGAGTGCGAGCGGGTCATGCGAGAACAGATCCATCATGTATCTTTGAAGGCTCGGGTTGAAGAGGCCATGCAAGGCAGGAGGGATGTCAGACAGCGGTCTGGATTGACCCTGTTCCAGATCGGTAACGATTGCTTTGGCATCTTCTAGAATGGCGCCATTGGCGGGATTGCGCTCCATCTGCTCTATCAGAAGCTCTCCAATGGGGCGCCCAGCTGCCGCCATGAGGATCACACCACACAGTCCCTCGGGTGCGGATTGGGCGGCATAAAGCGCAACCAGCCCGCCTTCTGAGTGGCCCGCCAGCCAGACGCAGGTGGCTTCTTGGTGCGCGCGGCCAACCCATTTGACCATGTCTTCTGCATAGGCTGCGATGGTCACGTCGTTTGGATCTGCAATGGCCTTTTCGCTGCCAAAGAAGCCACGCTTGTCCACGCGCAGGGCAGCAATGCCTTCTGCCGCCAGCGCTTCGGTGATTTGTTTGTAAAGATTGGTTTTTGATTGGAACGCAGGCATGTTGCCATCGCGGTCGATTGGGCCGGATCCCGGTATCACGACGATGATATTGTCGGCACTGTCGACAGTGATCAACTCGCCTTCAAGAGGGCCATCGGGGCCGGGAATTGAAATGGTCTCTGCCCAACCCGTACTGGTTAGGGCGAAAAGGGCGGCAGTGTTCAGGAAAAGGGCGCGAAGAAACGTCATGGCCAGTCCGTCGTAGTCCTTGAACAAAGCATGCTCTGTTCAAGGAGGTGTCTGTTCTGGCTGGCGTGGCAAAGCCTTGCGCGCTTTTGAAGGTTTGCTTCTGGCCGATTTACTCGACTTCTACAACTGCAGCATCGGGTGCGTTGCGCATGACGCTGTCGATGCCGTTGTCGCGGCCGGAGGCGCTTGTGTAGCTTTGAGAGGTGCCGATCACCTGACCGTTGCTGGCCTTGAGGTTGAACATGAATTTTCCCGCAGCGGTTTCTTTGCGCTCATAACGCGCATCGTCGCCTGCGTTTTTCTTGACGCTTTCAATGCCGTTTTCGCAGCTGGCTTTTTGTTTATAACCTTCGGAGGCGAGAATGTTTTCGCCGTTGCCGGCTTTCAGGCGGAAGCGAAATTCACCGGACTTGTCGGTGTAGAGCTCAAATTTGGCGGCCATATCATTGGTCCCTGTATGAAATTTCTATACGGGGAGCAAAACACGGCGAAGGGTATTTGCGCAAGGTATTGCTACCCTCACCAGACGACGCGGCAGGTTTTGTGCCCTCACTTCTTTTGTTGCTCAAAAGCGGCCCACATATCCGGGCGGCGCTCCTTGGTGATCTGCTCTGCCATCTCGCGGCGCCATTTTTCTACATTGCCGTGGTGGCCCGACATCAGAACATCCGGGATGGTGCGGCCTTTCCAGTCGGCAGGGCGGGTGTATTGTGGATGTTCGAGAAGGCCGTTGGAGTGGCTTTCTTCTTCAATGCTTTCGGCATTGCCCAGCACAGAGGGCAGCAGTCGCACGGTGGCGTCAATCATCGCCTGCGCGGCGATTTCGCCGCCGGTCAGGACAAAATCGCCAAGGCTGACTTCCATGATATTGTAGTGATCGAGCACCCGCTGATCCACACCCTCAAAGCGGCCACAAAGCATGGTGACGCCATCGGCCTCAGACCAGGCGCGGGCCATGCGTTGATCAAAGCGGCGACCACGTGGGGAGAGATAGACCAGCGGCCAGTTGCCGCGCGCGCCGTGCATTGTGTGTTCAATGGCGTTGCCAAGCACATCGGGGCGCAGCACCATGCCCGCACCACCGCCGGCTGGGGTGTCATCCACGTTGCGGTGTTTGGTCAGGCCAAAATCGCGCAGATTGGTGGTTTCAATCTGCCATTTGCCGTCTTTGAGGGCCTTTCCAGTCAGGCTTTCGCCCAGAACGCCGGGGAAGGCATCGGGAAAGAGGGTGATGATACGCGCAGTCCAGACCCCTGCGAGGCGGGGATTATGGGTGATCAGCTCACGCGGCTTGAGCGAAGCGGAAATCGACAGGCGGCCGTGGGACTTTGGCTTCTTGGTGTTGTCATTCATCAGTCAATCAGCCCCTCAGGCGGGTCGGCGATGATGCGACCGGAGGCGATATCGACGGTGGGCACCGCCGCCATCGTGAAAGGCAGGAGCACAGTTTCCGAATGGCCCGGGCGCTGTATCTCCAGCAGATCGGCGGAACCGTGGTTGACCACGGTTTTCACGGTGCCAAGCACAGCGCCGCCGGTGTCGCGCACCTCAAGGCCAACCAGATCGGTGTAGTAATATTCATCCTCATCGGTTTCCGGCAGCCGGTCACGTGGGACAAAGAGTTTCACGCCTTTGAGGGCGTCGGCCTGTTCCTTGTTGGCAATGCCCGAAAGCCGCGCCGCCAGCCCGTTTTTGATCGGGCGGGTGATGGTGATGGTAAACTCAAACGCGCCGTCCTCTGTCAGCAATGGCGCGTAGTCTTCGAGAGCCTCAGCCTCGGCGGTGAAACTCTTGAGGCGGACTTCGCCGCGCACACCGTAAGCGCCGCCAATGGCGCCAACGCAGATCAGATCAGAAGGGGTGTCGCTCATGGCGTGGCCTTTGCTTTGCTTGGCGTTTGTTTTCCATGATTGTGACGCGGGACGCAAGGGAGGGGGCAGTTGGAAGGTGAGCCTGTATGTTGTGGAAGATGCCCCGTGCCACCGGACGGCATCAATGTCGTGCAGCGTGGGGGCTTTCTCGTTAGCTTGCTCTCAGTGAGAAACTTTCGTCTGACCAATCTCGGAGGAGTAAGATTGACTAAGATCATCTGGATGTCTGATCCGCATTTTCAAAGTACGGGTACAATTGACGGCTTGGATCCCCGCATGCGACTGGCCGCTGCCATTTCTCATGCAAACACCCACCATGCGGATGCTGATTTTGCCATATTGTCAGGAGACTTGGTTGGAGACGATGTTGAAGAGGACTATGCTGCGTTGGCGGAGTACCTCTCTCGGTCGGACTTACAAATCTATCCGATGATGGGGAACAACGACGCGAGAGAAGGATTCCGCTCGCATCTTTTTTTGCCTGAAAGCGTAGCGACGGATTTCATCCAGTTCACCCTCGAAACCGAAGACGGGACAATCGTGTGTCTGGATACGCATAAAATCGGGTCGCACGCGGGTGAGTTTTGTCTCGCGCGCCAAAACTGGTTGGAAGCTGTTCTTAGAGCCAAGGCTGGCAAGCCGGTGTATCTATTTATGCATCATCCGCCGATGGCTCTTGGCTTGCCCAGTCAGGATGAAATCATGCTGGAGGATGATGAAGGGTTTTGGGAGCTCATCGGTCGCCATTCAAATGTGAAACACCTTTTTATGGGCCATGTGCATCGGCCAGTGTGCGGCACAATGCGAGGGATCTCATTCGCGACTCTTGGGGCGCTGTCCTTTCAAGCGCCTGCACCGCGCCCTTCTTGGAGTTGGGAAAGTTTCACCCCACCAAAAGAAGCCCCTCAATATGGCGTGCTGGAGATAACTGCTGGGAATGTCACGTTACAATATACGCAGTTTTGTGAGTATTCCCTCGGGGTGAGCGATTGACCCTGCCAAAGAAATCCGCCGCAAGCGCAATCAAACAGGGATTTCTTGGCTGAGGATGAAAATGTAGCCTGAGTATCGAAGGTAAGGCATCTCAAAATCAGCGTGTCTGTATCGACAAAGACGTGTCGCGGTCTTCCCAGCCGGCTTTCGCGAGTTCTGGGGTGTCAGACAGCTCTTCGGGCCAGCCGACGCAGAGATAGGCCACCAGAGACCAGTCGGAAGGCGCATCAAGATCGCGGTTGAGTTGTTCGGGGTCGAGGATAGACACCCAGCCAACGCCCAGCCCATAAGTGCGGGCGATCAGCCAGAATTGGGTGATTGCACCCACAACGGAATAGCGGCGCATTTCGGGCATGGTTTGCGCGCCAAGGCCCTGACCTTTGTCGGTGCCGTCGTCGCAATAGATCGCCAGCTGGACAGGCGATTCCTTCATGCCGGAGAGTTTGAGACTTGCATAGAGCGCCGCCCGGTCACCGCTGTAGCCTGCGAGGGCCTCAGCATTGGCGGCTTGGTAATTTTTGAGCGCGGCGGCGCGCGCTTCAGGGCTTTTGACATGCAGCACACGCCAAGGCTCTGACAGCCCCACGGAAGGGGCCAGTAAAAACGTGTCGAGGCACGCCTGAAGGAGTGCCTCGTCCACTGGATCGGTGCGGAAGCGGCGCACATCGCGCCGCCACTGCATGAGCCGTGTCAGATCGTCCCGGAACTCTGATGTGAATTCGGTCATTCCGGGGCTGGTCCGTCTTACTCTTCTGCGGCTGCTTCAGCAGCTTCAGCTGCCTTTGCGGCTTTTTCTTCTGCGCGGTCTTTGGCTTTCTTGCCTGGTTCCGCTTTTTTCGGGTTGTTGCGCTCTGTTTTTGCCAGAGTGCCTGCTGCTTCGAGGAAGCGTGCCACACGGTCAGATGGCTGTGCGCCCTGGTCCAGCCAGTACTGAACGCGCTCCATGTCGAGCTTTACGCGCTCTTCGCTGTCTTTTGGCAGCAGTGGATTGTAGGTGCCGAGCTTCTCGATGAAGCGGCCGTCACGTGGCATGCGGGAGTCCGCTGCAACAACGCGGTAGAAAGGGCGCTTTTTGGAACCGCCGCGGGCGAGACGAATTTTCATAGCCATGGGTGTATCTCCTATAATGGCGTTTGCACTTGCGTGCATATTTGGGTGCACCGTTTTGGTGCGGGTTGGGTCGAAGGACAGATGAGTGCCTGCCCAACGGTTTGTTATTCCTGATGTTTCTTGTGGTGCTGAATGACCTCAGCGATGATGAAATTCAGGAAATTCTTGGCGAACTCGGGATCCAGATCGGCCCGCTTCGCAAGATCTTCAAGACGTGCGATCTGTTTCGCTTCGCGAGCCGGATCGGACGGTGGAAGGTCGTGGGTGGCTTTCAGTTTGCCAACCGCCTGTGTGTGTTTGAACCGCTCGCCCAGCGTATAGACGAGGATCGCATCAAGCCGGTCGATGCTTTCGCGATGCTCTTTGAGCACCTCGGCCGCGCGTGCGGCAGCGTCAGTCGCAGTGTTGGTCACTGTGTCAGTCAAGGGCGTGGCCTTTCGGTTTGAACATCGGATCGGCATAGTGGCTGATTTCCATCTCGATCGCGTCGGCAATCTGAGAGGAGCGCAGGGTGTCTGGGCTGGGGTGGCGATAGACCACATCATGACCATCCACGGAGGCCGCAGATTTGTCTTTCACCGCGCCGAGCCGCTCGGCCAGCCTGATGCTGTCGAGATTTTTGGGGTCGATGTAGCTGACCGCGCCGTCCCAGCCGAGCTCATCATAAAAGTAGCGCCGCGCGGCATGGGTGGCCTCCAGCGCATAGCCATGGCCAGCTTTTTCAGGCCAGATGATCCATGCGAGTTCCTGCTCTGGCCATTTGGCCGGGAACCAGCCGCCGGCCATGCCGAGGGTTTCATCGGTTGCACGATCGTGGATCATCCACATGCCATAGCCACGAATGTTCCAGTGGCCGATTTCAGCGGCGTAGAGCATCCATGTTTCATAGGCATTGAGCGGCCCGCCCATGAAGCGGGAGCGGTAGGAGGCAAAGGTGGCCTTGAAGTTCGGGTAATCTTCAGGCTCCGGCCCGCGCAGAATCAGACGTTTGGTTTCCAGAACGGGGATGGTTTGCATCGACATCAGGCGTAGGCCTCCATACCACCGTTGACCAGATCAGCGGGGGCCGGATGGCGCCAGATCTCGATCTGCCCATATTCTGGATCTTCAAAGTGCTTTTCAAAGCGCGCGCCAAGGCGTTTGGCGACAGCTTTGGAGGCGTCGTTTTTCGGGTCGATTTGCGAAATCGCTGTGTCCCAGCCCAGAACGTCATAGGCGTAGCTGCGCGCGGCCATCGCGGCCTCTGTTGCGTAACCTTTGCCGGTGGCGTTGTTCATCAGCGTCCAGCCGATTTCACGCTCCATCCAGCCGTCGGGGAACCAAAGGCCCGCGCGGCCCACGTAAACGCCCGTGGCTTTTTCCTCAAGCGCCCAGAACCCAAAGCCGCGCAGCGCCCAATGGCCCATCATCATCGCAACGGTGCGCCATGCGCGGTGCGGGGGCAGTGGCCCGCCAACAAATTGCGAGGAGTCGCTGGCAAAGAATGCTTTTTCCGCGTCAATATCGCTCTCGCGATGGGCGCGCAGGATCAGGCGCTCGGTTTCAAGCTGAGGGACTTCGTAACGCATCAGAGGCGGGCCTCCGGTGTGTGACGATAGACCAGATCACCTTCGCTTGGTCGCAGGGCCGCGTCATCTCGTTTGGCACCAAGACGTTGTGCCAAGCGAATGGACGGGGCGTTTGGCGGATCAATATAGCTTACCAGCGTGGTCATGCCTTTGGTGTCAAAGGCCCAGTCACGTGCTGCTGTGGCGGCCTCAAAAGCGTAGCCTTTGCCCTGGGCTTCCGGGAAGAAACACCAGCCAATTTCGGTTTCGGGAAAGCGTGGCGGCTTGTTGATGCCGACCTGACCGATCAGGGCGCCGGTTTCTGTTAGCTCAACGGCCCAGCTGCCAAACCCCAGCCATTGCCAGCTTGTGATTTCAGCACCGAGCCACGCCCAGAGTTTGTCTTTGGAGACAGGCCCGTCCATATACTGCGCCCAGTCCGTTGCGAAATGCGCGGCCATCGGCTCGAAATCATCGAGCACGTGATGGCGCAGCGTCAGGCGCTGAGTGGATATGGCGGGCGCAAAGGTCATGTGAGTTGATTTGGGCTTATACCGGTGGGCACTCGTTCAGTTCGAAGATCAGGCTGGTGCTGACGCCAGATTGGAGTTTCTGGATGTCGTGGTCGAGCGGCAGCACTTCGCGACAGCCAGTCTGGCGGCGCAGTTCGGAATCAGCCAGTGCGGAGAGTTTGCCAAAGCCGATGGTGTTGCCGGTTTCGGTGAAGTTCACCTCTGCCTCATGGGCGCGGGCGGTCACGGTGGTTGGGATCCCGTTGAGCACGGTGCGATAGTCACCGCGCACTGCGCCGTCAGGCGCTGTGTCGAGATCGACGGTGATCACGTCACCACAAGCAGCGAGCGCTGCGAAGAGCGCGAGAGGGAGGAAGGTCTTCACGGTCAGCGTCCTTGATCCTTGCATCATTTCTTTTTGCCAAAGCCGGACAGGCCGGAGGGCAGACCCATGCCGCCGCCAAGGCCTGGCAGACCTCCGGGCAGGCCGCCTTTGCCGCCCATGGCTTTTGCCGCAGCTTCCAGCGCTTTTGGGTCCATCTGCGACGGGTCCATGCCAGCCATGTCTGGTGCGCCTTTACCGCCCATCATGCCTTTCATGGCTTGCTTGAGCATGCCGCCTTTGCCCATTTTCCCCATTTTTTTCATCATGTCAGACATCTGGCGCTGCATCTTGAGCAGCTTGTTGAGGTCAGAAACCTCCATACCGGAGCCTTTGGCGATCCGCTTTTTGCGTGAGGCCTGAAGGAGCTGCGGGTTGGCGCGTTCCATTTTGGTCATGGATTGGATCATGGCGATCTGGCGCTTGATCATGCGGTCGTCAAAGCCTGCGTCCTGCACCTGTTTGGCCATTTTGCCCATGCCGGGAAGCATGCCCATCATGCCTTCCATGCCGCCCATTTTTTGCATCTGCTCGAGCTGCATCTTCAGGTCGTTCATGTTGAAGCGACCCTTCTGGAAGCGCTTCATCATGCGTTCGGCCTGTTCGGCCTCAATGGTTTCCTGCGCCTTTTCAACAAGGGCAACGATGTCGCCCATGCCCAGAATGCGGCCTGCGATCCGGTCTGGCTCGAAGGTTTCCAGCGCGTCCATCTTTTCGCCGAGGCCAACGTATTTGATGGGTTTGCCGGTCACGGCGCGCATCGACAGTGCTGCACCGCCACGGCCGTCACCGTCCATACGGGTCAGAACCACGCCGGAGATGCCGATTTTGCCGTCAAACTCTTCGGCCACTTCCACAGCCACCTGACCGGTGAGGCCGTCAACAACGAGGAGGGTCTCGCGCGGGTTCACCACATCGCGCACATCCTCGACCTCTTTCATCAGGGTCTCGTCGATCTGCAAGCGGCCTGCGGTGTCGAGCATGTAAACGTCATAACCGCCGAGCGTCGCCTGCTGTTTGGCGCGTTTGGCGATCTGAACAGCGCTTTCGCCCTGTACAATCGGCAGCGTGTCCACGCCGATCTGTGTGCCAAGCACGGCGAGCTGTTGCATCGCGGCGGGGCGGTAGATGTCGAGCGAGGCCATCAGCACGCGCTTGCCGTCTTTTTCGGTCAGGCGTTTGGCAAGCTTACCGGTGGTGGTGGTTTTACCGGAGCCCTGCAGACCCACCATTAGGATCGGGGCAGGCGGGTTGTCCACTTTCAGGGCGCCGAGATCTTCGCCATCGTTGCCTGCGAGCACGTTTTTCAGCTCGTCATGAACGATTTTCACAACCTGCTGGCCCGGTGTCACGGACTTGGTGACGGCTTGTCCGGTGGCTTTTTCCTGGACTGCTTTGACAAAGTCACGGGCGACGGGCAGCGAGACGTCGGCTTCAAGCAGGGCCACGCGCACTTCGCGTAGGGCGGTTTTGACGTCGTCCTCGGAAAGCGCACCTTGTTTGGTGAGGCGATCAAAGACACCAGAGAGGCGTTCGCTTAAATTTTCAAACATCGCTACCGGCTCCTTTTCACCGTTTCATATCTGGCCCGAACATATGTGCGAACCGCCCAAACGCCAATGTCCCCCGTGGGCGAAACTCGCTGACGGGGGGCGATCCCGGCACATAGGCCTAGGGACCGGAAGTTTGACGGACTCCCGGAATTGCTGCGCGTTTACGCCTGTGGGGGCGTTGAGTCAACAGGCGTTGCCGTATTTGGGCTTTCACTGGCTGGGTTCCTGCGGCATTCCTGCACGGACGAAGTTGGCGGGGATAGAGGAGACAGCCATGGACGCATCATCAGAGTTTCAGGATAGCCTGCCTGTGAGTTCCGACGCGCTTTTGGCCAAGCTGGATGAATGGGGGCTGGCTTACACATTGCATGCGCATGTGCCGCTGCGCACGGTGGAAGACGCAAAATCGGTAGAGGCGGCCATGATGGTGGAAGGTGAGTGCGCTTTTCGCATCAAGAACCTGTATTTGCGTGACAAGAAGAAGCGGAACTATCTTGTGACACTGGAGCAGGATCGCGAGATTGATTTGAAGGCGTTGGGCGCGAAGCTTGGTGTTGGGAACCTGTCGTTTGGCGCGGCAGATCGGTTGCTTGAAAATCTTGGCGTCCGGCCCGGCGCGGTGACGCCGTTGGCGATGATCAATGGGGCTGCGAAAGGCGTTCGGTTCTTTATCGATGCAGACGTCAAAAACGCAGATCGAATCTACATGCACCCATTGGTCAATGATCGTACGCTGGCGATGGATGTGGCAGACCTTTGGACATATTTTGAGCGTCTTGAAGTGACCCCAGAGGTGATGAAGCTGGGGTAGGGGGAGCTTTGACGCTGCAAATTTGCCACTGCAAGAATGGCGACACTCCTGTCTGGTGTCGCCATTTGCTTGTGGCTTACGCGGCCTTTGGGGCCACTTCGATACCGTCTTTGTTCAAGATTGTGACGTCGGTGATGCCGACGAAACCGAGCACAAACCGCAGGTAGTGCGAGGCAAAGTCGATATCTGAGCCGATTTCCGTGCCGCCGGAGGCGAAGGTGATGATGGCTTTTTTGCCCTCAAGCAGGCCTTTGGGGCCTTCTTCCGTGTAGGCAAAAGTGACACCGGCGCGGGCGATTTGGTCAATCCAGGCTTTGAGTTTGGCGGGGATCGAGAAGTTGTAGATGGCGACGCCAATCACCAGCGTGTCAGCTTCCTGAAGTTCTGCGACCAGCGCATCAGATGTGGCGAGCGCGGCGTTTTGCGCTTCGGTGCGTGCTTCTGGTGGGGTGAAAGTGGCTTGGGTGAAGGCTTCGTCCAGAAATGGCAGATCTGTCAGTGCCAGATCGCGGCGGATGACTTTGGTGGCGTTTTGGTTTGCAACCAGTTTTGCTGAAGCCTGCCGGGAGAGGGAGTCGGAAAAGCGGGCGGAGCTGTCGATGTGCAATACAGTATTGGTCATTGAGGGTTCCTCTTTGCGTGCTGTCTGTCTTGTTTGCTAGATTTGGTTATTGCGGCTGTGCACGCAATCGCAGATATTGCGCATGAATTGTTTGAATATGCACATTAGGCGGCGCAACGCAGGGAGAGTGGCATGAAGAACTGGGATGAAGTGCGCACAGCCTTTCAAGTGGCGCGGCTGGGCACTGTGAGTGGCGCGGCTGAAGCGCTTGGGGTGCATCATGCGACTGTGATCAGGCATATTGATGCATTGGAAGGCCAACTGGGCGTGAAGTTGTTTCAGCGCCATGCGCGCGGCTATACCGCAACCGAAGCCGGTGAGGATTTGATGCGCGTGGCGCAAGCCACCGATGATCAATTTGGTCAGCTAGAGGGGCGCATCAAGGGGCGCGGCGCAGATGTGGCGGGTGAGCTGGTTGTCACTTCTCTTGGGGGATTTGCGCCTTTGCTGTCGCCTATTCTGTCGGACTTTCAGGCAGAACACCCTGATCTATTGGTGCGGTTTTTGACCGGTGATCGGGTGTTTCGGTTGGAATATGGTGAGGCGCATGTAGCAATTCGCGCAGGGGATGGGGAGGTGCAGCCGGACAATGTGGTGCAGCCCCTCGCGCAAATGCCTTCTGCGCTCTACGCTGCACAGTCCTATATCGATCGGTTCGGTGTGCCGGAAAATGAGGCGGATTTGGCGAGCCACCGCTTTGTTGGGCCAGACAACCCGGACAGTCGGGCGCCTTTCAATCGCTGGATGAAGACGCATGTTCCGCGTGAAAACGTGGTGTTTCGCTCCACATCTGATCGCGCGTTAGAAGCTGCGGTGCAGTCCGGCGCAGGACTTGGCTTTTTGCCGACTTGGGTGGCAGATATGTTTGATGATGTTGTTGAGGTGCTGCCAGCGCGTCGTGAGTGGGATGCGCCTGTGCGGATCATCACCCATGTGGATTTGCATCGCACAACGAAGGTGCAGACCTTCCTGACGTTCCTCAAAGCGCGCGCTGCGACATGGGCGTCTGGCACATGAGTGATGTCGCAAAGCTATCCGCCAAACCCAAGCTGGGCCTGCCTTTGCGCGGGCATCTGGCGATGCTGTTGTTTTCGGCATTGGTGGCAGGGTCTTTTTCGCTGGGGGCGCTGAGTGCAAATGCAGTGGAGCCGGCTGCGCTGAATGCGGTGCGGTTTCTGATCGCGGCGGCGGTGATAGGTATGGCTGCGCTCGCCACCAAGGGGCTGCCGCGTACAGCCTGGCGTGCGCCGTGGCGTTATCTGATCCTTGGCGGCTTGTTTGCCGGGTACTTTGTGCTGATGTTTGAGGGGCTGAAGACAGCGCATCCGGTGAGCACGGCGGCTGTTTTTACGTTAACCCCAGTGATGTCAGCGGTGTTTGGCTGGGGATTGCTAGGTCAGATCACAACACGTCGGATGCTGTTGGCGCTGGCGATTGGCGCAGTTGGGGCGCTTTGGGTGATCTTTCGAGCTGATTGGGCGGCGTTTCGGCGGTTTGAGATCGGGCAGGGGGAAATCTATTACTTCTGGGGCTGCATGCTGCATGCGCTCTATACGCCGATGGTGCGCAAGTTGAACCGAGGCGAGGCGCCGATTGTGTTCACTTTTGGCACGCTGGTGGCGGGGTTTTTGATCCTGTCCGTGTTCGGTGCGCGTGACATCCTTCCGACAGATTGGTTTGCATTGGACCGTGTGGTTTGGGCAGCCATCGTGTATCTGGCCGTGTTTGCCAGCGCGGTGACCTTTGTGCTGGTGCAGTTTGCATCGCTCAACCTGCCGAGTGCCAAGGTGATGGCCTATACCTACTTGGTGCCGAGCTGGGTGATCTGTTGGGAGATTGCTCTGGGCAATGGGGCGCCAACTGGTCTGGTGCTCGTTGGGATCGGTTTGACCTGTATTGCGCTTCTGATGCTGCTGGAAGGGGATACTTAAGGCGCGTCTTTACTGGCTGGGGGATCTGTGAGTTCGACCTCAAGGAAGCGTTCAAAAGCATCCAGATGGATCGGTTCGAACTGACCAAACCCCTGCATCCAGACAGAGGCGCCACGCAGGGCGTCTGGCTCCAGCTTGCACCATTTCACCCGGCCGCGTTTTTCCTGTGAGATCAGCCCGGCTTTGGTGAGGATCATCAGGTGTTTGGAAATGGCGGCGAGGGACATCTCAAATGGTTCCGCCACATCGGTCACTGCCATGTCGTCTTCTAATAGCATGGTCAGGATCGTACGCCGTGTTGGGTCGGCGAGCGCGGAGAAAACCGTATCAAGTGAGGGTGTCATACAGTTGTATGTAGCGGTGCAGCGCCGTTTGGGAAAGAGGCTTAGCCATAAGGGTGGTGTGTATGCTGCGACGGCAGGTGCAGTTTGACCAGCTCGAGTTCCGTCGGGGAGAGGCCAATGTCGCGTGCGAGATGGTCAGACAGCGGCGGTTTTGGGTGGTTAAGGTATTTCAGGCGCTCCCTTATTTTTCGCAGCGCGCGCGCCAAAGTCGTCGGGGAGGCGAGGGCAAAGGAGAACCATGCGCGCCGAAGCGCGGTTTTTGAGTAAGACATCAGAATACTCCTGAAAAATGCTATGTTGTGACTGTTTCAGAGACGTATGCGCGGTACAATTGGCGTTTCTTGACATATTATGTGCCGAAAAGGCACAAGTGCCGTCATGTCGAGAAACTTACCTCCGTTAAATGCCTTGCGCGCTTTTGAAGCGGCTGGGCGGCACGAAAGCTTTAGCAAGGCCGCAGACGAGTTGAATGTGGCGCATTCCGCCGTGAGCCGTCACGTGCGCGGCTTGGAGGCGCGTCTTGGAGTGAAGCTGTTTCGCGATCTGCCGCGTGGTGTGGCTCTGACCCCTGAAGGGAAGAGCTATTTGGAGAGGATGGTTCTGGCACTGGATCTGATTGCCGAGGCAACCGAGGATTTGACGGACGCCCCGGTTGGAAAAGTGGTGGTGAATTGTGAGGCGTTCTTTGCTGAGCGCTTTATTGTGCCCCGGCTGGCGCGGTTCTATGCGGCGTATCCTGAAATCGATCTTCGGTTGGAGACTTCTGACCACTTAGCGGATGTGGAGCGCTATGAGGCGGATCTCGCAGTGCGATTTGCGCATTCTGGTGCGTTGAGCGTGCCCTGTGATCTGTTGTCGGACGCCATGGTCTATCCTTTTGCAACCCCTGAGGTGGCGCGCGCCTTTAAAGGGCCCGAGGATTTGTTGACGGTGAGGCGTTTCAGGGATCGGCGAGATGATCTGTGGCGGGCTTGGTTTGAAGCAGTCGATGTGGCGCCGGTTGGTGTTCCGGACAAAGATTGGCGTCTGCAAAAGACTATGGCCTACGAGGCGACGCTCAATGGGTTGGGGGTTCTTCTGTGCTCTGAGGAGGTGACGTCTGCTGATGTGGCGCGAGGTCTGCTGGTGAAGTGCAATGATCGCGGGTTGCGAGACGGCGCGTTTTTTCTCGTCCATGGCAGCCGTGGTATACGGCGCGCGGCCGTGCGCGCTTTTCAGGAGTGGCTGCTCAAGGAGACCGAACCGTTCCGCAGGGCTCAGGGCTGAGCAGGCCAAAAGCCAAAATCAACCAAAAGGTTGAATATAGGATTTGGCGCAAATGCACGTGGACTGCATCGGATGTTGGCTGCCAATGCGTGTGGCTCACTAAAAAATAATATTTGAAAACAGAGGTTTGCGCCGATGTCACTGGCTGTGCCAATTCTGTTGACTCATGGGCCCCGCCACCGTAGCAATGCCGCATCGTTAGCAAGGGGTAAATTGCGCGTGCGCGAGACCGACCACAAAGACCAAATGCAGCGTCTTGAGGAACGGATCGCAGCGGCCAAGTCGGCCCAGGACCCAAAACCCCGCGCTGATGAGCACTATTCGGCGGCCAATCAGGCCTGGCGCATGGTGATTGAAATGGTGGCCGGTCTTGGGATCGGCTTTGGCATCGGATATGGGCTGGACAGCCTGTTTGGGACACTCCCGATCTTCATGGTGCTGTTTACATTGTTCGGTCTGGCCGCTGGCATCAATGTGATGCTGCGCAGCGCCAAAGAGATCGAAGAGAAACAAGCGGCTGAGGCCGCAAAGCTAGATAAGGCAGCTAAGGCTGCCGAGAGAGACGAGAGGGATTGAACGTGGCAAGCGAAGCACACGGCGCGGAAGAAGGCGGTCTGGTATTCCACCCGATGGACCAGTTCATCATCAAACCTTTGTTTGGTGGCGATCACATCGGCCTTTTCACCATCACCAACGCAACCCTCTGGATGGCGCTGGCGGTTGTCGCTGTTGTGGCTCTGATGGTGGTTGGCACACGTCGCCGCGCAATCGTGCCGAGCCGTGGTCAGTCCATCGGTGAGCTGGCTTACGGTTTTATCTACAAGATGGTTGAGGATGTTGCGGGCAAAGACGCCGTGAAATTCTTCCCATATATCATGACGCTGTTCCTGTTCATCGTGATGGCCAACTTCCTCGGCCTGATCCCGATGTCCTTCACCACCACCTCCCACTTCGCTGTGACCGTTGTTCTGGCGCTGCTGGTGTTTGTCACCGTGACTGTGGTGGGCTTTGTGAAGAACGGCGCAGGCTTCCTTGGTCTGTTCTGGGTCTCCAGCGCGCCGCTGCCGCTGCGCCCGATCCTCGCCATCATCGAAGTGATTTCCTATTTCGTGCGCCCCGTCAGCCACAGCATTCGTCTTGCTGGTAACGTGATGGCGGGCCACGCCGTGATCAAAGTGTTCGCAGGCTTTGCCGCGATCGCTGTTGTCAGCCCGGTTTCCGTGGTTGCGATCACCGCGATGTACGGTCTTGAGGTCCTGGTGGCCTTCATCCAGGCTTACGTCTTCACCATTCTGACCTGTGTGTATCTGAAAGATGCGCTGCATCCGTCACACTAAGGATTGCGGTGCGCCCTGACGGCGCATCCGACACAGGCTCAAACCAAACAACCCTGAATTCAAACTTCCAATCGTAAGGAGATACCCCCATGGAAGGTCAACTCGCACACATCGGCGCAGGTCTCGCAGCAATCGGTTCCGGCGCAGCCGCAATCGGTGTTGGTAACGTCGCAGGCAACTTCCTGGCCGGCGCTCTGCGCAACCCATCCGCAGCTGCTTCCCAGACTGCAACTCTTTTCATCGGCATCGCATTCGCAGAAGCACTGGGCATCTTCTCGTTCCTGGTTGCTCTGCTGCTGATGTTCGCCGTCTAAGCCTACGGAACCATCCTTACGTGCGGGTGCGGGCGCACTTGCTTGCGCCCCGCCCGTAACCCAACGGAAGTTCCCAGGAGGACGACATGGCGACCAAAACGACTGACGCCGCAGGCCACGCAGCAGAGGCCGCCTCTGCACCGGGCATGCCGCAGCTCGATTTCTCGAACTGGGGCAACCAGATTTTCTGGCTTCTGGTCACACTTGTTGTGATCTATTTCGTCCTGTCGCGCATCGCGCTGCCGCGCATTGCTGCGGTTCTGGCTGAGCGCCAGGGGACCATTACAAATGACATCGCCGCAGCTGAAGAGCTGAAGGCGAAGGCCGTGGAAGCGGAAGAGGCTTACAACAAAGCCCTTGCCGACGCAAAAGCTGAAGCGCAGCGTATCGTTGCCGAGGCGAAAGCGGAAATCCAGGCTGACCTGAACGCGGCCACCGAAAAGGCGGACGCAGAGATTGCAGCGAAAGCCGCTGAGTCGGAGAAGGCGATTGCCGAGATCCGCGCCGGTGCGCTTGAGAGCATCAAGGACGTTGCCAACGCGACCACCTCTGAGCTGGTGACAGCCCTTGGCGGTGCGGCAGATGACGCGGAAGTGGCCAAGGCCGTTGATGCGCAGATGAAAGGGTAAGACAATGCGGAAACTGACCACATTTGCTGCCCTTATGGCGTTGAGCGCAACACCTGCGCTCGCAGCAAGCGGCCCGTTCTTCTCCCTGAAGAACACCGACTTCATCGTGACGCTCGGCTTCATCCTGTTCATCGCGGTTCTGTTCTACTTCAAAGTACCTTCCCTGTTGGGCGGTATGCTGGACAAGCGTGCAGAGGACATCAAATCGGAACTGGACGAGGCCCGCGCCTTGCGTGAGGAAGCCCAGACCGTTCTGGCGTCTTATGAACGCAAGCAGAAAGAAGTGCAGGAGCAAGCGGCCCGCATCGTCGAGCAGGCCAAATCCGAAGCACAGGCTGCTGCTGATCAGGCCAAAGTGGATCTTGAAAACTCCATCGCGCGCCGTCTGGCCGCTGCGGAAGATCAGATTGCTTCTGCCGAAGCGGCTGCTGTGAAAGAAGTGCGTGACCAAGCAGTGGTTGTCGCCGTGGGCGCTGCCCGCGACGTGATCGCGGGGCAGATGACAGCTGCGTCTGCCAACAAGCTGATTGATGCAGGCATCGCTGAAGTGGATGCGAAGCTGCACTAAGCAGAGTGTGCACTGAGTTAGAAAACCCGGTCCTTGTGACCGGGTTTTCTCGTTTCGCCATGCTGGCGCCGCAATGCTGTGATGGATGCTGCAGGAACACTGATTTCTTTTGGATCGGATCCCGCATGATTACAGTACGCTTCCCCTTCGCAGCCGCCATTTGTTTGGTCATCATAGGCTGTTCAGACACAACACGGGTTGCCACAAGCCAGACAACCGCGGCACCTGATGAGGTGTTTTGGGCGAAGAACCAATTGGCGGAACAGACCGCCGCACCGGGTGCCGTTCGATTTCCACGCTTTGAGGTTTATGCGCTGAGCAATGGGGATAGGGCCTATTGTGGGGATATGAGCCTGCCAAACGCTGCGGGCCACATCTTGGGGAGTGTGCCATTTTACATGCGCAGCCGTGCGGGTGTGGTCAAATCCATCGAGGCTGATGTCAGCAGTGCGGAATTTGCACGTAAGACTTGCGCAGACGTCCGCAAAGGCAGCCTGCGCATCGGCTAAGGTTAGCGGACGGGATCAAAACGCGCGCTGGTTTGCGTACAGTCTTTGATCACATCACGCCCACAAGGCACGGGTTCGAGCCCCTTGCTGAGGCAGATTCTGGCTTCCTGAATGAACTCGCCGCGGCAGGTGATTGTCACCATATCCGCCTCTAATTCGGGGTTTGCCTTCAGGAATGCCGCTTCGACCACGGCGGCGGGCAGAGTGACGGTTTCTTCGAGTTTACGAAAGACCTGTGGCCGGGCGATGCTGTCATAAGCCTGCCGTGCGGTGGCGTAGTAGTCTTCGCCAGTCAGGCCAGAGCATGTGCCGTGTTTCTTCCATTGATACCAGGCGAGCCCTGAGGTGCCCATGATGTCGGCCATGGCATTGGTGAGATGACGGGGCGGGTTGCGCTCTGCTGAGCTGCAGTAGGAGGGCCAGCCGCGATGGAACTGTGGCCAGAGGCCATGCATGATCCAGCCGTGATCTTCTGATGTGTCACATTGCGGGCTGCCTTTGGCGTCCCCTTCCATGGCGCACCAATTTGGGGACCAGCTGAGGGCCAGCACGTAATAGTCGAACTCTCCGGCTTTTTCGCCTTCGGCCCAGAGGGGCAAAGCGGTTAGGGCCAGACAGGCCGCCGCAATCAATGCACGCATTCACTCTTTCCTTTTTTCCACAACCGCACTATATCGGGCGTAAGTTCCCCGACAACGGAAACCCGCACCAGACCATCGGTGCCGTCTGACAAAAGTCAGGCGTCAGGTGAAATGTATCCAGGTTGGGGTCAGAGAGCGTAAGGAGTTAAGACATGGCCAAGCTGCTGCACCCAAAGGCCACCGCCGTTTGGCTGGTGGACAACACCACGATCAGCTTCAAACAGATTGCTGATTTTGTGGGCATGCATGAGTTGGAAATTCAGGGCATCGCGGATGGCGATGTTGCGGCAGGCGTGAAAGGGTTTGACCCGGTTGCCAACAACCAGCTGGTTCAGGAAGAGATCAATGCTGCGGAAAACAACCCGCTGCATAAGCTGAAGCTGAAATTCAACGCAGCGGCTTCTGGTGAAGAGAAACGCCGTGGGCCACGCTACACGCCGTTGTCCAAGCGTCAGGATCGCCCGGCCTCCATTCTTTGGCTGGTGAAATTCCACCCGGAGCTGTCTGACGGTCAGATCGGTAAACTGGTGGGTACCACCAAGCCGACTATTCAGGCGATCCGCGAGCGCACCCACTGGAACATTGCCAACATTCAGCCGATTGACCCTGTGGCGCTTGGCCTGTGTAAGCAGTCCGAGCTCGACACTGCCGTGAACAAAGCGGCGGCGAAGAAAGCGGCAGAAGGCGGCATCATGTCTGATGATGAGCGTCGCAAGCTGGTATCCACTGAGCAATCGCTTGAGATGGAAGCGGAGCCGAAGATCCCATCGGCGATTGAGGGTCTGGAGACCTTCTCGCTGGCGGATGATGATGACGACACAGATACCCGCAGCGATGATGATTTTGCAGATGCGGATAGCTTCTTCAATCTGCCAGGTGGCGACGACGAAGAACAGCCACGATAAGTCTGGCAAGACACAGATAGAAAGGGCCGTGCAGTATTTGCGCGGCCTTTTTTGTTTCACGGTGTGTTGCAGATGCCGGCGTTGTAGGGCTGCGCCCGAACACGAGTTTAAAGCGGTTTGCGTGCGTTCAGAGCTGCGCTAATGGTACCCTCGTCCAGGTAGTCGAGTTCACCGCCCACGGGGACGCCTTGCGCCAGCGAGGTGAGCGTGACCTGCTCTTCCAATTGGTCGGCGATATAGTGTGCAGTGGTTTGACCATCCACAGTGGCGTTGAGTGCCAGAATCACTTCGGTGATGCCCTCGCTGATCACACGATCCATCAGGCGGGGGATGGACAGATCTTCTGGGCCAACCCCTTCGAGTGCTGAGAGCGTGCCGCCAAGCACGTGATAGCGCCCGTCAAAGACGTTTGTGCGCTCCATGGCCCAGAGATCGGACACGTCTTCCACCACACAGAGCACACCCGTGGCGCGTTTTTCAGACGTGCAGATTTCACAGATATCAGTGGTGCCGACGTTGCCGCAGTTGAGACACTCGCGCGCGCTCACAGCGACGGCTTGCATGGCGTCGGCCAGCGGCGTGAGCTGCAGGGTGCGTTTGCGGATCAGATGCAGGACTGCGCGCCGGGCGGAACGGGGGCCAAGCCCGGGCAGCTTGGCCATCATTTCGATCAGCGTATCAATTTCGGGACTGCTCATGTCCGGGCCTTTTCTGGCGGCGATTTTGCCTTTTATAGCAAGAAAATGCCCGGTGCACAGAAGGGTTTCTGAACGGTTAGAATGGCAGTTTCATGTCGGCAGGCAGGCCGAGTTCAGAGGTGATTTTGCCCAGCTCGTCTTGTGCGCGTTCAGCGGCTTTGGACTGTGCGTCTTTGATGGCGGCGAGGATCAGATCTTCGACCACTTCTTTGTCATCGCCGTTGAAGATGGAGGGGTCAATATTGAGCGCTTTCAGCTCGCCTTTGGCAGAGGCAGTGGCTTTCACAAGGCCAGCACCGCTTTCGCCGACAACCATGATGTTGTGCAGCTCTTCCTGCATATCTGCCATCTTGGTTTGCATTTGCTGGGCTTTTTTCATCATGCCGGCCATATCGCCGAGATTGCCTAGACCTTTGAGCATTGGTCGTCTCCTAGAGGATTCCTTTGCAGCTTAGATACGGGCGGAAAGACTGTGGAACAAGGGGGAGCCGTGTCGAAGTCGCGTGACTGACGCTTGTTGTGTTTCGTGACGCTCGTTCGCACCTGAAATGATCCCCCGGATCATTTCCAGGACTGTGGATCTACGACCGTTCGCCGCTGAAACGATTCACTGGATCGTTTCCAAGACGCGGCTCACTCCTCAAACGGATCCCATTCATCTTCGACCTCAGGGAGCGCCTCGGCAAGCGCTTCATTGGCGAGGTCTCGACGGGACTTGATGTCTGTGATTTTCGCCTTTGGGAACGCGTCCATCACGGCCATGACAAGCGGATGGGCTTCAGCCTCTGCGCGCATCTGATTGGCGGCGGCATCGCGGATTTCGGCAACCGTTGGCGCACCACCAGTATTTACCAGCGTGACCGCCCAGCGGCTGCCGGTCCAGCGTTGCAGGCGGCTGCCGAGACGCTGCGCGAGATCGTTGGGTGCTTTCGGCGCGGGCTCAAATTCAATCCGGCCCGGCGAATAGTTGGCCAGCCGCACGCCGCCCTCAACCTCGACCAGCAGCTTCACGTCACGCTGCTGGCGGATCAGCTCGATCACATGTTCAAAGGTCGGATATTTGGCCAGAGTGGCCACATCTTGGCTGGCCAGTGCAACGACTTGACCTGCTCCAGCACGTGCTGAGACGCCGCCACCCTGCGGTGTGTGGCCCATGGGGGCGCCCTGCGCCATCGTATGGCCGCCAGCGGGTTGTCTCATGCTATTGCCACCACCGGGAGGGCCGGGAGGTGGGGGCGTGTCTTGCAGCTTGCGCAGCAGCTCTTCGGGGCTGGGCAAGTCGGCCACGTGGGTCAAGCGGATGATGGCCATTTCCGCCGCCATCATGGCGTTGGGGGCTGCGGCCACTTCCTCCAGCGCTTTGAGCAACATCTGCCACATGCGTGTGAGCACGCGCATGGGCAGCTCGTTGGCCATGGTCAGGCCACGGGCGCGCTCATCGGGGCTGACGGTGGGGTCTTCGGCAGCTTCTGGCGTGATCTTCACGACAGAGACCCAGTGGGTGATCTCCGCGAGATCGCGCAGAATGGCCATCGGGTCGGCCCCATCGGCATATTGCGCCGACAGCTCGTTGAGTGCATTTCCAGCATCGCCGCGCAGGATCATATCAAACAGATCGAGGACGCGGCCGCGATCGGCAAGACCCAACATGGCGCGGACCTGATCTGCAGTGGTTTCGCCAGCCCCATGAGAAATGGCCTGATCGAGCAGGGAAGTGGCGTCACGGGCCGAGCCTTCTGCGGCACGTGTGATCAGTGCGAGCGCATCTTCGGCGATTTCCGCCCCTTCTGATGTGGCGATGCGGGTGAGCATGCCAATCATGTCTTCTGGTTCGATCCGGCGCAAATCAAACCGCTGGCAGCGGGACAGTACGGTCACCGGTACTTTGCGAATCTCGGTGGTGGCGAAGATGAATTTGACGTGGGCGGGGGGCTCCTCCAGCGTTTTGAGCAGCGCGTTGAACGCGCTGGTGGAGAGCATGTGCACCTCGTCGATGATGTAGATTTTGTAGCGGGCGGAAGCCGCGCGGTAATGCACCGAGTCGATGATTTCGCGAATGTCGTTCACGCCGGTCCTAGAGGCGGCGTCCATCTCCATCACGTCGACGTGGCGGCCTTCCATGATCGCTTTACAGTGCTCGCAGGCCCCACAGGGCTCCGTCGTTGGGCCGCCTTCGCCATCTGGACCGATGCAGTTCATGCCCTTGGCGATGATTCGCGCTGTGGTGGTTTTACCCGTCCCGCGAATCCCTGTCATGACAAAGGCTTGCGCGATTCGGTCTGCTTCAAAGGCGTTTTTGAGCGTGCGCACCATGGCGTCCTGCCCGACAAGATCCGCGAAGGTTTCGGGGCGATATTTGCGCG
The DNA here is from genome assembly GCF_027947445.1 of Shimia sp. MMG029. Lineage (NCBI taxonomy): Bacteria > Pseudomonadati > Pseudomonadota > Alphaproteobacteria > Rhodobacterales > Roseobacteraceae > Shimia > Shimia sp. MMG029. The sequence goes on along the minus strand of NZ_JAQJIM010000003.1, from coordinate 277,543 downwards.
CGAGAACCTGATAGCCGGTGTCGGGAGTGTCGGTCATGGTCGTCCTGTGAGGTTGCGGCTCGAAGTATTCGAGCCAAAAGATTCGGGTGGTCAGTGGCGGTGGTCTGACGCAGGTTAAGCGGCAGGGCCTGTCGCGTCCACCGGATATAGTGGGCATAGTTGCCGCGGACGCGCTCTGCAAATGACAGGAGCCGCGCGTGTGAACTTTGGAGGGGAGAATGACGCAAGAATTTAAGATCTACCCATGCGCGGTTTCTGATGGGCAATTGGCGCTGTCTCCCGCTCCTGGCGCGGTAGGGCCGCTTGCAGAGGCTCTGGAGGCGATTTCAAACTGGGGTGCTCAGCATGTGGTGAGCCTAACGGAAGAAAGCGAAATGATCGCGTTGGGTATGCAGTCTTTGGGCGACGGGCTGACACGGTTGGGCATTCATTGGATACATGTTCCAATCGCTGATTTCGATATACCCAACGCAGCGCAAACTGAGCTTTGGGCCGTGATAGAGACACAACTCTTGCAGGCTTTGAAAGCAGGCGAGCGCGTGTTGGTGCATTGCCGCGGCGGATGCGGGCGGTCGGGGATGATTGTGCTGAAGTTGATGGTGGCCCAGGGAGAAGCGCCAGAGGGCGCATTGGCGCGATTGCGCGCGATCCGTCGTTGCGCGGTGGAAACAGATGCGCAGATGTCGTGGGCAACAGGTGAACTGATAAAGAAAGTTTGAGGCGGGTAAACAAAAAGACCGCAGCGGGGCTGCGGTCTTTTGATTTACGACTGTGGTATCAGCGTTACTGGCCGATTGTCTCCAGATACGCGATCAGGTTTGCGCGATCCTTCGGTTTCTTCAGGCCAGAGAAGGCCATTTTCGTACCGGGCGCGTAGCTTTTGGGGTTGGTGAGGAACCCGTCCAGATTTTCTGGAGACCAAACGTCTGCAACTTGCTCAAGCGCACCTGAGTAGCTGAAGCCGTCAACCGAATCGACGGTGCGGTTCACAACGCCAAACAGGTGAGGACCAGTGCCATTGGCGCCATCGTCGAGTTTGTGGCATGCCTTACACTTGCTGAAGACTTTTGCGCCTTTGTCGACGTCCGCACTTGCGAGCAGTTCTGCAAAGGTTGGGCCTTCTTCAGCTTCGGCCGCGCCGCTATCCGCACCTTCAACTTCAATCACATAGGCTTGCTTTGCATGGTCCCCGCCGTGCCCTTTGGGGCCGGTGTGGTAAAGCGCTTCAGCGGCCCAGCCGCCCAGCATGAATATCAGCAGGGCGCCGCAGAGAGCGCCAACAACTTTGGTGATCGTCATCGTGTCAAACATGCTACGTTTCCATTTCGTGGCGTTTTCCGAATTTCTAAGCGCTTCCCCTATGATAACGCAAGGTGTACTTACCGCGACCAAACGCCCCTATCTGCGCAAAATGGCGCTCAAATCGTGGGGCAAGGGAGCAGGGATGACCAAGATTACCAATCGCATCGCATTTCAGGGCGAGCTCGGCGCATACTCGCACGAAGCTTGCCAGAACGCGCGTCCGGATATGGAGGCGATGCCCTGTCGTTCGTTTGAAGATGTCATCGAGGCGGTAAAATCGGGCGCGGCGGACCTTGCGATGCTGCCAATTGAGAACACCACCTATGGCCGCGTTGCCGATATTCATCGACTGCTGCCTGAGAGCGGCTTGCATATTGTCGATGAGGCTTTTGTGCGCGTGCGGATCAGCTTGATGGGGCTGCCGGGTGTCGCGCTGGACGAGATTGATACCGTGCGTGCGCATATGGTGCTTTTGCCGCAATCTGCTGAATTTCTGAAAGCACATGGAATCAAAGCGATTTCTGCGGCGGATAGTGCAGGCGCTGCGCAGGATCTGGTGACACACAAACGCGCCAACGAAGGGGTGTTGGCGTCTGAACTTGCGGCAGAAATTTATGGTTTGAATGTGCTGGCCACAGACGTGGAAGACCACGGCCACAACACCACACGCTTTCTGATCATGGCGCGCGAACCTGATTATGCCCGTCGTGAAAAGCGCAAGATGATGACCACCTTTGTCTTTGAAGTGCGCAACATTCCTGCGGCGCTTTACAAGGCGATGGGTGGGTTTGCGACCAACGGAATCAACATGACCAAGCTCGAAAGCTACATGGTTGGTGGCAGCTTCACCGCGACCCAGTTTTATGCCGATATCGAGGGGCATCCGGAAGATCCGGCGGTTATTCTGGCAATGGATGAGCTGCGCTATTTTACGACCAACGTTTCGATCATCGGTGTCTACCCGGCAGATCGCGATCGTGTGTCTTAGGCCCGCGAAAGGTTTTGACAAAGCAAAGGCGCCGAAAGGCGCCTTTCGTGTCTTAAGTAAGGCCAACGCTTATGTGCTTTGGCGGTAGCGTTCCTCAAGATCCGCACGCATGCCAGACAGCCGCGACCGGATGCGTTTGTTGATGTTGTTTCGGGCGAGTTTGAGAGACTGTAACAGAAGCCTCGATGACAGCGTTTTTGCTTTCATGCCGCTCCAGAACTGAACGCGGGTCTTCGTGCGCGAAAGCGCGACCAATTCAAATTTTATATCTGTCTCAAGACCTTGGATTTTTGCACGCATTGCGATCTCATTGGGTGCATCAAGGCGGGTCATTTCGAGATTGACGGTGCGGGGTTTGCCACGCAACAGAAACGCAATTTCCCAAATTGCCCCAACACCCGCTTGAGGGAGGCTGTCCAGCCTCGTGACTTCTGCGCCGCGCCGCAATGCAGACCGTTCATAGACCTCGACGTCGCTTAGCATGATAAAGGCCTGCTCTATTGGCACGTCGATGTCTTCTCTTCCGGTCAGTTCCATTGGGCCTCTTTGGGGAATGTGATGTGGGGAATGGGATTAGTCTGTTCTCTGTCTGCGATTTTTGCGTCAATCCAGACTATCTGCAAGCCAATTTCTCAAAAGAAAATGAGCAATTGCGCCTTTTCGAGCCGGCTTGATGACTGGATGTGTTCCAGCAAAAACATCCAGCATTTCCTCTCGACTGACCCACAGTGCATCTTCGAGTTCGTTGGGGTCGACGGTGATGTCCTCACTTAGTGCGGTGCCTTTGCATCCAAACATCAATGATGAGGGGAACGGCCAGGGCTGGCTGGCAAGGTAAGACACCGCGCCAACTCTGATGCCGGCCTCTTCTACCACTTCGCGCCGCACAGCGGCTTCCAGTGTTTCGCCGGGTTCTACAAACCCCGCCAGAAGCGAGTACATGCCTTCCGGCCAGCCTGGAGAGCGCCCCATTAGCACATTGTTTCCATGGGTGATGAGCATGATCACCACCGGGTCGGTTCTGGGGAAATGTGACGTGTTACATGTGGGGCAATCACGCTGCCAGCCTGACATTGTCATGCGACTTTCTGAGCCGCAGGCGGCGCAGAATCTATGCGATTTATGCCAGCCATAGATGGCGCGGGCGGTGGCAGAAAGCTCTGCGTCCCGTGGTGAGAGACGGGCCATTGCGGCACGCAGTTCTACAAATAGATGATCCTTTGCCAAAATCGGGTGATGTTGCACCGAAGGATCAAAGAACTGGTTGAGCGTCGTCAGATCCTGCGCTTCGGGCTCCCATGCAGAAATATCGTGTGCAAACAGTGCAGTGCCGTCTTCTGACAGGCCCAGAAAAACGGGGGGAACAGGGGGACTATGAGCCTCATCAAGGATTGGATGGTCCATGGGGACTTGCACAAGCTGATCTGTGTTTTGACCGGAGAGCAGAACCTTGCCGCGCCACAAAATCATTGTGCAGCTGGTTTCGTTCTTTGCCAGCTCTTTTGCCTTTGAGCCGCGCAACTCTGCCGCGCGGTTGAGGCTTGAGCCTCCAAATGTAACGGTTTCTGCGTGTCTCATGCCTGGCTCCCTCTTGTGGATGATGAGTGACATGATCGTGCGGTAGCTGCAATCGAAAGGCAGAGTGCTCTGGTATTGCGCGCCGCAGGTGCTTGCATCTGCTGCGAAGCCAGCCTATATCCCTGCGTGAGAGGTTGGCGCGGGTAAGCGCCTCGCCAACCCGGTCAGATCCGGAAGGAAGCAGCCGTAACGAGCCCCGCTTGGGTCGTTGTCCAGCCTCTCACCTTGATCTTCCGTGAAATTCTCTGAATCCCTAGCGTTCTGCGTCGCAGGCGTGCTTTGATGTGTCAAGCTCGGGCCTATGGCTTTGTTTCTGGAGTATTTTTTGTGCGGCGCGTTTTTAAGGGGTGCGATCAGCTAGATTGCGTTGCTGCGAAATATTCACGCCATATTGAGAGATTGAGAACTTGAAGTTGGTCGGCTGAAACCTTTAGCTTAACTAACACGTAATCACAGTGAACATGTGGGTGCAGGAGAGGCCAAATGACCGAAAAGACCATCAGAATCGCTGGACCCATGTTTGATCGCCGAGGTGCGCTACGCCTTATGGGAGGGAGTGCGCTGTCGATTGGGGCAGGACTCGGAAGCGGAATGGCTTTTGCCAGTGACGATGAAGTCATCCGATCGCATGGCTATTCGTTCTTTGGGGATCTCAAGTATCCTGCGGACTACCCACATTTTGACTACGTGAACCCAAACGCCCCCAAAGGTGGGCAGATCACGCTCAGTTCGCGCGGGACTTTTGATGGGTTCAACCGCTTTGCATGGCGTGGGAACCCGGAAACCGCATCCGGCGTGGTCGCTGAGGCGATGTTTGCAGAAATGCCATGGGGCGGCGGCGCCCCGGCGGATTCTATTACGGATAGCTATTGCCTGATCGCGAAAGAAGTTGAGTATCCTAAAAGCAAAACCTGGTGCGTGTTTCACATGCGCGATGATGTGGTTTTTCGGGATGGATCCCCGCTCAGAGCGCAGGATGCGGCTTTTACGCACAATCTTTTTCTGGAACAAGGCATTCGCTCCTATGCGCGTTCAGTGAAGGAGCGTATCAGTGGCGTTGAGGTGATTGATGACCACACCATCAAATACACTTTTGCGGATGGTATTTCTCGCCGTTCTCTGATCAGTCAGGTTGGCGGCACGCCAATCTTTTCACAAGCCTGGTATCAGGAAACAGGTGAGCGGCTGGATGAACCTTCGGTACTGTCTCCGATGGCATCTGGGCCTTATCAGGTCGGCGAGTATGAGTTTAACCGCTACGTGGTCTATGAAAAGAACCCGAACTATTGGGGATGGGATCACCCGGCGAACATCGGTCGTTTCAACTTCGATCGTGTGCGGATTGAGTATTTTGCGGATGCGACCGCTGAGTTTGAGGCCTTTAAGGCAGGCGAATACACCTTCCGCACCGAAGGGTCGACCAAACGCTGGGCGACCGGGTATGATTTCCCGGGCATTCAAGACGGCACGGTCAAAAAAGTGGCTTTGCCAAGTGGCACCGCGCCCAACAACAGCGGTGTGATTTTCAACACATTGCGTGCGCCGCTGGACAACCGCGATGTGCGGCATGCACTGTCACTGGCATTCAACTACGAATGGACGCGGGAATCTCTGCAATATGACCTGACCACGCAACGCAATTCCTTTGCTGAAGGGCAGGAATGGGAAGCCAAAGGTGCGCCAGAGGGCGCGGAGCTTGCTCTTCTGAAATCCTTGGGGGATGTGGTGCCGGCGGAGATGCTGACGGAAAGTGTGGTGATGCCGCACACGTCTAAAGCCTCTAACCCCATCGACCGACGCAACAAACGTGCAGCCTTAAAACTGTTTGAAAAAGCCGGTTGGACCGTCAATGACAACGGTCAGATGGTTGATGCCAACGGTGCGCAGATGTCGCTTGATTTTCTGGTGCTGTCGAGTTGGGATGAGACCCGCCTTGCGACGATTGAAGCCTATGTAAAGACGCTGGCCAACTGGGGCGTCAAAGTCAAAGCGGATAAGGTGGACAGCGCACAGGGACAGCAGCGGTTCCTCGATAAAGACTACGACCTGATTTATACGCGCATTCTGACGTTCTCTGCTGCGGGCATTGGCTTGAAGCAGCTGTTTGGGTCTGAAACCGCCGAGGTCTCTTCTTACAACCCTTCAGCACTGCGCAGTCCGGTGGTGGACGCTCTCATCGGTGCGGCTCTAGAGACAACGTCGCGTGAAGATGAGGTTGTTGCGCTAACGGCATTGGATCGTGCCTTGCGGTATGAGCGCGTGATTGCGCACGCGGGTTATGTGCCAGAGACTTGGGTGTCGTATTTTGACATGTTTGAACATCCCGAAGAGCTGCCGCCTTACGCTGTTGGGGTGCTTGATTTTTGGTGGTACAACAAAGAAAAGCACGAGGCTCTGATCGCCTCGGGCGCGCTGAGGAAGTAAGCTTTGGGCGCCTATATTCTCCGCAGACTGCTGCTCATCATCCCGACGTTACTTGGGATCATGATCATCAATTTCACGCTTGTGCAATTTGTTCCCGGGGGACCGGTTGAACAGGTGATCGCCCGCATGCAGGGCGAGGGGGATGTGTTCTCCGGCTTTGCGGGAGGCAACGAAGACGTCGGAGGGGAGGAAACTTTCGGCTCTGACAGCGAATATCTGGGCGCGCGCGGCTTGCCGAAGGAGTTCATCGAGGAGCTTGAGAAAGAGTTCGGCTTTGATAAGCCACCGCTGGAGCGGTTTCTCAATATGATGGGCAACTACCTGACCCTTGATTTTGGTGAGAGTTACTTCCGTAAAATTACGGTGATTGATCTGGTGCTTGAGAAAATGCCGGTGTCGATCACGTTGGGGCTTTGGTCGACGTTGATAGCCTATCTGGTGTCTATCCCGCTTGGCATACGAAAAGCTGTAAAAGATGGGTCACCGTTTGATACTTGGACCTCAGGCGCGATCATTGTGGCTTATGCGATCCCGGGATTTCTGTTTGCAATCATGTTGCTGGTTTTGTTTGCCGGCGGCTCCTACTGGAAGATCTTCCCGTTGCGTGGACTGACCTCGGACAATTTCCAAGACCTCACGATGATGGGCAAAATCCTGGACTATATGTGGCACATCACGCTGCCTGTGGTTGCCTCCACGATTTCAGCGTTTGCAACACTCACATTGCTGACCAAAAACAGCTTTTTGGATGAGATCAAGAAACACTATGTGATGACCGCGCGGGCCAAGGGGTTGAGCGAGGGGCGCGTGCTTTATGGCCATGTGTTCCGCAACGCCATGCTGATTGTGATTGCAGGGTTCCCGGCTGTGTTTATTGGCGTGTTCTTTGGCGGCTCGGTTCTAATTGAAACCATCTTCTCACTGGATGGGCTGGGCCGGCTTGGGTTTGAGGCCGCGGTGGCGCGGGATTATCCGGTGATCTTTGGCACCTTGTTTGTGTTTGGCCTGATCGGTCTGGTGGTCGGGATCCTGTCGGATTTGATGTATGTGCTGGTCGATCCACGCATCGACTTTGAGAAGAGGGAAGGCTGATGGCTCTGTCCCCCCTGAACCAGCGTCGTTGGAACAACTTCAAACGCAATCGCCGTGCTTTCTGGTCGCTGATCATTTTCTGCGTGGCCTTTGGTGTGTCGCTCTTTGCGGAGCTGATTGCCAACGACAAGCCGATCCTTGTGAACTATCGCGGTGAGTATTTTACGCCCGTGTTCAAGTTCTATCCTGAGACCACCTTTGGCGGGGATTTCAAAACCGAGGCGGACTACAAAGATCCCGTGGTGTCGTGTTTGATCGCTACGGGTGGTGTTGAAGACTGTTTTGATGTGCCCGAAGACATTATCGAAGAGCTGGATGCCGGTACCTACAGTGCCGATGGCCTGGAAAAAGGCTGGGCGCTGTGGCCGCTCATTCCTTACAGCTATGACACGCCAGTGGATCGATCTGGTGCGGCGCCACTGCCACCGGATGGGCAGAACTGGCTGGGCACAGATGACCGCAAACGCGATGTTCTGGCGCGTGTCCTGTATGGGTTCCGACTGTCGATATTCTTTACATTGGTTGTGACGGCGGCAGCGAGCCTGATTGGCGTTTTTGCAGGCGCCGTGCAGGGGTATTTCGGCGGTTGGCTCGATCTGATCTTCCAGCGGGTGATCGAGATTTGGGGCGCGACGCCCAGCCTTTATATCATCATCATCATGTTTGCGATTGTGGGGCGCAGTTTCTGGCTGTTAGTGTTGCTGACGGTGTTGTTCAGTTGGACAGCATTGGTGGGCGTTGTGCGCGCCGAGTTTTTGCGGGCGCGCAACCTTGAATATGTGCGCGCGGCCAAAGCGCTGGGCGTGAGCAACCGGGTGATCATGTTCCGCCATATGCTGCCCAACGCGATGGTCGCGACGGTGACCATGCTGCCGTTTATTGTGACCGGTACGATCAGCACGCTAGCGGGTTTGGATTTCCTTGGCTTTGGCTTGCCATCCTCTGCACCAAGTCTGGGCGAGTTGACATTGCAGGCAAAGCAGAACCTGCAGGCGCCGTGGCTCGGCTTCACCGCTTTCTTCACTTTTGCCATTATGCTCTCGCTTTTGGTCTTCATCTTTGAAGGCGTGCGCGATGCGTTTGATCCGAGAAAGACCTTTTCATGAGCATTCTGGACGTCAAAGATCTGCGTGTGGGGTTTCGCCAAGACGGGCAACTGCATCAGGCTGTCAAAGGTGTGTCTTTCAGCGTGGATCGCGGAGAAACTGTTGCGCTGGTGGGGGAGTCAGGCTCTGGCAAATCGGTGACCGCTTTGTCCACTGTATCGCTTTTGCCGGGCAGTGCCGAGGTGCAGGGTTCTGTTCACTATGACGGTAAAGAGATGGTCGGCGCGCCAGACGATTTGCTGCGGCAGGTGCGCGGCAATGATATCAGTTTCATCTTTCAGGAGCCCATGACGAGCCTGAACCCGCTGCACACGCTTGAAAAGCAGTTGGGAGAAAGTTTGGCCCTGCATCAGGGCGTGGTTGGCGATGAGGCACGCGGGCGCATTCTGGACTTGCTTAACAAGGTTGGGTTGCGTGATGCGGAGCAGCGCCTGACCGCCTATCCGCACGAGCTTTCTGGCGGGCAGCGGCAGCGGGTGATGATCGCCATGGCGCTCGCGAACAAGCCGGACATTCTGATTGCGGATGAGCCGACCACGGCGCTCGATGTGACCATTCAGGCGCAGATTTTGGAGTTGTTGGCGGAGCTCAAGACATCCGAGGGCATGGGGCTTTTGTTCATCACCCATGATCTGGCGGTGGTTCGGCGGATTGCAGACAAAGTTTGCGTGATGAAAGACGGAGAGATCGTCGAGGCAGGGTCGGTTGCAGAGATTTTTGAAAACCCGCAGCATCCCTATACGCAGCTCTTGTTGAGCGCGCAGGCCAGTGGACGGCCTGCACCGGTGCCTGAGAGCGCCGAAGTGGTGAGTGACGCACAAAACCTGCGCGTTTGGTTCCCGATTCAGCAGGGCTTACTGAAACGCACGGTCGGGCATGTGAAAGCGGTGAATGACGCAAGCCTGACAGTGCGCGCGGGGGAGACGCTTGGCATCGTGGGGGAAAGTGGTTCTGGCAAGACCACCTTGGCGCTGGCGATGATGCGCCTGATCTCGAGCGAAGGCAAAATCGGCTTTGTCGGTCAGGATGTGCGCAAGTGGAACACACGCCAGCTGCGCGCGCTGCGTAAGGACATGCAGATTGTGTTTCAGGATCCGTTTGGCAGTCTGAGCCCCCGGATGACCTGTGAACAGATCATTGCTGAAGGGTTGGGCGTGCATGGCAATCCCGATGGGCGCGACACGCGTACGCTTGTCGCCGAGGTCATGGAAGAAGTCGGGCTAAACCCAGAGACCATGGACCGTTACCCGCATGAGTTTTCGGGGGGGCAGCGCCAGCGGATCGCGATTGCGCGTGCGATGATCCTGCGTCCCAAGCTGGTGGTGCTGGACGAGCCGACATCTGCATTGGACATGACCGTGCAGGTTCAGATTGTTGAATTGTTGCGCAATCTGCAGGAAAAATACGGTCTCGCCTATCTGTTCATTAGCCACGACCTGCATGTGGTGCGCGCCATGAGCCACAAAATTATGGTGATGCGCGCGGGTGATGTGGTGGAGCAGGGCACTGCCGAGGCACTTTTTGAAAATCCTCAGACCGACTATACCCGCGAACTTTTGGTGGCAGCACAAGGCTGATCCACAAACCGGCAGTCGCCGCGATTAAATCGCGGCGCTGTGCTGGGCTTTGCTCATGTCATAGGCATCGAATGCGCGCGCAATCATACGCGTCAATGGCCGTGCGTGCGGCGGAATCACCAACGCGTTGCTTTCAAGCGCAAGCATGTCGGGAAACTGTGCCATGACAGTTGAGAACATCTCGTTCAGCTTGGCGCGTGTGATATTGAACTGATCGACAATTTCTTGTGCATCAATGCGGAAGTCGCACATCAGTGCTTCGATCAAGCGCCCGCGCAGGAGATCATCGCCTGTAAATTTGTGGCCACGTGACGTGGTGAAGCGGCCTTCGCGCACGCCCGCGGTATAGGCTGAAGTTGCTGGCGCATTCTGTGCATACCCTTGAGGGAAGCGTGCGATGGAGGATGCGCCGACCGCCAGAAGCACATCTGCGGTGTCATCGGTGTAACCCTGAAAGTTGCGGCGCAGCGTGCCGTTGCGTTGTGCGACAGAGAGGCCATCACTTTTTGTGGCAAAGTGATCGATGCCGATTTCGTCGTAATTGTCCCAAAGGAAAAGTTGGCGCGCCGTCTCAAACAATGCAAGTCGCTCTTGCGGTGTGGGCAGGGCGTCAGACGGGATCATCTGTTGGCGCTTGGCCATCCATGGCACATGAGCATAACCGTAAAGCGCGACGCGGTCAGGTGATAGCGACAGCAACTTCTGCACGCTTTCGGTGATGCGCGCTTGGGTTTGATGTGGCAGCCCGAACAGAATGTCGGCATTCACGCTTTGAACCCCGAAACTGCGGATCATCTCCACCGCTTCTCGGGTGATGTCATAGCCTTGAATACGGCCAATGGTTTGCTGGATGTCATCGTCAAAGTCTTGCACGCCAATGGAGGCTCGGTTCATGCCAGCTTTTGCAAGGACTTCCAGGCGGGCGTGATCGATTTCATTGGGGTCAATTTCCACAGAAAACTCACCGTTTTCTGCCATTGGCGCCACATTAAAAATTTCGCCCGCAAGATCTTCCATCATGCCCGGTGCGAGCAATGTTGGTGTGCCGCCTCCCCAATGCAAACGTGACAGGCTGACGCCGTCAGGTAAGATAGATTTGAGAATCAACAATTCTTGCTTTAGTGTTTCCACATATGACGCAACCGGCGAAAGCGTGGAGGTGCCTTGCGTGCGGCAGGCGCAGAACCAGCAGAGGCGGCGGCAAAATGGCACATGCACGTATAGCGAGACTTCAGATCCCGCAGGAATGGCTTCGATCCACTCCTTATAAGTATCTGGAGTTACATTGTTTTCAAAATGCGGGGCGGTGGGATAACTTGTGTAACGCGGCACTTTCGCGTCAAATAACCCTAGCTTCGCCAATTGTTTTTCCGTTTCCATGGGCGTAGGGGATAGCTCGAATCGTGGTATAGTATCCTTGACCCAGATCAATTCTAGGTGTGGCAGAAGTAATGACTGATCTTACAAAGTTTGTTGGTGGTTGTGAGAGCTGCCCAATTCAGCACAGAGCAGTGTGCGCGCGTTGTGACGCGGATGAGCTCGACCGCCTGGAAACCATCAAGTATTACCGGAGCTTTGAAGCGGGCCAGACGATCATTTGGTCGGGCGATCGCATGGAGTTTGTAGGTTCGATAGTTTCAGGGATTGCCTCACTGACACAGACAATGGAAGACGGGCGCACCCAAATGGTGGGTTTGCTGCTGCCCAGTGATTTTGTTGGTCGACCAGGGCGTGATGCCGCCACCTATGATGTGGTGGCCACGACCGATGTTGTGATGTGTTGTTTCCGTCGCAAACCGTTTGAAACAATGATGGTGGAGACCCCGCACATCGCGCAACGTCTGCTTGAAATGACATTGGATGAGCTGGATGCCGCGCGGGAATGGATGCTCGTGCTTGGGCGCAAAACGGCACGGGAGAAGATCGCAAGTCTGTTGTCTATTCTGGGCCGCCGGGATGCGGCGCTCAATCTTGCTGGTCAGGATCAGGAAATGGTTTTTGATCTGCCGCTGACACGTGAGGCCATGGCGGACTATTTGGGGCTTACGCTTGAAACCGTCAGTCGCCAGATTTCGGCGCTGAAAAAGGATGGCGTGATTGTTCTAGAAGGCAAGCGCCACGTAACAGTGCCAGATTTTCAACGGCTGTTGGATGAGGCTGGCGACGACTGTGATGGTGGCATGATGGCCTGACCGGCCTTTGTGAAAGAACGTGAAACGGGCGCAACTGGGGCGCCCTTTTTTATGCGCGATTGCGCCTCTATCAATGGGCTAGGAAAACAGGCAACGGGGCGTGTTCCAACATGTTGCGTGTGGCACCGCCGAGAATGGCTTCGCGGAATCTGGAATGGCCATATGCCCCCATCACCATCAGATCTGCATCTGTGTCGGTGGCATGGCGCAAGAGAACATCCGAAACACGCGGCTGTGTTTTGGACAGCACATCAACCTGCACATTGACACCGTGTCGTGCCAAGTACTGCGACAACAGCCCGCCCGGGTCGGACCGGTTGGGGCCGTGTGAGGGGGGATCCACGACAATCACATGGACGGTTTCGGCCATCTTGAGGAACGGCAGCGCGGCGCGTGCGGCTACCAGTGCTTCTGCGCTTTCGTTCCAGGCGAGACAAACTGTCTTGGGGGTTGTCATGGGCGCCACTGATTCTGGAACCATCAGCACGGGAGCCTGACCTTCGAACAAAGCGGCCTCAATGGTAGGTTCAAGTTCGGTCCCGCAGTTTTTTCCATAAGGTTTGGGCAAGATCACCAGATCGGAGAAGCGGGCGCGGCTGGCAACGTGGCGGCCCAGATCTGCAATTTGCGCGACACCAATGTCACAGGCCCAACGCAGCCCGCTGTTGCTGAGTTTTGCTTCGGCGTTTTTGCGAATCTCTTCGGCTTCGTCATGCGCGCGCTTTAGCATTTCTTGCATGAGCAGGGCGTCGGCTCCGCCATAAAAATAACCTGTTTGCGACCGGTCAACGCCAAGTGCCAAAACGTCCAAATGGGCATCATGGGCTTCGGCGAGCGCCATGGCCTGAGAGAGGGACGGAACGGAAACATCAGCATCGGTCATGACGCATAGGAGAGTTTTGAAGTCCATAGTGAGGCACCTGCTGTGTGAACAACCCTCTTGGGGTTTGAAGAAACGGCCCACGCGAGGAGTTTTGCGGACCCTGATAGGATTAGTCTCACACGACCGGTGACTTTCCTTGATGCAGATCAAGGCGGTCAAAGGGCTGCGCACGCAAAAGATGGTTTGTCTAAATCCGCTAAGGCCTTGGAGACTCAGGCCCAGCAAGACGAAGGGACGCGAAATGGTAAATTACTTCAAGCTGATCGCGCTTGGCCTCATCACTTTTTTTGCGATGATTGCGGCCAACTACGCGCGTGATCTGGCTTATATGGTACACGCCCTCATCATAACGGGTGTGTCCTTTGGGCTTTTTATTTGGGTTTTGCGCGGTACCGGCACAAAGACGGTTATCGCGCAAGATGAATACATGGATGACGTGATCCGTTACGGGGTCATCGCAACAGCATTCTGGGGCGTGGTTGGATTTTTGGCAGGCGTTTTCATCGCCTTTCAATTGGCCTTCCCGGTTCTGAACTTTGACTGGGCGCAAGGCTATCTGAACTTTGGCCGCTTGCGTCCTTTGCACACCTCGGCGGTCATTTTCGCTTTTGGTGGTAACGCCTTGCTGGCAACGTCTTTCTACGTTGTGCAGCGTACCAGCGCCGCGCGCCTTTGGGGCGGCAATCTCGCATGGTTTGTATTCTGGGGATATCAGCTGTTCATCGTTCTGGCCGCGACCGGTTACGTTCTGGGTGGCACGCAGTCCAAGGAATACGCTGAACCTGAGTGGTATGTCGATTTGTGGCTGACTGTTGTTTGGGTCTGCTATCTGGCGGTTTACCTGGGCACCATCATCAAACGCAAAGAGCCTCACATCTACGTGGCAAACTGGTTCTTCCTTGCGTTTATCGTCACCGTGGCGATGTTGCACGTGATCAACAACCTGACCATCCCTGTCTCTATCTTCGGCTCCAAGTCGGTGATCGTCTGGGCGGGTGTACAGGACGCCATGGTACAGTGGTGGTATGGCCACAACGCTGTGGGCTTCTTCCTGACCGCGGGTTTCCTTGGCATGATGTACTACTTCATTCCAAAGCAAGCTGAGCGTCCGGTTTTCTCCTACAAGCTGTCGATCATTCACTTCTGGGCGCTGATCTTCCTGTATATCTGGGCGGGTCCTCACCACTTGCACTACACCGCGCTGCCTGACTGGGCTTCTACCCTTGGTATGGTGTTCTCCATCATCCTCTGGATGCCAAGCTGGGGTGGCATGATCAACGGCCTGATGACGCTGTCTGGCGCGTGGGACAAGCTGCGTACAGATCCGGTGATCCGTATGATGGTGATCTCTGTTGGCTTCTACGGCATGTCCACTTTCGAAGGCCCGATGATGTCGATCCGCGCTGTGAACTCGCTGAGCCACTACACCGACTGGACCATTGGTCACGTGCACTCTGGTGCGCTGGGTTGGAACGGCATGATCACATTTGGTGCGCTCTACTACCTGGTGCCTGCACTGTGGAAACGTGACCGTCTGTACTCCCTCAGCCTCGTGAGCTGGCACTTCTGGCTCGCCACCATCGGCATCGTTCTCTATGCGGCGTCCATGTGGGTGACCGGCATCATGGAAGGCCTGATGTGGCGCGAAGTGGACGCAAACGGTTTCCTCGTGAACTCCTTTGCCGACACGGTGGCCGCGAAGTTCCCGATGTATGTGGTACGCGGTCTCGGTGGGGTCATGTTCCTCGCTGGTGCGCTCATCATGTGCTACAACCTGTGGATGACTGTTCGGAAAGCGCCGGCCAAAGAAGCCAGCCTGTCCGTCGCAGTCCCGGCTGAATAAGGAGGGCCGGCAGCTATGGCAATTCTCGACAAACATAAGATCCTCGAGACCAACGCGACCCTCTTGCTTATTTGCAGCTTCTTGGTCGTAACCATTGGTGGCATCGTGCAAATCGCGCCACTGTTTTGGCTGGAAAACACCATTGAGGATGTAGAGGGCGTACGCCCCTACACCCCGCTGGAAATGGCTGGACGTGAAATCTACATCCGTGAAGGATGCTACGTCTGCCACAGCCAGATGATCCGTCCAATGCGCGACGAGGTTGAGCGTTATGGTCACTACTCGCTGGCGGCGGAGTCCAAGTACGACCACCCGTTCCAGTGGGGCTCTAAGCGTACCGGTCCTGATCTGGCACGCGTGGGCGGCCGTTACTCCGACGATTGGCACGTGGATCACCTGCGTGACCCGCAGGCCGTGGTGCCAGAGTCGGTGATGCCGAAATACGGCTTCCTTGAGAACCGTATGATCGAAGGCGAATACATGGGCGATATCATGGCAGCCAATGCTGTTGTGGGCGTGCCTTACACCGAAGAGATGATCGAAAACGCGCAGTCTGACTTCCTCGCGCAGGCAGACCCAGACAGCGACTATGATGGTCTTCTCGAACGCTACGGCGAGGAGGGTGTGAATGTACGTAACTTTGATGGTCAGCCAGGTGTCTCTGAAGCGGATGCTCTGATTGCTTATCTGCAGATGTTGGGCACTTTGGTTGATTTCTCGGCCTTCACGCCTGATGCGTCTCGCTAAGGAGAGAAAAGATGGAAACCTATTCTTTCCTTAGAGAGTTCGCCGACAGCTGGATGTTGTTGATGCTGTTCCTTTTCTTCGTTGGGATCATCTTTTGGGTGTTCCGTCCCGGCGCCAGCAAAGAGTATCGCGACAACGCCAACATCCCGTTTCGTCACGCAGATAAACCCGCCACGGACAAGGAGGCGCGGTCATGACCAACAAATCGAAAAAGTTTGAGGGGGATCCGAACACCACCGGTCACTCTTGGGATGGGATCGAGGAATTCGACAACCCAATGCCGCGTTGGTGGTTGTGGGTGTTCTACGCCACAATCATCTGGGGCGTGGGCTACACCATCGCCTATCCAGCTTGGCCCGGCGTTAGCAGCGCCACAGCTGGCTTGGTCGGGTGGTCTTCGCGTGCGGATGTGGTCGAAGAAATCCAGATCGCTGAAGAGAAGCTGGCACCGATCAACGCCAAACTGGAAGCTGCAGAGCTGACCCAGATTGCGGCGGATGAAGAGCTTAACAGCTATGCCACTTCTGCTGGGGCTGCGGTGTTCAAAACCTTCTGCGCGCAGTGCCATGGCTCAGGTGCCGCTGGGGGCGTTGGATATCCCAACCTTTTGGACAACGACTGGCTTTGGGGCGGTGACATCGAGAACATCTATCTCACAGTCAAACACGGCATTCGCAACGAAGAGGACGACGATGCGCGTTACTCTGAGATGCCTGCCTTCGGTGAACTTCTTGAGAAAGAAGAGATCGAGCAGGTTGTGAATTATGTGATGTCTTTGTCGGGTGATCCGGTTGATGCGTCTTTGGTTGATGCAGGCGCGGTGGTCTATGAAGACAACTGTTCCGCTTGTCACATGGAGAACGGCACCGGAGATCGCGAGCAAGGTGCTCCCAATCTTGTCGATGCACTTTGGCTCTATGGCGGTGATTACGCGTCGATCAAGGAAACGGTCACATATAGCCGGTACGGCGTGATGCCATCCTGGTCTTATCGGGATCGTTTGAGCGAGGCACAAATCCGGGCTGTATCCAGCTATGTGCACCAATTGGGCGGTGGTGAATAACACCTTTCCCGCTCTGTAGACTGCTTTTGGGCCGTCCCGATTATTCGGGGCGGCTTCGCTTTTTTCTGGAAAGTTTCTGATGAAATTTGACCAAGATCAAAGTTTTGCGTCGGTGTTGCGGTTATTTTTAGTCATAGGCCGCGCAAGGCATTCTGCGCAGCCTGCCTTACCCAATTCACTGGGGGTGGGGCATGGGGGCCAGTCTTTCCGTCCTGTTCGCGCGTTTCCTGGAATGATTGGCCCCCCATACTCCTGACAATTCACTTGCAGATCGTGCCAAACGCTTGGCGTTTGTACAGCCTGTGCATAGATTGCTGTGTATTCAGGAGGCTGTGATGCACAAACAAACCCGCTATCAGATACAAAGGTCTGTTCCAGAGTTTTTGGACTCCGTCGGCGTTTCGACACAGGCAATGTTGCAGAAGTGCGGGCTGCCTGTGGATTTGTTTCAGTCTGAAGGTCGCGCACTGACAGCCAAACAAGTGTTTGATCTTTGGGAGGCGATGTTGGCACAGGCTCCAGAACCAAGAATGGTGCTGGAGATGGCGCGCAAGATGGCGCGTGGCCCGGTGATTCCGGCTGTATTTGCCTTTTCTTGCAGCCCAAATATAGCAACCGGGCTTGAACGTCTGGCGATATTCAAACCGCTTGTTGCGCCCGTTCGGCTGTTGGTGTCAGAAAGCGCGACACGCGTGACGTTAGAGATCGATATCGCCGACCCGAGTCTTAAGATGCCAGACGGTATGGCTGCCTTTGAGTTGGTCTATTTTCTTGAACTGGCACGTACATTTACCGGCGTCGATATTTTGCCGATAGAGATCGGCACCCCGGCGTATGTGCAGGATCAGGAGCTTTTTGATCGGTTTTTTGGGCGCAAGGCTGTCTTGAGCCGCAAACCAAAGTTGGTGTTTTCGCGAGAAGATGCCTACCGACCATTGCTCTCTGAGAGCCCGAAACTTTGGGCTGGATACGAGAAGGAGTTGACGCGTCAACTGGCGGAGCAGCGGCGTATCACCCCGATGTCAGCACGCGTGCGTCATGCCTTGCTGGAGCTTTTGCCCGCTGGGCGTTCCACGGTGGATGCGGTGTGCGAAAAACTCGTGACGAGTCGTCGCAGCCTGCAGCGCCACTTAAAGGCAGAAGGTATGACGTTTCAGCAGGTTCTAGATACAACCCGATCAGATCTTTCCCTGCATTATCTGAGAGATAAGGCAATGAGTGTTGAAGAGATATCGTATCTCTTGGCGTATCGTGATCCCAATTCCTTTTATCGCGCCTTTCATACGTGGACGGGCGCGACGCCCGCGCAAAAGCGCCATGAAATGGCATAAGTCCCTGATAAATATGCCTGTCAGATGCGCCATTTGACACAGGTCAATGACCTGAAACACCATGATAGGAGAAGACTGATTTAGCCTCCAACAGCCAGAGTGTGATTCCGTGAGCAACAGTCCTGCACCGTCACTTTACGCCAGCCGTGAACCTATTTTTCCAAAACGCGTCCATGGTAAATTCCGCAACCTTAAATGGTGGATCATGGCGTTTACGCTTGGAATTTACTACCTGACGCCTTTGCTCCGGTGGGATCGTGGCCCGAGCCTGCCTGATCAAGCCGTTCTGGTCGACATTGCCAATCGGCGTTTCTTCTTTTTCATGATCGAGATTTGGCCGCATGAATTCTATTTCGTGGCTGGTCTTTTGATCATGGCAGGCTTGGGGCTGTTTCTGTTTACCTCCGCGCTTGGGCGGGTTTGGTGCGGCTATGCTTGCCCACAGACTGTTTGGACCGATCTTTTCATTTTGGTAGAGCGCTGGATCGAGGGCGATCGCAACGCGCGCTTGCGGTTGCATCGGCAGGAAAAACTTGATGCACGCAAGATCCGCCTGCGTGTTACAAAATGGGTGTCTTGGCTGTTGATTGCGGTCGCGACTGGCGGGGCTTGGGTGTTCTACTTTGCCGATGCCCCGACACTGGCTGTTGAGCTGGTGACCGGCAATGCACATCCTGTTGCTTACACAACGATCGCGATCCTCACTGCGACGACCTTCTTTTTTGGGGGCTTTGCGCGTGAACAGATTTGTATCTACGCGTGCCCCTGGCCGCGCATCCAAGCGGCGATGATGGATGAAGATACGCTGACGGTGGGCTATCGCGAATGGCGCGGTGAACCTCGGGGCAAAGGCAAGCGCACAGAAGACAGCGATCTTGGTGATTGCATCAATTGCATGGCTTGCGTGAATGTTTGCCCGGTCGGGATTGATATCCGTGATGGCCAGCAGATGGAGTGCATCACCTGTGCGCTGTGCATTGATGCCTGCGATGACATGATGGACAAAATCGGCAAACCGCGCGGTTTGATTGACTATCTGGCGCTTTCTGACGAAGGGCGGGAGCGCGCGGGTGAAAAGCCCAAACCTGTTTGGAAACACGCCCTGCGTCCGCGCACGATCATGTATACAACCTTGTGGTCTGCAGTTGGGATCGCGCTTGTTGTGGCACTGTTTCTGCGCTCTGACATCGAAGCCACCGTGGCTCCAGTGCGCAATCCGACCTACGTGACCCTGTCTGATGGTTCGATCCGCAACACCTACGAGGTGCGGATGCGCAACAAACACCATGAGCCACGCATGTTCCGGGTTTCGTTGAAGGGCGATCCATCGCTGCGTGTGCAGCTGGAAGGCACCCCGTATGAAGCGGTGCAAGTCGAGGCGGATGAAATGCGCATCCAGCGTGTATATGTGATTGCGCCGAAAGGATCTTTGCCAGCAGATGGTGAAAGCACCCCGTTCCGCTTCTGGTTCGAAGACACAGGAAATGGCGATCGTGTATACAAAGATACGATCTTTAACGGAAAGGGCCAGTAATGGCTGAGAAGAAATTCACCGGATGGCATGCCGCCATGATTTTCGTTGGCGCCTTTGGTGTGATCATTGCCGTAAATCTTGTGCTTGCATTCAGCGCGGTGAAAACGTTTCCGGGGCTGGAAGTCAAAAATTCCTATGTCGCAAGCCAGGAGTTTGACGTGCGGCGCAACGCGCAGGAAGCGCTCGGTTGGTCCGTTTCGGCGCGCGCGACAGGTGGGCTGTTGATCCTGACGGTCAACGATGAGACCGGGCGTCCAGTGCAGGTGAGTAACCTGCATGCCGTGCTCGGTCGCGCGACACATGTGAAGGACGACAGAGAGCCCAATTTTCAGTTTGATGGTCAGGCGTATGTGGCCCGCGAGGAATTGGCACCTGGAAACTGGAATATTCGTATGAAAGCCAAGGCGTTGGACGGAACGGCATTTGAGCAGCGTGTTGTGCTGATTGTCGACAAGAGCTGATGTGATGACCGCTGCGGCACGCCCCCAAATTTCAGCATGTCCTGCCTGCGATGCAGCCCCGGCGGCAGAGGCGTTGGCCGAAGCTGCCCTCGCTGAGGAGCGTGGACGCATCGCTTTATCCGTGCCGACCGTGCATTGCGCAGCTTGTATCGCGACAGTGGAAACGGCCTTGGCCCAGGTTCCGGGTGTCACATCCGCGCGTGTGAACCTGACACTCAAACGGGCCTCAGTGGAAGCTGAGGCAGAGATTGCACCAGACCAACTGATCGATGCGCTGGCGGGTGTGGGCTATGAAGCTCATGAGCTCGACGCGGGCACACTCAGCGCGACACAAACCGACAAGGCGGGGCGTGATTTGTTGATGCGGCTCGCGGTGGCTGGCTTTGCGTCGATGAACGTCATGTTGCTGTCAGTCTCTGTCTGGTCGGGGGCTGAGGCTGCGACGCGTGACCTGTTCCACTGGATCTCTGCTGCCATTGCCCTGCCAACAATTGTGTTTTCCGGAAAACCGTTTTTTGTGCACGCTTGGAGCGCATTAAGGCACCGACGTCTGAACATGGATGTGCCAATTGTGCTTGCGATCCTTTTGGCGGTGGTCACATCCCTTTGGGAAACATCCCTGTCCGGGGAGCACGCTTATTTTGACGCGGCTCTGACACTGGTGTTTTTCCTTTTGGCTGGGCGTTACCTGGATCACCGGACCCGTGCTGTTGCGCGATCTGCGGCAGAGGAGCTTGCGGCGCTGGAAGTGCCTCGTGCGATTCGTGTGCACGACGGGCAGGAAGAAACCGTCGCGGTGCAAGATCTGTGTACTGGTGATCTGATTTTGGTGCGGCCAGGGGGGCGTATGCCTGTCGATGGTGAGATCATCGAAGGCCGCTCTGAGCTTGATCGCTCTTTGTTGACCGGGGAAACCGTGCCTGTTTTCGCAGAGCCCGGTTTGTCAGTGAGCGCAGGTGAAGTGAACCTGACTGGTCCCTTGCTGATCAGGGCGAGCGCTGTCGGCGAGCACACAAGTCTGCATCGTATGGCGGATCTGGTGGCCGTGGCTGAAGCGGGCCGGTCAAATTACACATCGCTGGCGGATAAGGCTGCGAAGCTATACGCCCCAGGTGTGCATATCCTGTCTGCGCTGAGCTTTCTCGGCTGGTATCTGTATACATTTGATGTGCGCACCGCGCTCAACATCGCTGCTGCTGTGCTGATCATCACCTGCCCGTGCGCGCTTGGGCTTGCGGTGCCTGCCGTCACCACCGCTGCCTCCGGTCGATTGTTTCGCAAAGGCATGTTGATCAAGCACAGCACCGCACTCGAACGTCTCGCGCAGGTGGACACGGTGGTGTTTGACAAGACCGGCACATTGACCGCCGGAACGCCAGAGGTCACCAATCTGGGGGCGTTTGCGCCCGAGGAGCTCTCCGTTGCTTTGGCATTGGCGCAGGGGTCTGCCCACCCACTGAGCGTTGCATTGAGCAAAGCAGCGCGTGCTCACGGTGTGTCTCCTGCTGTCGTGACAGACATCGAAGAGGTGCCGGGCTACGGCACGCAAGGTCGGTACAATGGACAATTGGTGCGGCTTGGGCGTGCGAGCTGGACCGGTGCAAGCGCACAAGGGCAGACCGCCGCGCACCTGCGCATTGGTGAGGCGGAGGCGAAGGCATTTCTGTTTGCAGACGCGTTGCGGGAAGGCGCGGCAGAGGCTGTTGCCGCGCTGAAGCGTTCAGGCAAAGAGATCGTTCTTTTGTCAGGGGACACCTCTGGCGCAGTTGCCGCGCTGGCAAAACGTCTGGGGATTTCCCAGTGGCTTGCCGACGCGTTGCCGGAAGAAAAGGCACAGCGGATCCAATCATTTGCGGAGGAAGGAAAGACCGTTTTGATGGTCGGGGACGGGCTGAATGACACGGCCGCGTTGGCGGCCGCGCATGTTTCTATCTCGCCTGCCTCAGCGCTGGATGCGGCGCGCGTGGCATCAGATATCGTGTTGCTGGGCAGCGACCTGTCGCCAATTTCAACGTCGATCGAAACAGCACAAGCAGCCACCCGACGCATTCGCGAAAACTTCCGGATCGCAACGATTTACAATATCATTGCGGTGCCTCTGGCTGTTGTCGGTCTGGCAACACCGCTGATCGCGGCATTGGCGATGTCTTCCTCTTCGATTACAGTGTCTCTCAACGCTCTGCGCCTAAGGTAGAAAAATGCAAGTCTTGTCATATCTCATCCCAATCTCACTGTTTCTTGGCAGTGTTGGTCTTGTGGCTTTCCTCTACACAGTGCGCTCTGATCAATACGATGATCCCGAAGGCAATGCGCAGCGGATCCTCTCTGGGCAGTATGATGACAAACCCAAGGGGTGACTGGCGCACAGGATGAGTGCCAAGCTCGCAACGAAAAAACGCCTTCGACTGGATGTCGAAGGCGTTTCTTTTTCGGCGTTTTTTGCGCTGCGTTAGCTCGGTCCGAGCGTGTAACAAGTGATTTGTCGGGCTTGAAGGCGGCGACACGCCAGGTCGGCGGTTTCTTTAGACAGTCCCATGAAGTTGGCTTCGAAGCCACGCGTGTTCTTCACCACCTTGCGCAGGCTGCCGTCCAATGTGGACATTTCTGCGAGCGCTGTCTTCAGCAGCATTTTTTCCGCGGCATATCTGCTGCCATAGCGGCCCACGTTGATGCCCCAGTGCCGGCCACCTGCAGTTGATATGCGTGTAACGACCTTTGGCTGGGGAGGAGGCGTTGGTTCTGGTTCAACCCATGCCAGGGTCGCGCCAGAGGACTCTTGTGCCTGCAGAAGCGCGGATTGAATATCATGCTCAATCACATTTGCCGCAGCTACGAGACTGGCATCAGGTGTTGCGGCTTTCGCCACAACGATTGCTGGCTTCGGCGCTTCAGGTGCGCCTTGAGTTGGGCGCAGTTTGGGGCGGAGCGACTTTTTTACAGCCGTTGTCACGCGGATGGTTTTCCCCGCGCCCTTGTTTGACCCGATGTAGTCCGGGCGTCCAGGTTTACGCAGCGCAACTCTGCTGGCTGACCGGGTGAAGCCCAGGTCAAGCAGTTCTGCCACCTTGGCGTTGCGCGTCGCCGTTGAGCGACCGCCAAAAACAGTGGCGATGATGCGTTTGTTGCCGCGCTCTGCTGAGGCAACGAGGTTGAAGCCAGCGGCGCGTGTATAACCGGTCTTGATCCCATCCGCGCCGCGGTACGCATTCAGCAGGCGTCTGTTGGTGTTGTTTACGGTCTTGATGCCAGCGCTTGTGGAGCGGCGGGAGAACAGATTGTAATAATCTGGATAATCATACAGCACGTGCCGCCCCAGCGTGGTCATGTCCCGCGCCGTGGACATATGCCCGCTCTCTGTCAGGCCGTGGGCATTCTTAAACGTCGTGTTTGACATGCCAAGCGCTTTGGCTGTGCGATTCATGCGACGTGCGAAGGCCGCTTCTGAGCCTTCAAGCGCTTCACCAATCGCGGTGGCGGCGTCGTTGGCGGATTTTACAGCCGCTGCACGAATAAGATAGCGCAACGCGATTCTCTGGCCCGATTGCAGGCCAAGCTTGGAGGGTGGCTCCGCAGCAGCGTTCCGCGAAATCTTAACTTTCGTATCAAGGCTGATTTCGCCATTCTCCACCGCCTCAAACGCGATGTAGAGGGTCATCATCTTTGTGAGTGAGGCAGGGTGCAGGCGGGTGTCTGCATTTCGGCTGTGCAGGACTTTGCCATCGCGTGCGTCAACCACCATGGCCGCATACGGCGCTGCCAACGCTGCAATTGATGTAAGCGAAAACAACACGGAAAGTGCTGCAACAAATAGCCCAAAATGGGCCGACTCAGAACGTCGCGCCTTCACAAGAACTGCCCTTTACTGCCTCTGATCGCCGTTTTCCGGTCTGATCCTTTTTATTAAATAAAAGGCTAACACAGCCCCTTCTTTGAGGAAAGTGAATGTTTGTTGGGGTTTGAGCGCAGTTGAGACGGGGCGCGAAGATCTAGTGGCGGCAGCGGAACAAATCGCAACACCTGCGTCAAGTCGTTCTCATTTGATGTTTTTTATTGTCTGCAAAACATCGGTGAGTTGTGAAAGCGCCACAAATCGTGGGTGATTTTTGGGTGTTTCAGCGGCTTCCAAAGCCCACGCCGGGCCATTGGGGACGTGAACCGCCCAGCTGCCAGCCGCCAATGCCGGCAGGATGTCAGATCTCATCGAGTCGCCCACCATCATTGCATGTTCTGGGCCATCGGCATGCCGGGCAAATGTCTCTGTATAGACAGTTTCTGTCTTGTTGCTCACAATCTCGACCCAAGAAAACAATTCGCCAAGGCCTGATTGTGCCAATTTGCGCTCCTGATCGAGTAGGTCGCCTTTGGTGATCAGTATCAGACGGTGGGATTCTGCAAGGGCGCCAACCACCTCGGCGACGTTCGGCAGAAGGTCTATAGGGTGCGCGAGCATGTCTCGCCCACACGCCATCAACTCTGAAATGACTGATGCGGGGACCTTTTCATCTGTCACCTCTATTGCGGTCTCAATCATTGACAAGACAAACCCCTTCACGCCAAACCCGTAGTGGCCCACATTGCGCCTTTCAGCCTCCAGCAAGCGATCATGCAAATGCGCAGGGTCAGTAAAGTCTTTCAGTAATTCTGCAAACCGCTCCTGTGTCAGTCTGAAAAGCCGCTCGGTATGCCAAAGCGTGTCGTCTGCATCAAAGCCAATGGTGGTGAGCGTTTGGGGCATCAATTAAGTCCGATTGAGTGAGACCTCTTTTCTTAAACCATCTACAGGCTATATAAACAGCTAACCACAAACCGGATTCTTGTGAATATGACCTTTCCGAACCTACGCATGAGCATGGGCGATGATGATGGCGGCGACCTTGGTGTCGCGCTGGAAACACGTGTGCGCACGAAAAAGCCTCCGCTTTACAAGGTGCTGCTTCTGAATGATGACTACACACCGATGGAGTTTGTGGTGCATGTGCTCGAGCGTTTTTTTGGAATGACGCACGCACAGGCATTCGAAATCATGTTGACCGTGCACAAGAAGGGTGTCGCTGTGGTCGGAGTGTTCAGTCATGAAATCGCCGAAACCAAGGTTACCCAAGTGATGGATCTGGCACAGCGCCATCAGCATCCGTTGCAATGCACCATGGAAAAGGAGTGACCGGCGTAGGCCGTGTCACCTAAGAGTGATGTCTCACAGCAGATTGTCTTTGGCCGTAGATGAGCACGGCCTCGCCCTTCCCGTGGAAGGGCTTATTGCCGTTTTTGCGCCGCGCGTCGGCTATGATCTGAGCGCGTTGCCACGTGACCGTAGCGCGATCATTCAGCCGTTAAAGCCGGATCATGATGCCTTCGCGCAGGTCGGCTATAGCGCCGAAGTGGTTGAAGAGGGTTCCTATGCCGCAGCTTTGGTTGTGCTACCGCGCGCCAAAGCGCTGGCCCGGGATCTGATTGCCCGCGCCTGTGCCGTTGCGCCGCTTGTCATTGTAGACGGGCAGAAAACCGATGGTGTCGACAGCCTTTATAAAGAGTGCCGCAAACGCGCGGATATGCTCGGGGCCTTCACCAAAGCCCACGGCCGGCTGTTTTGGTTTGAGGGCGGAGATTTCGCAGACTGGAAGGCCGGTGCCGCCACTGAGATCGCAGGTGGGTACACCACACGTCCCGGGGTTTTCAGCGCAGATGCCGTGGATCCGGCCTCCGCCATGCTGGTTGAAGCCTTGCCTGCCAAGCTTGGTCGCGTTGTCGCTGATCTTGGCGCAGGCTGGGGCTATCTGTCGTCCCATATTGTGAATCGTGACGGCGTTGAGGTCTTGCATCTTGTCGAAGCGGATCACACAGCGCTGGACTGTGCCAAAACCAATGTGATCGACCCGCGGGCGCAGTTTCATTGGGCCGATGCCACCAATTTCAAACCAGGCCATCGCGTGGATACGGTGGTGATGAACCCACCGTTTCACACCGGGCGGAAAGCGAAGCCGGATCTTGGCAAGTCTTTCATACAGGCGGCAGCCAAGATGCTCGCGCCGTCCGGTCAGCTTTGGATGGTGGCAAATCGGCATCTGCCGTATGAAGCAACGCTGCGAGAGGCCTTCAAAGAGGTCGAAGACGTTGCTGGTGACACGCGTTTCAAGGTACTAAAGGCGCAGGGTCCCAGCCGCACACGCGGCTGAGGCAGGCTTTTGAGCCGACAACATGACAGCGTGATGGGGATCGTAGATGTCATTTTCAATTGCAGGTAAGACCGCGATTATCACCGGCTCGGCCAACGGGATAGGGCTGGCGGTAGGGCGGCATTTTGTGGAGCACGGGGCCAATGTCATGTTTGCTGACATGGACGAAGAGCGGCTCTGCACAGAGTTTGGTACGCGCCCTGAGGAGGGCAATGTGCGCACTTTCGCAGGCGATCTGCGCGAGAAGCTGACGATCAACAATCTGATCTCGGCCACCATTGATGCCTTTGATCAGATTGATATTTTGATCAATGGCTGCCGACAGGTGACCACCAGTGACCCGCTCAATCCGGATGATGCGTCCGTTGAGCTGATGTTGCAGCAAAACCTGATGACGTCGCTGAAGCTCAGCCAGATCGTGGCCAAGCGGATGATCAAACAGGCAGAAGGCAAGGAAGACGGCTCTGCCGGGGCGATTGTGAACCTCTCCTCGATTGCGGCGCAACGGTCGCAGCCTGATCTGCTCGGCTATTCCATTGCCACAGCGGCGCTGGATCAGATGACGCGGGCGATGGCGGTGGCGCTGGCACCGGAACGGATTCGCGTGAATGCGGTTGCCATTGGATCGGTCATGTCAGCAAGCCTGCAGACCGCGCTGAAGGACAATCGCGATTGCCGCAATGAGATTGAGCAGCACACCCCACTTGGCCGGATCGCGGCACCGGGGGAGTTGGCGGATGCGGTGCAGTTCCTGTCCTCAGAGGCGTCGGGGTTCATGACCGGCCAAATTGTGACGGTTGATGGCGGCCGCTCGCTTCTGGATACGGTCAGCACACCAGCACATTAAACCAAACAGACGCCGGTCGGCATTGGACCGTGGCGGTATTCGAACACACAAAGAGGCGAGCATGAGCGCATCGATGGAGACCGAAAAGCAAACCGCAAGTGCGTGGTTCCGCTCGTTGCGTGATGAAATTGTCGCGGCTTTTGAAAGGCTTGAAGATACCCATGCCGAAGGCCCTTTTGCCGATCAAACGGCGGGGCGCTTTGAAGTGACCGAGACCAAACGCGCCAGCGCGGATGGATCTGACGCGGGTGGCGGTCTGATGTCGGTGATGCGCGGCGGACGCGTGTTTGAGAAAGTCGGCGTCAATGTCTCCACCGTTTATGGCGAATTGGGTGAGCGTGCGCAGGCGGCAATGGCGGCGCGCAAAGGCTTCCCCGAAATGAAGAATGATCCGCGTTTTTGGGCCTCGGGCATCAGCCTTGTTGCGCATATGCAGAACCCGCATTGCCCGGCGGTCCACATGAACACGCGGATGTTCTGGACCCCGCACGGTTGGTGGTTTGGCGGCGGGTCCGACCTTAATCCTTGTCTTGAATATGATGAGGACACGGCGCATTTCCACGCCGTTCAGAAGGCGCATTGCGACAAGCATGGCGAGGCAGAGTATCCACGGCTAAAGGCTTGGGCAGACGAGTATTTTTACATTCCACACCGCAATCGCGCGCGCGGGGTTGGCGGCATTTTTCTGGATGATCACAACACTGGTGATTGGGCGGCGGACTTTGCGTTTATCCAGGACATAGGTCGGGCATTCCTGCCAGCCTTCCTGCCGCTGATTGAAAAACGTCGTGTGCAGGCATTTGGTGAAGCGGAGAAAGAGGCGCAGCTGGTGCACCGCGGGCTCTATGCCGAATACAATCTCGTCTATGATCGCGGGACCAAATTCGGGCTTGAGACCGGCCATGATGCCAATGCTGTGTTGATGAGCTTGCCACCGCTGGCAAAGTGGGTCTGATATAAGAAAAGCGCCGACGAGGACCGGCGCTTTTTTGTTTGTTCGGGCTGAGATTGAATCTCAGCGCCAATCGAAGAAACCAGGGCCGCCGCGTTCAAGCAATTGAGCCGCCATGGTTTTTCCGAGCTCTGCACCATCTTCGATCGGAGCGGTCTGGTC
This sequence comes from Shimia sp. MMG029, assembly GCF_027947445.1. Taxonomy (NCBI): domain Bacteria; kingdom Pseudomonadati; phylum Pseudomonadota; class Alphaproteobacteria; order Rhodobacterales; family Roseobacteraceae; genus Shimia; species Shimia sp. MMG029. The sequence goes on along the minus strand of NZ_JAQJIM010000003.1, from coordinate 249,288 downwards.
GTCGCTGAGGCTTTCAGAGCCATCAGGCCGCAGGACTTCACCGCGCAGGCGGAGCGAGCCGCCATCAAGCTCCGCAAGGGCAGCAATCGGCGTTTCACAAGAGCCATCGAGCGCGGCCAGGAAAGAGCGTTCCGCGGCAAGGCGCTGGCCGGTGGGTGTGTCGTGGATCGCTTCCAGCATCGCGGCGGTGTTCATATCCTCGGCGCGACGTTCGATGCCGATGGCGCCCTGGGCGACGGCGGGCAGCATGTCTTCGGGCTCAATGGCGCTGGTGGCGACGTGTGACATCTCCAAACGGTTGAGGCCTGCCATGGCGAGGAAGGTGCAATCAGCGACGTTGTCGGAAAGCTTTTTCAGGCGTGTTTGCACGTTGCCGCGGAACTCTACCACATTGAGATCATTGCGGTAATTCAAAAGCTGTGCGCGGCGGCGCAGGCTGGATGTGCCAACGGTTGCGCCCTCGGGTAGATCCGCCAGAGAGGCGTGGTTGGGCGACACAAACGCATCGCGGGTGTCTTCGCGGGGTAGGTAGGTGTCAAGCAGCAGGCCGTCGGGCTGCAGGACGGGCATGTCTTTCATCGAGTGGACCGCGATGTCGATGCTGCCGGTCAGCATGGCCTCTTCGATTTCCTTGGTGAAAAGCCCTTTGCCACCCAGCTCTTTGAGCGGTTTGTCTTTGGCGATCAGCTGCGCGTTGTCACCGGATGTAGTGATCACCACGATCTCAAACGCGGCCTCTGGCAGATCAAAGGCAGCCATCAATCTGCGCCTAGTTTCATAGGCTTGCGCCAAGGCGAGGGGGGAGCCACGGGTGCCGATTTTCAGCGTCGAGTCGGGGGAGGGCAATGTCACGGTCATAGGCGCAGGGATAGCCGCGACAGGGTGTCCTGACAAGCGCTCTGGTCTTGACATCTTGACGCTGGTGCCAGACGACGAAGGCGACACATTGGAAAGGGGAAACCATGGCCGAGAAGACGATCCTGCGCGCATTGGCGGGTGAGACGCTGGACACGCCGCCGATCTGGATGATGCGGCAGGCGGGGCGCTATCTGCCGGAGTATCGCGCCACGCGGGCGCAGGCGGGTGACTTTCTATCCCTTTGTTATAACAGCAAATTGGCTGCCGAAGTGACGCTGCAGCCGATCCGGCGTTATGGCTTTGATGCTTCTATCCTGTTTGCGGATATCTTGCTGTTGCCTCAGGCGTTGGGGGCGGATTTGTGGTTTGTCACGGGGGAAGGCCCGCGGCTTTCCACAATCGAAAAACAGGCGGATTTTGACAAGCTGAAACCGGCCAGTGAAATCCACGAAACCCTTGATCCTGTTTATGAAACTGTTCGCATCCTGCGTCAGGAACTGCCCAAGGAAACCACGCTGATTGGCTTTGCCGGGGCGCCCTGGACGGTGGCGACCTATATGGTTGCGGGGCGGGGGACGCCGGATCAGGGGCCTGCGCATCAGTTGAAGGATGAAAATCCTGAATTGTTTCAGGCGATTATCGATCGTTTGACCGAAGGGACGATTGATTATCTGTCCAAGCAGATTGAGGCTGGGGCTGAGGTTGTGAAGCTGTTTGACAGCTGGGCGGGCTCTCTGAAGGGGGCGGATTTTGACCGCTATGCTCTTGAACCTGCTAAGAAAATCATTGCTGCTCTGAAGGCGAAACATCCGGATGTGCCGATCATTGCCTTCCCGCGTGGTGCGGGAGAGCGGTATGTGGGCTTTGCCAAGGCGACGGGCGCGGATTGTGTGGCGCTGGATGACGGTGTGACGCCGCAATGGGCCGCAGAGCATGTGCAGGTTGACGGCTGTGTGCAGGGAAATCTCAAGTCTTCCCATATGGTTACAGGCGGTCAGGCGCTGGTGGATGAGACTCGTAAGATTGTCGATGCCTTCAGCAAGGGGCCGCATATCTTCAATCTTGGCCACGGCATCACACCGGATGCGGATCCGGAAAATGTGCAGCTGATGATCGACACGTTGCGTGGGCGTTGAGCCCGCGTTAACCATAAAATCGAACGTCGGTATTGCGTCTGTATCACGACGGTATTGCGGAGGTGCGTTTTTGCGCGCCTCTTTTTTATGACCGGACCGTGCGTTGCAGGGCGCAGATCAGAGGTCTTGACGCCCGGCCTTGGCCAATTCCGCGAGAATCTCCGCCGTATGTTCCCCACGTTTGGGGGCGGGGTTGATCTGTGCCAACTTGCCGTCAAAACGCGGAGCAGGGGCGGCTTGTAGATTGCCATCCGAATGATGCCAGACCTGCCGTGCGGCTATATGTGGAGACTGCGCACTTTCCTCGGGCGAAAGTACCACCACTACACAGGCGTCAGAGCCGGAAAACAGGCTGTCCCAATGCAGGCGTGGCGCTGACAGAAAGAGATCGGACAGGCGCGCGGTGAGCTTGGGCCAGAGGGTGGCGTCGTGCTGGCGGGCAAATTCCGGATCGTCGCTTAGCCCCATTCTCTCCAGAAATTCAGCGTAGAACTGAGGCTCCAGACATTGCACGGAGACATGGCCGCCATCGGCGCAGAGATAGCTGCGCGACCAATGCGGGCCGTCCAGCAGGCTGTTGCCACGTTCCATTGACAGACCGCCACCCTGACGCAGCGCCATAAGCAGGGTCATCATGTGGGCGGAGCCATCCACAATGGCGGCGTCCACCACGGTGCCCTGTCCGGTGGTGCGCGCGCTGAGAATGCCGGAGAGGATGCCGATCACCAGATAGAGCGCGCCGCCGCCGATGTCGCCCACCAGTGTGGCGGGGGTGATGGGCGGGGCGCCCGGCTCTGAGGCATACCAAAGCGCGCCGGATTGGGCGATGTAGTTGAGATCATGCCCGGCGGTCTGGGCGCGTGGTCCGGTCTGGCCCCAACCGGTCATACGGCCATAGACCAGCGCGGGATTGTCGGCGTGGCACTCGGAAGGGCCAAGGCCTAAACGCTCCATCACGCCGGGACGAAAACCTTCGATCAAAGCGTCGGCTGTGGCGATGAGGCGCTTGGCGGTGGCGAGATCTTCTGAGTCTTTCAGATCAAGCGCGATCGAGCGTTTGCCGCGGTCGAGCACGGATTGATCTGCGGTGATCGCGGCGGCGGTTTTGCGGTGGATGGTGATCACATCCGCGCCGAGGTCTGCGAGCAGCATGGCGGCGAAGGGGCCGGGGCCGAGGCCTTCGATTTCGATGATGCGGGTGCCTTGGAGCATGTGTGGTCCAATCATGAGAGCCGAGGGCTGCATAGTCCCGCGGGGTGGTGCGAATGCGCCGCTCCATCAAACCTCAGGTTTGTCTCCGACAAAACGGTGTGGTACGGCGCAGCCCGACTTGCAGTCGGGCCTTTTTAAGTGCTGCCTAAGCCACCGCCCACAATCAGGGTCTGGCCGCTGACGTAGTTGCTTTCCGGGCAGCAGAAGAGATAGACGCCATCGGCGGCTTCTTCTGGAGTTCCGGGGCGGCCCAGCGGCACCATGGCGGCAAACCCTGTGGCGACTTTTTCGGGGATGCCGATGCCGACAGTGTTGCCATCCACGGTGATGGATTTCTTCTCGTTGGTGGCCTCGGTGAGGCGGGTTTCGATGTAGCCAAAGGCGACGCAGTTCACATTCACCTTAAAGCGGCCCCATTCTTTGGCCAGTGTTTTGGTGAGGCCGAGCACAGCGGATTTGGCTGAAGAATAGTTGGCCTGCCCCACATTGCCGCCGGTGCCTGCGATGGACGAGATGTTCACCACCTTGCGGAAGACCTCCTGTCCGGCTTCGGCCTCCTGGGTGGCCGCGCCTTTGATGAAGCCGGAAGCGGCGCGCAGGATGCGGAAGGGCGCTTTGACGTGGACATCCATCATGGCGTCAAACTGATCGTCGGTCATATGACCGATGAGGCTGTCCCATGTGTAGCCCGCGTTGTTGACGATGATGTCGATGGCGTTCCATTTGGTGACGCCTGCGCCGATGAAACGTTCGGCAAAGCCGTCCTCAGTGACCGAGCCGGGCACGGCAATGGCCTTGCCACCGGCTGCGGTGATTTCATCGACCACGGCCTGCGCGGGGGCCACTTCGAGATCGTTGACGACGACATTGGCGCCTTCGCGGGCGAGTTTCAGGGCGACGGCGCGGCCGATGCCGTTGCCTGCGCCGGTGATATAGGCGGTTTTGCCTGTCAGCTTTCCTGAGAGTTTGCTCATTTGGGTGGTCCTTAGTCGAGATCCAGAGATCGGGCGATCACTTCTTTCATGATCTCATTTGTGCCGCCGTAGATCTTTTGCACGCGGGCATCGGTGTAGAGCTCGCTGATGGGGTATTCGGACATGTAGCCATAGCCGCCGTGCAGCTGCAGGCATTCATCCACAATTTCACATTGGGTTTGCGTGCCCCACCATTTGGCCATGGCGGCTTTTTCTGCGGTCAGCTGGCCTGCGTCGAGCTCGGCCAGGCATTGATCGCAGAAGGCGGCCAGCAGTTCGATTTTGGTGGCGCATTCGGCAAGCTTGAAGCGGGTGTTCTGAAAATCCATCACACGTTTGCCAAAGGCTTTGCGCTCTTTCACATAGGCCAGCGTATGGTCCAGCGCGCATTGGGAGGCTCCAAGCGCCATATAGCCGAGGATCAGGCGCTCCCATGGGAGCTGTTTCATCAGTTGGATGAAGCCCTGGCCTTCCTCGGAGCCCAGAAGGTTGGTCAGCGGGACGCGCACATCCTGAAAGGATAGCTCTGCGGTGTCGTTGCGTTTCATGCCCATTTTTTTGAGGCAGCGGCCGACAGAGAAGCCTGCGAGGCCCTCGGTTTCGACAATGATGAGAGAGACGCCCCTGCCTTTGGCGGTTGGGTCGGTTTTGGCGACGAGCACGATGAGGTCTGCGGAGCCGCCATTGGTGATGAAGGTTTTCGACCCGTTGATCAGATATTCATTGCCGTTGCGGATCGCGGTGGTTTTGACCGCCTGCAAATCGGAGCCTGTGCCCGGTTCGGTCATGGCGATGGCGGCGACTTTGCGGCCCGTGGCGAGATCGGGTAGCCAGCGGGCCTGCTGCTCCTCAGAGCCGAAGGCGGTGATGTAGTGGGCGGCAATGTTGTGGACAGAAACGCCCCAGCCGCTGTCCCCGGCTTTGGTCTGTTCCAGAAAGGTGATGGCGTCAAAGTGGCGCGACAGGCCGAGGCCGCCGTGGGCTTCGGGGAAGGTGGCGCCGAGGATGCCAAGCTCCCCGGCTTTGCGCCAGAGGTCTTTGGGGACAACGCCCGCCTCTGTCCAGGTGGCGTTGTTTGGGGTGACCTCTTCGGCCATGAAGCGTTTGACGGTGTCGGCGAAAGCGGTGTGTTCCGCCGTCATCCACATGTGGTTGGGCATGTGCGTTCCTTGTGGGGTTAGCTTGGGGTGGCGCAGACCTTGGCTTCGCCGCGCAGGGTTTGGGTGCCGTCGTCAATATGGGCGGCCAGTTTGAGGGTCAGCAGCACGCGGCCGTGTTGCTCAAAGCGGTTGGTGACGGTGCCGGTGCAGGTGACGGTTGCGCCCACCGGCGTGAAGGCTGTGAAACGGCTTGAAAGCTCACGCAGGCGGTCCTGACCGGCCCAGTTGGTGACCAGGCGGCCCAGCTGCGCCATCGACAGCATGCCATGGGCAAAGACATCCTCCATCCCGGCGTTGCGGGCGAAATCCAGATCAATGTGGATCGGGTTGTGATCGCCAGACGCGCCGGCATAGAGCGCAAGGGTGGTTCGGCTTATGGGGCCGAAGGTCAGCGGGGGCAGGGTGTCACCCACTTTGGCCGTGGTGGGGGTGATGATCATGGGCTGTCCCCCTCTGGCAGGCGGTGGATGAGGCTGCGGCTGGCTTCCACCAGCAGGCCGCGGGTGGGGTGCAGGATGCGGGTGGTGATATGGGCGATTTCCAGCGCGCCGCTTTTGGCATCGGTGAAATCGGTGATTTCATTCTCGACCTGCACCGTGTCGTTGGCATACATCGGGCCGTGATAGGTGTAGCTTTCGGTGCCATGCAGCAGGACGCGCAGATCGCCGTTGATGCGGGCGAGGATGTCTGGCTGACCTGCGCGGCGGGCCTGTTGATCCGCCAGGGTGCCGACCACCACCGCATAGGTGGCGGGGGCAAGGATGTCGGGGTGGCCTGCGGCCTGCGCGGCCTCAGGATCGAGGTAGAGCGAGTCTGTCTCGCCGATGGTTTCGGCAAAGAACTGCAGGGCGCCGCGTTCGAGCGCGACCTCGATTGTAGGCGTCACTTGGCCTTTGGTGGTGCGATCAAAAATGCCCATCTGCGTCACGCGGCCTGATAGAGCGTGACCACGCAGGCGCCGCCGAGGCCGAGGTTGTGCTGCAGCGCGGTGCGCGCGCCCTCCACCTGCCGCGCTTCTGCGGTGCCGCGCAATTGGTGGGTCAGCTCATAACATTGCGCCAGACCGGTGGCGCCGAGCGGGTGGCCTTTGGACAGCAAGCCGCCCGACGGGTTGGTCACAAAGCGGCCGCCGTAGGTGTTGTCGCCATCTGCGATGAATTTCTGAGCGGTGCCTTCGGGCGTGAGGCCCAGACCCTCGTAAGTGATGAGCTCGTTATGGGCAAAGCAATCATGCAGCTCGACAACGTCCACATCGTCGATTGCAATGCCGGAGGCCTCCTGCACCTGCTTAGCGGCGGCTGCGGTCATGTCGTAACCCACAACCTGCATCATATCGTTGGCTTCAAAGGTTGAAGCATAGTCGGTGGTCATGGCCTGTGCTTTGATCTGCACAGTGGTGTCGATGCCGTGTTTGGCGGCAAAGCTCGGGGAGCAGAGGATCGCAGCGCCACCACCACATGTGGGCGGGCAAGCCATCAGGCGGGTCATCACACCTTCCCACATCACGGGCGCGGCAAGCACCTCTTCGGCACTGACCTCTTTGTCAAACAGCGCCAGTGGATTGCGGGTGGCATGGCGCGATGCTTTGGCACGGATTTTGGCAAAATCGGCCAGCTCTGTGCCGTGTTTTTCCATATGCGATTTGCCTGCACCGCCAAAGTAGCGCAGCGCCAGCGGCACGTCGCCATGCCCGACAAGGGTGTCGCAGGCCGCGTCAAACGCATCAAAGGGTGTGGGGCGATCTGTCCAGTGGCTGGTCAATGCGCCGGGCTGCATCTGCTCAAACCCCACCGCTAGCACACAATCAGCCACCCCACTTTCAACGGCCTGACGCGCCATATAGAGCGCGGTAGAGCCGGTGGAGCAGTTGTTGTTTACATTGATGATTGGAATGCCGGACATGCCAACCTGATAGAGCGCTTTTTGCCCGCAGGTGCTGTCGCCATAGACATAGCCAGCATAGGCGTGCTGTACATCGCTGTAGCTGAGGCCGGCGTCTTTCAAAGCCGCGCGCACAGCGGCGGCGCCCATTTGGTCGTAACTGTCCGATGCACCGGGTTTGGCAAATTTGATCATGCCAACGCCAGCAACTATGGCGGATGTGCCCATCGTGTTTTCTCCTTCTTCGGCCCCGCATGCGGCAACCTGCGCCAGTATCGGATTGACGGAGATATCTTTCAAATTCAATGTTGTCGCGAGCTATTCCATGGGGGAATGGGTTTGCGACGCAGTCTGACTTATGGGTGCGGAGAGGAGAGACGCGATGAATCTAACAAAACTGCGCTATGCGGTGGCGGTGGATCGTCAGGGGGCCATTTCGGGGGCAGCGCGGGCATTGCATGTGACACAATCGGCGGTGACCAAGGCGCTGGCGGATGTGGAGCAAGAGGTTGGTGTCGCACTGTTTAACCGCCATGCACGCGGAGTGACAACAACCGCAGAGGGGCGGCAGTTCATTGATCGCGCCGCGCGCATTCTGGCGGATGTGGATCAGCTGTCAGCGGATGTGAGCGTTGCGCGCCAGTCCCGTGAGCAGGTGTTGCGCATTGGTGTCGCGCCGAGTTCTCTTGAGGGACTCATGAGCCGCGCGGTTTGGTCGTTGGTCAGCGAACACCCTGATGTGCGCGTGCATTTGCGCGGGACGCTTTTCGAAGCGGGGCTTCAGTTGTTTCGACAAGGTGATGTCGACGCGTTGATCGGGCCTGCACGGCCGTTGATGGCAGAAGCCGGAGCGCGCACCGAGGGGTTGCCGCCACTGAAGGCTTTGTTTTTTGTACGCCGTGGTCATCCCCTGGCGGGGCGGGCCGTTCTGGCCGAAGATATGGCGCGCTTTCCCTTGATTGTGCCTGAAACCAACGGGCCTTATGCGGAACCGATCCAGCACGTCATGCAGCAAAGCGAAGGTGATCCGTTGCGCCGCGTGCACATCATGCAGAGCTTCACCATGGCCGCTGGGGTGATCGAGCGCAGTGAAGCGGTGGGGATGGTGGCGGACAGCTATGCCCAAAGCCGGCAGTTCCGCTCTCGGTTTGAGGTGCTGGATTTTCCAGAGCAAGATCCACTGCCGATGGCGGTTGCGTTTCGCAGTGGCGGGCACCGTGGCCGGGCGCTGGGCTGGTTTTTGCAGGCGTTGCAGAAGTTCCCACCCTCGACGGGCGTAGACATGCCGAAGCCATAGCAGCTTATTCGGCGGCGTCTGAGGGCATGTGATCCATCAGCGCGGCGCGGGTTTTTTTCCAGATTGCGGGCAGGGCAATCAGCGCATCCTCAAAGGCGGCGGGATCCTGCGTTTTGGCGGCGCTGTCGGCTGCGACCAGTTGGGCGTGCAGGTTGCGCGCGCCAAACACGGCGGAGGCTCCGGCCATATTGTGGCACATTTTTGCGACCGCGGCGGCATCGCGGTAGGGGTCCGTTATTGCGCTTTGCAATGCGTCGCCTTCGTTCAGAAAACGTGTGAGCAATCTGGCAAAGGTGTCTAGGGGCAGGCCCTCGCGGTTGTTGTTCAGCGCCTTTGCGTCGACCAAATCATCGCGGGCGGCGCTGTCTTCCTCGGGGGCCTCTGGATCGGACGCGGTGGCGAGCGTTTGCAGCGTTGTTTCAAAGGCGGTGCGGTCCAGAGGTTTGGACAGAAAGCCATTCATGCCTGCCTCTGCTAGGCGGGTGCGTTCTGTGGGCAGGATATTGGCGGAGACCGCAATGATGGGCGTGTTTTTGTTTGGGCCGCTGCCCGCGCGGATCGCGAGAGTGGCCTGCAGCCCGTCCATGACAGGCATGGCGATGTCCATCAGAATGACATCAAAGCCATTGAGTGTGGCGCGTTGAACGGCCTGTGCGCCATCTGCGGCTGTCACCACCACATGCCCGGCATTGCGCAGCATTTCTTCGGCCAGTTCACGGTTGATGGCATTGTCTTCGACCAGCAACACGCGGCGTTTGATCTGTTCTTGCGGGCGCTGGGTTTGCGCGGTTTGCGTGGGGCGGCGGCCCGGCGCCATGGGCAGGCGGACCCAGAAGACACTGCCGTGGCCAATTGTGCTTTCCACCCCAATGGTGCCCCCCATGGCGGTGACAATGCGGCGGGCGATGCCAAGCCCCAAACCGGTACCGCCGGGCACCATGCCCAAGCCTGTGTCTGCGGTGACAAAATCCTCAAACACCTGATTGACTCGATCTTTGGAGATGCCAATACCGGTGTCTGAGACCCGCAGCTCAATAACGGGCGTGCCGTCGATGCTTTCGGGCAGGGCCTCTGCTTCGACGGTGATGGTGCCTTCTTGGGTAAATTTGATCGCGTTGCCGATCAGATTGAGCAAGACCTGCTCCAGCGCGGCACGATCGGTGCGCACCCAGACCCGTGGCGCGCCTTCCCAACGCCAGCTTAACGCATTGCCGCGCGCAGAGGCGGCGCTGAGCTGGCTGTCGACCAGCTCCTGCAGCAGGACGGACAGATCGGTGCAGGCCAGTGAGATGTTGAGCACACCGGCCTCATGGCGCGCGATGTCGAGCACGGTGTCCACATGGCGCATCAGAACGCGGCCGGAGATTTCCATATTGCGGATATAGCGGGTTTGGCTGGCGTCGAGTTTGGTGTCATTGAGCAAGCTGAGATTGCCCAGCATGCCATTGAGTGGCGTGCGGATTTCATGGCTCATCACTGTGAGGAATTCCGCTTTGGCGCGTTCCCCTGCAAGGGCCTGATCGCGGGTGTGGACCAGTTCTTTCTCTGCGGCGACACGGTCGGATATGTCGTGCATGAAGCCGAGGAAAATCCGCTGGCCGTTTTCTTCGGCCATTTCGACAGAGATTTCGCCGGGAAAGACCGTGCCATCAGCGCGCTTGAGTTCGGTGCGCACGCGGCCACGGCCCGCAAAATGCCCTGATCCGCCATTGATCATGCGTTTGAGCGCCGCTTTGTGCATGGCGTTCGTTTCATGAGGCGCAATGAGATCCACCACATTTTGGCCGCGGATGTCTTCGAATTTGTATTGAAAGATGTCTTCGCAGGCTTTGTTGAATTCGATCAAGCGGCCGGCACTGTCGGTGACCAGAACCCCGTCCAGCGAGGTGGTCAGGATGGTGCTCATGCGGTGGTTGGCTTCGGACAGGGCCTGACTGTGCTGGCGCGACAGCCGGTAAATGTTGAAGACGTGGATCACCAAAGCGACCAGCGCAATGAGGAGCAGGACGATCAAGGCGGTGAGGCGGAGCAGCGTTTGGGTGACGGTGGCGCGCTGTCGGTCGCTCAGTTCCGCAAAGAAGGTGAGGCCCTTCAGGGAGAGGGTGCGGGTGTCATTGCGCAAGTTTTCGATGTCTTCGGCCAGCAGGGGCAGGGCGGTGCGCAGTTCTGCGTTTGGCGCATCGATGATGGGCAAGGCGCCGCGCACCATGGTGTCGACACGCGCCAGCGCGGCTTTAAACTCAGGCACGGAGGTGAGGCGCTGATAGACCGGGGAGGAGACAATGGTGGTGACGCGGCTGTAAAGGATGTCATAGCGCAGCCGCAGGCGGGACAGATCGTCTTCGGGGCTGAGCATGGCGGTTTCGATGGCGGCGGTGTAATCGCGTGTTTCGAGCTCCACCTGAGACAGCGACCACTCCACGTTGTCAGAAGCCTTTGCGCGCACTTCGCGAAAGTTGGAGATGACCTCGTAAGCGGTGTAGGTGGAGAACACAGTCAGGACGGTCGCCGCAATGATCAGGCCGATGCTGAGGCCGCGATGCCAGGGGGAGCGATCGGGTGATGGCTGCGTGCGTGCAGGATGCGCTTGTTTTTTTGCGTCAGAGTTGCTGGGCCGCTCAGATTGCAAACGCACGTCTCGCTCCTTCAAACCGTGTGGGGGAGGCCTGAATTCTGCGCCTCTTCAAATGACAAAACGCACCATAAAGGTGCGTGTGGGGCGGAAATGATGGCGTCACAGCCTTTTACATGCACGCGCCTTGCGCAGAATTTAGTCGATGACCTCAATCCTGTCGAGTTGCCAGATGCTGCGTGAAAACACTTGAGACGTGCGATACTTCTCGTCTGAGTCAAATGGGTAGATCACCCAAAGCGGGCCCTTGTCCCGACGGTGCATGGGAGATCCGTTCATCTCATATGCCAAAATCGGATACGTATCTTCGAGGGATTCAACCGGAATTTCGATGGTGTAGTCATTGATTGCGGATGCCCGAAGCGTGTTGCCTGAAGACCCCAATTCTTCAAGCAACAACGCGACAGGTACACCCGTGAACATAAGGACCCCCTCGGTCCAAATGGTCGAGGTCGAAATGGACACTGAAGGTAATTCCCGCATCATGTCCAAATCGAACTGAGCTGTGCCGTCGACATTGTGTTTGTCGATCGTGCCCGACACAGTCAGAATGACGCTTCCAGATGGTGTATCCATGGCGTCGTCAGCCCAAAGGGCTGTCGTGAGTGGTAGCAAAAAACTGAGTGCAAGCGTCAAAACCGAAAATTGTTTAGATCGCATAATACTGCTGCCTCGATTGCTTGAGTTAAGTGTTAACCGCTTGAAATAGATGGCGCACGTGCGAATGAGGATAAGTACTCTATACAAATGGGTAGGTTTGTGGTTTGACCTCGCGTAAGCTGATAGTTGTGCGAAACAGAATCTTTATGGTTGAGGAGTCATTAAGTATGTTTCCCATAAGTGGGTGTCGGTTCGCACGAATTCAGCGGGCTGTGACCCTCGACCCTTGATTTGAGTTGCTGAGGGCGGAATATATCCGCCAGGTACGTCGGAGTGTAATGTTGAAGATACTGATTGCAGATGACCACGATCTTTTGAGAGACACGTTGGTGGCCTTTATTGAATCATCTGCGGAGATGACCTCTGTTGCGGCATCTGATCTGGATGGGGCGCTTGCTGCCTTGGAAGGGCCGGATCGCTTTGATCTTGTGTTGTTGGACTACAATATGCCGGGCATGTGTGGCTTGGACGGTTTGAAGCGCGTTCTGGCGCATCCCGCCGCGCCGCGTGTGGCGCTGATTTCTGGCGAGGCGCCGCGGGATGTGGTGCATCGTGCGATGGCAGCTGGTGCCGCGGGCTTCGTTCCTAAGACGCTGGCTGCAAAATCACTGATCAATGCCATTCGATTTATGGCGGCGGGCGAACAATTCGTTCCCGCAGAACTTTTGACAGAAGAGCCAGAGACCCAACAGCAACATCCAATTGCGCAGAAGTTGACCAAACGCGAGTTGCAAGTTCTGGAGGGGCTCGCCGAAGGCAAGGCCAACAAAGAAATTGCGCGCGATTTGGATTTGTCAGAGCCGACCATCAAGCTGCATGTCAAAAATCTGTATCGAAAAATTGGCGCAGCCAATCGCACGCAGGCGGCCTTGATTGCGCGTGAGGCGGACCTGTTTTAACCTTTTGCAGAGGCGTCTGCCTCGTTTGGAAAAGGAATGCCAAGCCTGCTTTTGGGGGGGTGATGCGATTTTGCCGCAAATTTTCCCCAACTTTACCATTTCGAACGGCTCATAGGTTTTTAAGATATTCCGTGCGTTATGCCGCACGAACAAATCACCTTTGGAGAATGAGCATGCTGACGCGCATTTTGGCTTCTGTTTTGATGATTGGCGTGACGGCACACGCTGCTTTGGCGGAAGGGCGCAGTTATCTTGGGTTTGGCAATTTGCTGGTCAATGACGCAATTGGCGATGGCAAAGACCGGTGGCGCAGTGGCTCTTATGGCACCAGCCGTGTCTGGGGGTATGGCTGGGATGGGGCCTTGCCTGAGGCTGCCGGTGATATTTTGGAGTTGCGACTGGGCGGCGAAGTGATCGCCCCGGAATCCATCACAAATCCTGCGCCCTCTGATCGCCCCTTTGCCGGGATGCTGAGCGCCGGGGTTCACACCCATTTCCAGCGTAGCGGAACCGAATTTGCTCTTGGTGGCGACCTTGTTGCGATCGGGCCGATGACAAAGCTGGATGAGTTTCAGAACGCTATTCATAATCTGATCGGGATTGATCCGTCTTCGCCGGAGGTGCGTGCGATGCAGATCCCGAACACCTGGCGCGTGCGGGGAGTCGCAGAGATGGGGCGCGAGATGCAGGTGGGAGGGCAAACCCGGTTGCGCCCGTTTGTCGAAGCGCGTGCAGGCGACGAGAGTCTTGTGCGGGCAGGGTTTGATGTGACCATCGGCAATTTCGGCGAGGGAGAGCTGTTGGTGCGGGATTGGGTGACGGGCCATCGCTACCGCACGATTCGCAACCATCAGGCGGGGTGGAGCCTTGTCGCTGGTGCGGATGTGGCCCATGTTTTTGACAGTGTGTATCTGCCGGAGGCGCGCGGGTATGAGCTGGAAGACATGCGCAGCCGAGTGCGCGCCGGCGTGCATTGGCGTGGCGAAAAACACCATGTGTTTTATGGGCTGACGTGGCTTTCAGAAGAGTTTGCAGCGCAAGAAGGGTCCCAGCTTGTGGGGGCGATCAAGCTCGACTTTAAGTTCTGATTTTGACCTGTCTTGTAGACGGGCGGCATGTAACCTTCTGGTTTACCGATCAGAATCGGGTGGAAAACTGCGTTCGATTTTGTTAACCTGCCGTTAATAAAAAAATACAAGGCAGGTAATCGGGCAATGAAGACGGGCTTTCGTGGCACGTTTGTCATCTCCTGGTCACAGACAGAAATAGACGGCCAAAAGGCCCCACCTTTGCAAGCACTGGGCACAGGTGCGGTGTGGTCTTGGTCACGAGATGCCGTCCGCGTGGACGGCCCGACGGCACTATTGCGTCTGGATCGAGGCGAAGAAGGGGCAAACATCCGCAAACGGGCGGCGCATATGGTGCGCCGACTGATTGGGGCAGCGGTTCACACACAAGACACAACGCCAGCATTGGAAGACATCGTGGTCGATGATCCATTGATGGAGGGGGGCTTTGTGGTGACGGATGGCACTGAAAGCTTCACCGCCACGGTGATAGAGGTGCCAGGGAGCGCTCCCTTGTTGATGTTCTTGGACGAGCTGCCCCCGAAAGGGCGCCCGTTGTGGGTGGTGCATCAGACCCTGAGTGCGTTGCAGCGGCCGCGCAATGACACGCACGGCGGGGTGATTTGTTTCACACCAGGCACCCGCATTGCGACGCCCATGGGGCCGCGGCTGATTGAGGAGCTGCGCGAGGGCGACTATGTGCAGACCCGGGACAATGGCGCACAGGCGGTGCAGTGGATTGGCAGCCGTCGCATGACGGGGGCGCGCCTGTTTGCCATGCCGCATCTGCGCCCCATTCGCATCCGCCCTGGTGCGCTGGGCGTTGAGCGGCCCGATCAGGAGCTGTTGGTGAGCCCGGAGCATCGCATGCTGCTGCGCGGGCGGGCGGCGCAGGCGCTGTTCAATGTGCCTGAGGTGCTGGTGGCGGCACGGGATCTGGTGAATGGCCGCACGGTGGCGGTGGATGCCGCGCTGCGCGAAGTGACCTATGTGCATCTTCTGCTGCCGAGCCACGAGGTGATCTGGGCCAATGGAGTGGAGACGGAGAGCTTTCACCCGGCCAGCGCCGCGATGGACAGTCTCGCACCTGATGATCGCGCGCGTTTGCGGGCCCATCTTCCCGACTTGGTGGACGATCCGCACAGCTATGGGGCCTATGCGCGGCGCAATTTGACCACCAGTGAGGCGGCTATTTTGCTGCATGATGCGGCCTGATTTATTGGGTGCCATTGGGCTGACGCGCCAAAGACCCCGCCGTTTGCGCGGGGTTTTTTAATGTGATTTTTACTGTGAGCTGAGATCCTGCGCCAGCATGAAGGCGTTGTTGTCCGGATCATAGAAGGTGGCCAGTTTGACCATCTCCGGGATTTCCTGCGTTGGGCCATCAAAGCGCACGTTCGCGGCCTCAAGCGCGCTGCGGGCGGCCTCCATGTCCTCAACCCCAAAAACAGGCACACAATTGCCGGGCTTGGGCTCGGCCTGTTCGCCCATGCCGAGGATCACGCCATCGGTTTTGGTGTTCAGCTCGCTCCAGCCCACATCATCAAGATGATAGCGCAGGGTGAAGCCGAGCTTTTCCTCAAACCAGGCGGCGCTGGCGTGGCGGTCGCTGACGGAAATCGACAGGGTGATGATGTTGGTCAATGCGGCGAGGGCCATGGGGTGGGTCCTTATGATGTCTTGTGAAATTTGGAAAATAAAGTAACTATACTTTATGGACATTAAACTGCTTGTCAAGCTGACCTCGCGCGCCTGGGCGCTGGATATTCTGGCGCATCTGCATCGCGGTGTGCCCGGACGGCAGGCGACATTGCTGGCGGCCACTGGGGCGGGGCGCACGGCCTTTGGGGCCAGTTTGCAGCATCTGATGGCGCTGGGTCTGGTGGCGCGCAATCCCGGGCACGGGCATCCGCTGCGGCCTGAGTTTATTCTGACGGCAGAGGGCAAGGCGGCGGCGGCAAAGGCGGATGCGATTTTGCGGGCGGCAGAGGTAAGCGCAGCAGGGCTGCTGCGCAAAAGCTGGACCGTGCCGGTGCTGGCGCTGGCGGCCAGGCCACAACGGTTTTCCGGTTTTAAGGCTGGGTTGGGGGCAATCACCGACCGGGCGCTCTCCACCTCTTTGCAGCGGCTTGAAGCACAGGACTGGGTCGCGCGGGAGATTGATCTGTCCGAAAGGGTGCCGTTTCCGGTCTACCGCGCGGTGAATGCGGGGGGTGAGATCAGCCGGGTTGCTGAAGCGGCAGTGTAAGAGAGCATTGAGTTTGATTGAGAATTTTCTGCGACTACTTACTGTTCGCGTAATGCTTGACCACGCCTTGGGTAGAGAATTTTAACATTTCCTTAACCTTAGCTGGAGAGACTAATACAGCTTATGAGAATAGGGGAGGCGCTCAAGGTATTTGTTAAGTTGATTGGTGGTGAGTGGGTCCGGGGAGGAAAAAATGCGTAAATTCGTTTGTTCTGTCGTTGCAGAATTCGAGTTCCATCAATCCAAGATAGAAGGTTGGGTAGAGGATATCTCCAGAAACGTAGACTCAAAAATGTCGACGGGACTGAAGCTTGTTTTATCAGATGCTCAGGATATGCAAACTGACCTTGGACCGAGTGACCTGCTTTCTGAAGCTTTTTTGAAAGTAGCAAACTTAAACGAAGCTCCTTCAACAGAATTGATCAATTCGCCTTCCGTTTCTGATAGGCAGCAATCAGACTTGGTCGAAGCTTTTTGGAATTCACTTCAAGAAGAACAAGTTCTGGCCCTGATTGGTTTGATTGAGGAGTCTGGAATGACTGTAGAGATTTGACATGTATCATGAACCGCCGGGTTGCTGGAGCGGTGGTTTAGCAAGAGCAGGATTCGGGCAGACCTTCATGGTACGCTCGGACGCCTCTGCCAGATCTTCTTCGTAGGTAGCGCGTTTAGGATCCAGCGTTTTGTAGTCTTCAAACGCGCGCTCAAAGCCCATGCAAGAGACCTGATTTGTCTCAGCGGGTGCCGTTTCCGGTCTACCGCGCGGCCCATTCGGTTGGGCAGATCTGTTTGCGAGATCGGCGTGGGTGGGATCGGCTGGCCGCGCCAGCGCATCCATGTAGGTGAGACAGCTGATCACTGCGGCAACGATCAAACGTCTGATGCTATTCACTGGGGGAAGTGCACTCTTTGGCGGTTCTGTTGACGATGCGGATATAATCGCGGTGCCGATTTTTTAGGTCCGGGTTTATTGCAAAATAAAGCGCAAGAGCTTTGTCCCACTTCATGCAATAGAGCCCGTCAGCAACGCGCAGAAGTTCTTTGATACGTGACTGAGAGATTTCGGGTGCCATTTGTGCGTAGAGGGCCAAAACGTTGGCTTTGTTCTCCGGTGGCGTTCTGAGGCACTCTGATAAGTTCAGCGCTAATTGAGTGTGTCTCAGGATCTCGAATGTATGGTTCTCGGGATCTTCCATAAGCGTGATGGAGGCAAAAAGGTTTATTTCATATTGAATTGCCAAGAGCGGTTTGATCATTGTGTGCCGAGCTGCCGCATCTGCAGCTTCTAGCGGATCGGCCCACTCTTTCGATAATGTGATCTTCTTCAGTTCGACTGTGTTGTTGAGTGAGTGGTTGTCCAAAGCTTTCCATTCAGCTGGGCAGCGGTGCCCGATGTAGTCGGCGACGGTTTTTGGGTGTTCGGCAGCAGATGCGTTTGTTGAGGCCAGCGGAAGCCACATTGTAGTGACAGCAAGGCCAAAGCATAGGAATAGAAGGCGTTTCATCAGTCACCTGTTTCAATCATTGGGTGTATTACTGCCGAAGCTTTGGGGCCGCAATTGGTGAAGAATGTGTCGATTTTTCGGACAAGATGCGTTTGGTTCTTTAATGGTCACACTCCCCGCTTGACTCCCCCAGAATCCCCCGTATAAGCGCGCATTCATTGGTGTTGGTGGCCCTCGCAAGAGGAACCCTGTCACGTCGGCCAAATCCGGCGGGAGGACAACGCCCTTCGAAAACCTGAACGAAGGAGATCAGCAGATGACAAAAAGAACTGCTGCCAAGTACAAAATTGACCGCCGGATGGGCGAAAACATCTGGGGTCGTCCTAAATCCCCAGTCAACCGTCGTGACTATGGCCCAGGCCAGCACGGTCAGCGCCGCAAAGGCAAACTGTCCGACTTCGGCACCCAGCTGCGCGCAAAGCAGAAGCTGAAAGGCTACTACGGCGACCTGACCGAGAAACAGTTCCGTCGCATCTATGCCGACGCTGAGCGTGTAAAAGGCGATACCGGTGAAAACCTGATCGGCCTGCTGGAAAGCCGTCTGGACGCAGTTGTGTACCGCGCGAAATTCGTGCCGACCGTGTTTGCGGCACGTCAGTTCGTGAACCACGGCCACGTTCTGGTGAACGGCAAGCGCGTGAACATCGCGTCCTACCGTGTGCAAGAAGGCGACGTGATCGAAGTGCGTGACAAGTCCAAGCAACTCGCCGTGCTGCTGGAAGCTGTTCAGCTGGCAGAGCGCGATGTGCCTGACTACATCGACGCAGACCACTCCAAAATGACCGCGACTTTTGTGCGCAAGCCAGCTCTGTCTGACGTGCCATATCCGGTCATCATGGAACCAAACCTCGTCGTGGAATTCTACGCGAAGAACTAATCTTCGCCGCGACAGTTTCGAATTTCTGGAGAACCCGCCCTTGTGGCGGGTTTTTCTGTATCTGCGGGGTTGGGTGCAATCAGAGCGTGCGGTGTGCGTAAGAATGGACTTTTGTCCAGTCGCAATGGCGGTTAACGCGCTGAATTCTTTTTACAATTTTAGGGGTCTGATTGTCAGAATCTTAAAGAAATGCAACCTTGGGCCTACATTTGTGAGGCAGCATTGGGGGCTGCGCCGGATCGACAGCATTGCAAAGGAGAAACAGCATGGTCGAAGCGGTTGGAATTTTAGGTGAGACCACGGGATGGCAGGGGTTGAGTGCAACGCAAAATGCGATGTTGCACGCGGCACTGGCCAAATACAGTGGGCAGGCACCGCAGGTGCCGGTTGAGAGTTCGAAGGCAGAAACGGTTCAGCCTGTTCAGCAGGCGCAGCAAACGGCACGTACCGCCAATGAGGCGCAGCGCAATCGCACAGTAGATGGCGCGGTGATGACGGCGATCCGCTCTGCGGTGGCGAGTTATCAGCGCGCAGACAACGGTAATTTTGCCGAGATCCTGAAGAGCAAACTGACTGATGCTGGCATCGATACCAGTAAATCGGTGGTGGATTACTACACCTGATTGGATGGTGAGGCGACGGACGGCGAAGCGGCATCTTTGGTGCCGCTTTTCTTTTTGCGCGCCTGATGCGGTGGCAAAGCCACAGCTGCGCATTCCCTTGAGGCAAAAGCGCCCGTTGCGGTTGTGATCTCTTTCCAAGCGGGCAGGGCGCGGCTAAACAGCAGCCAGCGAAGGAGTGAAACGCATGTCAGAAATTCAGCCGCAGCCGGGTGTCTTGGACATTGAGTTGTATGTTGGCGGCAAAGCCACAGTGGACGGCGTGAAAGACGTCGTAAAACTGTCCTCCAATGAAAATCCATTGGGGTGCAGTGACGCGGTGGCAGAGACCCATGCCAAGACCGGGTTCAACCTGCATCGGTATCCTTCGACCGATCATGCGGAGCTGCGCGCGGCGATTGCTGAGGTGCATGGTCTGGATGCGGGCCGTATCATCTGTGGTGTAGGCAGCGACGAGGTGTTGCAGTTCATCGCGCAAGCCTACGCAGGTGTGGGCGATGAGGTGGTTTATCCGGAGCACGGGTTTTCCATGTATCCGATCCTGGCCAAGATGGTGGGCGCAAAGCCTGTCGCCGTGGCGGAGCGGGAGCGCGTGGTGGATGTGGATGCCATTCTGGCAGCCTGCACCGAGCGCACAAAGATTGTGTTTATCGCCAACCCGGCCAACCCAACCGGCACGATGATTGGCGGCAATGATCTGGCGCGTTTGGCGGATGGGCTGCCCAAGGGCTGTATTCTGGTGCACGACGGGGCCTACACGGAATATGTGCAGGGCTTTGACGGCGGTGCCGGGCTGGTCGAAGCGCGCAGCAATGTTGTGATGACGCGTACCTTCTCCAAGATTTACGGGCTGGGCGGCCTGCGTGTGGGCTGGGGCTATGCCTCTCAAGAGATTGTCGATGTGCTCAACCGGGTGCGTCAGCCGTTCAACCTCTCAAACATTCAGATGAAGCTGGCCGAAGCGGCGGTGCGCGATCAGGAATGGGTGGCCAAGTGCCGGGCGGAGAACGCGCGCCTGCGGGCGTGGCTGGCGGAGGCGCTGATGGAAATTGGCGTGCCGTCTGACACCTCCTGCACCAACTTCATTCTGGCGCGGTTTGCCGATCAGGAAGAGGCCGAGGCGTGCAATGCCTATCTGGCCACGCAGGGGCTGATTGTGCGGCAGGTGGCGGGTTATGGCTTGCCCAACTGTCTGCGCATCACCGTGGGCGATGAGCCGAGCTGTCGCCGGGTCGCCCATGCGATTGGCCAGTTTAAGGGCGGCGCGCGATGAGTGCGCCCGTTTCTGCACCGGTCTACAACCGCGTGGCTTTGATCGGTCTTGGCTTGATTGCCTCGTCGATGTTCTGGGCCATGAAACGCGCCGGGCTGGCGGGTGAAGTGACGGGCTATGCCCGCTCAGAAGAGACCCGCGAGACCGCGCGGCGGATTGGTCTGTGCGACCGGGTGTGTGACAGCGCGCCAGAGGCCGTGGAAGGTGCGGATCTGGTGGTGCTTTGTGTGCCGGTGGGGGCGATGGGCGCTGTGGCCGCAGAGATTGCACCGGCATTGGCGCCGGGCGCTACGGTCACAGATGTGGGCTCTGTGAAGCGCCATGTGATTGACGCGGTGGCCCCGCATCTGCCCGATGGCGTGCATTTTGTGCCTGCCCACCCGCTGGCGGGTACCGAGCATTCTGGCCCGGAAAGTGGTTTTGCGGAGCTGTTTGACAACCGCTGGTCCCTGTTGGTGCCAGTGGAGGGCAGTGCGCCTGAGGCGGTCGCCAAGCTGCGCGCGCTGTGGGAAGGCATGGGGGCCAATGTTGATGAGATGGACGCCGACCACCATGATCTGGTGCTGGCCGTTACCAGCCATGCGCCGCACCTGATTGCCTATACGATGGTGGGCGTTGCCGACGATCTGCGCCGGGTGACGGACAGTGAAGTCATCAAATATTCTGCGGCGGGGTTTCGGGACTTCACCCGGATTGCCGCCTCTGATCCGACCATGTGGCGCGATGTGTTTCTGACCAACAAAGACGCGACGCTGGAGATTTTGGGGCGCTTCACCGAAGAGCTGTTTGCGCTGCAACGGGCGATCCGCACCGGCGATGGGGATCATTTGCATGATTACTTCACGCGCACGCGCGCGATACGGCGTGGGATCATTGAGGCAGGACAAGATACCGCTGCTCCAGACTTTGGCCGGGGCGCGCCAAGCGCATGAGGTGCGGGGCGGGATATCTTCTGGGTGTCCTGTGTTTGGGCGCGGTGCTGACGATCACGTCGGTGGCGCAGGCCAATGCGCCTGAGCGGAGTTTGCGCCCCGTCACGCGGCTGATGGTGTTTCCCGCGGCGCTGCCCAGCTTTGCGCCTGCGCGCTCTCTGCGGCCGGTGGTGCGGCCCGGCTCAGGCAATGCTGTCGCCAATATCGTGCCGGTCTCTGCCTCTGTGCAAAGCTCGTTGGCAGCGCTCGAGCCAACCACCCAACCGATCCCCGCCCGTGTGACGCGTGAGGAAAAACGTGCGCGCAAGGCCGCAGGCATTGGCAAGATCTGCCGGGATCGTAAGCTGATTGGCAAAGAGGTGCCGCCGGTGCCTGCGAAACTGCCGGGGTGTGGCATTCGGCGTGGGGCGGTCAAACTCTATGAAGTGGATGGCGTGGCGCTCAGCACGCCCGCGGTGATGACCTGTGACACAGCCAAAGCGCTGAAGACATGGGTCGACAAAGGTGCCAAGAAAGCGGTGCGCAACTACGGTGGCGGCATTGATACGCTGAAGGTGGCGGCGGGGTACTCCTGCCGGACGCGTAACCACAAAAAGGGCGCAAAGATCAGCGAGCATGGCAAGGGCAAGGCGATTGATATCTCTGCGCTGGTGCTTGAGAACGGAGACACGATTTCCGTGCTGCGCGACTGGGGCAAAGGCAAGCGAGGCCGCATTCTCAAGAAGATGCACAAGAGTGCCTGCGGGCCCTTTGGCACGGTGCTTGGCCCCAATTCAGATCGCTATCACCGCGACCATTTCCATTTTGACATCGCGCGCCATCGGGGCGGGCCTTACTGCCGTTAGATCAAGACACTATTGCAGAACAATTCGTGGGGCAGGGCCGATGGGCAGTGGTCCAAAATGTGTCGTGCCCCGCTTGAACGTGAGCGGAATGTCGAGTGTGTTGGCATTGCCAGACAGCCCTGCAACAAAGCCAAGCGCTTGTTCCAAAGTGTCCACAATGGAGGTGGGCACATGTTCTGACTGGCGGGCCACGGCGAGCATGTCGCGCCAGTTGACCGCGCGGATGGTCAGCTCGCCGGTTGGGATGCCAAAGTCGTCGATGGTTACGGCACCGGCGGCGTTAAGCTCCAGATCGCCCCAGATGATTTCGGCCAGAGTGAGATCGAGTGCGATGGGCTGTGGTCGATCCTCTTCGATGGCGGTGCGATCCCATGGGCGGGTGAACTCTGCAGTCAGGTCTGCCTGAAAGCTGGAAAAACTGCGTGGCAGGTCAATTTCGTCCGGCAGGTTGAGCAGGGATGTGGGGGCAAGGTCGTCGGTCTGAAGCGCAAGGCGATAGCGCGCCGGGCTGTCCTCTTGCCGGTGCATGGCAAGTTTGACGGCGCTGGCGCGCAGTTCCCAGTCTTTTGAGGATTGGATTGCCAGACCTTCAATGGCCAGATTGCTGCGCTCTAACGTCAGATCGGTGCCCGGTGTGAGCACCAGCGAGGCGCGCATGTCGGTGGTGTTCACCGTCAACTTTTCATCCGGTGTGGAAACGGTCTGTGTGTTGGGCCAGACGGCGATCACATGGTGTGGCCGATAGGTGAGCGCGAAAAACTGAAAGAAGGGGGCATCCCAGGCGATGCTGGTGTCCGGATCTGCCAGGCTGAGATTGGTGAGCGTGCTGTCCAACCGGCTGGGGAAACCGCGCACGGAGAGTGCGTCATATTCCGCGACCCAGCCATCGGACTGGCGCGCCTCAAACCATGCAGGGACACCCTTGGAAACGCCCCAATATCCGGCGAGCCAAAAGCCAGACCAGGCCATTGCGGCCAGTGCGATCAAACCTATCAGACGTTTCATCATGGCTGGCCCTTTCTCCTCGATGCAGTTTCGTGTTTATAGGCGCAAAGCCAGTAGGACCAGAGGCAGCATATGTGGGTATTTGGATACGGGTCGCTTTTGTGGAACCCCGGTTTTGAGGTCGCCGAGCAGGCGGTGGCGCGGCTTGATGGCTGGCATCGCAGCTTTTGCATGCGCTCAATCCATCATCGCGGCACGGTAGATCACCCTGGTCTAGTGCTGGCGCTGGATGCAGAGGTGGGCGCGCATTGTCAGGGGCTGGCGCTGAAGGTGGCAGACGGGCATGAGGCGCGCACGCTGGACTATCTGCGGGAGCGTGAGCTGGTGAGCTCTGCTTATTTGGAAAAGACCCTGCCGCTGACCCTGACTGATGGGCGCAAGGTGGAGGCTGTGACCTATGTGATCGACCCGGATCACGTGCAGTATTGTCACCTTTCTCTGGCGGAGCAGGCACAGATTATTTCCACCGCCGTGGGCGGGCGCGGGCCAAATACCGATTATTTGCACAACACCGCCAGCCATCTGTTTGAACTGGGTATTGAAGATGCAGATCTGGCCTGGTTGTCCCGCGAAGTCAGCAGAATGACCACAGCCTAAGACCTGCGTGATCTGAGGGTGGGAAATGCCTTGGCACTTGCAGGAACACTCAGTAGGGTGAGCGCAGAAAAAACAAGTGTCAGGATCCGTCCTCATGGATCAGCCGGACCGCAAAGTCGAGCCGCATTTCTCTAAACCCACACTCCAGATCCTCCAGATGCTGGTGGTCTTGGTCTGTGTGGCGGGCGTTGGATACTTGGCGTTGCCAAGTGTGTTGCCCGTGTTTCAGGCCAATCCAGAACTGAACGGATTTATCATTCTGGTGTTCCTGTTTGGTGTGGCCGCCACATTTGCGCAGGTGCTCTCCTTGTTTCGTTCGGTGCGTTGGATCGAGGGCTTTGCCGGGCTGCGCGATGGGTATGACCCAAACAGCCCGCCGACACTCTTGGTGTCGCTGGCGAGCCTGCTGCGGGAGCGGGGGGCGCATGGGCAGATTTCCTCCTCGTCATCGCGCTCTATCCTGGATTCGGTTGCGACCCGCGTGGACGAAGCGCGCGAAATCACGCGCTATGTTGTGAACCTTCTGATTTTCCTTGGCCTGCTGGGCACGTTTTACGGGCTGGCGACCACCGTTCCGGCGGTTGTGGACACCATTCAGAGCCTTAATCTGACCGATGGCACCGCGCCAC
Organism: Shimia sp. MMG029; assembly: GCF_027947445.1. Classification (NCBI taxonomy): domain Bacteria; kingdom Pseudomonadati; phylum Pseudomonadota; class Alphaproteobacteria; order Rhodobacterales; family Roseobacteraceae; genus Shimia; species Shimia sp. MMG029. The sequence continues at coordinate 224,981 of NZ_JAQJIM010000003.1, read as the reverse complement.
TGGATGCCGTGGGCAAGATGATGGAAGGCCTGAAGAGCCAGCTTGGCGGCATGGGTGTTGCTTTTGCCTCCTCTCTGCTTGGGTTGGCGGGGTCTTTGGTGGTTGGCTTGTTGGAGCTGCTGGCGAGCCACGGGCAGAACCGGTTTTATGGTCAGCTTGAAGAGTGGCTGAGTTCGATCACGCGGGTTGGTTTCTCATCGGGAGAGGGCGACGGCGGTGACATTCAGGTGCTGGGCGCGGCGTTTGAACATATGTCTGGTCAGCTGGATCAATTGCGCGAAACCATGATGGCCACGGCACAGGTGCGCGGTGAAGAGGGCGCCATGAGCGATGGCGAAATGGGCGCCTTGATTGCGGCGGTGGAGCGCATGGCCGATCGGGTTGAGGCACAGACCCCTGCAAACGACGTGTTGCTGCGGTTGGCGGAGGGGCAGGAGGCGCTGCTTGCGAAGCTCAGCGAAGGCGGTGGCTTGGGCGAAGGTGGCATAGATGCGGAAAGCCGGATGCGGCTGCGCTCGATGGATGTGCAGATGCTGCGCATTCTGGAAGAGATTTCTGCCGGGCGTCAGGAAAGCATGGCAGAGCTGCGCACCGAGCTGAGCGGTATTTCCCGCGTGCTGCGGCGGGTGGCCAAAGCGCAGGAGGCAGAGCCTGCGACGCAGAGCCACAAGGTGCAACTGAAGCGGCCACCGATTTCAAAAGGTGGGCAGGAGGGCTAAGCCATGGCCCTCTCGCGGCGTACAGGACAGCGGTTTCAAGCCTCCATTTGGCCGGGATTCGTGGATGCGATGACCGGTCTTTTGCTGGTCTTGATGTTTGTACTGACGATTTTCATGATCGTGCAGTTTGTGCTGACAGAAACCATCACCGGGCAGGAAAACGAGTTGGACGCGCTTCAGGGCGAAGTGGCGGCGCTGGCGGATGCGCTGGGGCTTGAGCGCACGCGCACGCGGGATCTGGAGGCCGAGCTTGGCGGGTTGACCGCGACGCTGACCGATCGTGACAGTCAGGTGCGAGAGCAGGAGGCGCTGATTGCGGCGCTGACGGCCACGCGAGATGCGCAAGGCGCCGCACTTGAGCGGGCGCGGGCGCAGATCACGAGCTTTGAGGCGCAGGTGGCAACTTTGCTGGCACAGCGTAATGATGCGCAGGCCACGGTCGCGGCGCTGGAAGAGGTGCGAGACGCGCTTGTGGATGAGCGGGCGGCGCTGAACCTCGCGCTGGCGGCGGCGCGTGATGAGATTGACGCGGGCGTTGAAGCGGCGCGGCTGGCGGCTGCGGAAGCTGATGCCATGGAGGCGTTGATTGACAGTCTGCGCACTGAGGTGGCTGAGGGGCAGTTGCAGATAGACGAGCTGGGTGCGGAAGCGGATCGGCTGGATCAGGCGTTGACCGCAGAAGAGCAGCAGCGCCTGCTGGAGGCTGCGGCGGCGGAAGAATTGCGCAATCGACTGGAAAACGCAGATGCGGAACTGACGGCGATGACGCTGGCACTTGAGGCGCAGCGCCAAGAAGCCGAGGACACGCTCACGCTATTGGCGGCGGCAGAGGCGGCGCGTGAAGATCTGGATCTGAAACTGGCCGCAGCGCTTGTGGACGGTCAGGACGTGGGCGCGGATCTGGCGGAGGCGGTGCTGAAAATTGCAACGCTTGAGTCAGAGCTAGAGAATAGTGACGATGCTGCGGCCTCGCTGAAAGCGGAACTGGCGGCGGTGTTGCTGGGGCTTGAGGAAAACCGCCGCACGGTCAGCGATTTGCAGGCGCGTCTGGTGGCGGAAGTGGCTGCGCGGGCGACGGCAGAGGCGCAGGTGTCGCAGCGCTCTGGCGATCTGGCCGCGCTTGAAGCGCAGTTGGCGGAGGCGCTGGCTGCTAAACTGGCGGCGGAAACGGCTGGCACAGAACGCGCCGCGCAGGTTGAGGGTCTGACCACACGTGTGGCGGAGCTCGAGGATCAGCTCGCGGCGGCGGTTGCGGCACAGGTGCAGGCGCAGGATGGCGGTACGGATCTGCGCGCCCGACTGGCGGCGGCTCTGGCAGCGAAAGTGGCGGCAGAGCAGCAGTTGCGGGATCGTGGCGACGTTCAGGAGGCGCTGGCGGCGGCACTCGCTGCGCAGCGGGCGGCGGAGGCCGCACAGGCGGAAGCGTTGAGCGAGGCGGACCGGCGTGATTTGTTGCTGTCAGAAGCCAATAAAGCGTTGTCAGAAGAAGAGGCGCGATCCGCAGAAAGCGCGCGCCAGATTGTGGTGTTGAACCAGCAGATCGCGGCGCTGCGCACGCAACTTGGGCAGTTGCAGGGCATTCTGGATGAATATGCAGATCGGGATGCGGCTGCGCAGGTGCAGCTTGAGGCGCTGGGATCTGATTTGAACGCGGCGCTGGCACGGGCCGCTGCTGAAGAGCGGCGGCGGCGGCAGCTGGAAGAGGCAGAGCGCAAGCGACTGGAAGAAGAGAAGATCGCAATGGAAGCAGAGGCTGCGGCGCTGGCAGCTGAGACGCAGGATCTGGCGCAGTATCGCTCTGAGTTCTTTGGGCGCTTGCGCAATGTGCTTGGCGCGCAGGAAGGGGTGCAGATTGTGGGCGACCGCTTTGTGTTCTCCTCGGAAGTGCTGTTCCCGCCGGGTGGTGCGCAGCTGTCACCGGAGGGGCAGCGTGAGGTTGCCAAGGTGGCGGGTATTCTGCAGGGCGTCGTGGATGACATTCCGGCAGAGATCAACTGGATCCTGCGGGTGGATGGCCATACCGATGATGTGCCGATTTCAGGCGGCGTCTTTGCTGATAACTGGGAGCTGAGCCAAGCGCGGGCGCTGTCTGTGGTGCGCTATCTGATTGAGGTGCTTGGCCTGCCGCCCACGCGCCTGTCGGCCAATGGCTTTGGTCAGTATCAGCCTGTTGACCCTGCGAACTCTGAGGAGGCGCGGGCGCGCAACCGGCGGATTGAGCTGAAATTTACAGAGAAATAGAGACGGCCCTTTTGAGGGCGGTCATTCGATGACCAGCGTTGTTGAGGACTGGCCGAGCACGGTGCTGCCTCGTTTGAGCTCGATTTCGCCCTGATAGGTGCCTTTGGGCCAGCCTCCTTGGGGTGTGCGACGCCCACCTGCGCGGAAATACTGTGCCTGTGTGCGCTCCAAAATCACTGTGTCGTTGAAGACTTCGCCCTGTGGTCCGGTGATTGTGAACACCATCGTGTCGCCCGGACGGCTGCCGAAAGCATGGGCAAACAGCACAAGCGCCTTGGCCTGTGCCGGCATTCTGTCGCGCCCGGCCATGCCATCCTTGATCATGTCGTAGGCGGGGATGTCGACCTCAAAGCCAATGCGGATCAACCCGCCGGGCACATAAGGGATTGGATCGGCCCAGAGTGATATATGCGCGCCGCCGCAGGTGCCGAGGGTTTCAGAGGAGAAGGGATCAACCACCGCGTCGTTGTGGCGGATAGAGATGTGCAGATGGGGGAACTGGGTGCGGCCAGACAGGCCGATTTCGCCCAAGGGCTGCCCGCGTGTGACTTTGTCACCTGTGGCAACGCTGACGGAGCCGCGCTTCATATGGCAGTATTGCGTGACCCAGCCATCCCCATGGTCAATGGCGACGCCATTGCCACAGTCGCGCCCGTTGAGTGCGGCGATGCCTTCAGGCGTGATGATGCGATCTTCCATTCCGTCACGTGTGCCGGTGACCACGCCTTCAGCCGCGGCCAGCACATCGACGCCCTTTGACATGGCTTTCAGGGTCGGGAGGGCAAAGTCTGTGCCTTTGTGACCGTCATAAGACAGCGCGCCGCAGGCGTGATCTTGATACCCCTCTGACGGGTCCTGATCGACGTAGTTCTGAATGAAGCAGGTTTCGCCCAGTTCACAGTCAACCGGGAGCGAAAACGACGGCGCGCCCGCAGCGGGGAAAGCTGCGAGCGCACCAACAAGTGTAAGCCCTGTGAGGCGCATCAGTCTGCGGTCAGCAGCGGTGGCTTGTCGCCGGTGATGCGCGGGCTGTCGGGGCCCGAAAGATCAAGCACCAGTTCGCCGTCTTTGACCTTCACCTTGACCACGCCGCCTTTGGCGAGCTTGCCAAAGAGCAACTCTTCGGCGAGGGGCTTTTTGATGTACTCCTGGATCACGCGGCCAAGCGGACGCGCGCCCATTTTGTCATCATAGCCTTTGTCTGCCAGCCATTGTGCGGCTTTTGGTGTCAGCTCGATGGTGACGTTGCGGTCCATCAGCTGGGCCTCAAGCTGCAGCACGAATTTCTCGACAACCTGCAGGATGGTCTCTTTTGGCAGCGGCTGGAAGGAGATCACCGCGTCCAGACGGTTGCGGAATTCCGGCGTAAAGGTGCGCTCAATCGCGGCGGTGTCCTCACCCTCGCGACGGTCACGACCAAAGCCGATGGCAGCTTTCGCCTGCTCGGAAGCACCCGCGTTGGAGGTCATGATCAGAACCACGTTGCGGAAGCTCACGGTGCGGCCGTTGTGATCGGTCAGCTCGCCGTTGTCCATCACCTGCAAAAGGATGTTGTAGACATCGGGGTGGGCTTTTTCGATCTCATCAAGCAGCAGCACGCAATGAGGGTGCTGATCTACGCCATCGGTGAGCAGGCCGCCCTGATCAAAACCGACATAGCCCGGAGGCGCGCCGATCAGGCGGGAGACCGCGTGTTTCTCCATGTATTCAGACATGTCAAAGCGCAGCAGTTCCACACCCAGCGTATCGGCCAGCTGTTTGGCGACCTCGGTTTTACCGACACCGGTTGGCCCGGCGAAGAGGTAGTTGCCGATGGGTTTTTCAGGTTCACGCAGACCGGCGCGGGCCAGTTTGATCGCGGAGCTGAGCGCCTCGATGGCTTTGTCCTGACCAAACACTACGCGCTTGAGGGATTTTTCCAGATCCTTGAGCACTTCGGCATCGTCTTTGGAGACGTTTTTGGGCGGGATGCGTGCGATTTTGGCGACCACAGCCTCAATCTCTTTCACGCCAATGGTTTTGCGGCGCTTGGAGGCGGCCAGCAGGTGCTGCGCGGCCCCGGCCTCATCAATCACGTCGATGGCTTTGTCGGGCAGTTTGCGGTCATTGATGTAGCGTGCGGACAGCTCCACAGCGGTTTTGATCGCATCGGCGGTGTATTTCACGCTGTGATGCTCTTCAAAATACTCTTTCAGCCCTTTGAGGATCTTGATGCTGTCGGGCACAGTTGGCTCGTTCACGTCGATTTTCTGGAAACGACGGGACAGGGCGCGGTCTTTCTCAAAGTGCTGGCGGAACTCTTTGTAGGTGGTGGAACCCATGGTACGCAGTTTGCCGCCCTGAAGCGCGGGCTTCAGCAGGTTGGAGGCATCCATCGCGCCGCCAGAGGTGGCCCCCGCGCCGATCACAGTGTGGATTTCATCAATGAAGAGCACCGCGTCTGGATGATCTTCAAGTTCGGTCACCACGGCCTTCAGGCGCTCCTCAAAGTCGCCGCGATAGCGGGTGCCTGCCAGTAGTGCGCCCATGTCGAGCGAGTAGATGGTGGTTTCGCTCAGCACCTCAGGGATTTCGCCTTGCACAATTTTGCGCGCAAGCCCTTCGGCGATGGCGGTCTTGCCCACGCCGGGATCGCCCACCAGAAGCGGGTTGTTTTTGCGGCGGCGGCAGAGCACCTGAATGCAGCGTTCGACCTCATGGTCGCGGCCAATCAGCGGATCGACGTCCCCTTTGGTGGCTTTGGCATTCAGATCGACACAGTATTTCGCAAGCGCGCTTTCTTTGCCTTCGCCCCCTTCGGCGGTGCCTTCGATACGCTGTTCGCCTTCATCGTCAGACCCTGTTACGGGACGGGCCTCGCCAAAGGCGGGATCTTTGGCCACGCCATGGGCGATGAAGTTGACCGCATCATAACGGGTCATGTCCTGTTCTTGCAGGAAGTAGGCGGCGTTGGATTCACGTTCTGCAAAGATCGCGACCAGCACGTTGGCACCGGTGACTTCGGTGCGGCCCGAGCTTTGCACGTGAATCGCTGCGCGTTGGATGACGCGTTGGAATGCGGCGGTGGGCACCGCCTCGCTGCCTTCGATGTCGGTGACCAGATTGGACAGGTCATCGTCAATGAATTCGATCAGGTCGCTGCGCAATTCGTCGATGTTCACGCCGCATGCCTGCATCACGCGCAGGGCATCAGGTTCATCCAGCAACGACAGGAGCAGATGCTCCAGCGTGGCAAACTCATGTTTGCGCTGGTTGGCCTGTGCAAGGGCGGCGTGAATGGCGTGTTCGAGCGTGTTAGAAAATGACGGCACGGTGTGACTGCTCCCTCCGGGTTTAGATGAGGGCGGAACGCCCGCGCCTCATCATAGGGTCTGTACAGTTAAAGTTTGGTCGATTGACGGCGGTCTTCAAGGACTTTCTGTAAATTTTGGCACAGATTGTCGCATGATGCAGCCTCAGGTTGGGTCACTCTGTCGTGAATTGCTGAAGGATTGGGCTGCGGATTGGCTTGTTAGACAAGGTATTTGGTGGGGCCGCTTGCAAATTCAAGGCGGCCCGCTCTCTTGGCCCTTGGAGGATCAAAAATTGTCTTTGCGTTTGCGAATTTCGGTGAAAACCAACTCGGCTGGCGCATCAGCCATGCCAATCGCAGTCTTCAGGGCGGGTTCATGGCTGCGCAGAAAAGGATTCGTCGCCTTTTCGATGCCCAGATTGGACGGAACTGTGAATTTGCCCTCCGCACGCAGGGCGTCGACTTCCAGGATTCGGCTGGCTAGCGCCGGGTTGTCTTCTGCCAATGAGGCCGCGAAGGCGCAGTTTGATGCGGTATATTCATGACCGGAGCAGACGGTTGTGGTGTCTGACAAGGCGGCAAGCTTGCTGAGGCTGGCAAACATCTGTGCGGGGGTGCCTTCGAACAGACGACCGCAGCCCATTGCCATCAAACTGTCGCCGGTGAACACGGCCTGTGTATCGGGAAAGTGGAAGGCGATGTGGCCGACTGTGTGCCCCGATACATCAATGATTGAAACGGTTTCGCCCGCAAACTCAAAGCTGTCGCCCTCTGCCAGTGCGAGATCCAGATGCGGGAGGCGGTGGGCGTCTGCGCTGGCGCCGATGACTTGTGCAGGATGGGCGGCGAGAATGTCGGCCAGACCGTCCACGTGATCCCAATGATGGTGGGTCAGTAGCACGTGGGTCAGGTGCCAATTGCGCGCCGACAGCTCTGCCAGAATCGGACCGGGTTCTGGTGCGTCAACCAAAGCAGTGGCGCCTGTGGACGCATCATGCACCAAAAAGGCATAGTTGTCTGACAGGCAAGGAATGGTGACGATCTGATGGGGCATGGAAATTCGCCTCTGCATGGTTATGTTAGCAGTAGATTTGCCGATCAGAGAGCCGGGCGCAATGCATCTTGATGTGCAAGACCTTCGCAATTTCTACTACCGCAGCACTTTGGGGCGCGCGGCGCAGAAGGCTGTGCGTGATGAACTGCTGGAGTTGTGGCCTGAGGCGACGGGGCAAACGGTTGTCGGTTTTGGTTTTGCGGTGCCTTTGTTGCGGCCCTATCTGGCAGAGGCGCGTCGGGTCGTGGCCTTGATGCCGGGACCGCAGGGGGTGATGCCGTGGCCCGCTGGCATGGCGAATGTCTCTGTTTTGTGTGAGGAAACGTTATGGCCGATCGCCACAGGGCATGCGGATCGTTTGGTGATCATGCATGGGCTTGAGACGAGCGAGCGGCCGAGTGATGTGCTTGAGGAAGCCAGCCGTGTGTTGGGGCCTGGGGGGCGCGCTGTTTTTATCGTGCCGCACCGCTCTGGCATGTGGTCGCGCAGCGATAAGACGCCTTTCGGATTTGGCCGCCCCTATTCCACAGGGCAGCTTGAGGGATTGCTAAAGCAGCATGGGTTCATGCCTGAGCGGCATCGGGCCACCCTGTATCAACCCCCCAGCCACAAACGGTTCTGGCGCAAGACCGGGGCGTTGCTTGAAAGCTTTGGCAAGACCGTTTCGCCGGTGATGGCGGGCGGTGTTCTGATTGTGGAAGCCAGCAAACGGGTCCAGGCGCCCAACGGGCCGGGTGTAGGGACGCGCGTTAAGCGGCCACTTGGCGTTTTGGCACCCAGCCCCGAAGCGGTGCCCGCCTAAATCAGGCACCACAAGACGGCCGGTGCGCTTTGGATTCAGGCGTCTTGGCGCAGAATTGTCAGGCGTAAATCATTTTCCGCGATGCCGACACCATTCTGGAAATCCTCTTCCAGAAGTTTGAGCACGGGAACATCCCCCACGAAGATCTCTGAGTAGGACACTTCGAACCCGTTGCCATAGGTGTGGTTGACGATATCCACCTCCCCTTCGAGGTCGGCAGGAATGTTGATGGTCAGATGGTTGCCCGTGAGGGTGCGCAGCACGGCGGGCCCTTGATCGACCGCGTCTGCATGCACATTGAGCACCAGCGTGTCTTCGCCTGCGTTGCCATCCACATAATGGCCCATACCAAATGTGATGGTGTCATCGCCCTCACCGCCCAGCAGCACAGTATCGCTGTTCTTTACCAGATCGGCGGTGATCACATCATCGCCGTCTCCGCCAATAAGATGTGCGGCGCCATCGCTGTCTTCTGACACGGTTATGGTGTCATCCCCGTCGCCGCCATGGGCGACATGCGTGCCGCTGCCAAGGCTCAGTGTGTCATTGCCGTCTTGAAGATCAACGAGCGCGTTTTCTGAGGTGGCTATCGTATCGTCAGCAGCGGAGCCTTCGACGGGTTTCAGCGCAAAAAGTTTGTGGGCTTGTGCGTTCTCTGCCTGCTGTTCAAAGCTGTCGCCGTTTGGATCGACGATGCTGGTGAGCTCGACATCCTCCGCAGAGAAGTCGGTGACCCCTTCTAGTCGCAAAGTACGGGTTTCGACATTGTCTGGGTTCAGCGGGTTTTCCCAGCTGATATGCACGTCTGTAAAGGCGCCGTCCGGGTCTGTGGTGGTCGTGATGGATGGCGTTGGAATGCTGTTCAGATCAGACATTTTGGCGCTGACGCCGATGTCCACCAGCAGCATGTCTTCTTCGGTGTTGAAATCGGTGATCCGCGCCACAACGGGATTGTCGCTTTCCTCCCCGTCGCGGATCCCTGTCGCGTCATCGATATCAAGGGCATAAATGTCGGCACCGGCGCCGCCCGTGAGGACATGGGGCAGCGTGTCTTCTGGCAGGCCGGACAAGGGGCGCATCAGAAAGGTGTCGTCGCCATCGCCGCCATCGGCCTGTGCCGCTGCACCCTCTGCGGATTGGGAAGCCTTTAGGAAGAATGTGTCATCGCCGTCGCCACCAAAGCCGCGGGCGGCCTGTGAGATGTGCATATAGTCGTCGCCATCTCCGCCGAAACCATCGACGGTTCCGCCGATTTTGAGCGCATCGTTGCCGTCCTCGCCGTGCAGATCGCCAGAGCCAGACCCGATCAGCGTGTCAGCGCCATCTCCTGCAAAAATGTTGTCTGTGCCGCGCGCGGTGAGGGCTTCGCCGCCCTCGGAGCCGGTGATGCCGTCTTTGGTGTCGTCTTCTGCAGCGTCTGAAGATTCAGAGCTGGGGGTCACGCTTTCGGAGGGTGGGGTGATCTGATCAATCAGGTCGGTGTCTGTGTCTTGATCTGTGTCCGAAGACTCGTCCGTTTCAGACTCTGTTGCCTCGTCCGCTTCTGAATCGTTTTTTGATCCCATCACATCGACAACAGCCGTGGCTGCGCCAATGCCCAAAAGCGACAATAGTACTAACGGTCCCATAACCACCTCAGTATTTTAGAATCGGACTCAGTCCCCCAGTGATCCATTGAGCGCGGAGTAGATTGAAATTTCGTTGATACATGCGCTGGTCGAGCGATCCTAAGTGGATGGGCGTGATGAATTGTCGCAGATGTCGTAAATGGCGTATTAAGATATGGGAAAAAGCAGCGACAGCACCGCAATTTTCACAAAAAAACAACTCTGTGAGACATGTTTGGCTGCCGCTGCGTGATGCACCTTTGCCTGTGTATAACATCGGGGTGAAAACGCAGCTTTTCCTGCTTTTCTGATCGCTCGGAAATACCTAGCAAAAATGTTGCTAGGTCGCCGCACCTCTGCTACACCCTCGACGGATTTTAACGCCCCGTTAGTTTCGGGGTTAAGTAACGCCCTCGCTTCTTGCATACATTTGTATGCTGGAAGGGAGGCCAGCAAGCGGAAGGGTGGACGTGTCCGAACCAGCTTCGATCTCCTCCGGCATCGCCGAGCGCTATGCCGCCGCGGTCTTTGAGATCGCACAAGAGAACAACGCGCTGAGCGAATTGGAAAGCAGCCTCGACGGCCTGAGCGCGGCATTGGCCGACAGCGCCGACCTGCGCGATCTGATCAATTCCCCTTTGGTCAGCCGCGAAGACCAAGGTGCAGCAATCACAGCAGTCGCCCAGAAAATCGGTGTTCAGGAAGTTCTGGTAAACGTGCTGGGCCTGATGGCACAGAAACGCCGTCTGTTCGTGCTGCCGCAACTGATTGCGCATCTGCAAGCGATGCTTGCGGATCACAAAGGCGAGGTGACCGCAGAGGTGACCACGGCCAAAGCACTGACCAAAACCCAAAGCGAAAAGCTGGCCAAGACCCTGGCCGCGCGCGTTGGTAAAGATGTCAAGATTGATGCGACTGTCGACGAAAGCCTCGTTGGCGGTCTTGTTGTTAAAGTGGGCTCGAAGATGATCGATACCTCGATCCGCTCCAAGCTCGCATCCCTACAGAATGCAATGAAAGAGGTCGGATAATGGGTATCCAAGCAGCCGAAATCTCTGCGATCCTTAAGGAGCAGATCAAAAACTTTGGCCAAGAGGCCGAAGTGGCCGAAGTCGGCCGTGTGCTTTCCGTCGGCGACGGTATTGCGCGCGTCTACGGCCTGGACAACGTTCAAGCTGGTGAGATGGTTGAATTCCCAGGTGGTATTCAGGGCATGGCGCTGAACCTGGAAAATGACAACGTGGGTGTCGTTATCTTCGGTTCTGACCGTGACATCAAAGAAGGTGACACTGTTAAGCGCACCAACTCCATCGTGGACGTTCCAACCGGAGAAGGCCTGCTGGGCCGCGTTGTAGACGGTCTGGGCAACCCGCTGGACGGCAAGGGCCCAATCGAGTCCTCCACCCGTGGTGTGGCAGACGTGAAAGCGCCGGGCATCATCCCGCGTAAATCTGTTCACGAACCAATGGCGACTGGCCTGAAGTCCGTTGACGCGATGATCCCAATCGGCCGTGGCCAGCGTGAGCTGATCATTGGTGACCGTCAGACCGGTAAAACTGCCGTTGCTCTGGACGCGATCCTGAACCAGAAATCCTACAACGACGCCGCAGGCGACGATGAGAGCAAGAAGCTGTACTGCGTATACGTCGCGGTTGGCCAGAAGCGCTCCACCGTTGCGCAGCTGGTGAAGAAGCTGGAAGAAACCGGCGCGATTGAATACTCCATCGTTGTGGCCGCGACCGCGTCTGACCCGGCACCAATGCAGTTCCTGGCACCTTATGCCGCAACCGCGATGGCCGAGTACTTCCGTGACAACGGCAAGCACGCGCTGATCATCTATGATGACCTGTCCAAGCAGGCTGTTGCTTATCGTCAGATGTCCCTGCTGCTGCGTCGTCCACCCGGACGTGAAGCGTATCCTGGTGACGTTTTCTACCTCCACTCCCGTCTGCTTGAGCGTTCCGCGAAGCTGAACGAAGACTTCGGTGCAGGCTCGCTGACCGCGCTGCCGATCATCGAAACCCAAGGTGGCGACGTTTCCGCGTTTATTCCAACCAACGTGATCTCCATCACCGACGGTCAGATCTTCCTGGAAACAGAACTGTTCTACCAAGGTATCCGTCCAGCTGTGAACACCGGTCTGTCGGTTTCCCGTGTGGGCTCCTCCGCGCAGACATCCGCGATGTCCTCGGTTGCTGGTCCGGTGAAACTGTCCCTCGCGCAGTATCGTGAGATGGCAGCCTTTGCTCAGTTTGGTTCCGACCTTGACGCCGCAACTCAGCAGCTGCTGAACCGTGGTGCGCGTCTGACCGAGCTGATGAAGCAGCCTCAGTACTCTCCGCTGACCAACGCAGAAATCGTCTGTGTGATCTTCGCGGGTGTGAACGGCTACCTCGACAAAGTGGCAGTGTCTGACGTTGGCCGCTTTGAAGAAGCCATGCTGACCTTCCTGCGCAGCAAGCACGCCGACCTGCTTCAGTGGATCACCGACGAAGATCCGAAGATCAAAGGCGAGGCCGCTGACAAAGTGAAAGCCGTTCTGGACGCGTTCGCCGCTGACTTTTCATAAGGGGTTCGGACAATGCCTAGTCTGAAGGACCTAAAAAACCGGATCGAGAGTGTGAAAAACACTCGGAAGATCACAAAAGCCATGCAGATGGTTGCCGCGGCGAAACTTCGCCGCGCGCAGGAAGCTGCTGAGCAGTCGCGTCCTTACACAGAACGGTTTAACGCCGTTCTGGGTGGTCTCGCGGCCTCGGTTGGCGGCTCTGACTCTGCACCTAAGCTGCTTGCAGGGACTGGCAGCGATCAGACCCATCTTCTGGTGGTGATGACCGCTGAACGCGGCCTCTGCGGTGGCTTCAACGCAAACATTGCTAAGTTGGCGCGTGCGAAAGCTGCGGAACTGAAAGCTGCAGGCAAAACCGTCAAGGTTCTGACTGTTGGCAAGAAGGGCCGTGACGCGATCAAACGCGAATTGGGTGATGACTTTGTAGGCCACGTGGACCTCACCGAGGTGAAACGCGTGGGCTACGACGACGCTCAGGGCATTGCCCGTGACATTCTCGTGCGCTTTGACGCGGGCGATTTTGATGTCGCAACGATCTTCTATGCGAAGTTCGTGAACGTCGTGAGCCAGATCCCGACCGAACAGCAGATCATCCCGGCCGCGTTTGAGGCTGAGGAAGGTGGCGCAGCAACCCTGTATGACTACGAGCCCAGCGAAGAGGCCATTCTGGCTGACCTGCTGCCGCGCGGCGTGGCCACACAGATTTTCGCTGCACTGCTGGAAAACGGTGCCTCTGAGCAGGGTGCGCGGATGTCCGCAATGGACAACGCAACCCGCAACGCAGGCGACATGATCGACAAGCTGACCATCGAGTATAACCGCTCACGTCAGGCTGTGATCACCAACGAGCTAATTGAAATCATCTCGGGCGCGGAAGCGCTCTAAGAACCGGAGACGAAACATGGCAAACGCAAAAGGTAAGGTGACCCAGGTCATCGGCGCTGTTGTCGACGTGCAGTTCGACGACTCTCTGCCGGAGATCCTGAACGCACTGAACACCGAAAACAATGGTAAGAAACTGGTTCTGGAAGTTGCCCAGCACCTTGGTGAAAACACCGTTCGTACCATCGCAATGGACGCAACCGAAGGTTTGGTTCGTGGCGCAGTCGTAGAAGATACTGGCGCTCCGATCTCTATCCCGGTTGGCAACGCGACCCTCGGTCGTATTCTGAACGTGATCGGTGAGCCGGTTGACGAAGGCGGCCCAGTGGAAGCGAAAGAAACTCGCGCCATCCACCAGCCAGCACCAGAGTTCGCTGAGCAGGCCACCGAGTCCGAAATCCTCGTGACCGGCATCAAAGTGATCGACCTTCTCGCGCCTTACTCCAAAGGTGGTAAGATTGGTCTGTTCGGCGGCGCTGGTGTGGGCAAAACCGTTCTGATCATGGAACTGATCAACAACATCGCAAAAGTGCACTCCGGCTACTCGGTGTTCGCGGGTGTTGGTGAGCGGACCCGTGAAGGGAACGACCTGTACCACGAGATGATCGAATCCAACGTTATTAAGCCAGACAACCTCGAAGAGTCCCAAGTGGCTCTGGTTTACGGCCAGATGAACGAGCCTCCCGGTGCGCGTGCCCGTGTTGCTCTGACCGGTCTGACCCTGGCGGAACAGTTCCGTGACCAATCCGGTACCGACGTTCTGTTCTTCGTGGACAACATCTTCCGCTTTACACAGGCAGGTTCTGAGGTGTCCGCGCTTCTCGGCCGTATCCCGTCTGCTGTGGGTTACCAGCCAACTCTGGCAACCGATATGGGCGCGATGCAGGAACGCATCACCTCCACCAAATCCGGTTCGATCACCTCGATTCAGGCGGTTTACGTTCCAGCGGACGACCTTACCGACCCTGCACCGGCAACCACCTTTGCCCACTTGGACGCAACCACCGTTCTGTCCCGTGCGATTTCCGAACTGGGTATCTACCCAGCTGTGGACCCGCTGGACTCCTCTTCCCGTCTGATGGATCCGTCCGTTGTGGGTGAAGAGCACTATGCGGTTGCTTCTGACGTTCAGCAGATCCTTCAGCGCTACAAGTCGCTGCAAGACATCATCGCCATCCTCGGCATGGACGAACTGAGCGAAGAAGATAAGCTGACTGTTGCGCGTGCGCGTAAGATCCAGCGTTTCCTCTCTCAGCCGTTCGACGTGGCGAAAGTCTTCACCGGCTCTGACGGTGTTCAGGTTCAGCTGGAAGACACTATCGCGTCGTTCAAAGCCGTTGTGGCTGGCGAATACGATCACCTCCCAGAGGGCGCCTTCTACATGGTTGGCGGCATCGACGAAGTGATTGCTAAAGCCGAGAAGATGGCTGCTGAAGCGGCCTAAGGAGGCCCGACATGGCAAACGAGATGCAATTTGACCTGGTCAGCCCTGAGCGGAGCCTTGCTTCGCTTCAGGCGACCGCCGTGCAGATCCCTGGCGCTGATGGTGACCTCACCGCAATGCCAGGCCATGCGCCTCTGCTGACTTCACTGCGCCCCGGCGTGGTGCGGGTTCAGACGGCGGATGGCGAGAAGGATTTTGTGGTGACCCGCGGTTTCGCGGAAATCTCTGCAGAGTCGATCTCGGTGATCGCGGAGCACGCACATAGCGGTGAAACCGTGACCAAAGCGGATCTTGAGGACGTCATTGCTGACGCTCGCAAGGCGGCTGCGGAAGCGGGCGAAGAGCACAAGGACGGCGCGGAGAAGTTCCTCTCCGATCTGGAGCATCTTCTGGAAGATATGGTCTGATCCCAAGCGGATAGACTGGTTGGAGGCCTCGCCATCACGGCGGGGCCTTTTGCGTTTTTGTAACCATATTTTGGCTTGATGATGCCTTGATTGAACTGCACACAGAACACGATGAAGAGAATACGCAACAGCTATGTCGGTGTGGATCAGGGGGACGAGGTCCTCTTTTCCGAGTTTGAAGACAACGGCCAGATGTGGACCGGCGATGGCGCGCGTGAGCGCCGCAAGCTGATCAAATTTCGCTCCAAATACCGCGTGCCGCCTGCGGTGCATGTGTCGCTTTCGTTGTGGGACATGGACAGCGGGCCAAACATCCGCTCAGAGGTGGTGGCGGAAGAGATCACCAATCTTGGGTTTCAGCTTGTGTTCCGCACCTGGGGCGACAGCCGTATTGCCCGCGTGCGCATGTCCTGGATGGCGATTGGTGAGCTGGCCTATGCGGATGACTGGGTGATTTCGGAGTGAGTTGGGCGGGTCTAGAGACCTTTTGAGCCCGAGATTTATTCTAGGGATCAACTGACGATTTGGTGTCTTTATGCTGAGCGCTTTCCCCTAAAGAGCGCGCCTGCCTTTCGTGCCAATTGGTTGCATCTGTTGATTTTTTCGGGGTCACTCAGATATGAAGACATCTTACAAACACCTAAAAGTATACATTTTTGGAGCCTCCGGCAGTGGGTCCAGTACGCTGGCGCAGAATGTTGCGGAAGCCACAGGATTGACCCATGTGGATGCGGATGATCACTACTGGGCACCCGTTGATCCGCCTTTTTCAGTGAAGAACCCGCCGCAGGAGCGAGTGCGCCTGATGAAGGAGGCGATGGGGGGCGTTGGCTGGGTTCTTTCGGGGTCCTGCAACGGCTGGGGCGAGGCGTTGATTGCTCAGGCTGACCTACTGGTGTTCACAACCCTTGCAGCGGAGGTGCGGATCCAACGCCTCGTCGCGCGGGAAGCCGGCCGGTTTGGGGCGCGCATCAAAGAAGGTGGAGATATGTATCAGATCCATTGCGATTTCATTGAATGGGCCAAGGGCTATGATGATCCTGCATTTCATGGCCGCAACATTGAGATGCATGAGCGCTGGATTGCCTCGCAAAACAAACTTACCTGCCGCATCGATTCCAGTGGCCCAGTTGACGCATCGGTGCAGGTGGTGTGCCGCGCGCTCGCGGCGCTTTAATGACGCTAATAGCTGGGCGCTGCGGTGTCTTATCCCAACCTCGCTCAGCGGATGCGCGCGTGGGTGCCTGGGCTAAGCATATAGATCCGTGCGTGCCGATCGCAGGACATTTCAAAGATCACGTGCAAAGTCGGTGGAGGGGTGAACAGGACGCCAGCGGTCATAAAATATGTGGAAAGTAAAAGTATAGACCACGTATGCGATTGTCAGACTGACATTGATGAAAAGTGCTGACGTCAATGAGTATCCCCCGGTCCAGATAAGCAACGGGCAGGTGATTAGAATTGAGCTTGTTTCATGAAGGGTCGCGTGGAGAATGCGCGCGCCCAATGGTCTATCGCTCGCCAGACGCCCGACACACTTCCGTTCGACATAGTCAAAAAGCGTATTGAAAACGGGTGCCCAGACTAGGATCACAATCGATAGGAGTGCAATTGTTGCAAGCCCGCCTGCCATGGAGGTGCCAGTCAGGTAAGCATATGCCGGGGCAACCAGAGCAACGCCTCCGGCCTCGAAGCATAGGGTTTGGATCACACGCTCTGTGGGGGATCTTAGAGTCATCGCAAGACACTTGGCTGGCTTTCAGCAGCATGCTGAGAGTGCCCCACTAACCACACCGACCCAGTTCTTTCTCTGGTAGGGTCTGGCTTGAAGTTTCGGTCAACAAGACGATGTTTTCAGGCACTGTAGCGTGCTTCGCTTCAGTTTTTGCCGGGTTGTCCAGTCTGTTTTTTTTATGGCGTATTACTATGCCGTAGAGACCGATAACAATGTAGCTCAGCTGAATCAGGCATGATGCGAGGTTGAATGCGCCAACGAGGCTGATCAACACGCATATTGCAGCAAAGACCTTGGAGGCAGGGTAAACTATGCCGTTGCCGCACACTTTCTCATTCTGGACCAAGCCAAAACCGATCACGTAGGTCAAAAAACCCACGACACCGATCATCTGTAGAAGGCTGGGGTAGGTCAGCATGGTCTCGAAGCTGGTCTGTAAAAAATCCATTACGGGGAACTCAATAAACGCAATCTTTCGTTGAAGCTGTGGGCGACCGTACCTCTGAAATTGAAGGCTGGCAGTTCCCAAATGTGAACTTGCAGCGCAAATAAATGCTATATTTCAATGACGAGATTTCGAATCTGCTTCGACGTTGCCTGAGGGTAAACCGGACACCATTTTATGGAGCTTGGGATTTTGAACAGCCAACCGACCAGCGAGCGACTGCGTCAAGTGTTGAAGACTGTGGACGCTCTATACGAAGCTGCGTGCGATCCGGCAAAATGGTCTGCATTCTTGCAATCCGCCGCAGGACTTTTTGAGGCTCAGGGGGCACAAATTGGCCACCATGACCTAGGCAATCATAGGCTCTCCTTTAGCCGACTCTATGGCTACGAATGGAGTGACAGCCACTACCGCCGATATGATGAGTTAATGCCAACGGATCCCCGACTGCCCTATTTTGCGCAGAACCCGTTTGAACCTGTACATTGCAGGATGCACTTAAGCGATGAAGAACTGCATGGCACTCAAGTCTATCAAGAAATTCTGGAACCGGGCGGCGTCGAGTATTCACTGGGCGTAAATCTCATTGAAGACACACGTTCGCTCTCATATTTCCTTGCGTTGAGAAACAAGTCACAAAGTCGGTTTGAAAGGTCAGATTGCGGCTTGCTGAGTGAACTTATCCCCCATCTAAACCGGGCGATTATTTTACAGCGGGATATCGGCTCGATCGATTTTGAAAAGAATGTTGCCGCAAATACGCTTGATAACATGGCGATCGGCGTGATCGTTGTTGGCAGTTCGTCTCGTATTATGTTCAGCAATGCGACGGCTCAGGACATCCTTCGGGATCTAGACGGATTGTTCGTGGTTGATGGAGTGCTTTTGTCGAGCAAAGCGAATGAACGACATCTGTCCGCAGCCATTGATTTTGTCATTTCACAGGCTCGGAACCGAAATGCAGTTTCCGGTCAAGCGGTTTCGATTGTGCGCAACAAAAGTATGGTTCCCTTGCAGCTTTATGTCTCTCCGCTTCTGGGTGAACTCACGCACGGGGGATGGGCTGGGAAAAGTGAACCACTGGCGATATTGACCATCCGAGATTCAGAACGGCCCATGGAAACGCGGCAAGAAGTCCTGTGCAAGGCGTTTGGGTTGA
Organism: Shimia sp. MMG029; assembly: GCF_027947445.1. NCBI lineage: Bacteria > Pseudomonadati > Pseudomonadota > Alphaproteobacteria > Rhodobacterales > Roseobacteraceae > Shimia > Shimia sp. MMG029. Next base: position 206,625 of record NZ_JAQJIM010000003.1, on the reverse strand, counting down.
CCGCCAGTCAAGCACGGCTAGTAACGATGATTTCGGGCGGTTTGTCTCTGCAAGATGCCGCAAAAAACGCGGGCATAACAGAAGCGAGCGCGCGCCAATATCTTAAAATTGCCTTTGATAAAATGGATGTGTCACGCCAAGGAGAAATGGTGGCCAAGGTCCTGAATTTGCCACTGCCGGTTGCTTCTTCGCAATACGCGCTCTGAAGAGAACATCGCTCAGAGCGCGTAGCAATATTGTGCCAGATCACTGTTAGGCGTCGTCGCGATCAACCACGCTTCTGCCTTCTAAGTGCCTCTCAGCGGATGCGGGCGCCGGTGTCTGGATCAAACAGATAGATCCGCTCGGATGGGATCGTCAGGCCGACCTTTTCGCGCTCTGAGCTGCGGTGGTCGCCGCGTTCTTCGACGATCAGGCGGGTGTCGCCGATGCCGCCGAGGTAGCAATAAGACACGCCGCCAAGTGCCTCTGTCAGCTCAATGGTGAGCTGGTCTGCATTGTGGTCGAGTTCCAGATGCTCTGGGCGAATGCCCAATGTCACTTTGGTTTGACCGGCGGGCAGGGCGATGGGGGAGGTGATGGGAGCCACGAACGCCGGGTTGGTCAGTTTGCCATCCACAACATCACACTCAAGGAAGTTCATCGACGGGGAGCCGATAAAGCCTGCGACAAAGCGGTTGTCGGGATCGCGGTAGAGATCCAGAGGCGCGCCGACCTGTTCAATGCGGCCATCGCGCAGTACCACGATTTTGTCGGCCATGGTCATGGCTTCGACCTGATCGTGGGTCACATAGATCATGGTGGCACCGATTTCCTGATGCAGGCGGGCGATTTCCACACGCATGTCGACGCGCAGCTCTGCATCGAGGTTGGAAAGCGGTTCGTCAAACAGGAACACTTCCGGCCCGCGCACAATGGCACGGCCAATCGCGACACGCTGGCGTTGGCCACCCGAAAGCGCCTTTGGTTTGCGCTTGAGGTATTGGTCGAGTTTGAGAATCGAGGAGGCTTTTTGCACTTTCTCCTCGATTTCGGCCTTGGGATGCCCGTTCATGCGCAGCCCGAAACCCATGTTTTCTGCCACGGTCATATGCGGGTAAAGCGCGTAGGTCTGAAACACCATGGCGACGCCGCGTTTGGCGGGGTCCATATGGGTCACGTCCCGGGTGCCGATGTTGATGGTGCCTTCTGTGGTCTCTTCCAGACCAGCGATCATGCGCAGCAGGGTGGATTTGCCGCAGCCAGAGGGGCCAACGAAGACGCAGAATTCGCCATCTTCAATCTGCAGATCCACGCCGTGGATCACTTGGGTTTCGCCATACCGTTTGATGGCTCCTTGCAGAGTTACGCCTGTCATGTGGTCGCTACCTTTTGCTGTCTGGTTTCGGGGAAGCGCCAAGCCTGGGCTTCCCGGCCAATTTGGGCGGCAGTGTCCATCACGCGGGGCGCCCATGTTTCTAGTTGCTCAAGAGAGATTCGGCTGGTCGGGCCGGTGACGGAGAGCGCCCCCAGCATGCGTCCATTGGGGGATAGAACCGGCACGGCCACGCAGACGATGCCGGGTTCATGCTCTTCACGGTCAAAGCCATAGCCACGCGCGCGGATGTTATCGAGCTCTGCGCGCAGCTCTTCGGCTGTGACCAAAGTTGTTGGGGTGAAGCGATGAAAGCTCTGCTGGGCGATCGTGGCCGTCAGCGTCTCTTCATCCAGAAAGGCCATCATCGCCTTGCCGACGCCGGTGCAGTAAGCCGGGCCGACTTTACCAGCCTGCGAATACATGGCCACTGGGTCGCGTGCGTTGCGTTTATCGACATAGAGCACCTGAGAGGCATCGAGTTGCGCCAAATGCACGGTTTCCCCAGACGCCTGTGACAGCGCGTCCAGATGCGGGCGCGCGATGGGCGCGAGAGAGCTTTGTGTCCAGGCCGCATGGGCGAGGCGCACAAGGCGGATGCCCAGCGAATAGGTCTGTCGATCACTGTCATAGGCCAGCATGCCCTGATTGGTTAGGGTCTGTAGGAAGCGATAGAGCGTTGCCTTTGGGTAGATGCTTTGCTCTTGCAGCTCCCCAAAGCGCACAGGCCGCTCAAATGCGGCCACTTGATCCAGCACGTCCAGTGCTTTGCCGACTGTTCCGTCGCCTGCCATGAACTGTTGTTCTCCTCCACTTTCCTGCTGGTGGGCAGGAATCTGTTGACAATCTAGCCGAGACTGTGTGTAGTTTTCAATATGTAAAACACGGTTTCAAATAATGGAACTAAAACTTACATAATTTTGGAGCACAGGGAGGACACAATGCTTTCCAAAATGAAAACCACCGCCGCAGCGGCTGCGCTCGCGTCGGCTTTTGCCGTACCAGCGTCCGCAGAGCTTTCTGGCGACCTGACTATTTTCTTGGACACGTCAAACCCGGCGCCACGCGCCACGATGGAAGCGATGATTGCACGGTTCGGTGAGAAGCACCCCGACCTGAACATCGAAACCACCGTGATTGATCGTGAAGCCTACAAAACCCAGATCCGCAACTTCCTGACCGCGAACGCGCCGGACGTTGCCACCTGGTATGCTGCCAACCGTATGCGCCCCTACGTAGAAGCGGGCCTGTTTGAAGATGTATCCGATCTTTATGCAGAGCCAGCCATCGCAGAAGGTTTGGCCTCCACCAAAGGCGCTTTGACCATTGATGACAAGCAGTGGGGCGTGGCCTACACCTACTACCAATGGGGTGTTTACTACCGCAAAGACATCTTTGATGAGCTGGGCCTTTCTGAGCCAACCACCTGGGATGAAGAGAAGGCAAACTGCGCCAAGATCGTTGAGTCTGGCCGCGCCTGCTACACCATCGGCACCAAATACCTGTGGACCGCTGGCGGCTGGTTTGACTATCTGAACATGCGCACCAACGGCTTTGATTTCCACATGGATCTGGCGGCTGGCAACGTGTCTTGGGAAGACGAGCGCGTGAAGCAGACCTTCATGAACTGGAAAGAGCTCGTGGACATGGGCGCGTTCATCAAGGACCACCAGACCTACAGCTGGCAGGAAGCGCTGCCGTTCATGGTGAACGGGGAAGCTGCGGCCTATCTGATGGGCAACTTCGCGGTGGCACCGCTGCGCGAGGCCGGTCTGTCTGATGATCAGCTGGATTTCTACCAGTTTGTGAAGATCAACCCGGATGTCGCGCTGTCTGAAGATGCGCCAACAGACACCTTCCACATCCCTGCAAACGCAAAGAACAAAGAGGCGGCACGTGAGTTCCTGCGCTTTGCGACTTCTGCGGATGAGCAGACCATCATCAACAATGGCAAAAACCTTGGCCAGCTGCCTGTGAACGCAGGCTCCAGCGTGGATGATGACAAGTTCCTGCAGCAGGGCTTTGAGATGCTGTCCACCAATTCCACCGGTGGTGTGGCGCAGTTCTGGGATCGTGACGCGCCTGCTGAAATGGCCAAAGTTTCCATGGAAGGGTTCCAGGAGTTCATGGTGAAGCCAGATCAGTTGGACAAGATCCTTGCGAAACTCGAGCGCGCACGCGGTCGTATCTACAAATAAGATCAAGGGGTTGGGTTGGCACCCTTGCCACCTGACCACTTTTTAGAAAGAGAGGCGGGGGATTTCTCCGCCTCTCAGCCCTCAAACCGCGGGTTATGTTATGACCGTTTCTTCTGAAATTCCTGAAACCGAAAGCTGGTTCCACCGCAATCAACAGCGCATCGCGCCCTGGATTTTCCTGGCGCCGGGCATGTTGTTTTTTGCGGTCTATGTGATCGCGCCGGTTTTCCAATCTTTCAACCTGTCGCTTTATGAATGGGACGGGCTGGGCGAAAAGACCTATGTGGGCTTTCGCAACTATGAAGACCTTTATTGGGAATACGTAGATCGAGACGCCTTTTTCGTGTCGTTGAAAAACAACGTGCTGTGGCTGTTTCTCTACCTGCTTGCCATTCCTGCCGGCCTGTTCATTGCGCTGTTCCTGAACCAGACGGTTGCGGGCATCCGCGTTTATAAGTCGCTGTTCTTCTTTCCTTTTGTAATCAGCCAAGTGGTGGTTGGTCTGGTGTTCAGCTGGTTTTACGATCCGAACTTCGGCCTGTTGAACACAATGCTGGGTTGGGTTGGCATGGGGCCAATCAACGTGCTTGGCAACGAAGATCTGGTGACCTATGGCATCGTCGCGGCGGGCCTTTGGCCGCAGACGGCTTATTGCATGATCCTTTATCTCACCGGCCTGAACGCGGTGGACCCGGAACAGATCGAGGCAGGACGTCTGGATGGGGCAAAGGGCTGGAAAATGCTCTGGCATATCATTCTGCCACAACTGCGCCCGGCGACGTTTATTGCTTTCGTGGTGACGATCATCGGTGCGCTGCGTTCGTTTGACCTGATTTCCATCATGACGCAGGGCGGCCCCTTTGGCAGCTCGCGCGTGCTGGCGTACTACATGTTCGAAGTGGCGCTGTCGGAATACGGCTTCCGCATGGGCTATGGCGCGGCGATTGCTGTGGTGCTGTTCCTGATCATGCTCTGCTTTATCACCTACTTCCTGTGGTCGATGTATCGCGAAGAGAAGGGGCACTGAGATGTTTCCACAACCGATCGAAAAACAGCCACAGGCCGCACAGCTGGCCTACAAAACCATGCTGCCGATTGCGCTTTTGTTCTGGTTGGCACCACTGCTGGCGGTGGCGCTGTTCTCCATCAAGCCGGATGCGGATTTCACCTCTGGCAACTATTGGGGGCTGCCGTCTAGCTTTGAAGGGGCGGCGAACTATGGCCGGGTCTTCTTTGACTCTGACATGCCACGCTATCTGCTGAACTCTTTCCTGATCACCATTCCAACGGTGATTGGCGCCGTGGCGTTGAGCGCGATGACGGGTTTTGCGCTGGGGATCTATAAATTCCGGGCGAACCTCTGGATCTTCTTCATGTTTGTCGCGGGGAACTTTGTACCGTTTCAGATTCTGATGGTGCCAGTGCGCGACCTGACGCTGGAGATGGGGCTCTACAACACCAAGACCGGTCTCGTGCTGTTCCATGTGGCATTCCAGACGGGGTTTTGCACGCTGTTCATGCGCAACTTCATCCGGGCGCTGCCGTTTGAGTTGATTGAGGCGGCACGTGTAGAAGGCGTAAGCGAATGGCGTATCTTTTGGTATGTGGTTCTGCCGCTGATGAAACCGGCGCTGGCGGCGCTGTCAGTGCTGATCTTCACGTTTATCTGGAACGACTACTTCTGGGCAGTGGTCCTGACGCAGGGGGCGGAGAGCCAGCCTGTCACCGCAGGGATCACCTCGTTTAACGCGCAGTATCGCGCGGCGTATCACCTGATGAGCGCAGGCTCGATTGTGGCGGCATTGCCCCCTGTGGCGATGTTCTTTCTGATGCAACGGCACTTCATTGCCGGTCTCACACTGGGAGCTGTGAAGTGACGCAAGCTTTGCAAACCTGGCGCATTGATGCGCCGGGTCAGACTTTGGTTCTGGCCTCTGATGGGGGCGTGCCCGGCGCGCTCTATTGGGGGGCACCTTTGCCTGCCGGGGCAGATCTAGCGGCCTGCGCCGCCGCCACTGAGCGGGATGTGACCGGCGGGATGATTGATCGGTTGCCGGATCTGTCGCTGTGCCCGGAGGCGGGCAACAGTTTTCAGGGGCAGGCCGGGCTGGTGGCTTACCGCGACGGGGCAGCGCTGTATCCGCGTTTCAAGCTGAGTGAAGCGGATGGGGTGCGGTTTGTGTGTGAAGATGCAGAGACCGGGCTGACGCTGACGTTTCAGTTTGCTGTTGAAGGCGGCGTGATTGCCGCATCGACATCACTGATCGCAAAGGAGGAGATCACCCTGCATCATTTGGCGGCGCCTGTGCTGCCGGGGCCGCAGATGGGGGCGGAGATATTGCACTTCTCTGGCCGCTGGGTGGGCGAGTTTCAGATGGAACGCAGCCCATGGTGCGCCGGTATCGTGATGCGAGATGCGCGCACTGGGCGCTCAGGACATGAGCATCCCCCCATTGCCTATTTCCCAGAGGCGGGGGCCACGAACACGCAAGGCCAAGTTTTTGCCATGCACTATGGCTGGTCTGGCGGGCATGTGATGTATGCCGAAGAATTGCCCGATGGACGGCGTCAGATCCAGTGGGGCCATGCCACCGGGACACAGCGGGCCGGCCGGCGGTTTGAAACCGGGAAGCTCTATTTTGCAGTGTCAGAGACGGGTTTGAATGGCTGCGCGGTGGCGTTTCAGCGACACTTGCGCGATGAGGTTGTCACCTGGCCACACCCAGAGCGCCCGCGTCCGGTGCACTACAATTGCTGGGAAGCCGTGTACTTCGATCACAATGTGGATGTGCTGAAGGAAATCGCAGACCGTGCCGCCGCGCTGGGCGCGGAGCGCTTTGTGCTGGATGACGGTTGGTTTGGCAAACGTGATGACGACACGTCGAGCCTTGGAGATTGGGATATTGATCCGCGCAAGTGGCCAGACGGGCTGACCCCGCTGATTGACCATGCTCAGGCGCTGGGCATGGTTTTTGGGCTGTGGTTTGAACCGGAGATGGTCAACCTCGACAGTGATCTGGCGCGGGCGCACCCGGAGTGGATTTTGGGGCCTGCGGATCAGATCGAGGGGCGCCAACAGCGGGTGCTGGATCTCGCCAATGAAGAGGTGCGCGCCCATCTGTTTGGCAAGATCAGCGCGCTCCTTGAGAGCCACGACATTGACTATATCAAGTGGGATCACAACCGTCTGTTGCCGGTGGCAGATGCGGCGCAGGCTGATGGGATCTATGCGCTGTTGGGCGCGTTGCGCGCAGCTTTCCCTCACGTGGAGATCGAAAGCTGTTCCTCTGGTGGTGGTCGGATTGATGCAGGGATTTTGCAGCACACGCAGCGGGTCTGGCTGAGCGACAGCAATGACGCGCGTGAGCGCCTGCGTATTCAACACGATGGCGCGCTGATGCTGCCAGCGGCGATTGCGGGCAGCCATGTGGGCCCGCGCCACTGCCACACATCGGGGCGGGTGCATGACATCCACTTCCGTGCCTGGGTGGCGGCGCAGCGGCACATGGGGTTTGAGATGGATCCCCGTGAGCTGACAGAGGAAGAAGCCGCCGTTCTGACCCGCGTGACCGCATGGTGGAAAGCCAATCGCGACTGGCGCATGGAAGCCGATATTCTGCGCCTTGATGCAGCCGATCCAAGTGTGATTGCCGAGCTGCAACTGGCACGGGATAAGACGCGCTTTGTGATGTTTGCCGGTAAGGCAGAGACCGGGCGCCAGAGCGTGCCGCGCCCATTGCGCCTGACCGCACTAGAGCCAGACGCGCACTACGAAATTGAACTTATCAATCGCGATGAGGCGCATCATTTGTCCCGTCGCGCACTGCCGATAAAGGACGGCCCGCTGACATTGAGCGGCCAGTTCCTCATGCAACATGGCCTAATCCTGCCCTGGTCTTTCCCGGATCAGATGTGGGTGATTGAAGGAAAACGAGTATGACCAAGAAACGTCGTTCCCAGCATTGGTATGGCAAGCTAGACAAGGACGGGTTCATTCACCGCAGCTGGATGAAGAACCAGGGGTTTCCCGATCATGCCTTTGACGGGCGGCCGATCATCGGGATCTGTAACACTTGGTCGGAGCTGACGCCTTGTAACTCTGGCCTGCGCACGCTGGCAGAAGGCGTGAAACGCGGCGTCTGGGAGGCCGGTGGCTTTCCTGTCGAATTCCCGGTGATGTCGCTGGGGGAAACCCAGATGAAACCCACCGCGATGCTGTTTCGCAATCTGCTGGCGATGGACGTGGAGGAAAGCATCCGCGCCTACGGCATTGACGGTGTTGTGCTGTTGGGGGGCTGTGACAAGACCACGCCGGGACAGTTGATGGGGGCGGCGTCGGTGGATTTGCCGACCATCGTTGTGAGCTCTGGTCCGATGCTGAACGGCAAGTTCAAAGGCAAGGATATTGGCTCTGGCACGGATGTCTGGAAGTTTTCTGAGGAAGTGCGCGCGGGCGAGATGACCCTGCAGGATTTCATGAACGCGGAAAGCGGGATGAGCCGCAGCGCGGGCGTGTGCATGACCATGGGCACGGCCTCAACCATGGCGTCCCTTGTGGAAGCCATGGGTATGTCGTTGCCCACCAATGCAGCGCTGCCTGCGGTGGATGCGCGCCGGATGGCGCTGGCGCATCTGACGGGTAAGCGCATTGTCGAGATGGTGGATGAAGATCTGAAACCGTCGGACATCCTTACAAAAGAAGCCTTTGAAAACGCCATTCTGGCCAATGCAGCCGTCGGTGGATCCACCAACGCTGTGGTGCATTTGCTGGCGCTCGCGGGCCGCGTGGGTGTGGATCTGACGCTGAAAGATTTTGAGATCGGCTCTGAAATCCCGCTGCTTGTAAACTGTATGCCGTCGGGCAAATACCTGATGGAAGATTTCTGCTACGCGGGCGGCGTGCCTGCCGTGCTTAGCCAGCTGAAGGAGCACGTGCGTCCGGCCAACACTGTGCTGGGCAAAGATATCGCCACCTATCATGACGGTGCCGAGATCTATAATGACGACGTGATCCGCCCATTGGACAACCCGGTCAAACCTGCTGCGGGTCTGCGCGTGTTGCGGGGCAACCTTGCGCCCAATGGGGCGATTGTGAAGCCCTCTGCGGCCACGGATGCGCTTTTGGAACATGAGGGTGAGGCCTTTGTGTTTGAGAACATCGAAGACCTTAAGGCCAACATTGATCGACCTGATCTGCCGGTGACGCCCGACACCATTCTGGTTCTGAAAGGCTGTGGCCCGAAAGGCTATCCGGGGATGCCGGAAGTGGGCAACATGCCAATCCCTGGCAAACTGGTGAAAGAGGGCGTGCGCGATATGATCCGCGTGTCTGATGCGCGTATGTCGGGCACGGCTTTTGGAACTGTGATCCTGCATGTGAGCCCCGAGGCGCAGGCAGGCGGCACGCTGGCGCTGGTGAAAACCGGTGATCGGATCAAGGTTTCTGCACAAAATGGTGTGCTGGAGTTGTTGGTGGATGAGGCAGAGCTAGAAGCGCGTCGCGCAGACTGGCAACCCGATCCTGAGCATTATACACGCGGCTACGCGAAACTTTATTATGACCACGTGTTGCAAGCGGACAAAGGGGCGGATCTCGACTTCCTCGTTGGCAAAGACACGCGTTTGGTCACACGGGAGAGCCACTGATGACAGGCACCATTTTTCCTGACCTAAAAGGCAAATCTGTTTACATTACCGGCGGCGCAAGCGGCATTGGCGCGGCTCTGACTGACGGCTTTATGGCGCAGGGCGCAAAGGTTGCGATCATCGGGCGCTCTGCTGCGGATGATTTCATCGCTCAGATGGAAACGAAACACGGGGTGACCCCGCTGTTTATGCAGGGCGATATCTCTGACATTCCACGCCTGCAGGAGACCATTCAACAGGCGGTCGGAGAACATGGTGGTTTGGACATTGTGGTCAACAATGCCGCCAATGATCGCCGCCACACGCTCGATGAGGTCGATGAAGAGTTTTATGACTGGATGCAGGCTGTAAACCAGAAGGCCTATTTCTTTGCCTGTCAGGAAGCGGCGCGGCAGATGACAGAGGGTGGCTCTATCATCAATTTCAGCTCGATCAGCTATATCATGGGCAATGCGGGTTATCCGATCTATGCCAGTGCCAATGCAGCGATCACCGGGATGACACGGGCGTTGGCACGTGAACTTGGCCCCAAAGGCATTCGCGTAAATGCACTGGCCCCGGGTTGGGTGCTGACACAGAAACAGCTGGATATGTGGGCTGATCCAGAGGCGCTGGCCGGGCATATGGAGCGTCAGTGCCTGAAAGAGCATTTGAAGCCCGAGGATATGATCGATCCGACGCTGTATCTCGCCTCCAATGCCAGCCGGATGATGACCGGTCAGTGTATGGCGGTTGATGGCGGCGTTGTGGTTTCGGGGTAAGTGATGAGCGTGCAAGCAGAATGGATCGCGGTGGATTGGGGCACGTCTCGGTTGCGGGCCTTTGCCATGGCAGGCGAGAAGGTGCTGGCCACTGCCGAGTCCGAAAAGGGCATGTCCAAGCTCAGCAAGGCAGAGTTTGAACCGGCCCTGATGGCGCTGGTTGGTGACTGGCAGGGCGCTGGCGTGACCGATGTGATTGCCTGTGGCATGGTTGGTGCGCGGCAGGGCTGGGTCGAGGCCCCCTATAGCGCGGTGCCTGCGCCCGCTTTGGCGGAAAAGATCATTCGTGTGCCAGACACAGATCCGCGCCTGCGGGTGCATGTGGTGCCGGGTCTGAAACAGGTGAGCCCCGCCGATGTGATGCGCGGCGAAGAAACACAGGTGGCAGGTTTTCTAGCAAACCATCAGAACTGGGACGGAGTTCTGTGCCTGCCGGGGACCCACACGAAATGGGTGCATGTGAGCGCGGACGAGGTCGTGAGTTTCCGCACCTTTATGACCGGAGAGCTGTTTGCGCTGCTGTCCAAACAATCGGTGCTGCAGCATTCAGTGGGCGAAGGCTGGGACGAAGACGCCTTTCGCGCAGGCATGGATGTAACGCTGTCGCGCCCGGAAAACCTTGCCACTGAGCTGTTTGCGATCCGGGCCAGTGACCTGCTGGAGGCGACGCCCGCGTCGGTTGGCCGTGCGCGCCTCTCCGGCCTGCTTCTGGGCGCGGAGTTGGCGGCATCGCGCCCCTATTGGCTGGGGCAGCAGATCGCGGTGATTGGCGATGCGGCGCTCTCGGGGATCTACGCTGAGGCGCTGAAGGCGCAGGGCGGGTTTGTCTCTGTGGTGGATTGCCAGGAAATGACACTTGCGGGGCTGATCGCCGCGCGCAACCTTTTGGGATAACAACATGAGCCGGTCGATTATTGCGATCTTGCGCGGGGTGACCCCGGGCGAAGTGGAAGCGATTGCAGGTGAAATTCTTGCTGCGGGTATTGATAAAATCGAGGTACCGCTGAACTCGCCTGAGCCGCTGGAGAGTATCGGATTGCTTGCGAAATCCATTGGCGATCAAGCGCTTGTCGGTGCGGGCACGGTGCTGGAGGTGGCGCAGGTGGACGCGGTGAAAGCGGTTGGCGGGCAGTTGATTGTTTCGCCCAATTGCGATGTGGAGGTGATTGCTCATACCGCAAGCCTTGGCATGGAAAGCTGGCCCGGCGTGTTCACCCCGACAGAAGCTTTTGCCGCGCTGAAGGCCGGCGCAACAGGGCTAAAACTTTTCCCCGGTGACATGGCGGGGCCAGCAGGCCTTAAGGCGATGCGCGCCGTGCTGCCCAAAGACCGCGCGGTCTATGCTGTGGGCGGTGCGGGACCGGACAACTTTGGAGAGTGGGTCGCGGCAGGCGCGAGCGGGTTTGGCATCGGTTCTGCGATTTACAAGCCGGGCGACAGCGCAGCTGAGGTGCGGGCTAAGGCAGATGCGATTGTGGCGGCTTTTGATGAGGCGATGTCATGAGTGCAGTGTTTGACAACCGGGTCTGTGAGCTGGGCGAAGGGCCACTTTGGCATCCGGTGCGGGAACAGCTTTATTGGTTTGACATCAAAGGCAAGCGCCTGCTGACCCAGCGCATGGGCGTCACGCAGGAATGGCAATTTGATGAGCATTTCTCTGCGGCAGGCTGGGTTGACGAGGACACGCTGATTGTTGCCTCAGAGACGGCGCTGTGGCGGATGGATCTGGAAACCGGTCTGCGCGAACATGTGATCGCGCTGGAAGCGGACAATCCGGTGACGCGCTCCAACGATGGGCGCGCGGATCCCTGGGGTGGCTTCTGGATCGGGACCATGGGGAAATCTGCTGAGGCCAAGGCGGGCGCGATCTATCGCTTCTACAAAGGGGAACTGCGTCAGGTGGTTGGCGATATCACCATTTCCAACGCGATCTGTTTTGATCAGACAAGGGCCTGTGCCTATTACACCGATACGCCGACAGGTCAGGTGAGGCGCCAAAGCGTGGACCCGGAAACCGGCTGGCCTCAGAGCGCGGCGGAGGTGTATCTTGACCTGAAGGCGGAAGGTTTGAACCCGGATGGCGCGGTGGTGGATGCCGAAGGCAACGTCTGGATCGCGCAATGGGGTGCGTCGCGTGTGGCGGCCTATGATCCTGAGGGCCGCTTTGTAAAAGCTGTGGAGGTGGGTGCGCTGCAAGCCTCGTGCCCGGCCTTTGGCGGGCCTGAGCTGCGTGATCTCTATATCACCACAGCGGCGGAGGATCTGGCGGCAGATGTGCTGGCAGCTGCGCCGGAGAATGGCATGACATTTGTTCAGGAAAACGCCGGTCAGGGCGTCGCGGAACCGCGGGTGATCCTATGAAACAAGAGCTTGGCGTCTGTTATTATCCGGAGCATTGGCCGGAGGAAATGTGGGCGAAAGATGCCGCCGATATGATCGCAGCAGGCATCACCTGGGTGCGGATTGGCGAATTTGCCTGGAGCCGGATGGAGGCTGTGGCGGGCACGCTGACGCTCGAGTGGTTGGACCGCGCGATTGACGTGCTGGGCAGTGCGGGCTTGAAGGTTGTGCTGGGCACGCCAACAGCCACACCGCCGCGTTGGATGATCGACAAGCATCCCGACATGCTGGCGGTTGATGAGAATGGCAACCCGCGCAAGTTTGGCTCGCGTCGGCATTACTGCTTCAGTCATGAAGGGTTTAAGGCGGAAAGCGCGCGGATCACCAAGATCATTGCAGAGCGCTATGGGAAGAACCCGCATGTGGCCGCATGGCAGACCGACAATGAATACGGCTGTCATGACACGATCATCAGCTATTCAGAGCCCGCGAAAATCGCGTTCCAAGCCTGGTGCAAGGCGCGCTATGGCACTGTTGAGGCGCTGAACGCGGCCTGGGGCAATATTTTCTGGTCGATGGAGTATTTCTCCTTTGATCAGATCGACTTGCCCAACCTCACGGTGACCGAGCCGAACCCTGCGCATGTGCTGGCCTTCCGCCGGTTTTCTTCTGATCAGGTGGTGGCGTTTAACAAGGTGCAGACCGATATCCTGCGCGCCCATACCGATGCGCCGCTGATCCATAACTACATGGGTCGCATCCTGGAATTTGACCACTTTGATGTTGGCGCAGACCTCGATATCGCGAGCTGGGACAGCTATCCGATTGGCTTCCTGTCAGACCGATTGGAGGCGTCAGAGGATCACAAGGCGCGGTTCCTGCGCCAAGGCGATCCGGACATGCAGGCCTTCCACCACGATCTTTATCGTGCGGTGGGCAAGGGGCGTTGGTGGGTCATGGAGCAGCAGCCGGGCCCTGTGAACTGGGCGCCATACAATCCCGCGCCTTTGCCGGGGATGGTGGCGCTGTGGTCGCTTGAGGCCTTTGCCCATGGGGCAGAGGTGGTGAGCTACTTCCGCTGGCGGCAGGCACCGTTTGCGCAGGAGCAGATGCACGCGGGGCTGCAAACGCCCGATGGCCGTGAGGCTCCGGGTATGGATGAGGCGCGTGCGGTGGCCAAGATCTTGGCCGCTTTGCCCGCGCAAGAGACACAGCAGGCCGAGGTGGCGCTGGTGTTTGATTATTCTTCGGATTGGGCCTGGCACACACAGCCGCAGGGCGCCGGGTTTGACTATTTCCGACTGGTGTTTTCGGCCTATCGCGGGCTGCGCCGTGCGGGGCTGTCGGTGGATATCGTAAGTGCCTCTTGTCGTGACTTTACGGGCTACAAAGCGGTGTTTGCGCCGGGGGTGGCGACGGTGGATCCGGCCTTGGTGGAGGCGGTGAGCGCCGCAGGCGCGCTGGGCATTTACGGGCCGCGCACCGGGGCCATTACCGAAGACTTCTTTATACCCGCGGGTGGCCGCCCTGAGTTGCCGGGGCTGGATGTGCGCGTTGAGCTGATTGAAAGCATGCCACCCCATGCCGGGATGCCGGTAGCGGGGGGCGGAATGGCCGATCACTGGCACGAGCGGTTGAGCGGCGCAGCAGAAGTGTTGCTGGCAACCGAAGCGGGCGCGCCGGTGCTGATGGGGCAGGGGGACCGTTGGTATCTCGGCAGCTTCCCTGATGATGCGTTGTGGGATCGGCTTGTGGCTATGGCGGCTGAGAAGGCTGGTTTCGCTGTCAGCCTCGTGCCGGAGGGCCTGCGCAAACGCCGATTTGGGGAGCTGGAATTTGTGATTAACTACAATGGCTTTGCAGAAACTCTTGGGGATGTGACGGTGCCAGCCTGCGGCGTTGTGGTGCTTCGAGGTGGCAAGCCGATTGCGGTAAGCGATCTGAGCCGGAGCTGATCCAGGGCTCCCAAATTGATTCACAGAAAGGGCGAGGGGTTTTCTCTCGCCCTTTTTTATTGGCGTTACGTCACCGTAAAGATAGCTTGTCAAAGCACATAGTTCGTATACGAATTATCCCGAACAAATTCGGATGCGAATAAACATGGCCAGACAACCCCGTCTGTTTTTTCTGATCAACAAAGCCTATGCGGCGCTGGCGCGGGCGTCTGAGCGGAAGACGCAAGCCATGGCTGGGCTGTCGATGCCGCAACATGGTGTCTTGGCGCTTTTGTCCAAAGAGGACGGTCAAACGGCGACCGACCTAGCCAAAACACTTTCGATGCGCAAATCGAGCCTCAGCGGGCTGATTGACCGTATGGTGGAGCGCGGTTTTGTCCGCCGCGCGCGTGAGGATGCTGATGGGCGCGTGGTGCGAGTATACCTTGAACCCTCTGCGCAGGACTTACTGCAGCGTACGTTGCCTTTGGTTCAACACATCAACGGGCTGCTGCTAACACCGTTTGACGCGGCCGAACAGGAGGTGATCGAGCGCTTTCTGACCCATATGGCTGAGAATGCCGAAGAGATCATTGAACAGGTAGATTTTACTGAGGAGCGAGCGTGATGTTGGATATGCGTGAAGTTGCCGTCGACGATGTACCACTCACCACCGAGGATGGCACGGCGCTGGCTGGCACGTTCTATCGAGGGGCTGCGCCGCAGGTGGCGATCCTGATTTCGGCAGGCACCGGATATCCGCGCAGGTTTTATCGTCATGCGGCGGCCTATCTTGCGGCGCGGGGCGCGCTGGTTCTGTCCTATGATTTTCGTGGGATTGGCGACAGCGGCGGTGGAGATCTCGCGGCTTCTGAGATCGACTATCCCGATTGGGGGCGGTTGGATATGACGGCGGCGCTAAGCTGGTTGGCGCAGGAGGCGGAGGGGCTGCCACTGACCACATTGGGCCATAGCGTTGGCGGGCAGTTTGTCGGATTTGCGCAGAACAATACACTGGCGGTGCGGCACGCTTTTGTGGCGGTGGGTAGCGGATATTGGCGGCTGCACAAGCCTGCGAATTGGCCGCTGGAGCTGTTCTGGTGGTGGGGCTATGGCAGCTATTGCCTTGCGCGATATGGATTTATTCCCGCAGGCGGCATCTGGGGCGGAGAGGCTTTGCCGCCTAAGGTATTCCGAACGTGGCGGCGGTGGAGCTGTCGGAGGAGCTATCTGTTGCCGGATCTCGTATCAGGCAAATACCCGCATCACTACGATCAGGTGACCGCCCCGATGTGCTCCTGGTGTTTGAGCGATGATCCGATAGCGACGAGGGCCGCCTCTGAGGACACGCTGTCCTATTATTCCCGTGCAGAGAAGCATCTGGCTTTGCGCACACCCGCGGCGCTGGGCGTCAAGAAGCTGGGCCATGAAGGCGCGTTTCGCAAAGGCCGGGAGGCGCTTTGGGCCGAGCTTTGGGACTGGCTGGCGGAGGGGGCGTTGCCGGAGCGGGCTGTGGCGAAATGATTGGTGAGGTGCCCTACGGGTTGGTTGCGGCATAGAAAAAGGCCGGTGTAGGGACACACCGGCCTTTCGTTTTGAGATATGCGCGCGATCAGACTTTGAGGTTTGGAATGATCTGCTTTTTGCGGCTCACAACGCCCGGCAGCACAACGCTGTCACCTTCGGCGGTTGCGTCAAAGGACTTCGCAGCAACGGTTTTCACCAGATCGTTTGGCACCAGCAGTGTGCTTTCTTCGTTCAGGATGTCCACTACGAAGAGCAAAACCTGATCCACGCCATCTTCAGAGGCCACGGTGGTCATGCTTTCCATCAAGGAAGCTTTGCGGTCCAGCACGATGGCAGGAGAGGTGGTTTCCAGAACGGAGACGCGGAACTTGGTGCCGTCGACTTCGTATTCTTTGGAGTCCATGCGCAGTAGTTCTGCGTCGGAGAAAGAAGACACGTCGGATTTTGCGGCAAACATTTCAGCAGCATAAGACGGGATGTCGATGCCCAGATCGGCGGCCAGTTTCTCGGCCACGGCTTTGTCGTGATCGGTGGTGGTTGGGCTGCGGAATTCCAGCGTGTCAGACAGGATGCAGGTCAGCATGGTGCCTTTGATCCAGTCTGGCATCTCGATGTCGCCCATCAGATCGTGCATGATGGTCGCGGTACAGGCCACGGGACGGATGGTGATGTCGATCGGGCCTTTGGTTTCCAGACCGCCGACCAGCTTGTGGTGGTCGATGATCGCCTGAACGTCAGCGCCGTTGATGTTGGCGGGCAGCTCGGCCGGGTTGTTGGTGTCAACAATCACCACGGCGGCGTCATCTGCGACGTCGCCGATGATCTCAGGCTTGGTAAGGTCCCAGCGGTTCAGCAGCCATGCGGCTTCGGTGTTGGGCTCGCCCAGCAGCTTTGCTTCGGCTGGGGTGCTTTTGATTTCAGAGAGATACCACGCCCAGATGATCGGGGAGCCGGTGGAATCGGTGTCTGGGGATTTGTGGCCAAAAACCTGAATGGTCATGTCTGGAGGTCCTTAGGAAATGGGGAAAATTGTGAAGTTGCGCGCCTTATAAAAGGGCGCGCTGACTTTGTCACGGGGGCAGGCTGAATGGCGGCAATTTGGCCTAGAGATCGAGACGCGTGATGGTGAAGCCTGCGGCGTTTAGCTGTGAAAGGACGCCGTGTTTGCCGGGCAGGTGCAACGCGCCAAATGCGATCAGCGAGGGGGTTTCGGACAAGGCCGGTGCGAGCACTTTGACCCAGTCGGTGTTCCGGGCGACTATGAGGTCTTTCTCAACCTGTTGGAGCAAGTCAGCGATGCGTTCCGCGTCTGTGTCACCCTTAGCGGCCGCGAGCATGTCAGCCCGGTTTAACTCCCAGATAAGCTGAATGGTTTCAGAGAGATACATATCGATTACGGTTGGGATCATCTCTGGCGCTGAGAGGTCGGTGCCCAGTGTGAGAGACCAGCGCAGATCATCCACCTGTGCCTCAATCGGATCGCTGGCCAAGAGGCTGATCAGGCGTTCGGTTGTGTCGAGTGACATGCGGGGCAGGTCACGTTCTTGAGCAAGTGCTTCAATCTGAAGATCGAGCCCTTTTTTGCCTGATTTTACAATATCAAAGGCGCAGGGGGGCACCATGAGTGTGAGGCCCAAAAACCACGGTTGGTAGCGTGCGGCCATGAAAGGAGGCATGCCGCGCTCTTTGAGTTGCTCAGCGACCACGGTCCAGTGTTCTGGCCCCAGCCGGTCAATCAGAGAGGGGCCCGTTTCGATCAAAAACAGCTCTGGGTGCTGGGTGAGATGGCGTTGAAAGCCGAGCTGGTCTTCGGATGTCATCTCCATAAAGAGCTGTTGGGGTGGCGGGGTGAGGCTGCGCAGGCGCGTCACGGTGGCTGCATGTCGGGGCAGGTGCAGATGGAAGGTGCCGATGATGTGGGAGACAACACCGTCTTTCTCCACCCGCCAGAGCAGACCTTCGGAAAAGGGGGCCTCTGCGGCGGCATTCTGCATGGCTGTGCGTTCAGCCTCGGGCCGTTGATCAAACAGGTTTGGGCCTTCGCAATTGGCCATGGCTGTCCCGGAAAAGCCGAGCATAAACAATAGTGTATAAAGAACGCGCATCATGTGCCTCATAGGATTTGACGCCAAATTAACAGCTTGATCCGTGCGCTCAAGGGGGGAGACTGCTGGCGGCAACAGCGCGGTAGGCTTTCGACGCATTTGGCGCTACCAAGAGGTATGAGCAGGATCGCAGAAACAGAACTTTATGCCCCGATCAAAGCCTGGCTGGAGGCGCGGGGATTTGAGGTGAAGGCCGAAGTGGGGGCAGCGGATGTGGTGGCGCTGCGGGCAGGGGAAGAGCCTGTCATCATAGAGTTAAAGACTGGTTTCTCCCTCGCGTTGCTGCAACAGGCAGTGGCGCGTCAGGCGGTGACGGATGCGGTCTATGTGGCGGTGCCGCGCTGGAAGGGGCGCGCCGGATGGAAGGCGTTTTCCGGCAATATTGGCTTGTGCAAGCGGCTGGGGCTTGGGGTGCTGTCGGTGCGGCTGAAAGACGGCGCCGTGGAAGCCCATTGTGATCCGGTGCCGTTTCAGCCACGCAAGTCAAAAACGCGTAAGTCTAAGCTATTAAAAGCGTTTTCGCGGCTTGAAGGCGATCCGAATGTGGGCGGGACGCGCGGCGCAACGGTGACGGTTTACCGTCAGGACGCGGAAAAATGCGCGGTTTTTCTCAATGAAAATGGTGCCAGCCGGGGGCGGGATGTGGCCGGCGGCACAGGTGTGGAGAACGCCACAACCCTGATGCGGGACAACCACTATGGTTGGTTTGAGAAGGTCGAAAAAGGCGTCTACATGTTGAGCGCATCTGGCGTCGCGGCGCTTGCAGATGCGGGTTAAGTGTTGCGCCGGGACGGTGCCTTCATCTGAAAAAGGGGCCCTGTTGGCACGTCGGTATTGCGTCGGTATTACGACTGTTTCGCGACGGTGGAATTTTTTGGACTTGAAAGGTTAACACAGCGACATGGTTTTGGTTGTGGAACATGATCCCGCATGGGCGGCGGGCTTTGCGCAAGAGGCGGAGGCCATCCACGCGGCGCTGGGAGCTGAGGCGATCGAGTTGCATCATATTGGCAGCACTTCGGTGCCCGGTCTGGTGGCCAAGCCGATCCTCGATCTGTTGGGCGAGGTCGCGGATCTGGCGGCGGTTGATGCGGCCGCTGCGCAGTTTGAGGCGCTGGGCTATGAGGCGATGGGAGAGCTCGGCATTCCGGGGCGGCGGTATTTTCGCAAGATGGACGGTGCGGGGCAGCGCAGCCATCACCTGCATGTGTTTGAAAGAGGCTCTGCCCATGTGGTGCGCCATCTGGCGTTTCGCGGCTACCTGTGCGCACATCCGGCGGTGGCGGCGGATTATGGCGCGTTGAAGCGCGCGCTGATCGCGGAGGGTCGCGGCGACTGGGAGTCGTATATTGACGGCAAAGACGCCTTTGTGCAGCGGGTTGAGGCGGAGGCCTTGGCCTGGGCGCAGGGGCTGGATCAGAGCTGAGCGCAGTTTTCTAAGTCATAAGAGGATCGGGAGGGCCGCGCCTGAGCCTGGGTGGGCGCGGAGGAGCGGTGATGCATGGCAGTTTATCTGGCCAAGAGACTCCGCCGTTTTGAGAAATGAAGACCTTTGCAAATGCGCCCTCCCATGGGGAGGGTCGGGCGCGGCCCGGATTGGTCATCCGGGCTTTGATTGGTTTTGCTAGTCAAGCATCGTCCCAAAAATCTACAACGCCTGATGCCGGTCGATCACTTTTGGTCAGTTTTGGGCGGGCGACTCCAAGGTGAGGCCCGTCTGGTAGCTGCGCTCAAGGAGAGCGGCGCGGCGGGGGGCGGAGCCGGTTGCGCCGTTCAGAAGTTCGATCTTGCGCGGGGAGAGCCCAAAGTAGCCAAAGGTACCATGGGTCCAGAGGGTGTCGAGCGCGGCGGTATAGCCTTTTTCTTCCATGTCATCAGAGCGCGCGCCTGCGGGGATGAGCAACACGCCGGTGCGGGGTTTCAGCAGGCTTTGGTCGGGATCATCAAGCTGATCATAGGCCCAGCCCCAGGAAAAGACGCGATCCATCCAGCCCTTCATCATCGACGGCATGCCCCACCAGAACAGCGGAAAGACAAGGCAGATGGCTTCGCAGCGTTCGATGCGCTCCTGCTCGCGCCGCACGTCGGGCGGGGGGGTGTCTGTGCTCTCGATATCAGCCATGGACCAGAGCGGGGAGAACCCCTCTGCGTTAAGATCTGCCAGCTCTGTGGTGTGACCCGCCGCCTGCGCGCCACGCATGAATTCGGCGGCAACCGCATGGCTGAATGAGGCGGGGTTGGGGTGGTCGACCACTGTGAGAACATGCATGTCGTTTGATCCGGTTTGGCTGTGTTCTCAGAGAGATAGGGGAGGGGTGTGTGGATTGCGAGGGGGCGGCTTGGCAGGAAAGGTGGGGCTTTGTGCTACGCCCCGCCCGCGTTTCTATATCGTTGTTGCTGTCTAAGCCGTGGAGCTCAGGCCAAAGATGTTGCCCTCGGTGTCTTGGCAGAGCGAGACAAAGCCGAATTCGCCGATGGAGAACTTGGGACGCAGGACTTGGCCGCCTGCGGCTGTGACGCGGGTTTCCTCGGCTGTGCAGTCTTCGGTGTTGAAATAGACGATGGTGCCGCCTGCGCCCGGTTGGGCGTGGGGCGATTTGGAGAGGGCGCCGCCTGCGCCGTAGAGGCTCATGTCGGTGGGGAAAGCGCGCATTTGGGTTTCGCCGGTGGGGTCGCCGATGTCTTCCAAACTGCAGTCAAAGACGTTTTCGTAAAAGGCGACGGCGCGGGGGAGGTCGGTGACGTAGATGTCAAACCAGCCGATGGTGTTCATTTTGGGCATGAGGCGCTCCTGTGAATGTGGTCATACAGGGAGCTTAGGCGGCGCGACGGGTGGCGTATTGTAGATTTCAGACATCGAATTTGCGCGCGTATTGGCCCGGTGTGTAGCCCGTGGCGCGGCGGAAGGCGTGGATGAAATGGGATTGGTCGGCGTAGGAGCGCGAGGGTTCGCCGCCAAGGGATTGTTGCAGGCGCAGGACTTTGAGGAAGTCATGGGGCGCAAAGCCCGTTGTTTGTTTGAGTACGCGCTGGAGCTGGCGCGGGGAGAGCTGTGCGGTGGCGGCCATGTCTGCGACGGAATGTATGGCGTCGATTTGGGCGAAGATCTTCTCCGTGACCGGATTGGCGATCAGGATGCCGCGGGTGTGGAGGTCTTCGACAAAGGAGATAAGCGCGGTCTGCTGGGCGTCGGGAGCTTGGCCGATGAGGGCGGTGTTGATGTCTTTGAGGGGCAGCGCGCCGGCGTAGGGCTGGTCGATCAGGCCATAGGAGATGGGCGCGCGGTCGCGTTGCCAGACGCCGGGCAGGAAGCGGATGTTGAGGAAGTAAAAGCTGCGCCCCAGGTTCAGTTCTTCTGCGGAGGCGCTGAGGCGGGTGACGCCGGTGATCTCCGGGGTGTGTTGGTCAAAAACGATGTAGGTGCAGGCGTCGGGCAGGGCGTGAAAGCGGTAGTCGGCAGGCAGAGGCTCTGACGTGCGCAGCGATATGAAGCGGTGGACGAGGCTGCGCAGGTGCTCCGGCGGCGCGGTTTCGGTGAACAGGACGCCGTCAGTGGTTTTGTCTTTGCTGTTGCCTTTGGGGTCGTACATGGGGAGCTCGCAGGGGGAGACGTTTTCCAACAAAATGTGAAATGACAGCCTACGGCTGCCCATAGAGTCTACGACGCTTTAGATGGTGTTGCGGCGATCTTTGCCATGCGGCGGGTCAGGTCCTTCTCAATGATTTTTGCTTCATAGGGTTTCATTTTTTTCCACTTCGCGCATTCCTGACGTGTGCGGCCACAGCCAAGACACCAGCCATTTGGGCCGGTAAATTCACAAACATCTGTGCAGGGGCTTTTACGCTTTTTCATATTTGTGACCTTCAAAGTCATGCTTGTTTCAGAGCTTGCGGTTTAAGCCTTAAGAGGGCTCATATGCATCATTTAAAGAAAAGGGCCGCCCGGAGGCGACCCTTTTTGTTTGTCTGGCGGAGGCTTACGTGACAAAGGCGCCCCGAGGGACGCCTTTGCACGATCGCTTAAGATCAAATTCCTTGCGGAACTTAATCTTACATCATGCCGCCCATGCCGCCCATGTCAGGCATTGCAGGTGCGCCTGCGCCTTCTTTGGCTGGCTTGTCTGCAACCATCGCTTCGGTGGTGATCAGCAGGCCTGCAACGGAGGCCGCGTCTTCCAGAGCGGTGCGGGTCACTTTGGCTGGGTCGATCACACCGAAGGAGAACATGTCGCCATATTCTTCGGTCTGTGCGTTGAAGCCGAAGGAGGTGTCGGTGCTTTCGCGCACTTTGCCTGCAACAACTGCACCGTCCACACCAGCGTTTTCAGCGATCTGACGCAGAGGCGCTTCGATGGCTTTCTTCACGATGGTGATACCTGCGTTCTGGTCAGCGTTTGCGCCTTCCAGACCTTCCAGTGCTTTACCAGCCTGAACCAGAGCAACACCACCGCCGACGATCACGCCTTCCTGCACAGCTGCGCGGGTTGCGTTCAGAGCATCGTCCACACGGTCTTTGCGCTCTTTCACTTCCACTTCGGTCATGCCGCCGACGCGGATCACAGCAACACCGCCTGCCAGTTTGGCAACGCGCTCTTGCAGCTTCTCACGGTCGTAGTCGGAAGAAGTTTCTTCGATCTGAGTGCGGATCTGAGCCACGCGTGCTTCGATCTCTGCTTTCTCGCCTGCACCGTCAACGATGGTGGTTTCGTCTTTGGTGATCTCGATTTTCTTGGCAGTGCCGAGCATGTCCATGGTGACGTTCTCGAGCTTCATGCCCAGATCTTCGGAGATAACCTGACCGCCGGTCAGGATCGCGATGTCCTGCAGCATGGCTTTGCGGCGGTCGCCGAAGCCAGGTGCTTTAACAGCAGCAATTTTCAGGCCGCCGCGCAGTTTGTTCACAACCAGAGTTGCCAGCGCTTCGCCTTCCACGTCTTCTGCGATGATCAGAAGAGGCTTCTGGGACTGGATCACCTGCTCGAGCAGTGGAACCATTGGCTGCAGGGAAGACAGTTTCTTCTCGTGCAGCAGCACCATGCAGTCGTCCAGATCAGCGATCATTTTGTCTGCGTTGGTCACGAAGTAAGGGGAGAGGTAGCCGCGGTCGAACTGCATGCCCTCAACAACATCGGTCTCGGTTTCCAGACCTTTGTTTTCCTCAACGGTGATCACGCCTTCGTTGCCAACTTTCTGCATCGCGTCTGCGATCTGCTGGCCGATTTCGGCTTCGCCGTTTGCGGAGATGGTGCCAACCTGAGCAACTTCTGCGGAGTCAGCCACTTCGCGGGATGCGGATTTGATGCCTTCAACTACTTTTGCAGTTGCCAGGTCGATGCCGCGCTTCAGGTCCATTGGGTTCAGGCCAGCTGCAACCTGCTTCAGGCCTTCTTTGACGATCGCCTGAGCCAGAACAGTCGCGGTGGTGGTGCCGTCGCCTGCTTCGTCGTTGGTGCGGGAAGCAACTTCCTTCACCATCTGTGCGCCCATGTTTTCGAACTTGTCTTCCAGCTCGATCTCTTTGGCCACGGACACACCGTCTTTGGTGATGCGTGGTGCGCCGAAGGACTTGTCCAGAACAACGTTACGGCCTTTTGGGCCGAGGGTCACTTTGACGGCGTCTGCGAGAACGTTCACGCCGCGCAGCATTGCGTTGCGGGCATCGGTGTCGAATTTGACGTCTTTTGCCATTTTATAGGCTCCTAATTTGGAATTCTTGGGTCAGACGATCAGGCAATGATGCCCATGATGTCGGATTCTTTCATGATCAGCAGCTCTTCACCGTCGACGGTGACTTCGGTGCCGGACCATTTGCCAAACAGGACTTTGTCGCCTGCTTTCACGTCGAGCTCGACGCGGGCGCCTTTGTCGTCACGCAGGCCAGCGCCCACGGATACGATTTCGCCTTCAGCAGGTTTTTCTTTTGCGCTGTCTGGGATGATCAGACCGCCTGCGGTTTTCTCATCGCTTTCAACGCGGCGTACGAGTACGCGGTCATGCAGTGGTGTAAATGCCATGACTAGGTTTCCCTAATTGAGTTGTCTCCCTGACTCCTCAGCGGAGCCGTTATCACTCCCAAGCGGCGAGTGCTAACGGCGAAAGAGGTAGGGGGCGATTGCGAGGGAGTCAACGGCTGTTACAGAAGTTTCTTGTTTTGGGCGGAAAATGGGGGCGCAGGCTTTGTTTTATGGTTCTTGAAAATCCTGTCGGGATGCCCAAAGGTCGGCCCGGAAGCCAAACCGACGAAGGATGATCCGGCGTGACCAACATACTTTATGATGCTTTGATTGCCCCACATGCGCAAAATACGGCTGAGTTTCTGGCGTGTGACGATGGGGTTTCGCTGAGCTATCAAGGGTTTGTCGCGCGGGCGGCGCAGATGGCGCATGTTTTGACAGCTGCGGGCGTTGCCCCGGGAGAGCGGGTTGTGGTGCAGGCGCCCAAGACGCGCGACACGCTGGCGCTTTACGGCGGGGCTTTGCAGGCGGGGGCGGTCTATCTGCCGCTGAATACGGCCTATACGCAGGAGGAAGTGCGCTACTTCTGTGAGGACGCAACGCCGAAGCTGATTGTCTGTGACGCCAAAGATGCAGAGGCAATCCGGGAGATTGCGGCGGATGTGGGCGCACGGGTGCTGACGTTGACAGCGGAGGGCGGGAGCCTGAGCGCAGCGGCGGATGAACAGCCGGCGCAGTTTGAGACTGTGGCGCGTGGGCCGGATGATCTGGCGGGGCTTCTCTATACCTCTGGCACCACCGGGCGCTCCAAAGGGGCGATGATGTCCCATCAGAACCTTCTGTCCAATGCGCAGGCGCTGACCGCATTGTGGCAGATCACAGCAGAAGACCGGCTGATCCATGCTTTGCCGATTTTCCACACCCATGGGCTGTTTGTGGCAATGAACACCGCGCTGCTGGCGGGGGCGCAGGTGCGGCTGCTGGGACAGTTTGATCTGGAAGAGATCCTGCGCGAACTGCCGCAGTCCACGCTGATGATGGGTGTGCCGACGTTTTACACGCGGCTTCTGGGTGATGCGCGGTTTGACAAAGACCTTTGCGCCAATATGCGGCTGTTTGTTTCTGGCTCCGCGCCTTTGCTGGCGGAAACGCATCAGGCCTTTGAGGCGCGCTCTGGGCATCGCATTCTGGAGCGCTACGGCATGACGGAGACCAATATGATCACCTCCAACCCTTACGCGGGCGCGCGGGTGGCGGGCACCGTGGGCTATGCGCTGCCGGGCACGGAGGTGAAGATCACTGATCCTGAGAGCGGGGAGGCTTTGCCCCATGGGGAGATCGGCATGATCGAGGTGCGGGGGGACAATGTGTTTCAGGGCTATTGGCAGATGCCGGAGAAAACCGCTGAGGAGCTGCGCGCGGATGGTTTTTTCATCACCGGCGATCTGGCGGTGATGGAGCCGGACGGGCGGGTCACCATTGTGGGGCGGGCGAAAGATCTCATTATCTCAGGGGGATATAATATCTACCCCAAAGAGGTGGAGGATGTGCTCAACGATCTCGACGGGGTGTCAGAAAGCGCGGTGTTTGGCGTGCCGCATCCTGATTTTGGCGAAAGCGTGATTGCGGCTTTGGTGGCGCTGCCCGATGCGACGCTGGATGTAGAGGCGATTGAGGCGGAGGTGGGCGCGCGGCTTGCGCGATTCAAACACCCGCGTGCCTATCAGATCATGGAAGCCCTGCCGCGCAACACCATGGGCAAGGTGCAGAAAAACGTGTTGCGTCAAGAGTATAAGGGGTGAGTGATGCAGATCACGGCAAATGGTATTCAGATTGAAGTTGAGGATCACGGGCCGCGCGATGGCGTGCCTTTGGTGCTTATTCGCGGGTTGGGGTCGCAGCTGATCCATTGGCCCGAGAATTTTGTGGCTGGGCTGGCCGATGCGGGGTTTCGCGTGGTGGTGTTTGACAACCGTGATGTGGGGTTGTCGCAGCGTTGCCCCAAGGAGGGCGTGCCCAGTCAGGCGGAAGAGATCACGGCGCAGGCTTTGGCGGAGGGCGCGGTGCCTGCGGCCTATAGCCTGAATGATATGGCGGCGGACACCATTGGCGTGATGGATGCGCTGGGTATTGAAAAGGCGCATGTGTTTGGCATGTCGATGGGCGGGGCGGTTGTGCAGATCCTCTGCCTGGATCATGCGGCGCGGCTGTTGAGTGCAACAATTGTGATGGCCACGGCGCGCCCCTTTGCGGAGCGCGGCGGCAATGCGGAATGGCTGGCGACGCTGTTGGCGCATCCGGTGGATCGCGCGGATTTTGTGGGCAATGCGATCCGTGAGTATGCGTTCTGGGGCAGCCCAGCCTATCCGATGACAGAAGAAGAGCTGCAGGCGCAGGCGGGGCTGGCCTATGACCGGGGGTTTGACCCTGAAGGTGTGAACCGGCAGGTGCTGGCGGTGATTGCGTCCAAAGATCGGCGGCACGCGCTGACCAAAGTTTCGGTGCCGTGTCAGGTCATTCACGGGGAGAATGACACGTTGATCCCACCAGAGGCCGGGGCGGAGATTGCCGGGCTGATCCCGCAGTGTGACCATCATCTGATTGAAGGCATGGGGCATGTGATCACGCCGAAACAAGCGCCCATGTTGGTGGCGATGATGCAGGATTTTGTGGCGCGGCACGCTGCTTGAATGAGCGTGTTGAATTGACCTGCGCGGCCTGAAGGCGTAGAGCTGACGCCAACTCAGATGGAGGTTTTATGGCTCGGTATCAGGATGCCTGAACATGGCGGGTGGCAGAGTGCCCACCCGATGCACGAACAGATCAGCGACCCAAGCGCCTTGGCGCGGGGCTGAGCGTTTGTGCTGCCACTATTTTCTGTTACCTTTCGGCCAGATGCGCAGCATGTGGCTGATCCATGAGAGTTCATGACCAATGACACGGGACTATTCCCAATTTTTGCCCAGCAGTGGCACCGCTTCTGACAGCCCCAAGCGCGCGCCGCTGGATATTTTGGGCTGGCAGCCGTTTTTTGCCCAGCAGACCGACCTCGATATTCTGGAAGCCTCTCCGCCAGTGCGGGTGGTGGAAGTGCATCGCAATGGGCTGCGCGTGCGCGGCGACGGTATTGAGGCGTTGATCCCGCCGGGGCCTGAGGCCACGGTGGGGGACTGGCTTTTGTACAATGCCGAACTGCCAAGCCACAGCGCAGTGCTTGAACGCAAGAGCTTGTTCAAACGCCGCGCCGCCGGGCACGACCGCAGCATTCAGATGATTGCGGCCAATGTGGACACGGCCTTTGTGGTGACCAGCTGCAACAATGATTTCAACGTGGCGCGGCTGGAGCGGTTTCTGGCGTTGGCCTTTGAGGCGGATGTGACGCCGGTGATTGTGCTGACCAAGGCGGATCTGTGCGACGACACAGCACCCTTTGTGGCAGAGGCGCAACGGATTTCGGATCGGGTGCCGGTAGTATTGCTGAATGCCAAAAGCGAAGAACCCGCCGCAAAGCTCGCCGATTGGTGCGCGCCGGGGCAGACGGTGGCCTTCCTTGGCACCTCAGGTGTGGGGAAATCCACACTGGTGAATGCGCTGTTTGGCAGTGAGCAGGCCGAGACCGGGGCGATCCGCGAGGATGACAGCCGCGGGCGGCACACCACCACGGCGCGGCAGTTGCATTTCACCGAGGCTGGGCTGGCTATTCTGGACACGCCGGGGATGCGCGAGTTGCAGCTTGCGGAGGCAGGTGATGGCTTGGCGGATCTGTTTGCCGATGTGGTCGAACTGGCAACGCAGTGTAAGTTCCGCGACTGCGCCCATGAAAGCGAGCCGGGCTGTGCGGTGCGCGCGGCGATTGCGGCGGGCACGCTGGATGCGGATCGGCTGGAGCGGTGGCGCAAGCTGGAGGCCGAGGAGCGGCATAACACTGCCTCGCTGGCAGAACGGCGCGCCTATGACAAAAACTTCGGCAAGATGATCAAGACCGTCACCAAGGCGCATAAGGGGAGCAAAGGGCGGAAATAGACATTTGCAAAGTGCAAAAACGGGGGCGTTCGGAGTGATCCGGGCGCCTTTTGCTTGCGTAACATCTTCATAACGCGCCGCACGGCAATTGTGCGGGAGCAGGGTGAAAAGACTGTTGGCAAGGGAGGCGCAGATGCACGTGAGGTTGCCCATAAGAGAACGGGTGCTGATGCTGTGCCTGAGTGCTGCGGTGACACTTGGCTGGGTGGCGGAGAGTAAAGCGGAGGTGGCACCGGAGGTGCAGAGCCTGCTGGGACAGCCACAGGCGCTGGGCGCTGGGCAGTTTCGGTATCTCGGGTTGAAAGTCTATGACGCAGAGATTTATGCGCCGCGTGGTCAAGGATTTGACCGTGACGGGAAATACGCGCTGAAGATCGAGTATCAGCGCAAGATCCGCCGTACCATCCTACTGCGGGCCTCGCTTGATGAGTTGGAGCGGATTGAAGGGGATCGGGCCGATCATCCCGAGATCTTAAAGAAATTGACCACGTGCTACCGCGACATTCGACCCGGAGACCGGATTGTGGCCTCGCCACGCAGTGCGGATGCGCTGCGGTTCTGGGTGAATGGGGCGCAGACCTGCACCCTGCGGCATGACAATATTCGCGATCGCTATATGGCGATCTGGTTGGGAGACAAAGCGCGCGACAAGCAGTTTGCGCGTCAAGTGATGGCTGAGCAAAGGTAGCGGGGCTGACAGCTCCCCCCAGCGTGGCGGTGCCGCGTTCCGCTCGATGCGGTATCGCGATAGCCCCCGCAACCTTGCAGTAGGCCCGGCCCCCTGTGTGCGGCTTTGGTCCGGTCGCGACACTTGGGGCTGCGCGTGGTCGGGATGGCTTGCTCGTCCCGGCCACGCGTGTCACTCAGGGCAGCATGAGACTTCTGCTTTTGACCGCCCTGACCATGACGGCTTTTGCCGCAAATTCCGTTTTGAACCGCGCCGCTGTGGGCGGTATGGGCATGGATGCCATGAGTTTTGGCGTGATCCGGCTTGCATCTGGCGCGTTGGCCCTGGCGGCATTAGTCGCGTGGCAGAAGCGCGGCTTTGCGATTGGCGGCTTTGGCCGGGGCGTGGCCGTTGCCGGGCTGCTGGCCTATATTTTCGGATTTTCCGTGGCCTATCGTGGGCTGGATGCAGGGCTTGGGGCGCTGATCCTATTTGGTGTGGTGCAGATCACCATGTTTGGCGGCGCGGTGCTGGCACGTGAAGAGGTGCCTATGACCCGTTGGCTGGGCGCTGGGCTGGCGCTGGCGGGACTGATTTGGCTGCTTGCGCCGGGTCCAGGTGGCGCCGTTTCGGTGGCGCATGCCGCCGCGATGGCATTGGCGGGGTTTGGCTGGGGCATCTATTCGCTGCAGGGGCGCAAAGAAGCCGATGCGACGCAAGCCACGGCAATGAATTTCATTCTGGCAGCACCGGTGGCGGTTTTGCTGAGCTGGGGACTGACTGGAGAGATTGGGATCAGTGGTGCAGAGGCGCTGGGCGGGCAGGGCGTGGCGCTGGCGGTGATGTCTGGCGTGATCACCTCGGGCCTTGGATATGCTTTGTGGTATGCGATCCTGCCGGGGTTGGGCGCGAGCCGCGCGGCGGTGGCGCAGCTGACGGTGCCGGTGATCGCCATGGCGGGGGGCATGGTGTTTCTGGCGGAGCCGCTGACGTTGCGGTTTGTCAGCGCGGCAGCACTGGTGATTGGTGGCGTGCTGGTTTCCATGCGCAAGGCGTGAAGCGCGCTATTTTGTGGGTCTCACAATCGGTTCAAGTGGATCATACGTGAGGCCATCGCCCCAAGCCACATCCGGCAGGCTGTCAGGTTTAAACGGCACCCGCACCAAGTCTTCCTGCGTGAAAAACCGCCGGGTGGTGACGATGTTTTCCGGGTCTTTCCAATCGTCAGACAGCGTGCCTTTGGTGATGGTGCAGCGGAAGTAGATGTCGATCTGATGAAAGCTGCCCTCTGGATCATGAAATTCATTGATCAGGCATGGATCATGCACGGCGATTGTGAGGCCGCATTCTTCCCAGACTTCGCGGGCGAGATTTTCTTTCAGCGAGCTGTGGCGCTCTACCCCGCCGCCGGGCACGCACCAGAGATCGCTCTGTCCCTCCGGGTAGGCATTCACAAGCAGCAGCTTGTCGTCTTGCAGGATGATGGCGCGGGCGGCGAGGCGGGGCGAGGACATAAATAAAGTTCCGTTAGGTTTCTTCTTTTGTAGAGCGCGCGGAAAGCCTATCTCAAGACCATGACCAGATTGATCTACAAAATAGCTGCCTTGGCCGCGCTGTTGCCGCTGATGGCGGTGCCTGTGCTGGGCACGTCGCCCGGTGAGAAAGAAGAGACGGTTGCAGAGGAGTGTGTGGTTCTGTTGCACGGGCTGGCGCGCACGGAGAGCTCCTTTCTGGTGATGGAGCTGGCGCTGGAGCGCTATGGTTTTGAGGTGTTGCGTCAGGGCTACCCCTCCACCGAGGATGAGATTGCGGATCTGGCCCACAGCACCCTGCCCGATGCGGTGGCGCAATGTGGCGAACGCAAAGTGCATTTTGTGACCCATTCCATGGGCGGCATTCTGACCCGCGTGTGGTTTGTAAATCATAAGCCGGAAAACCTCGGCCGTGTGGTGATGTTGGGGCCACCCAACAAAGGCAGTGAGGTGGTGGATGAGCTGCGCAATCTGGCCCCGTTTGAGTGGCTGAATGGTCCGGCGGGGATGGAGCTGGGCACGGATGGCTTGCCCAGTGATCTGCCGCCGGTGGATTTTGAATTGGGGGTG
Source organism: Shimia sp. MMG029 (assembly GCF_027947445.1). Classification (NCBI taxonomy): domain Bacteria; kingdom Pseudomonadati; phylum Pseudomonadota; class Alphaproteobacteria; order Rhodobacterales; family Roseobacteraceae; genus Shimia; species Shimia sp. MMG029. Next base: position 176,014 of record NZ_JAQJIM010000003.1, on the reverse strand, counting down.
ATTGCCGGCACACGGTCGCTCAACCCGTATTTCTCAAGCCTGATTGAAGGGCCCGATGATGGCAAAGTCTCGGTTGAGAGCACGAAAGTGGCCGGGATGAATGACCATATTGAATTGCCGGTGACGCATACATTCATGATGAACAACCCCATGGTGATCGCACAGACCCGTGAGTTTTTGACCCATGGGCAGTTTGATCCGGAGTTGCATTGGGGCGATGCGCAGGCGGCGTTGCGTGAGTTGCAGCGTCTGGTGGATGATGACTGTACCGCCGAGGGCTGTGCCGAAAGTGAAGGTGACGATTTCTTTGACTGGATCGAGAAATACACCGACTGGGACGGAGACGGGGATCTGGACGCGGATGATGCAGAGGGTGCCGGTGCCGATGACACGTGATCTGGAGCTGGTGGGCGCAGAGGTTTTGCGCCCAGACGGGCTGGCGCAGGGGGCTTTGGCGCTCAAGGATGGCGTGATTGCCGAAAGTGGGGGTGGCCGTCAGGTGGATCTGAGCGGTTTTCAGATATTGCCGGGTATCGTTGACTTGCATGGCGATGGCTTTGAGCGCCATTTGGCACCACGGCGTGGGGCGATGAAGAACCTTGGCGAGGGGCTTTTGTCTGCGGATGCGGAGCTTGCGGCCAATGGCATCACCACCGCCGTTTTGGCACAGTTCTGGAGCTGGGAGGGCGGCATGCGCAGCCCTGCTTTTGCGCAGCGCTTTCTGGAGGCATTGGCAGCGGCTGAGGGGCTGTTGACGGATATGCGTGTGCAGCTGCGGTTTGAGAGCCATTTGTTGTCTGACTACGCGGCGTTTGAGGCGGCGGTCGCGGCGCATGACGTGCCCTATGTGGTGTTCAATGATCACCTGCCGCATGCGGCGCTGGAGAAGGGCAATAAGCCCCCCAGATTGACTGGGCAGGCGCTGAAAAGCGGGCGCAGCCCCGAGGCGCATCTGGCGCTGCTCAAAGAGCTACATGAGGCGCGAGACGCGGTGCCAGAGGCGGTGGCCGGGCTGGCGGCGCGATTGACGTCGCGTGGTGTGCGGCTGGGCAGTCATGATGATGATACGGCTGAAACACGCACCTTTTGGCGGGCGCGTGGGCTGCGCATCAGTGAGTTTCCCGAGACGCGGGAGGCGGCAGAGGCGGCGCAGGCGGCTGGCGACCCGGTGGTGATGGGCGCGCCCAATGTGGTGCGTGGCGGCAGCCATTCGGGCAATGTGACAGCGGCGGATCTGGTAGCTGACGGATTGGTGGATGCGTTGGCGTCTGACTATCACTATCCGGCGCCCAAGCAGGCGGTGTTGCGCATGGTTGAGGACGGGATCTGTGATTTGGCCACTGGCTGGGCGCTGATTTCTGAGCGGCCTGCAGCCGTGCTGGGCCTCACAGATCGCGGCACGCTGGAGGCGGGCAAACGCGCGGATTTGATTGTTATGGGGCCGGACGGGCGCATTGGCGCAACGCTGGTGGCGAGCCGAGTGAGCCATATGGCAGGTGAGGTTGCAGCGCGGTTTATGGCAGCGTGAGGGGAAAAGAGGGGGCTTCGCCCCTGCCACATCTATGATGTGGCTACCCCAGGATATTTGGCGAATGAGAAGGCGGGGCCCTGTGACAGGGCCCTTTGAGTGCGCCTTGACGTGTTATTTGGCTGTGTCGGCTTTGACGCGGTTGACGTGGCCCATTTTACGGCCTGCCTTGACCTCTGACTTGCCGTAAAGATGTACAGCGGTGTCGCGCTCGGTCAACAAGGTTGGCAGCTGGTCCATGTCGTCGCCGATTAGGTTTTCCATGACCACATCGCTGTGGCGCTGGCCGTCGCCCAGAGGCAGGCCCACCACAGCGCGGATGTGTTGCTCAAACTGATCCACTGCGCAGCCGTTTTGGGTCCAGTGACCGGAATTGTGCACACGTGGGGCGATTTCATTGACGATGAGGCCGTCGGATGTGACGAAGAGTTCGACGCCCATGACGCCGACATACTCCAGCGCGTTCAGGATGTTGGCAGCCAGCAGCACCGCGTCCATACGCTGGGCAGCGGTGAGGCGGGCGGGCACTGTGGTGGTGCGCAGGATGCCGTCAGAGTGCACGTTTTCGCCCGGATCAAAGCAGGCGACCTGACCGTCGATGCCGCGCGCGGCAATCACGGAAACTTCGTGGGAGAAGTCCACAAAGCCTTCCAGCAGCGCAGGTGCGCCGGCCATATCCGCAAGCGCAACCTCGGCATCAGCATCGGTTTTCAGGCGGGCCTGACCTTTGCCGTCATAGCCAAAGCGGCGGGTTTTCAGGATCGCTGGTGCGCCGATTTCGGCCACGGCGGCGGCCATGGTGTCGGCATTGGTGACATCGGCGAAAGGCGCGGTTTTCAGGCCCAGATCGCGCAGGAAAGTCTTTTCCGTCAGGCGGTCCTGGCTGACACGCAGGGCCTCGCGGCCCGGACGGATCGGCACATGGGCCTCCAGGATGTCGAGCGCGGAAGTGGGGATGTTCTCAAACTCATAGGTGATCACATCCACAGCCTCTGCAAAGGCGCGCAGGGCCTCCGCATCGTCGTAGCTTTTCTGGAAATGGTAGTTGGCCACATGGCTGGCAGGGCAATCGCCGCCGGGCTCATAGATGCAGGTTTTGTAGCCCAGACGGGAGGCCGCCACAGAGAGCATGCGGCCGAGCTGGCCACCGCCAAGGATGCCAATGGTGGAACCGAGAGGAAGAGGCTTAGTCATCTTGGGGTTCATCCGGGATAGAGGCCGAGAGGGCATCGCGCCACGCATCAAGGCGGGTGGCGAGGTCTGGATCTTGCAGGGCCAGAATGCCAGCGGCCATGAGGCCCGCGTTGGCGGCACCCGCTGCGCCAATGGCCATGGTGGCCACGGGGAAGCCTTTGGGCATTTGCACGATGGAATAGAGGCTATCCACGCCAGAGAGGGCGCGGGTTTGCACCGGCACGCCCACCACAGGAACGCGCGTTTTGGAGGCCATCATGCCGGGCAGATGGGCCGCACCGCCTGCGCCAGCGATGATGACTTGCAGGCCGCGATCGGCGGCTTCTTTGCCATAAGACCAGAGGCGATCTGGGGTGCGGTGGGCAGAAACGATCTTCTTCTCGTAGGAAATGCCCAGCTCTTCCAGAATGGTGGCTGCTTCTTTCATGGTGGGCCAATCGGATTGGCTGCCCATGATGATGCCGACTTGAGGTGTGTCCGTCATATGCGCCTCTGACATGAGAATTTGGCCAGCGTTATAGACGGTTTCGGGATTTAAGCAACGGAGCCGGTGGGCTTTGCGAAAATAGGAGGATGAGACGCAAAAACTGTGTCATGAATTGCGCAGATGGCTGAGTTTGCCGGGGTAAAATGCAAAACACCCCGCGACTGGCGCGAGGCGTCTTGCATGAATTGGGAAGGGTGCGCCTGTTAGGCGACTTTTTTAAGCGTCAGGCCTTTGCGTTTGGCAATGAAGGCGGCGCGACGTTGGCCACGGGCCCAAGGCATTTGAGGGGCGTCAGCCTTGGATGCGGCAACAACGGATTTGATAAAACGGCTCTGGGTTTTCATCTCTGCTCTCCTTGGTCGTTCTGACCCTTGTTGGGTCTATTGTTTCCAACTTGAGATCAGTTTCTTGCTGAATTGGGGCAGAGATGCGGCGAGATTGGTCGGATTTTAGGAAAATTAGTCGATAATCCCAAGGGTCGCGGGGCATTGTTTCGCAGAAGCGGCCTTTGTTTATGGCCTCTGCGAGAGGCGTGGTGTGTTTTTGGGCGCAAAGAAGCGCTGCATTTTAGTTAAATTTGTCGCGCTTTTAGAGGCGAATGCAGGAGATCAGGCGGCCGTAGTCGGCCTCTTTGGCGTGGGTGGTGCGCCGGTAAGAGTAGAATCTGGCCGGGTCTGCATAGGTGCAATGGCGAATCCATTCCGCAGCGCCAACCCCTGCCTGTTTCAGGCGATGCAGGCCGTAAGCGGGCAGATCAAACAGCATGCGGTCGCCCTCGCCCGGGGCAAAGAAGCGGCGGTTGTCTGCGTCTTCAGAGAGAAAATTGTCGAGAAACTCGGGGCCAACCTCATAGGCGCTTTGACTGATGCAGGGGCCAATGACGGCGTTGATGTTTGCGCGGGTGGCGCCGAGGGCCTCCATCGCATCAAGTGTGGCTTCCATCACGCCATCGCGGGCGCCGCGCCAACCGGCATGGGCTGCGCCTATCACACTGGCTTTGGGGTCGGAAAACAGCACGGGCTGGCAATCCGCTGTCAGAATGGACAGCGCGAGGCCGGGCTGATTGGTGACAATCGCGTCGGCGCGGGGGCGCTCGCCTGTGATTGGGCCTGTGGCGGTGTAGGCATCGGGGGAATGCACCTGATGTACGGAGGCCAGATGGGCGATGTCGACCTCCATCGCCTCGGCCACGCGCTGGCGGTTGATGGCGACAATTTCGGACTGATCGGAGCTGCCGACACCGCAGTTGAGGCCCTCAAAGATGCCGGAGGACGCACCGCCACGGCGGGTGAAGAAGCCATGATGCACAGGGCCAAGCAAATCAGAGGTGAGTATCTCAAGTGTCATGTGGTGCATCCTGCTGGGGGTGTGCCGCCTTCGGGGAAGAGCGCGAGGACTTTGAACAGGTTTCCCATTTCCTCGGGGTGCGTCAAGCGGCGATGTGCGGCGATGTGGCTGTCAAGCGCCGCGCCGGTGAGCTGTGTGGCCAGTGCCTGTGCGCGGGCGGTGATGCCGAGGCGCTCCAGAAACACGCCTTGGGGTGTGAGGTGGCTGTGGGCGCAGGGGGCGGCCTGCGCCAAAGCCTCAAAATCCACATGGGCGGTGAGGTCGCTTTCGCCCGGCGCGGTCAGCGGGTCGATGAAAGCGTGATCTTGCAGGGCTTGCAATGTGTCTCCCTGCGCGCGCCAGTCGCCGTAGTCAATCACGAGTGCCACGCCGCCTGTATTGTCGATGCGGGTGCCGATCTGATCGGCGATGGCCGCGGCTTGAGGGCAGGTTTCGACGATGTTGTCTTTGATCGTGTCTTTCAGGCGGTGCGTGAGGTGCGGCTGGGGCAATTCCGGGCCGAGGGCAAATGAAAGTGTACCGTCACGCATGGCGACGAGGCGCTCGTGCCAGCCTTCCGCGCCGCGCTGATATTGGCGGATTGGGAGCGCGTCAAAGAACTCATTGGCGACAAGGAAGAGCGGCTGATCTGGCAGCGTGTCGAGGTTGTCGTGCCATGTGACCTCTGCGCTGAGGGTCGCGCGCTGTTTGGCGCGTAGGGTTGGGGAGGCTTCAATAAGGTGGATCTGGGCGGCAGCGTGAAAGCCGGGCGCCGCGCGGGTGGCGCGTAGGATGTCGGCCATGAGCGTGCCGCGCCCGGGGCCGAGTTCGGCCAGTGTGAAGGGGGCAGGGGCGCCTTGATCGAGCCAAGCCTGTGCCAGCGACAGGCCAATGAGTTCGCCAAACATCTGGCTGATCTCCGGCGCGGTGGTGAAATCACCGTCAGCGCCCAGAGGGTCGCGGGTTGTGTAGTAGCCCAAGGTGGGATGCAGCAGCGCCTCACCCATGAAATCCGCCACGGTCATGGGGCCGTGGGCTTCAATCCGAGCGAGGAGGTGCTGCGTGAGTTTGTTCATGTGGCGGGGGCAGGCACGGGACGCGCGCGCAGGATCAGGTAGAGGCCGAGGGCGATCATCGGCAGCGAGAGCAGCTGGCCCATGGTGAAGCCGTAGCCGTTCATCTGCAACGCAAGGCCGAGTGGGTTGCCCGGCGAAATGAACTGGGCGTCGGGCTGGCGGACAAACTCAACAAGGAAACGCGCGGTGCCGTAGCCTGCGAGGAAGGTGCCGATTAGGGTGCCGGGGCGTTTGAGGGCGCCACGGCGATAGGCGAGCCAGAGCATGAGGCTGCCAAGGATCACGCCTTCCATCAGCGCTTCATAAAGCTGGGAGGGGTGGCGCGCACAAAAGGCGGCGAGCTGGCCGCAATCCTGAGCGGCATGGCCGGGGAACACCACGCCCCATGGCAGATCGGTGGGGCGGCCCCAGAGCTCTGCATTGATGAAGTTGGCAATCCGCCCCAGAAACAGGCCGATCGGCACGCCAAGTGCCATGGCGTCGCCCACCTGCATCGGGCGCAGGTCATATTTGCGACAATAGAGGAAGCCTGCGAGAATCACGCCCAACATGCCGCCGTGAAAGGCCATGCCGCCGTCCCAGATGCGGATGATGTCGCCCGGATTGGCAAGATAGAAGGCGGGTTTGTAAAACAGCACATAGCCGAGGCGGCCGCCAAGGATCACGCCGAGAATGACCCAGCTGAGCAGGTCTTCGACCTGTTGTGCAGTGATGGGCGCCGTGTTGTTGGGCCAGAGCGTGGCGCGTTTGACGGTGGCGACCACAATGCGCCAGCCGATCAGGATGCCGACAATATAGGCCAGCGCGTACCAGCGCAGGGCAAATTCCATGCCAAAGGCGGAAATCGCAAAGATCTCTGGTGAGATGTTGGGGAAGGGAATTTGTCCGCTCATGTGCCTCTCCGTTTGTGGCCCAAATGGCCGGGTGCACGCGACAAAGTCAACCTTGTGTCTGCGGGCGTTGGTGCCCATATAGGGGGCAGGATCACAATGCGGAGAGAGCGATGCAGACCCGGAACAAATTCATGGACGACATGTCTCAGCTGATGACCAACGCCATGGGTGTGGCTCAGGGCGCCAAGGATGAGGCGGAAAACGCGATGAAGTCGCTGATGGACCGCTGGCTGGCGGATCGCGATTTTGTAACCCGTGAGGAGTTTGACGCGGTGCGCGCCATGGCGCAGAAGGCCCGCGAAGAAAACGAAGCCCTGAAGGCCCGGATCGAGGCGCTGGAAGGTAAGTAAGGCGTAAGGCTTTACATGACAGACCGAATGGGGCTGGCCGATGGGCTGGCCCTTTTTTGTGTCAGAGACGGATGGTGCCTTCCACACAGCTTTGTACCGCGCCACCGACCCAGATTTCGGCCCCATCGCTTTGCACATGCACGCGGCCTTTGCGCCCCAAGGCGGTGCCTTGGGCGGCGATGTAGTTGGGCGCAGCGTGGCCGGCGGCAATGAGCCATTGGGCGATGCCTGCGTTGAGACTGCCGGTGACGGGGTCTTCAAACCCGCCTGCGGAGAAGGCGCGGACCTCAAAATCGGTGTCCTGTGCCGGGGCGACAACGCCGATGCGCAGGCCGTTCAACATGCTGTAGTCGGGGGTGATGGCCATGGCGGTGGCGCGATCTTGCAGCAAAAGTGCGGCCCAGCCGGGGCCATTGTCGACCCATGCAGCATCCAAGATATCGGTGTCAGTGAGCCCGAGGCCCTTGATGGCACGGGTGCGGGTGTCTGCATCCAATGCGCCGCTGCGCGTGAGGGGCGGTGCCCTGAAGAAGAGGTGATCGCCCTCGCGACAAATGCGGATCAAGCCTGCGCCGCACTCTTGTACAATGTCGCGGCCTTTGGGTACACCGCCCTGATTGAGCCAGACCTGTGCGCTGCCCAAGGTGGGATGGCCCGCAAAGGGCAGCTCTTGCAGGGGGGTGAAAATCCGCACGCGGTAGTCCGCAGAAGGCTCTGATGGGGGCAGCAGAAAGCTTGTTTCGCTGAGGTTGGTCCAGTGGGCGAGCTGGGCCATTTGCGTGGGGCTGAGGGCGGCGGCGTCGCTGACCACAGCCAGCGGATTGCCGTAGCTAGGGCTGTCGGTGAACACATCCACCTGTGTAAAGGGAAATTGGGCGGGCTGCATGCTATCCTCTTGGAGTCTCAGGAAAAACCGGGTGTTTGGCACAGCCCCTCTTTGGGTCTTGCACCAGATGGCGAAGACTTGTGCTTAGATCACTTTAATCCACAACTTATTGCGTTATCCACAGATATTTTGCTTTACACATCCTTAAGGGCACCGCACCATATGTTGTAAGGATGGTGGAGTTTTCCACAGGTCCTAGAGCAGGCACCAAGCGTTAGGGGAGCTGCCAATCCCCGCGCGATAGCAAAACGAGGTGGCGCCATGGCATTGTCAGAGCAGTTTCTGGAAGAAGACCTGCATCCAATCGATATCGTTGAGCATATCGCAGAGGTGCGGGACTGGAATTTTGAGCGGATCGCGGACGATCAGATCGCGATGGCGGTTGAGGGACAATGGAAGACCTATTCCATCACCCTGGCCTGGTCCGCCTATGATGAGACTTTGCGCATGGTGTGCTCCTATGAGGCGGAGCCGCCCAAAGAGAAGCTGCCCCAGCTCTATGAGACCATCAATGCGGTGAACGATGAATGCTGGGCCGGTGCGTTTACTTACTGGGAAAAGCAGCAGTTGATGATTTACCGCTATGGGCTGGTATTGACGGGCGGTCAGGTGGCGAGCCCGGATCAGATTGACACGATGATCCGCAGTGCGGTGCAAAATGCCGAGCGCTTCTACCCGGCTTTCCAGCTTGTTGTCTGGGGCGAGCGAACTGTGAAAGATGCGATGCAAGTTGCCATTGCAGAGGCCTACGGCCGGGCGTAACACTTGCCCCCAAACGGATAGGGGGCTTTCATGGACATGGAATTGGTTGCCGCACGCGGGCTGGTGCTTTTGGGGTGTGGCAAGATGGGCTCTGCGATGTTGCAGGGCTGGCTGGCGGATGGTTTGCCTGCGACTTCTGTGTGGGTGCAGGATCCGCATCCGAGTGATTGGGTTCAGCACAGCGGCGTGCATGTGAATGCTGCGCTGCCCGCCGCGCCTGCAGTTGTTTTGATTGCTGTAAAGCCACAGATGATGGCCGACGCGCTGCCTGTGCTGGCGGCGATGGGCAATGGCGAGACGTTGTTTGTTTCGGTGGCCGCCGGGATTTCCATTGGCACCTACGAAGAGATTTTGGGCGCAGACACCCCGATTGTGCGCGCCATGCCCAACACGCCAGCGGCGGTGGGCAAGGGCATCACCGCGATTGTGGGCAATAGCCCTGCCGGGGAGGCTGGTTTGATTGCCGCTGAAGCGCTGTTATCTGCTGTGGGGCAGGTGGTGCGCCTTGAGGCCGAAAACCAGATGGATGCGGTGACGGGGCTGAGCGGCTCTGGCCCGGCGTATGTGTTTCATATGATTGAGTGCATGGCGGCTGCGGGGGAAGCGCAAGGCTTGTCGCCCGAGCTGTCTATGGCATTGGCCAAGGCAACGGTTGCGGGTGCGGGCGCGCTGGCCGAGACGGCAGAAGACAGCCCGGCACAGTTGCGTGTGAATGTGACCAGTCCCAATGGCACCACGCAGGCCGGGCTTGAGGTGTTGATGGACACCGCGACAGGGTTGCTGCCGTTGATGATCAAAACCGTGGGGGCTGCGGCAGACCGTAGCCGGGAGCTGGCCAATGGGTGAGATCAGTTTTGACGACTTTCAAAAGGTCGACATTCGTGTGGGTACAGTGGTGCGGGCCGAAGATTACCCGGAGGCACGCAAACCCGCGATCAAGCTTTGGGTGGATTTTGGCGATGAGATTGGCGTGCGCAAAAGCTCTGCCCAGATCACGGCGCATTACAATCCCGATGGGCTGATCGGCAAACAGGTGATGGCGGTTGTGAATTTCCCGCCGCGCCAGATCGGCAAATTCATGTCGGAAATTCTGGTGCTTGGACTGCCGGATGCGGCGGGTGAGATCACTTTGATTGGCCCGGATGGGCTGGTGCCAAATGGGGGGCGGATGCATTGAAGGACCTTTTGATCACACGGCCCTTGCCTGACGATGTTCTGGCGGCGGCGCGGGCGCAGTTTTCGGTGACGGTGCGGCTCAACAATCTGCCGATGCAGGCGGATGAGCTGCGCGATGCGTTGCGCAATTTTGATCTTGTGTTGCCCACGCTGGGCGATGCGTTTGATGCCCGTGTGTTTGCGGATGTGGGCACGCCACGCACCAAAATGCTTGCGAATTTCGGGGTTGGGTTCAATCACATTGATACGCAGGCGGCCAAGGCGGCAGGGGTGGTGGTGACCAACACGCCGGGCGCGGTGACCGATGCGACGGCGGATGTGGCGATGACCCTGATGCTGATGAGCGCGCGGCGTGCGGGCGAAGGCGAGCGGTTGGTGCGGTCAGGCCAATGGCGCGGCTGGCACCCCACGCAGATGCTAGGTCTGCACCTGAGCGGCAAAACCGTGGGCATCGTGGGCATGGGCCGGATTGGGCAGGCAATTGCGGCGCGTTGTCATTTTGGCTTTGGCATGGCGGTGAAATACTGGAACCGCTCTGAAAAAGATCTGCCGTTCCCGGCGGATCGCGTGGCGGAGCTGACAGAACTGGCCGGGCAGGTCGATGTGCTGGTGGCGGCGGTGCCGGGTGGGGCAGATACACAGCATCTGTTTGATGCTGAGGTGTTTGACGCGATGCCGAAGCATGCGCATTTTATCAATATCTCGCGCGGGGAAGTGGTGCAGGAGGCTGCTTTGATTGCGGCGCTGCAAGCCGAAGAGATCGGTGGCGCTGGGCTGGATGTTTATGAGTTTGAACCCAAAGTGCCAGAGGCGTTGCGCAAGCTGGAAAATGTGACGCTGCTGCCGCATCTGGGCACGGCTGCATTGGAGGTGCGCAGACAGATGGGGATGATGGCTGTGGACAACCTGATCGCCTTTGATCGGGGGCAGACACCGCCCAATCTGGTGTGACGGTTTGACCTTGGGCCACGCCCCTTGAGGGTGTGTGGCTGGGGGTACCCTAGGTATTGGTTGCGTCTTTGGCCACATCACCCATCGCGGCGCGCCAGTGACGGCGGCAGAGGGAAACATAGCTTTCATTGCCGCCGATTTGGACCTGAGCGCCCTCGCGCAGCACGTTGCCTGCCTCGTCCTGACGTATGACCATAGTGGCCTTCTTGCCGCAGTGGCAGATGGTGCGCACTTCGCGCATTTCGTCTGCCAGAGCCAGCAGCGCGGCAGAGCCGGGAAACAGCTGGCCCTGAAAATCAACTCTCAGGCCGTAGCACATGATGGGAATTTTCAGATCATCGACAACCCGCGCCAGTTGCCAGACCTGTGCCTCGCTCAGAAACTGGGCTTCGTCGATAAAGACGCAGGCGATCTCACCTTGCGCCTTGCGGGTTTCAATTTTTGCGTAGAGGTCAGAGGTGGCTTCAAACGTGTCAGCGGGCTCTGAAATGCCGATGCGCGAGGCGATGCGGCCTGCGCCTGCGCGGTGATCCAGCCTTGCGGTGAGCAGATAGGTCTGCATACCACGCTCTTTGTAGTTGTGGGATGCCTGCAAAAGCACGGTGGATTTGCCGGCGTTCATTGTGGAGTACTGAAAGTAGAGCTTGGCCATAGGCGCGTGATAGGCCGCAACGCGCAAAGGGCGCAAGGGTCTGCGTTTGTGGCTGTGCCAAAAAGTAAGAGAGCGGTGCAGAGATGCCAAATCGGGTGTGGGGCGAGGCAAACACGCGCTGCAGAAACGCGACCCGGTGCACTTTGGCAGGGCCAAATGGGGATGTTTACCGGGTCGCGCGGCCTTTGGCCGACGGTGGATTTCCACGCAGATTTCCACCGCTTTCCTCTGGTTCGGTACCACTCACCGAAGCCTGATAGTGCCGGAGGAAACGCTTCCGGCCTTTCTCACATGCCAAAAAAAGGGTTTATTCGATACTGGGAAAACAAAAGTACCTTTCCCCGCATGTGGGACTGTGGGATGAAGTGCGCTTGATCAATCAATGGGTTGGGAAGACCAAATGAGTGTTGTGCACAGTTATCTGAAGAAGCATTCTGAGGCGTTGGTGAAGGATGTGGGCATAGAAGCTGCCTGTGCGCTGACCGGGAAATCAAAGGCCACGCTTGGACGCTATTACTCAAGCCACGCTGAGCACGCGGAGCGTTTCATGCCGATTGATGCTGTGGCTGCGCTTGAGGAAGCGGCGTCCTATCCGCATGTCACCTCTGCCTTGGCTGAGCTGCGGGGCAACTCGTTGAACCATGATGGTTGCCGTCCGGCGCATGGCAAAGGCGGGGTGAACTCAGACGTGATTTTGCTGAGTCAGCGATTTGCCTTATTGATGGCGGAATACAACCAATCGATTGAAGATGGCGTGATCACAGTGTCAGAGGCCAAGCGTCTGCTGCGGGAAACAGCTGCATTGCAGCAGGTGCTGGTGGATATGAAGTTGCATTTGGAAGAGGAAATTTCTTAACCGATGGTCGAGGAGACTGGGCGCAGGCCGTTATTGGCGGCGGAACGTCACACACCGGAACTGTTGCACGGGTTTCTGGCTGATCTGGAAACCACCCAGACGTCTGCGGAAGTCTGGAAGTTGATCGTGGAGGTGGGGCGCACGCTGAACCTGCCGTGTATTGATTTTATCTGTGCCAATAACTTCTCCAACTGGCAGCGTACCCTTTTCATTCGCACGTCTTACGACAGCAGCTGGCTCAATGCGCATAACAATGATCCGGAAGTGTCTAAGTGGAGCTATTTCCGAACGCATGCGATCAACTGTCTGACACCTATCGCGGTTGGCTTGGAGTTTGCAGATGAATTTCACCATATCCCGCAGCAGCGGTATCAGGTTTTGAAAGAAGCTGCGGAGCATGGGATGCGGGCCGGGTTTTCCATTCCTTTGCGTTTGAATGTGCCTCCGCAGGCGGCTTTGATCACATTCTGTGGAGATCACTCCAAACGCGAGATGCGTCACATCATTCAGACCCACGGATGGGTCCTAAATACTGTCGCAATGATGGGGCATCAGCGGTATCTCGCTCATTTTGCGGCGGAATTCACCCAGCGAAACCAAATTTCTGACAAGCAGCGTGAGCTGTTGGAGATGATCGGTGCGGGGCTGCAAGATAAAATGATTGCACAAAAGCTGGATATTTCTGTTTCTGCGGTGCGGCAACGGATGAAGAACATTCTGGCCAAGACCGGTCTGGCCAATCGCGCAGACTTGGCCGCGCTCGCCATGAGTGCAGGGCTTGTGAAAGATCCGCTCAATCGGATGCACAACGAAGAAGCCGGGATCCTTGTGGAAATGGATGTACCTCCCGGTGCTACACATCGGATCAGGTACGATTAGTCATTGATGTTAAAGTATTATTTCGGGTCATCATTGATGTGAGGCCCCCGAAAAAAAGGTGCCCCGGTAAAACCGAGGCACCTACACGTCATAAAAAGACATACAAGGATAATATGTGCACGGGTGTGCAATACAACTCTGCACGGGACAGCACAGAGTAGAAGGGGATCAGTAAACTATCACCTCTCGAACCTATTGCCTCAGGGCGCCTGGGGTAGCACCGCGGCGAAACAACAGCTCCCTCCATGGACTATGCTATCGCATTACGTAGCGTGAGTCTGGTGGGGGAAACCCGCTCATCACAGATGAGAGAGCTGTCAATTATGATAGGTATCGCACTTTTGGCTGTCATTTATGGTAGTTTGTGCACGGTGGTACACAAACCAGTTCGAATCGCAGCGACTTAATGCCGCTTGACGAGCACGGAACCCACTGAGTAGCCCGCGCCAAACGAACAAATGACCCCATAGTCCCCGGATTCGAGATCATCAGAGAACTTTGAAAATGCGATGATCGATCCGGCTGAAGAGGTGTTGGCGTAGTCTTGTAGAATGTTAGGCTGCTCACCGTTTTCAGGGGTACGCCCCAAGACTTTTTTGCCGATGAAGTCGTTCATAGATTTGTTGGCCTGATGCAGCCAGAGGCGGCGCAGGTTGTCAGGTGCAATGCCTTCGTCTGCGAGGTGGGCAAGCATGTGAGCGGAGACCATGGGGACCACTTCCTTGAACACTTTGCGGCCGTTTTGCATAAATTGCATGTCGCGACGATCGGCGACGCCATCTGGGCGGGAGCGGCGCAGGAAGCCGTTGTTGTTGCGGATGTTGTTGGAGAATTCCGTGGCACAGCGTGTGGAGATGATTTCAAAGAACGCGCCTTTGGCATCTTCGCTGCGTTCCACGACGGTTGCGGTGGCCACATCGCCAAAGATGAAGTGACAATCCCGGTCACGCCATTCCAAATGGCCGGTGCAGATTTCCGGGTTCACCACGATGGCCTTGCGTACGGAGCCTGCGCGCACCATATCGGCGGCGGCCTGAAGGCCAAAGGTGGCGGAAGAACAGGCGACATTCATGTCAAAGGCAAAGCCGCCCGCGCCGAGTTCTTTTTGAATTTCGATGGCCACGGCGGGGTAGGCGCGCTCCATGTTGGAGGCGGCGCAGATCACGAGATCAATTTCTGAGGCGTCAATCTGAGCCTGTGTCAGCGCTTTCTTGCAGGCGTCGACGGCCATTTCGGTCATCACAGAGGGTTCATCATCCGCGCGTTGGCGCAGCTGGGGGTGCATCACGTCAGGGTTCAGCACGCCCTCTTTGTCGAGCACATGGCGCTGTTTGATGCCGGAAGCTTTGTAGATGAATTCGCTTGAGGAATGCTGCATCGGCTCTATCTCGCCGGCCTCAATGGCGGCCGCGTTCTGGGCGTTCATTTTGTCGGCATAGGCGTTGAAGCTTGCGACCAGCTCATCGTTGGTGATGGTTTGGTCAGGTGTGAAAACACCGGTGCCGGTGATGGCTGGCTTGAACATGATGGCCCTCAAGAGTTTCCTGTGCCGCGCAGCTAGCATGGAATTGGGCGCAAAGGTCAAGAGTTTCCCCTTGGTCACTTTGCGCGCTGCGCCCTGATTTTGAAGGGGTGGAGGGCCTCTCGGACCTTCGGTCGCTAAGGGCGCAGCTGCTTAGAAGGGGGCGTCGGGGTAGGTGACCCCTGCCAGATAGAGCCCCTGTGGCGGGCACACTGGCCCGCAGGCGGCGCGGTCGCGTGCCTCAAGTGCGGCGGTCACATCATCCGGGGTCCATGCGCCTGCGCCGACCCGCTCCAGCGTGCCGACAAAGCTGCGCACCTGATTGTGCAGAAAGGAGCGCGCCCGCACGTGGAAGTGGATTTCCGGGCCGCCGATGGTCTCCACGCGCTCAACCCGCAGCTCATCGAGGGTTTTCTGTGGGCTGGCGGCCTGACAGATGGAGCTGCGGAAGGTGGTGAAATCATGGTTGCCAAGCAGACGGTCTGCGCCGGCCTGCATCGCGGCCACATCCAGATCATGTTTGACCTGCCAGACCAGCCCGGCCTCATGGGTGGCGGGGGCGCGGCGCATGAGGATGCGGAAAAGGTAGCGCCGTTCGGTGGCGGAAAATCGGGCGTGCCAGTCATCATCCACTTTGGCGGCATTGACGATGGCCACCGGGGCTGGCTTTAGCTGAAAATTCAGCGCCTCAGACAGCCGGAAGGGATCCCATTCTTTTTCCATGTCGCAATGCGCCACCTGCGCAAGGCCATGCACGCCCGCATCGGTGCGACCTGCGGCGGCGATGGTGTGGTCGCGCGGCTCAAGCTTGGCCAGGGCGGCCTCAATGGCCCCCTGAACAGAGGGTTGATCGGCCTGGCGTTGCCAGCCTGCGAAAGGGGCGCCGTGGTATTCGACTTGGAGGGCATATCTGGGCATGGTCGTCCAGCTACCGCACTTGGGGGGAAATTTGAAGCCATTCTCACCACTGGAAATGCGGGGAGCCGCTGCATAGGTTGGGGCAAACAGGCAAAGGGCCCAAGCCATTGGTTATAAGCACACTTACAGATGGGATCGCGCGGCAGGTTGAAGCGGTGGCTGACGGGGTCAGCAGTGTGTTTGAACCGGTGGTGCGGCTGGGCGTGACCGGGCTTGCGCGCTCTGGCAAGACGGTTTTTATCACATCGCTGGTGGCCAATCTGCTGGATCGCGGGCGTATGCCGCAGTTGGCAGCAGCAGCGGAGGGGCGCATTGAGGCGGCGTTTTTGCAGCCGCAGCCAGATCAGCTGGTGCCGCGGTTTGAGTTTGAGCGTCATCTGGCGCAGATGACGGGGGCACAGCCACAGTGGCCTGAAAGCACGCGGGCGATCAGCGAATTGCGGGTGTCGTTGCGGGTGCGGCCCAACGGATTGCTGGCCGGATTGCAGGGCGCGCGGACGGTGCATCTGGATATTGTGGATTATCCCGGTGAATGGCTGCTCGATCTGGGCCTGATGGACAAGAGTTTTGCGCAGTGGAGTGCGGAAGTTTTGACGCGGATCGCAGGGCGCGAAGAGGCGGCGGAATATCTTGGGCTGCTCTCAGTGACAGAGGGCACGGCGGCGCTGGATGAGCCAAAGGCGCAAGATCTGGCGGCGGCCTTCACTGAATATCTGCAGAGCGCGCGGCAGGCGGGCTATTCCGATTGCACGCCGGGGCGATTTTTGCTGCCCGGGGATTTGGCGGGCTCTCCTGTGCTCACATTTGCGCCGCTGCGGGAGGCGGAAAAGCCCGCGCGGGGCAGTCTGTGGCGTGTGTTTGAGAAACGGTTTGAAGCCTATAAGGCGCAGGTGGTGAAGCCGTTTTTCCGCGATCACTTTGCGCGGATCGACCGGCAGGTGGTGCTGGTGGATGCATTGGGGGCGATCCATGCGGGACCACAGGCGCTGGAGGATCTGCGTGGTGGGCTGGCGGGCACGCTGACGGCGTTTCGCCCCGGCCGCAACGCCTGGTTGACCCGGCTTTTGGGCGGCAAGCGGGTGGAGAAGATCCTGTTTGCGGCCACCAAGGCGGATCATCTGCATCACAGCCAGCATCCGCAGCTGACAGCGATCATGCAGGCGCTGACACGAGAGGCGGCGGATCGGGCGAAATTTGCAGGCGCGCAGACCGAGGCGCTTTCGCTGGCGTCCTTGCGGGCGACGGTTGAAGAAAGCGTGCCCCATGACGGCGCGACGCTGGACTGTGTGCGCGGGCGATTGCTGGCAGATGGGCGGCAGGCTGCGTTTTATCCGGGCACATTGCCGGAGGATCCGACGGTGTTGTTGCATGCGGCGAAGACGGGGGCTGCGACGTGGCTCGATCAGGATTACCAGATCATGCGCTTTGCCCCTGCGGCCAACACCCTGCGCCCCGGCGAAGGCCCGCCCCATATCCGGATCGACCGCGCGGCACAGTTTTTACTGGGAGATGTGTTGTGACGGCGGCCCTGCGCCGTGCCCAAGCATCTGATGGGCCTGTGATGGGCGCGATCCTGCAAGGCTGGATTGAAGACACGCCGTGGATGCCTGTGCTGCACAGCTTAGAAGACACGCAGCGTTTCTGTGCAGGTCTGGTACAAACTGCCGGGTGTTGGGTCGCTGAGGATGCGGGGAAGGTCTGCGGTTTTGTGGCCGCACAGCAAGGTTGGGTGCATGCGTTGTATCTTGCTCCAGACGCACGCAGACGCGGAGTGGGGTCAGCCTTGTTGAAGCAGGTGCAGAGGGACGCTGAAGAGTTGCAGCTTTGGTGCTTTCAAGCGAACGAGGCAGCGCAGCGGTTTTATGCGGCGTCTGGGTTCCATATTGCCGAGAAGACCGACGGGCAGGGCAATGCCGAGAAATTGCCTGACATACGTTACATTTGGCGGCGTACGCGGGGAGAGATGGAATGAGCAAAGGTCCAGTCCTGATTGATCTGGAAGATCGTCCGGCCCCGGAAGTGGCGGAGGCTGCGCCGGTGCCTGATCTGGCGATTGAGGCGCCAAGCGGGCAGGCGATGCAGGTGGCCGCACGGCTTGCTGCGCGCAAACCTTCGCGGCTGGCACGGCTGTTCTGGGCGCTGGTGGGGATGTTCCTTGGCGCAGCGGTTTCCGTTGCCGCCTGGGATTTTGCCACCGGATTGGTGGCGCGTTTCCCCGTGTTGGGATGGGCGGTGATGGCTGTTGGTGGCGCGGCCTTGCTGGTGGCGCTGCTGATTGTGCTGAAAGAACTGGCGGGGCTGGCGCGTTTGCGGCGTGTGGACGGGCTGAAGGCGCGTGTGGAGGCGGCGGCGCGGGCCCATGACATGGGGCAGGCGCGCGGCATTGTGGATGAGCTGTTGCGGTTTTATCGCGGGCGGGAGGATCTGGCCTGGGCGCGGGACGATCTGGCGAAACGGCGCGAAGAGGTGCTGGATGCAGATGCGTTGGTCGCGCTGGCGGAACAGAGTTTGATGACGCCTTTGGACACGGCGGCGCAACGCGAAGTGGAGGCGGCGGCGCGGCAGGTGGCGGCGGTGACTGCACTGGTGCCACTGGCGCTGGCCGATGTGGTGGCGGCGCTGACCGCAAATGTGCGCATGATCCGGCGGATTGCAGAGATATACGGTGGACGGTCTGGCACGCTGGGCAGCTGGCGATTGTTCCGCGCCGTGATGACACATTTGGTGGCGACGGGCGCGGTTGCGGCGGGGGATGATCTGATTGGCACGATGGCGGGTGGTGGCGCGATGGCCAAATTGAGCCGTCGCTTTGGAGAAGGCATTGTGAATGGTGCGCTGACCGCGCGGGTGGGGGTTGCCGCGATGGAAGTGTGCCGGCCGTTGCCTTTCGGTGCAGGGCAGAAGCCGAGCGTGGCCGGGCTGGTGAAGCGGGCGCTGACCGGGTTGTTTTCCAAAGGCGGCTGAGCGATGTCTGCGTGACAAGCGGCTCGCCGCGCCATTGGTGGGGTGGGATGCCTCCGGCGGGGATATCTGGGCAAGCGGAAGCCGATGGCATGCCGTGTGCTGCCGTGGAGCGCCTTGGCTCAGCGCAGGATAGGGATGCCGCCGGGGCCTTTGGTTTTTTCCACCACACCAGCGCGCAAAGAGCGGCCGATGCGATGGGCCAATTCAGACCAAGCGGCGGCCTGATCCGGGGTCAGCTCGGTGCGCAGGGTCATCTCAAACAAGGCGAGCCAGGTTTCAAACATGCCGGGGCGGACGTTGCCTGCGTCGCGGTGCACCTTCAGCGGATTGCCATCGTAGCTGCGTTCATAAAGGATCGCATTGGCCCAGAAGTCAGTGACTTTGGCTTCGTGGCTTGGCCAGTCCGCGACATGCACAGCAAAGACGGGGCCAAGCCCGGGATGTTGGCGCACGCTTTCATAGAAGGCGGCGACGACGCGGGCGATTTCAGGGCGGGTTATGTCAAACTTCGGAGGCAGGGGTGCCATTGGGGGATCCTTTTGCCTGTGCATGCATGGGCTGTGTCTGCCCCACAAGGACGTCTGTGTCCATGCGGCATTTCGTGAGTGTTTTTATAGGGCATGCAGCAAGTGTTTTTCTCAGGAAATGTTGTTGAGTGAATTAGTCAACCAATTGAAAACAAACAAAAATACCCTTGCGTTTAGAATCGTTCTTATATACCTATTGGTGTAGTTCAAATTAGAGATTCGCCAGGGTCTCATCAGCCATCAGGTTCGACACAGCCAGCAGAACGCCAGCCAGTTGTGGATCTGAACAGCAAAAGGAAGACAAAGATGACTGATAAAGCTTGCAACGTATGCGCCTTTTTTGACAACGCCGCAGTAAAAGAGACATCCGCGAAGGAAACCGGTGGTCTGTGCCGTTTCAGCGCGCCTACTTTCCTGACCGAAGAGGAAATGCACGGTGACGCACATTGGCCAGTTGTGAAGAGCAACGACTGGTGTGGCAGCTTTGAAGGTCAAGCCGCCTGATTTGCCATCCACTCGCGGTGGGCCTGTACAAACGGGCCGCTTAGAGAAAGTGACCAGCGCGCCAGATCACGCGACGCAGCCAGCACCCGGGGCAACCTGTGGGCCAGCCACGCAGCCAGATCCAGCCAGCCAATCATATACGCGAGAAGAGGGGACGCTTTGCGTGCCCTCTTTTTGTTTAGTCGGGGGTGAGATGCGCTCTCGGTGCGGAATGTTGCGTTGAATGGGCGCCTTGGTCTTATGGCTTTACCCTGTGCTTGCTGCGGCCTATAAGGCGCTCATGACGCAGATAATCGCGATTATTATTCGAATTATCAGCCCGGCGCTCTAACTGATCGAGCCGCCGGGACAAGGCGTATGGAAGACCGCGCCGCCCTTCGACCATTCCGAATACGACCGCCTGAAAAGGACCGGACACATGTGTGCCGATACACCCGAATACAAAGATACGCTGAACCTTCCGAAAACTGATTTCCCGATGCGCGCTGGGCTGCCCAAGCGTGAGCCTGCGTGGCTGGAACGTTGGGAAAACATTGGCGTGTATGACCGCCTGCGCGAAAAAGAAGGCCGCACGCCGTTCACGCTGCATGACGGCCCTCCCTACGCCAACGGCCACCTGCACATCGGGCACGCGCTGAACAAGACCATCAAGGACATGATCGTGCGCTCCCATCAGATGATGGGCCATGACGCGCGTTACGTGCCGGGTTGGGATTGCCATGGCCTGCCGATCGAATGGAAGATCGAAGAGCAGTATCGCAAGAAGGGCAAAGACAAAGACGCGGTGGATATTGTCGAATTCCGTCAGGAATGCCGCAAATTTGCCGAGGGCTGGATCGACATCCAGCGCGAAGAGTTCAAGCGTCTTGGCATCACCGGCAACTGGCCAAACCCCTATATCACCATGGATTATCACGCTGAGGCGGTGATTGCCGATGAGTTCATGAAGTTCCTCATGAACGGCACGCTCTATCAGGGTTCCAAACCTGTGATGTGGTCGCCGGTTGAGAAAACCGCGCTGGCGGAAGCGGAAGTTGAGTATCACGACAAGGAAAGCTTCACGATCTGGGTGAAGTTTAAGGTGGCAGAGCCGGCTGATCACAAGCTGGCCGGCGCTTATGTGGTGATCTGGACCACAACGCCTTGGACGATCCCGTCCAACAAGGCGGTCGTGTTTGGCAAAGACATTGCCTATGGCCTCTATGAAGTGACCGGCACGCCGGAAGAAAGCTGGGCCAAGGTCGGCGACAAGTTCGTGCTGGCCGACAATCTGGCGGGCGACGTGATGGCCCGTGCGCGTCTGGATGACAGCATGTGGACCCGTGTCGGCGATGTGCCTGTCAGCGATCTTGAGGGCGTTGGATTGGCCCACCCGCTGCATGGGGCCGAAGGTGGCAACGGCGAGTGGGACGATCTGCGCGACTTCCGTGCGGCTGAGTTTGTGACCGACACCGAAGGCACCGGTTTTGTGCACTGCGCGCCAAGCCACGGTATGGAGGAATTTGAGCTCTACCGTGATCTCGGCATGCTGGAGAGCGTGCTGACCTACAATGTCATGGATGACGGTGGGTTCCGCGCGGATCTGCCGTTCTTTGGTGGCAAATACATCCTGAACCGCAAGGGCGGTGAGGGCGATGCCAACAAAACCATCATCGACAAGCTGGTGGAAGTGGGCGGCCTGCTGGCGCGTGGCAAGATCAAGCACAGCTATCCGCACAGCTGGCGCTCCAAAGCGCCGATCATCTATCGCAACACGCCGCAGTGGTTTGCGAGCGTGGATCGCAAGCTGGATGACGGCAAAGGCGAAATGGGCGACAGCATCCGCGAACGTGCGCTGCGCTCCATCGACGAGCTGGTGAAATGGACCCCGCAGAAGGGCCGCAACCGTCTGTATTCCATGATCCAGGATCGTCCGGATTGGGTGCTGTCCCGTCAGCGTGCCTGGGGCGTGCCGCTGACCTGTTTTGTGAAGAAAGGCGCGCTGCCCACCGATGAGGGCTTCCTGCTGCGCGATCCTGAGGTGAACGCCCGCATCAAGGCGGCCTTTGAAGAAGAGGGCGCGGATTGCTGGTATCTTGAGGGCGCGAAAGAGCGGTTCCTTGGCGAAGGCTATAACGCGGATGAGTGGGAGCAGGTGTTTGACGTGCTCGACGTGTGGTTTGACTCTGGCTCCACCCACGCATTTGTACTGCGCGACCGTGAGGATGGCACCGAGGACGGGATCGCCGACGTCTACATGGAAGGCACCGACCAGCACCGTGGCTGGTTCCACAGCTCGCTGTTGCAAGCATCTGCCACGCTGGGCCGTGCGCCTTATCGCAATGTGGTGACGCATGGCTTTACGCTGGACGCCAAAGGCAACAAGATGTCCAAATCTCTGGGCAACACCATTGTGCCTGAGAAAGTGGTGCAGCAGTACGGTGCGGATATTCTGCGCCTGTGGGTGGCACAGACCGACTACACCGCGGATCAGCGTATCGGGGATGAGATCCTGAAAGGTGTGGCAGACAGCTATCGCCGTCTGCGCAACACCATGCGCTTTATGTTGGGCTCGCTCAGCGATTTCACAGAAGCGGATCGTGTGGACCCGGCGGATATGCCGGAGCTGGAGCGCTGGGTGCTGCATCGTTTGGCGGAGCTCGACCACCAGGTGCGCAAAGGCTATGCAGAGTTCAACTTCCAGGGCGTTGTCTCTGCGGTGTTCAACTTTGCAACTGTGGAGCTGTCTTCCTTCTACTTCGATATCCGCAAGGATGCGCTCTATTGTGATGGCAACACGCTGCGCCGCCGCTCTGCGCGCACTGTGCTCGACATCCTGTTCCATCGCCTGACCACATGGTTGGCCCCGGTGATGGTGTTCACCATGGAAGAGGTCTGGCTGGAACGCTTTGGCGCTGAGGATGCTTCGGTACACTTGATGGATTTCCCAGACACCCCTGCGGACTGGATTGATGAGCCACTGGCCGCGAAATGGGCCAAAGTTCGCGAAGTGCGCCGGGTTGTGACTGCGGCGCTTGAGGTGCAGCGGACCAACAAGGTGATTGGCGCGTCCTTGGAAGCGGCCCCGGTTGTGCATGTGCGCGACGCTGAGGTGGTTGAGTCTCTGAAAACCGTTGAGTTTGCGGATGTCTGCATCACCTCTGACATTTCGGTCACCAATGATCCGATGCCGGCAGAGGCCTTCCGTATGCCGGAAGTTGACGGTGTTGGTGTGGTGTTTGAAAAGGCGGTTGGGCAGAAATGTCAGCGCAGCTGGAAGATCCTGCCCGATGTGGGGCAGTACAAATTCCCCGGCGTGTGCAAGCGCTGTAGCGAAGCCCTTGAAGAAATGGGTTTTGAGATCTGATCTATGGCAGTTTGCGTTTGATCTGCATCGCTTGTTCGCTGCCTCTCCCATTCGGTTGAACGCGAAAAGCGATCCGCTTGCATGATACAAAACGCAAACTGCTTTTAAGGGCGCCGGAGACGGCGCCCTTTTTCGTTGTGATTTGTGATTGAAGCGCGCATCGTCGCACCATGTTGCAAATCTCTGTGGATACCCCGACTGGACTGATGACTCTGACCGAAGAGGACGGGGCGATTGTGCGTGCAGAATGGGGCACTGGTGGTGGGGATGATACGTCCCTGTTAAGAGAGGCGGCGGCTCAGCTGGTGGCCTATTTTGAGGACCCCGCGCGCGGCTTTGATGTGCCTCTGCGGGTCGAAGCTTCTGAGTTTCAGAAGAAAGTCTGTGAGGCTATGTTGGCCATTCCGCTGGGGGAGACCCGCACCTATGGCGCGCTGTCCAAAGAATTGGGTGTGCCCGCACAGGCCATTGGGCAGGGATGTGGCGGCAACCCGATTCCAGTGATCATTCCATGTCATCGGGTGCTTGGCGCCAATGGACTTGGCGGTTTTTCAGGGCGCGGTGGCGTGGAGACCAAGGTTTGGCTGCTAAAGCATGAGCGCGCTGGTGGGCTGTTGATCTAGGCAGATGGCCCCTGATCAAAGCCGCTCGCGATAGAGCAACTGCTGGGCTGCGCCCGCACAGAGCAGGTAGGCCGAGGTGGCCACAAGCCCCCAGAGCGCCCAGCTTTCCGGATGGAAATCGACCCACGCTGCCCAGCCTGCAAAAAGCGTCCATGCGAATGCGGTGGGCAGGGAGATCCAGCGCCAGCGTTCGGTGCGCACGGGGTGAATGAATTTGATCGGCAGGAACATGGCCACCGCCAAGACTGTCACAAGTGCAAGGCTGACCCAGAAGTTTGGCTCCACCGCGAAGATCACAATCACCAGCATGTTCCAGCATCCGGGGAAGCCAGAGAAGGAATTGTCCTTTGTTTTCATTCGGGTGTCGGCGAAATAAAGCGCCGAAGCGAACGTGATCACGATGATCGCAAACCAGCCTGTCCAGCCATCCATCAACCCTGATTTGAAGAGCGCGAAGGCGGGGATGAACACATAGGTCAGATAGTCGATGATCAGATCAAGCAGCACGCCGTCAAACTCGGCTGCGTTTTTCTTTACGTCATAGTGGCGCGCCAGCGGGCCGTCGATGCCATCCACGATGAAGGCCACTACAAGCCAGAGGAACATGAGGCTCCATTTGCTATCAACTGCGGCGAGCATCGCTAGCATGGCGAAAACCGCCCCGGTAGCAGTGAAGAAATGAACGGAGAGCGCGCGTGTGTGAAGTGTCATGTCGTTGTCATGCAGCAAATCGTGACATTTGGCAACGGTGGAGGGCGCATCCAGTCAGGCAGTTGTGATAGATTTTTTGCTGTGGGTGCCACTTCGTGGTCACTGCGATGAGGGCGGCTTTCTGGGGCGGGGTTTGAGAGCCCGAATCTGGGTCTTTATCAGATCTGGCAGCGCCGTATCTGCACCGTCTGGCGCAGCGTCCAGCGCGGAGGCCACGTCTTTGGTGAGGATGCCGATTGTGTTGTCCGCTTCCCAGCCGTCGCGCGCGAATTCGATTTCCTCAAATCCCGAGGCGAGCCAGTTCTGGCCAGACGATGTGTGAATGAGATCAAGCAGGGCGCGCTCCTCGATGCCGCTCTGGTCGGCCCAATCCAGCACAAGGCGGGTCATGGCGGTGTTGGAGGCGGCCAGCAGGTTGTTGAGCACTTTGGCCTGCATGCCCGCGCCAAACGCGCCTATGTGGTGAAAATGCGTGCCCATGGCCTCAAACAGAGACCGGTGGCAGGCAATGTCCTGCGGGTCGCCGCCAAGCATGAAAGAAAGTCGGGCCTCTTTGGCGGCAATGGCGGCGCCGGACATGGGCGCATCAATCAGGGTAATGTGTGGTGGGACACGTTCCCGCAGGGCGCGGACATAGCGGGGCGAGAGCGTGGAAGAAATGATGATGGTGGCGAGGTCCGGCGCGGTTGCGATCAGGTTTTGCGCGCCAAAGAGCACATCGTCAGTTTGTTCAATGTCGCGCACCACTGTGATCAGGGTGGTGAGCCGGGCTGTGAAATCGGGGAGGGGCAGAAGATACGGTGCAAGCGCGCCGAAGTCGGAGGGCGGCCGCACGTCAAAGCCTTTGGCGTCAAACCCGGCGGCGCGGAGCGCGGTGAGCATCGGCGCGCCCATGCGGCCACAGCCTGCGATGCCGATGCCGGTGGCGAAATCTGGATTGGTCAAGTTGTGGCCCCCGCCTGCGTGATGCCGGCGGGGGCTCACGTGATTAAGAGAACGCGCGTTTGAGCGCTGGAACGTTTGAGAGCACTATAACGTCAAAGGCGAGCACGGCCAGCAGGGTGAGGCCGACAAGCGGGAAGGCGATGGAGACCACGGCGGCGATCAGGAGCGCGCCTTTCCAGAGCGGCATTTCATGCGGTGCGGGTGGGGCTGCGAGACGCAAGGCTTTGCCCGGGCGGCGTTTCACCCACATGACCACGCCGGAAACACAGAGGAAGATCACCGCAAGGCAGAAGACCGTGTTCAGGATCAGGTTCCAAAGCCCCATGAGGCCCATGTGGAAGGGGATGCTGACCGCCATGGATTTGCCAGCGACGGAATAGTCGGCAAAGCGCACCTCGGCGAGGATTTTGCCGGTGTATTGATCCACATGCACGGTGACATCGCCCATCGGGTCGGTGCTGTCGCTGCTCATGCTGTCGCGGTTGATGGTCCAGACGCCTGTTTCATCCCCCGGGTACGCGACGCGGAAGCGGCCCTCCAGACCCAGCGCGCGGCCAAGGGCCACGAGGCTGTTGATGTCAACCGGCGCGCCTTCGGGTGTGCCGGTGACGCCGAGATCGGAACCAGAAGCAGGCATTGGGGCCTGCTCCAGCGCCCAAGGTACGTCGTTCTGGTTGCCGTGGCCCATGGCGGCGTGGGTGCTGTCTGACAAAGGAACGTTGTTCCACTTCTCTGCCGGGAAGGTGGACCAGGCCTGAACAAATTTGCCGCCCCAGATGCCGGTCCATGCCAGACCGGAGATCAGGAAGATCACCATCAGGGCAGAGATCCAGAAGCCGACAACCGCGTGCAGGCTTTTCCAAAGGGCGCGGCCACGGGCGGCGAGGTTTGGCACCAGAACGGAGGCCGCGTTGCCACGGGGCCACCAGATGTAAATGCCAGTGAGCACCAGAACGAGGCCAAGCCCTGCGGCGATCTCAATCAGGCGATCGCCTGTGTCGCCCAGCAGGAGCGAGCCGTGCACGTTGTCGGCAAAATCATACCAACCGGTGCGGCGGTCCCAGCTTTGCAGAACGGCGCCGGTGTAGGGATCAACGGCGACAAGCTGTTGGTTGGTGTCTGTTTTGACACGGAAGATGGCGGCTAGGCTGTCGGTTTTGGGGCCGATGTATTCCATCACAGTGCCGGGGGTAGCGTGGGTGGCAGCCGCTGCCTGTTCTGAGATCGAGAGCGCGGTCGCTTGCGGTGTGACGGCGATTTTCTCTCCGTCGCGCCCGTCAAATTGGGTGATGTACATCATCATCAATCCGGTGACGGCGAGCATGATCAGGAAGGGTATCACGTAAAGGCCGGCATAGAAATGCCAGCGCCATACGGCGAAATAGAGTTTCTGTGACAGGGGGTTGGATGCGGCGTTGCCGCTGATGTGGCTGTTGTGAGCCATGAAGATATCTCCTGACGGACCGCAGCCCGTGCAATCGGGGCGGTGTGGATAAAGCTAGGTTTTGAAGGGGTGTCAGGAGAGCGAAGGGGGGCCGCGCGCGTCATAACGGCGGTGAAAGCCTGCGCTTTCATGGGTGAAACCCTGATGCTGCCAAAGCGCCGTGAGGGAGCTTTTTAGCGGCAGGGGATGGGGGCCATCTGCCACAATCGCGACATCGGCCACAGCTGAGAAGGCGCAGGGACTGCGCTCTTCGCCGGTTTGTTCATGCAGAGGCACGGGCTCGCCATTGGCATCGACGAGCAATTCGACCATTTCATCCGCTGTACAGAGGATCAGCACCATGTGGCCGTCATCCATGACTTTTGGCATCCACCCTTTGGGAATGGTGGCGGACAAGCCAATCGCCAAAAGCAGGATGAGCGGCACAAGCCGGTGCATGTGTTATTTTAGCCCTGCAATGATGGCACGCAATGTGCCAATGCCGTCGCCTTTTTCAGAGCTTGTCAGGACCATTTCAGGATAGGCTGCCGGGTGTTTGGAGAGCTTCTCGCGCACTTGTTTGAAGATCTTTTCGCGGTCTTTTTCTTTCACCTTGTCCGCTTTGGTCATCACCACCTGAAAGGTCACGGCGGAGCTGTCCAGAAGGGACATGATCTCTTCGTCCACGTCTTTCACGCCGTGGCGGGTGTCGATCAACACAAACGCACGGCGCAGGTTGACGCGGCCTGACAGATATTGCTTCAGCAGGCGCTGCCATTTCTCAACCACCGGCAGGGGCGCGTTGGCGTAGCCGTAGCCCGGAAGGTCCACAAGATAGTGGCTGTCGGTCAGGGTGAAGAAGTTGATTTCCTGTGTGCGGCCCGGCGTGTTGGACGCGCGCGCAAGGCGGGTACGTCCGGTCAGCGCGTTGATCAGGCTGGATTTGCCGACGTTGGAACGGCCCGCAAAGCAGACCTCCACACGATCCCCGGCGGGCAGGCCATCCATGGCCACCACACCCTTGAGAAATTCGGAGTTGGCGCCGTTGAACAGTTTGCGACCACGCTCCAGCGCGATCGGCTCTGGATCTTCGACAAAGGGGAAGGGCAGTTGCATCAGAGTAGCTCCGCAGGTGCGCCGATGGCAACGTCACCGGATTTGGTGACAACGCCATAGACGCCAAAATCTTGGTACCCCAGCACGGCTTTGAGCGCGCCAAGTGTGTCGGCATCGCGTTCGCCGGTGTCCGGGTTTGAGGTGGTGGCAAGGCAGCGTGTGATGCGCTCGCGCACCTCGATTTCCGCATCGCCAATCCGCAGGGTTTTGCCAATCCAGTCAAATTCGGCAAAAGCCTCAAAACCATCGAGCCAGATATTGCCGCGCCAACGCTCTGTGGAGAGCGCATGCCCCAGCTGGGTCTCTACCGCGCGGTGGCTGGCGGTGGCGTGGATCGCGATGGACGGAAAATCGCTGTCGGTCATGCCAACGTCACCCGCAGGCACCAGTTTGGTGCTGGCAGCGCGCTCTTTGGGCATGATTGGGCGGACCCATTCGATCAGCTTGTCGCCCTGTGTGGCGGGATCAAAGGTCAACTCCCAGAGGTCTGGGTGGTTGAGGGTGATCTTGCCGCTGTCTTCATCGACTTTGGCGGTGATCGCCATCAGGGCAGGGGCCCCGGCGGCACGGGAGAAGTTGCGGCAGGAGGCCCATTCTCCGCCCTCCGTTTTGGCCCGCTCGTGGGCCACGGCATAGCGGCGATCCCAAGGGAAGGTTTGGCCTGCGACCAAAGAAATGTGACCCACGGACTCGCGTCCGTGGGCCTTGATTGGATGTCTCCAAAGTGCGGCGACTGTGCCCATCACTTTGCGTCCTCTTTTGGCTTCTTCTTGAAGCTGGATTTGATGTTGCCAAACACGTCGGGCTTGTAGCCGTGGTGCCGCATGATCGCATACTGCTGAATGAAGGTGATCACGTTGTTGGTGATCCAGTAAACCACGAGGCCGGAGGCGAAGCTGCCGAGCATGAACATGAAGACCCATGGCATCCAAGCAAAGATCATTTGCTGTGTTGGATCGGTGGGTGCCGGGTTCAGCTTTTGCTGAAGCCACATGGAGATGCCGAGCAGGATGGGCAGGATGCCGAGGCTGAGGATCTCAAAGAAGCCGAGTTCCGGAATGCCAAACGGCAGCAGGCCAAACAGGTTGAAGATCGAGCTTGGGTCCGGTGCGGACAGGTCGGTGATCCAGCCAAGCCATGGGGCGTGGCGCAACTCCAGCGTGACAAAGATCACTTTATAGAGCGAGAAGAAGATCGGGATCTGAATCAGGATCGGCAGACAGCCGGCCGCTGGGTTGACCTTTTCTTTTTTGTAGAGCTCCATCATGGATTGCTGCATCTTCTGACGGTCGTCACCGGCCGCTTCTTTCAGCTTTTCCATCTGTGGCTGGAGTTCTTTCATCTTCGCCATGGAGGCATAAGACTTATAGGCCAGCGGGAAGACGATGATTTTCAGGATCACGGTCAGGCCGATGATGGCCCAGCCCATGTTGCCGATCTGGACGTTCAGCCAGTGCAGCAGGGCAAAGATCGGTTTGGTCAGGAAGGCAAACCAACCCCAGTCGATGGATTCTACAAAACCCTCAACACCACCTTCGTTTTGGTAGGCGCGGATGGTGGCCCATTCTTTGGCACCCGCAAAGAGCTGGCTGGAAGTGGTTGCGGTTTCGCCTTCGGCCACGGTGAGCGTGCGCATCACCGCTTCGGTCTGGTAGATATCGCGGTTCGCGTCATATTTGGCGACGGATTTGAAACCCTGACCGGGTGCCGGGATCAGAGTGGCCATCCAGTAGTGGTCGGTGAAGCCCGTCCAGCCGTTGGTCTCTACCTGTGTCACCTCAGCAGGCGCGCCTTCACGCTGATCAAAGGTGAAATCGGTCATGTCGTCATAGTCGATTTCGGCCAGTTCGCCGTCCGCCATGGAGACCATGCCCTCGTGCAGGATGAAGAAGTTTTTCAGATCCTCCGGCTGGCCGTAGCGGGCCAGCACGCCGTAGGGGGCGAGCGAGACAGAGCCTGCACCGGTGTTTTCAACCGATTGATCGACAGAGAACATATAGTTGTCATCCACCGAAATGGTGCGGCGGAAGGTGAGGCCGGCGCCGTTGTCCCAAGAGAGGGTCACAGGGGCATCTGCGCTCAGGACCTCGCCGCTCTCAACAGACCAGAGGGTGTTGGAGCCAGGAACTTGATCAAGGTTGAGACCTGCGCCGGGCGCCCAGCCATAGAGCGCGTAATAGGCGTTTGGCTCGCCATTCGGAGACAGCAGCGTCACGATGGGGGAGCCGTCGTCTAGCGTTTCACGATAGTCGTTCAGCTTGAGATCGTCGATGCGGCCACCCAGCAGGGAAATCGAGCCAGACACGCGATCTGTTGCAATTTCAAGACGTGGCGCATCTGCGGCGTCTGTCGGTTCTGCGTTGGTGGCAGCCGTTGACGCTGTGTCCGCCCCGGAGGTGCTTGGTGCCGCCGCTGGGGTCGATGCATCCGCGCTTTGTTCGGTGATGGCGGGGGCGTTGGGGTCCTCCACCGCTTCAGGTGGGGGAAACAGGGTGAACCAGATCAGGATGACGCCAAAGCTGAGCGCCGTCGCGAGGATGAGGTTCTTGTTCTGATCGTCCATTGCCGCAAGCCATCTGTCGTTGAAACGTTGGGGAGGTTCAACAGAGGTGGGGGGCAAAGGTCAAGGGGATTCGACTGTAAACGGTCCAAAGCTGCCGGTTCGTGGCCTGACAGTGCGTGTCGGTCGGGACAATTGGAACAGTGCGCGCGCTTAGGACGGTTTGTTGCCAATCTGCAGGGCAGGGCCGATTTTCTCCTGATGGGCAGTCATCCATTTCAGGGTTTCGTGGAAGGGCATGGGGCGCGCGATGCCGTAACCTTGCACATGCGAGCAGCCCAGTTGCGCCAGCATCGCATGTTCGGAGGAGTTCTCGACCCCTTCGGCCAGGGTTTCGAGGCCCAGACGCTCCGCCATGGTCACAATTGCTGCGATCATGCGTTGTTGTTCCTGATCGCGGTCCACATTGGTGACAAAAGAGCGGTCAATCTTGATGCGTTTGACAGGAAGACGGCGGATAGAAGAGATCGACGCATGTCCAGTGCCAAAATCATCCAGATCGACGGAGCAGCCCAGGGCAGAGATTGCTTCAAGATTGCGCACGACCATATCGTCAGGCGCGCCGGCCACAACGCTTTCCAGCACTTCAATGCCGAGGCGTTCGGGCTGCAACTCCGTGCGGTCAAGTTCCCACTGGATACGCTCCCGAAGTGTGGGGCTGCGCAGTTCTTCGCCGGCGAAGTTCACGCCCACCGCAGGCACATTGAAGCCCGCGTCATCCCAAGCGCGCAGTGCATCAAGAGATTGGCGCAGCATCAAATCGGCAAGCTGGCTCATCTGCCCGGTTTGCTGAAGCACGTCGAGAAACTGAATAGGCGCAAGAATGCCACGCTCTGGATGGTCCCAGCGTGCCAGCGCCTCAAACCCGGTCACAAGGCCGGTGTCAGTGGAGACCTGCGGCTGAAACCACGCACGAATTTGGTCGCGTTGAAGGGTACGTGCGGCCTCGCTCTGGGTTTTGCGGCGGGAAATAACCTTACGGCCCATGTCAGTTGAGTAGGCGCGGATGTTTGAAGCCCCGGTCAACTGCGCCTCGTTCATCGCCATATCGGCGGCTTGCACCATGGCTGATGCGCTTGGGTTGTTAAGCCGCGAGGACAAGCAAAAGCCAACGGAGACGCTTACATAGATGGATGCCATTTGCAGTGGAATGGGTTCTTCCAGCGCGGTCTGGAAACGCGTGGCCATCTGAATGCCGCTTTCCACATCCACATAGGCCACAGGCTCCAGCGCAACGATAAAGGCGGCGTCGCCCGCGCGCGCGACCATATCGCCAGACCGCAGCGCACTCTTCAGACGGTTGGCGACATTGCGCAGCACGTCCTCTGCGGCTTGGTCCCCGTGGTTTTCACGCAGGCGCGCGAAATTGTCGATCTTGATCGAGAAACAGGCGGTGACGCGGCCATCCTGTTGCAGCGTTTCCAGCTTGTCTTGCATCTTGCGTTCGATGCCAGCAGAGGTCAGCAGGCCCGTCAGGCCGTCAACTTCGTTGGCAGAGCGGCGTTTTGAGCTTTCAGAAAAGGGAGAGAACGCCAAGAACGGCAAGGGCAGCAAGAAGGCACAGATCAGCAGGCCCAGTTCCCCAAACGCCAGCCAAGACACGAGAGTCACGGCTGGGATCACAAGCGGAACAGCGCGTCTTAACACCGACTCCTGAGCGAAAAATACCCGAAAAGAGCCGATGAGATGTCCCAGCCTTGACTGCATTTGACGTTCCCTATGCGGTAATAAAACTCGGACTACTCTCATCGATTCTCTTAAGTGATCCGTTAACGCAGCTTAGGAATACTGTCGGAGTTTTGTTCAAATTTTATCGGATCACGCATCAATCCCGCAAAATCGAAGAGGTTCGGATCCATCATATGGCTGGGCCTGATGTTGGTCAGGGCCTTGAACATAACCTGACGCCGCCCCGGGCTATTGGCCTCCCACTGATCCAGAATTTGTTTTACCTGCTGGCGTTGTAGCCCATCCTGCGAGCCGCAGAGATCACATGGAATGATCGGATAATTCATGGCATTCGCGAACTTTTCGCAGTCCTCTTCGGCCACATGCGCAAGCGGGCGGTAGACGAACAGATCGCCCTCTTCGTTAACCAATTTAGGGGGCATGGTGGCCAAACGCCCGCCATGAAACAGATTCATGAAGAAGGTTTCGAGAATGTCATCGCGATGGTGGCCCAATACGACGGCACTGCAGCCTTCCTCGCGCGCGATGCGATAGAGATTGCCGCGACGCAGCCTTGAACATAATGCACAATAGGTGCGCCCGGCCGGAACTTTGTCTTTCACAATCGAATATGTGTCTTGGTATTCGATGCGGTGGGGCACTTTCATGCGCTCCAGAAAGTCTGGCAAAACGGTGGCGGGAAACCCAGGCTGTCCCTGATCGAGATTGCAGGCCAGAAGCTCAACTGGCAGCAAGCCGCGCCATTGCAATTCGTGCAACACAGCCAACAGGGTATAGGAATCTTTGCCGCCGGAGAGGCATACAAGCCAACGCGTGCCGCGTTCGATCATGCCGTATTGTTCGATTGCCTCGCGGGTTTGCCGTACGATTCGTTTGCGCAACTTCTTGAAACTGGTCGAAGAAGGCGCGCCGTGAAAGAGCGGGTGAATATCATCTAGGTCATCAAGCATGTGCGCCTTATGCGAAGTCTTTTGCAAAGGTCAATCGTCCCCAAAGTTATCCACAGGCGAGTCGTGTGGCGCAAGACGATAATTGAGCAAAGGGCAAGACTTCTTTAAAGCGGCATTTGATCGTGTCAAAAAGGCCAGTCTTTGAGCGTTTATGGGCGGCGGAGGGCCTATTTTGAGGGGACAGAATGAAAAAAGGACCGCCGTTAAGGCAGCCCTTTGTTAACCTTTAGACCACGGCCCGTCGACCGCAGCATGTGTTACTGGGTCTGCTCTGCATTGCACTTGCGGGCAAGATTGAGCGCCTTTGCAGTGCCTGTCAGATCCACTGTGAAGCCATAGTGTTTTTCAGGGAAAACAAACATGGTCTGTTCGCGCGCGATAGCCTCAAAAACAGCTGGGTTGTCTGTCAGCACATAGCCACCGCTGTAGCCTTTGGTGATGTTGCCGCGCATGCCTGTTGCTTCGCCAAAATAAATCTCATCGCCGAGTTTGATGGCAACCGCTTCTTTGTCATCGCGTTTGATGTCAGTTTCAGCTTTGGTGAACACGCCAATGTAGCCAATGCCACGATCGGTGGTGAGGCCCATTTGAATGACGTTGTCCAGCGCGTCTTTGGTTTCTACGAGGCAGGATTTCTTTTCGGTATCGATGTGCACGTTCCAGCCATCAATGGCACCATAGCCGACAAATTTGTCAGCAAAGCTGGCTGTGGACGTGAGGGCGACAACGGCAGAAGCCGCAAGCATATGTGAAATTCGCATATAAAAACTCCAAGCAAATCAAAAATACGTGTGCCACAACGCTAGGTAGACTCCAGCGGCGTGTCCAGAGCTGCCGTGTGGCGGGCCGCAAATCGGCGAAATTTAGGGTTTAGAACACCCGCAGCTTTTTGAGGCTTTTGCATCGGGCACCGGATCATAGCCAGAGCTGCCAAAGGGATGACAGCGCCCGATGCGGCGTAGGGTTAGCCAGCTTCCTTTGAGTGCGCCATGTTTTTCGAGCGCTTCAAGCGCATAGGCCGAACACGTTGGTTGATAGCGGCAATTGAACCCAACCCATGGGCTGAAAAGCAGGCGATACGCCCGGACAGGCAGCGCAAAAATCTTGGCGAGAAGTGACATGCAGCCATTTTACGGAGAACCGTAGCAAAGAAAAAGAGAGAACAGCAAAGCTGTCCTCCCCTTCCGAGGTCCACGGGTGAGGACTTACTTTACGATGTGTTCGTCTTTGACAAACATGTTGGACCACGCGCGATCAATCAGATCAGGGCGCATTTGATAGGGAATGCCTTCAAATTCGCAAATCGAGATGATCTGATCGATCAGGAAGACGGGCTGATAGTTCGCATATGTGTTGTCAATTGTGGGGTATTTTGTTTTCAGCAGATGGACGAGGCTGGCCTCATCCAGCGGCAGGCCTTTTTTCTTGGCGACCAGTGCGAAGATTTTGAGGAAGTTCTCCTGACTGGGTCCGTCAATTTTGATCTTGTAGAAGATCCTGCGAAGCGCCGCCTGGTCGAAGATTTCATTGGGATGGAAGTTGGTGGAGAAGATCACCAGCGTGTCAAACGGCACTTCGAACTTTTCGCCCGATTGCAGTGCCAGAATGTCTTTGCTTTCTTCAAGCGGTACGATCCAGCGGTTGACCAGCGCTTGCGGCGGCTCTTCCTGTCGGCCCAAGTCGTCCACGATGAAGATGCCGCCGGTGGACTTCAGTTGCAGAGGGGCCTGATAGGTGCGTGCGGTTGGGTTGTAGACCAGATCCAGCATGTTGAGGGACAGCTCGCCCCCCGTGATCACCGTGGGGCGGTCGCATTTGACATAGCGGCTGTCAAAGCGGGCGGTGCGGCGCAAGCTGGACATGTCCTGCTCTTCGGCCTCGGCTGCGGAGTGCACAATCGGGTCATAAACGGTGATGACCTGACCTGCGTATTCGATGGCGTGTGGCACATAGACCTTATCCCCCATCGCGTCGCGAATGCCGTTTGAAATTGAGGACTTACCGTTGCCCGGAGGGCCATACATCAGAATGGAACGGCCTGAACCCACGGCTGGGCCAAGCTGATCGAGCAGGGTGGGGGGCAAAATAAGATGGCCCATGGCATTGGTCAGCTGGTCACGGGTGATCTGGATATTGCGGATCGACTGGCGTTTGACCTGTTCGCGGTAGACATCCAGCGGTACTGGCATGGCGCCGAAGTATTCGGATTGGGCCAGCGCATCCATGGCGCGGGTTTTGCCCGCATCGGTCAACTGATAGCCCATCTCATTGCCGCTGTTGGCATTCAGTGTGCCGGTGGCTTCCAGCAGTTTCTGTTCCCGGGCCAAATCCACCAGCTGTTGTGTGACCGCGACTGGCAGACAGATGGCCTTGGAGATGTCTGTGACCATATCGACATTTTTGCGGAAGATGGTTTTCAGCAAAATATCCCGCATCATGACGACGGGCAGCTGCATGTCTTCGAGCCGCTTGGGGGCGGGCGGGGCCATCACATTGGTGGTGTGCATGTTCATGACTGGAACACTCCTGATCGGGCCACGTATGGCCCCACTGCTGTTTCCATCTCATAGACAATCAAAAGGTGGCGTTTTTTGGGCCGCTTCGGGCCGGGATGGTGAAGCTTGCGCCTGGCTTAAAGCGCGCCCAGCAGCAGATAGGTGCAGAGCATCAGCCCGATGCCTGTGCCCATGGGTAGGGTCATTTGGTTTCCTTTGCCCACCGATACGCCGTCTGTTGAGGGTTTCAGCCGCCATGCGGCCCAATCCGGTGCCAAATTGCGCAGTGGCGAAAAGCGCACGATCAGAGTGGCAAAGGTGGCCGCGATCAAGCAGGCGAAGGCAAGCCACAACGCATCTGCCGCATCTGCACGATCCACAAAAAGTGCTGCCACAGCGGCCATTTTGACGTCTCCAGCGCCCATCTGGCGCAACATCCACATCAGAAATAGGATGGCAAATACCACGGCGTAATTGGCAAAGCGCCATGCCATTTCCATGAGGGGAAGTGTGCACAGGCCAGCGACCACGAAAACGGCGAACAAGGCCCAGACGGCCTTGTTACTGATCCGTTTGAATTTCATGTCCGCATAGAAAATATACAGGCAGATCGGCAGCGCCAAGATCAGCGACAGGAGCGCAAAGCTGCTGGAAACCTGCATATTGTGTGCGCCTTAGCTGTTTTCGAGCGCATTCAGGGCGCGGACGGCAGCCTCAAAGTGCTGTGGATGCGTTTCAATTGCTTCGCGCAGCAGCACCTTGCTGGTTTCCGTATCCCCTTGTTTGATCGCCGACAGCGCCAGCGTGTGCAGAAGCTGCGCGCGTTCAGTCTGAACCATGGGAATGACAGGCAGGGTGTATTTGCGTTGCGCACCACGTGCGAGCACCATGTTGTTTTTGGCGGTGAACAGCGTGCTGTCCTGACGGATGGCTTCGCCAAACAGGCGCTCAGCCTCTGCATAATCGCCGCGGGTCAGTTTGGAGTAGCCCCAGTTGTTCATAACGCCGCCGGGGCGCGTGGTCAGACCAACTGCAATTTCATAGAAACTGTCGGCGCGATTCCAATCCTGATTGCTGTCTGCGATCATGGCTTCGAGGCGATACCGTTTGAAGGTCTCGTGGGTCGGGGGAATGCTGTTGAGTGTTTCTTCTGCCGCGTCCCACTGGCCCGCACGAATTTGGGAATCCGCCAGATCAACCAGATCGGTTGCGGTGCTGTCTTTGTGTTTGGTGACACGGGACCAAGCTGGCACAGCTTCGGTGTAACGCTTTGCGCGTACATACGAAATTGCCAGACCACGCTGAATGTCGATGCGGTCGGGATTGTCTTTCAACGTGCGCTGGAAGTAGGAGATCCCCTCGTTGGGGTCTGCCACTGTCAGCATCACATCTGACAGGTTGCTTTCGTCAACCGCGTTCACATCCTGAATGGCGCGCTCAACGCTTTCCTGATCCGTATCTGAGCAAGCTGCCAATGCGGCGATGCTCACAAAACATAACGTCCCCAACACAGTGTGGCGCATTTGTGCGTCCTTTTGCTGCTCGTGCCTTACCTACGGTGTCTGACGGATGAGATAGTCACTGCTGCCCCGTCGAACCAACTTATATTCTTGTGGATTTTCGCCAGCATAGCCGGAATGATTCGAATTTGCGAGCGCTAAGCGTAAATTATCGCGGATTGCGTCACTTTCGCCATTGTCGAGCGCGTAGGCCTTTCGCAAGATTTGTTCAGCTTCGACAAACTTGCGTTGTTCGATGAGTACGATGCCAAGGTTGTTCCATGTGGCGGGATTTGTTTCGTCTGCGCCAGCCGCTTCGCGCAGCAGGCTTTCCGCCTGCCCCAGGCGCCCCATGGCGAGGTTTGCGCTGCCTGCGGCAGAAATCACTTCAGGCGTGCGCCCGTGCTCAAGACCAGCCCGCACAAACGCATCCATCGCGAGCTCATATTCGCCTGCCTCCATCAAGCGCCAGCCGACGAGCAGACCATCGACCGCAGCTTCGGAACGATCAACGCTGGGGGCATAGGGGCTGTCTTTGGACGCACCAAGGCCGCCCGTATCACAGGCGGCCAATGAAAATGTTACTGCAGCGATCAGGGCGTAAGCCCTAAGACCTGTCATTGTGATTGCTCGTTTGCCTTATTAGCCGAGTTGCGTGATCCCGATCACGGAAGGGCTGACCAGAATGATCAACAACGGCGGAACTGTGAGCATCATTGTGGCCAATGTCATCTTTGTTGGCAACTTGTTTGCCGCCTCTTCCGCGCGCATCACGCGTTTGTCACGCATTTCGCCCGCATAGACACGCAGGGCTTCGGCAATTGACGTACCAAAGGTGGCAGACTGAATGAGAACCGTAACGAAAGACGACACGTCTTGCACGCCGCAGCGTTCACCCATGTCAGAGAGCACTTGGGTTTTGTCTTTACCCGCTTTCATTTCCTGCGCGACGATCTGAAACTCCTGGCTCAATGCCGGATAAGAGGCGCGCAACTCGGCTGCGACGCGTACGATAGATTGGTCCAGAGACTGACCAGCCTCAACGCAGACGAGCATCATGTCCAGGCTGTCGGGGAAGCCTGCGGTGATTTCTTCTTTGCGTTCTTCGACGCGACGGGTGACCCAGTATTTGGGCAGCAGATACCCAGCGCCGCCCGGTCCAAGCACCCACATGATCATGTCTGTGGCCGTGGATTCCGGCGTCTTTTTGACAAAGAGATAGTAGCTCAGACCAAGGGCCAGCCCGCCCATGCCAAGCAGAAATTGCGCCAAGTGATAAGCACGCACGGCATCGCGCGATGGATAGCCGGCCTGCATCAGTTTCAGGCGTACAGAACTCAGTTCCTCTTCGCTTTGGGGTTCAAGGAACGCTTTGTATTTGTCGAGTTTGGCGTTGGCGCCTTTGCGGCGCAGTTTCTCTTGCTGGCTGTCTGATGCTTTTGCGCCTGCGTTTTGCGCGCGCTTGAGTTTTTCAATGGGGTCATCTCTGCGGGCGGCCGCCATTGTGTAAAGCAGCAAGGCAAAGAACCCGCCAAGTACCAGAACCGCGATCAGTGGACCTTGTGGCCCGAGCATGTCGGACAGCATCAAGTTCAGGGCTTCCATCGTTGTCATTTCAAGCGTTCCTTAAACTTTGATGTTGGTCAGAATTTTCATGACGATCAGGTTCAAACCCAAGAAGACCCCCACAGCGATACAGCCAGGAATGTAGAGCCAGTGATCCTTCACGTCGTCATAGTAGTTGGGATCCATCACATTGATGGCGATCAGTGCGAGCACGGGGAAAGCCGATAGGAAGTTGCCAGACCATTTGGCCTCTGCTGTGATCGCTTTCACGCGGCGAAAGAGACGGAAGCGCGCACGGATCACCTTGGACAGACCTGCGAGGATTTCTGCGAGGTTGCCGCCGGATTGCTGTTGAATGGTCACCGCGACAGAGAGAAAGCGCAAATCCTGCATGTCCAGACGTTCGGCCATGTCCTTGAGCGCATCTCCGATATCCCGCCCATAGGCGGCCTCATCCGAGATGATGCCAAATTCGGTGGCCAGCGGATCCTCAATCTCTCTGGACACAATCTGAATGGCTGAGGTGAACGGGTGGCCGACGCGCAGGCTGCGCACCATCAGTTCGATGGCGTCGGGCAGCTGTTCTTCGATTAGGGCAATGCGTTTGCCTGCTTTCATGGCGACCCAGCCGTACACTCCTCCGACACCCATCATCACGCTTATGGCGATACGGGTGAGCATGCCGGTTTCAGTCCCCACGCTGAGGCCCGCAAAGGCAAAGCCTGACACCAGCACCATGATCATCATGAGCTGTTGAGGCGTGAAGGCAATGGCGGCTTTCTGCGCTTTTTCTGCGAGAAGCGAGTAGAGTGGAATGCCGCGGTTTTCGCTGTGTTGCTTCATCTCCTTTCGGAGCTGGTCCAGCACTTCTTCGCGTTTGCCGCCCTTTTCGAGCATTTCCAGGCGTCGATTGACGCGACTGTTGAGGCTGATCGATTTCCCAAAGATGGTCAGGTAGGCGCCTTCGACCAAGACAAAGACGCCGACAAAGATCAGACCATATACGATAAGTTCGGGTGAGAATGGCATGTCGTCTTACCCCGCAGACGGTTCGTAGATTTCAGGTGGCAGGTCATAGCCCCAGAGGCGGAAACGTTCTGAGTAGTGACTGCGCACACCTGTGGCCGTGAAGTGGCCGATAATTTTGTTTTCTGGTGTGAGCCCCGTGCGTTGGAAGCGGAAGATTTCCTGCATTGAGATCACATCCCCTTCCATCCCGGTGATTTCCGTGATCGAGGTCATGCGACGTGAGCCATCCTGAAGACGTGACGCCTGTACAATCAGGTTCACAGCCGAGGAAATCTGACTGCGGACCGCTTTGATCGGCATTTCAATCCCGGCCATGGCAATCATGTTTTCCAGACGGGAGATACCATCGCGCGCGTTGTTGGCGTGGATCGTGGTCATGGAGCCGTCGTGGCCGGTGTTCATGGCCTGCAACATGTCGATCACTTCCTCGCCACGGGTCTCGCCCACGATGATGCGATCCGGGCGCATCCGTAGGGCGTTTTTCAGACAGTCGCGTGGGGAAACCTCGCCTTTGCCCTCCACATTTGGCGGGCGGCTTTCCATCCGGCCAACGTGAGTCTGTTGCAGCTGAAGTTCCGCCGTATCCTCGATTGTCAGGATGCGTTCGGCGTTGTCGATAAATGAACTGAGCGCGTTGAGCGTGGTGGTTTTCCCGGAGCCAGTACCTCCAGACACAATCACATTGAGGCGGGTGGCCACGGCGGCCTGAAGGTAGGCCGCCATTTCTTCGGAAAACGCGCCAAAGCGCACCAGATCGTCGATGCCGAGTTTGTCTTTTTTGAACTTACGAATGGACACCAGCGAGCCATCCACCGCAATCGGCGACACCATGGCGTTGAAACGGGAGCCATCCGCCAAACGGGCGTCCACATAAGGGTTGGATTCATCAACGCGACGACCCACGGCAGAGACGATTTTGTCGATGATGCGCAGCAGGTGACGCTCGTCTTTGAACACGATGTCGGTGAGTTCGAGTTTGCCTGCGCGCTCCACAAAGATCTGTTTGGGACCGTTGACCAGAATATCGTTGACGGTTTCGTCTTGCAGCAGGGTTTCCAGAGGACCGAGGCCCGTGACCTCATCATAGAGCTCCTGAAACAGCGTTGACCGCTCTTCGCGGTTCAAAACGATGGCTTTTTCCTGCAGCACTTCTGTAGCGATTGCCGTGATCTCTGCGCGCAATTCGCGCTCAGACGCTTTGTCCAGCGCGGCCAGGTTCAAATTGTCGAGAAGCTCGCGGTGAAGTTCCAGTTTGATTTCACCCAAGCGTTCCTTGCGTCGGCGCTCCTTGTCACCCGCCGCCACTTCGCCTGCCGCCTGCGCCATAGGGCGACGCATGACCTTTTTAGCATCCACCGCAGCGGTTGGCGCGGACGCCTGCGATTCAGTCTTGGTGGTTGGTTGCTGGGGTGCTGCCGCTTTTTGAGCGACGGCCGCGCTCGGTTTGGCGTCAGCTTTCTTGTATCGGGAGAACATGGGCTGATCCCTTTTTAAGCGGCTTTTTCGTCAGATTGATCGAGGGCGTGCAGGCTGGCGGCCAGTTTGGCGATTTCCTTGCGCAGCGGGTTTTTCGCTGCGGAAACGGCCAGTGGTTGCCCATGATCAGAGGCTTGCACAATTTGCTTGCCGCCGTCAGGCAGGTGCAGATCGATCGAAATGCTGAGGCTTTCTGCCAAACGTTTCACACGGCTCTTACCTGCAAGATCGGTAAACTTCGGCGCGCGGTTCATCACATAGCGCAGCTTTTCAAATGGCAGATCTTCGGCTTGAAGGGCGCGTTTGAGGCGCATCGCATTTTGCGCAGAACGCATGTCGATTTCCATTGTGGCGAAGTAAATATGCGCCGCCTGAAGCACCACTTCGGACCACTGCACAAGCGTGGAGGGCATATCAACAATCACGTAGTCGTAGTGTTTGCGCGCCATTTCAAGCACGCGCTCTATGTCTGCTGGCCCGACCAAGTCGAGGGGAATGATGTCCGCCGGGGCGGTGAGGACGTGCAGAGTGTCTTCGTAGGTTTGAAGCGCCTGTCCAAAACTGTCGCTGTCCATGCTTTCGGTGTCGGTGATCAGTTCGAAAACCGAATCCGGGCGGGGCAAATCCAGATAGGTGGACATTGTGCCGAACTGAAGGTCGAGGTCGATCAGGCACACGCTTGGCGCATTGTCCTTGATTGAGGCGAGTTCCCAGCCAAGGTTTGTGGCAAGGGTTGTTGCCCCCGTGCCGCCTGCCAGCCCGTGCACGGCGATCAGCACGCCTTCGCGAGATTCTTGGCTTGCAGACAAGGTGACATGCGGCGTTTGCTTGACTTCGCTTTGCTGAGACACAGCGCGCAGTTTTTCAATGGCGGTTTGCAACTCACCGGGTGGAAGAGGGTAGGGGATGAACTCATCCGCTCCTTGCCGCAAGAGGTGATGCAGGGAGGCTGGTGTCACGTCTTCGGCGATCAGCAGGGTGCGGATTTTGCGATTGCGCGCCTCTGTGATGATTTCGCTGAGATCGTCGAGCGCGTCCTCATCCATGTCGTCAATGGCCAGAACGATGAATTCAAGATGTGCGGCGTCCGGCTGTTCCATGAAGGGAATCGCGTCTTCGAAGCTCAGGTCACCCCACTGTTCCCCTAGTGCCTCTTCCATGTCGACGATCAACAGTTCAAAATTCTGCACGTCTCGGCAAATCGTACATGCCAAGATTGGACTTTGATCTGTTTGCAGCGGCTCGCTACTCATTTTTTTGCCTCTAGTTCACTGGCGCCAAAAGCGCGTGTCATTCTTTAGAGGTGCCCACCTCTTTGCGTGTGGATGTGTTTCATCCCAGGTGCTGTGATTCCACGCAGACGCACCTTGCCTTGGTCCCCAACATCTTTCCCAACTGGGGCAACATTGGGGCCAAAAAGCCGAAATTGTGCGGAATTGTGCGACGATGTGCGGGATATGGAGGGAGTGTTTCCACAAAAAAACCGGCCAACAGGGGCCGGTTTTTGAGAAATAGTGTTTTGAGGTTGTGGAATGCTTCCTACTCGCCACCACCTGAGGATGTGAGACCTTCGATACCCGGGGCCGCAACCGCACTGGCGATATAGTCGCGATAGATGATTTGCGCGTATTTACCATCCATCACCGTTGGATGGCGATCCACGAATCCGGTGACTTCGGTAACGGTGCGGCGGTTTTGGCGTTCACGCCCTTGGGTCACGACCAGCGGCTGCGTTTTGCCCAGAGAGACCACGGCTTCAAGCCGGTCCCGGTCAATGCCTTGAGCACTTAGATAGGACACAACAGCGCGCGCGCGGCGCAGGCCGAGCTGTTTGTTGTAAGCGCTTGAGCCGACAGCATCGGTGTGGCCATAGACTTTGAAGCGCACTTCCGGAAACTGTTTGATCCAGTTGGCCTGCAAATCCAGGATGGACCGCGCCTGCGGATCAAGTGTTGCGCTGTCAAAGTCGAAGTTGACCATATCGGGCACTTCTTCTGCAAAGCGATTTGCCAAGCTCAATGCATAGCTGCGCTCACCGTTTTGAATGCCCAGATTGTTGACGGTTGCTGAGCCAAATGTGCCGCTGTCAACGACGGAGCCCGCTTCGCGGAACCAGGAGGGCACCGCGCTGTTGTCTCCATCAGAGCAGGCGGACACCAAGAGTGCGGACAGGGCTATGATTCTTTTCAACATTGCGAATCCTTCCCTCAATCCATCACGTAGCCATAAGAGCCGGTGAA
The DNA here is from genome assembly GCF_027947445.1 of Shimia sp. MMG029. NCBI lineage: Bacteria > Pseudomonadati > Pseudomonadota > Alphaproteobacteria > Rhodobacterales > Roseobacteraceae > Shimia > Shimia sp. MMG029. The sequence continues at coordinate 132,895 of NZ_JAQJIM010000003.1, read as the reverse complement.
GTCTTGTTTGGCGACCTCAGCTGCTGCGCCGCGTTGTTTTTTCACATTGCCGGTTGTGTGACCGAACAGGAAGAGCTCCTGTTCCGTTGGTGGCTTGACCCGATCAGTGGGCAGCGCAAGTGCATCGCCGCGTGTTGGGGTGACCAAATGCGCCGTTACGATCACAACCAGTTCTGACTGAGAGCGGTTGTAGTCCGCGCTGCGAAACAGGGTGCCCAGAACCGGCACATCGCCAAGCCATGGAACTTGCGAGTTGTTGTCACGGAAGTCGTCTTCGAGCAGGCCAGCGATCGCAAAGCTTTCCCCATCGCGCAACTCAACTGTTGTGGAGGCTTCGCGCCGAGTGAATGCAGCAATGGTGAGGCCGTTGTTGGTAAAGCCATTGGCATTGTCGATGGCGGATACAGCGGTCGCAAGCTCCAGATTGATGACATCGCCGTCCACCACGCGGGGGATGAAGTTCAGCTCTACACCGAAGGGTTTGAACTCAACTGTGATCTCGCCGTCATCCTGTGCGACGGGCACTGGATATTCACCGCCTGCGAGGAATTTCGCTTCTTGGCCTGAAAGCGCGGAAAGGTTCGGTTCCGCCAGAGTACGTGTCAGCCCTTTGCTTTCAAGAGCTTGAAGGAGGACTTCGATTTCAAACGCGCCGATGTCTAGGCTGAAAGTGCCAGCGCCAAAAGTGCCGGCATTCAAAGGCACCTGCCCATTTTCGTTGAGCGGTGCAAGAAAGTTGCTTGTACCAAAGCGGCGTGAGCCATCTTTGACGCCGTTCAATCCAAAATCGAGTGCTTTGGAGACGCTGCGTTGCATTTCAGCAAAGCGCACTTTCAACATGACCTGCTGAACGCCACCCACTACCATCAGGTTGGAGACACGCTCTGGTGCGTAGCGTTCGGCCAAATCAAGTGCACGTTGCAAGCGCTGTGCGGAGCTGACTGTTCCTGAAAGCACGATGCCATCGTTGGCGGTGCGTACTTCGATTGTTTCGTTGGGCAGGATTTGTTTCAGACGCTCTTTGAATTCGCTGAGATCCGGCGCGACACGCACTTCCACGTTGGTGATGAGCTTTCCGGTTGCATCCAGCAAGGTCAGCGTTGTCAGCCCCGGAGATTTGCCCAATACGTAAATGGTACGGTCAGACAGCGATGAGATATCCGCGATGGCCGGGTTGGCAATCGATAGTTCCGCAAAGGGTACTTCGCTTTCCACCACAACTGCGCGGTTCATCGGAACGCCAAGCGTTGATGACGTGCCGCTGCGCAGCACGCGTAAAGTTTCTGCCTCGGCAGAAGGAGGTGCCACAAATGGCAAAACCCCGATGGCGACGCCCAGCAGGGCCGCGCCAAATAGTCTTTTCATTGTCATTGTGACCTGCCTCTCGATCACGCCTCAGTTTGCGGGTCTTTTGCCCACTATTGAGCTTAGTGTGCGCTAGTTGAGAGTTTATTGCAAGAATCAATGACTTTCGTTGCTTTTTTGATGTTTTGAGCTGTGTATTTGCCGACACAGACAAAGATGCGAAACACAGTCAGGTCAAAAAGAAAGGGCACCCACAGTGTGGTGCCCTTTCTTTGTTTGCAAGCGTGAGACGCGTCAATTCGTACAGGGAATTGGAATGGTCGAGACGGTGCCGCCCTTGCGTGTCTTGATCGTGCATACACGTTCAGGCTCAACTTGAACGACTTCTTGTACTTCTTGGACTGGCGCATCTTCGATACCAAGAAGACGCCTTTGGTCTACTTCGATCACCTCTGCGACAGTATCGTCGCCAGCGCCAACAAGCGAAAGCGAGAGGCGGCCGGAGCTCTGGGCGAAGTTCAGCGCTGGAACCTCTTCCGTTGTGACTGCAACCGTCACCGTGCGTGCAATGCCTCCACCCTTCATCTCTTCGTTTACGGACTGATCCACCGCGATCAATTTGACGTTTGGTTGGATAAGTTTGGTGAACTCGCCGCGGTTTGAGCGATCATTTTCGACGCGCCCTGTCCAATAGACATCCACGCTGTCGCCGGGGCGTAGCAGGCCAGAGACACCGCTGGTCACATCCACACGAATTGTAAAGGCACGTTCGCCTTCCGCGAGGCGTGAGCGAATCCCCGCTTCCTGTCCTGGTTCGGTGAGCTTTGCCGCGATCAGCACCTCACCCTTTTCCATGGTGCGTAAGATCACGCGTTGTTTGTTGTCGCCATCGGGGAAAAGTACCTCAGGATCTGTGAACATCCCGTCGACAATGGCCGCCTTTGGCCATTTCACCCGCCGAACATCTTTCAGAGCGAGTTTTTCACCGAATTTCATCTGGCGTGCCACAGTAAATCCGTCGACCAGTTCAATATCCGGCTGCGCATTTTTGCGAGCCAGCTCGGCCTGTTTGTCGATTTCTTTGATGTAGTTTTGCGCCATGTAGACTGCGAATCCTGCGATCCCAAGACCAAAAAGCAAAACGCCTGCAAAAAGAGCGCGCATGGTTCCCACCTCGTGTTTGGGTCTGCGTTTTCAAGTGCGCAGACCGGTTCCTTGCCAAACATGCTGTCCAAATGTGGCGAATTCAGGGTACCAAATGACAGGTTTCGTGGCCTTGCTGATGTATTGGATGCCTTGGGTTTTGCCTGGATTTAGATCGGGGGATTTGATCGTCAGACGTCAATCCAGCTTGTTTTGCCGGAGGGGCAAGCAGACTGACCGCATTCCATTCTTTCAGGCTGGAGCATCAAATATCCGGTTACGCCAGCCCGTAAATGCCTGGCCTGTAAATGCAAAGAGGCGCCGAAAACGGCGCCTCTCAACTCTGAAAGGTGTAACCCTATTCGTCAGCGAACGCTGCGGTGGAGTCTGCATCGGTTGTCCCCAAGCGCGCAGATGCGTCAGCCGTAATGTCAGCTGTTCCGCCTTCAATTATAGTGAAAGCGGCGATAGCCAAGCCCACAACAGCTGCGGTCAACACGACCCAGTCAACAGTCACAGCACCGTCTTCGTCTTTTCGGAAGTTCTTTATGAATTTGATCATTGGACTACTCCGGCCAACAGAGTTTTAGAAGAACGCAGGCGGTGGCTACCCTTTGGTGTGCCGGCCCGCGGGTCTTCCGTGGGATTAGTTGGTGATGCCGAATGCGGCGTTGGAGTTCGCGTCAGCGTCGGTTGTCAGGGCGGTGTTTGCGTCGCCTGTCAGGTCTGCTGTTGCGCCTTCGATTACAGTGAAGGCTGCGATCGCCAGGCCCACAACGGCTGCGGTCAGAACGACCCAGTCTACAGTTACGGCGCCGTCTTCGTCGTTGCGGAAGTTTTTGATGAATTTGATCATTGGATTGCTCCTGTAAAAAAGTGTTCGAGGAACTCAGACGCAAACTGCCTTAAGGGCCTCTTCGCTTCTGAGTTTGGCGATCTGATTAGTTGGTGATGCCAAATGCGGCATTGGAGTTCGCGTCCGCGTCGGTTGTCAGGGCGGTGTTTGCGTCGCCTGTCAGGTCTGCTGTTGCGCCTTCGATTACAGTGAAGGCTGCGATTGCCAGACCGACAACGGCTGCAGTCAGAACAACCCAGTCTACAGTTACGGCGCCGTCTTCGTCGTTGCGGAAGTTCTTGATGAACTTGATCATGTTGTGTCCCTCCAAAGGATCTAAATGTTTGTGCCACCTTGTCGGATCTTTGTCGGCGCTCTCTCCTGCGCCATCCCAACTTGGTATGAGAGCAATATGTTGGCGGATTGGGGCGGGAATTGGGCGCAAGTGGCTCCATTTTGGACCATCTGGGAATCCTTGGAGATGTCGAATTAACTTATTGTTTTTAATTGTAAAAAAAATTAACCACCGCGGCCCTTACAGTTTTGAAAGGGTGTTTGTAGAGCGAATCCCGCGTCATTTGGACGGAATCAAGCGTCTAAAACTGGTGTGATCTGGCAAAATTTGCGAGACTCGCAAGAAAGTACCGCGAGCAGGATTGCGAAATGGTTTATTTGGGGCGAGCGGCGTGTTTGGCGCTGATGATTTTTGCAGGAGTCGCGACCGCTGTGAGTGCGGAGGGGCCGAAACCCTTTCCAGACTTTTCTGCCAAGCGTGTAAAGCCGCCCACAGCGGGGCAGGCAAAGCGCATTACGGTTCAAATCACACCAGACGCACCAGACGTGGCCACAGCGCCCACGGCGGGGATTGGTGGCGGCGTTGCGCCGAGTGGGCCGCGCGCGCAGCCGCTGGAATGGTTCTGGGCGGATGTGTCGCCTGACGTGTCTGCGAGTGGGCCGGGCCGATTGGAGCCCGCTTTGATGCGTTTGTCCAATCCTCCGGAAGGGCAGCGGTTGGCCACGCCGAGGTTGGCAACCTTGCAAGGAATTGCACAGACCTACGGCGTCGATATTTTGCTGTCATCCATCGGCACGCAGGTTTCGCCCGCATTGGCGCTTGCCGTGATTGCGGTTGAAAGTGCCGGGGATGCGGAGGCCGAAAGCACGGCAGGCGCACAGGGGCTCATGCAGTTGATGCCAGCCACGGCGGCCCGCTTTGATGTGTCAGATGCGTTTGACGGGGCTGACAATATTGGCGGGGGGATCCGGTATCTGGATTTCCTGATGGAGAAATTCGCGGGAGATCCCATTTTGGTTTTGGCGGGATACAACGCAGGGGAAAACGCGATTGCCACCCACGAGGGCGTGCCGCCCTTTGCGGAGACGCGCGCCTATGTGCCCAAGGTTTTGGCCGCCTTTGAGGTTGCCAGGGCGTTGTGTGTCACGCCGCCCGAGCTGATTTCGGATGGATGTGTCTTTGCCAATCCGTAGACGTGCAGTATGCGCGGGCGCCGGTCTCAGGTCTTGAGATGTGCGGCCCGCGCGTCTTCAGCAGTTGGGCACGTTGACGGCAAGTCCGCCCAGAGACGTCTCTTTGTATTTTTCATGCATGTCCGCGCCTGTCTGGCGCATGGTTTCAATCACAGCATCCAGCGGCACAAAGTGGTGGCCGTCGCCACGCAGGGCGAGGGAGGCGGCTGAGACGGCTTTGATCGCACCGAGGCCATTGCGTTCAATGCAGGGCACCTGAACCAGACCTTTGACCGGATCACAGGTCATGCCGAGGTGGTGCTCCAGCGCGATTTCGGCGGCGTTTTCCACTTGCTCTGGTGTGCCGCCCATGACGGCGCAGAGACCTGCTGCTGCCATTGCAGAGGCGGAGCCCACTTCAGCCTGACAACCTGCCTCGGCACCGGATATGGAGGCGTTGAATTTCACAAGCCCACCAATCGCGGCAGCGGTGAGCAGAAATTCTTCGACGCGGCTGGCGCTGGCGCTGGGCACATGATCCAGCCAGTAACGGATCACAGCGGGCATTACGCCCGCGGCGCCGTTGGTTGGGGCGGTCACGACTTGACCACCTGCGGCGTTTTCTTCGTTCACCGCCATGGCATAGGCGCTCATCCAGTCATTGATGGTGTGAGGCGCAACAAGATTCATTCCGCGTTCTGCCTGTAGGGCGTCATGAATGCCCTTGGCGCGGCGGCGCACGTTGAGGCCGCCGGGCAACGTGCCGTCGGTGGTGAGGCCGCGCTCTATGCAGTCGTTCATCACCTGCCAGATGCGCGCGCAGCCTTTGTTGAGGCTTTCTGTGCAGCCGCGGGCGATCTCGTTTGAGCGCTTCATCTCTGCGATTGATTTGCCAGAGTGTTCTGCCATCTCCAGCATTTCAGCGGCTGATTTGAACGGGTAGGGGATTGGAGTACCTTCATCGGTGGCTGCGCCGCCTTCGAGTTCGCCTTCGGTCAGGACAAAGCCGCCACCAATCGAGTAGTAGGTTTCTTGAAGGATCACGTCCCCCTGTGCGTCAGTGGCCATGAGGATCATGCCATTTGCATGGCCGGGCAGGTTGGGGCCAAAGTCAAATTTGAGATCTTCGCGGGGCTCAAATGCCAGTGGGGGCAGGCCCTCGGGGTGGACATGCCCCGTTGTCCGAATCTTTTCCAGCGCGGATTCTGCCTTTTCGTGGTCGTAGCTGTCGGGAAGGAAGCCCGCGAGCCCCAAAATGGTTGCGCGATCTGTGGCATGGCCGACGCCGGTAAATGCGAGCGAGCCATGGAGGCTGGCGCGCAGGCCGTGTGCGTCAAAGGGGGAGGCGCGCAGCAGGTCAAGAAAGCGCGCGGCGGCAACCATTGGACCCATCGTATGCGAAGAAGAAGGGCCAACGCCCACTTTGAACATATCAAAGACAGAGAGAAACATCAGGTGGCAGATCCTTCTGGCGGTGTGGCTAGCGAGGGGTTGGTAAACGGTGTCTGGCCGAGGCCTTCGGCGCGTTGCGCGGCCCGCGTGCTTTCGCGGGTTTCTGCACGCTCACAGATTTGTAGGAGCGTGGGGAAGCGGTTTATGTCAAACCAGCGGTGCTCTGGCAGGTCGGCGTAGAGTTTTGTCCAGCGTAGCAGGCAGGGAATATAGAGATCGAGCAGTGTAGGGGCTGCGCCCCCTGCCAAACCGGGGGCTTGCGACATGCCTGCCTCTAAGATGCTCAGATCGTTTTGCAGGCGTTGTCTGAATATGCTGCGCAGCTGTGTTTGATGCTGGGGGTCTTCGCCGATGAATTTTTCGGGATAGAAGAAATGCCGCAGATCAATTTGGAAGGTGTTTGAGCACCAGAACATCCACTTCAGGAACGGCGCACGCAGTGGGGTGTTGACGGCCGGGGCCAGTGAATCTGTTTGTTCTGAGAGCCACATAAGAATCGCGGCTGTTTCAAAGAGAGCGCCGTTTGGGGTTTCCAGTACCGGAATTGTGCCGTTCGGGTTCAATGTCAGGTAGGCGGGTGCGCGCTGCGCATTGGTGCGCCGATCCACAAGGGTGGTTTGATACGACAGGCCAAGCTCTTCCAAAGCCAGCCGAACGATCAGCGAAGCGTTGTCTGGTGCGTAGTGTAGGCAAAAGGTCTCTGTCATTTGTTTGTTGTATCCGGGCTTGCCGCGTGGGCGCTGCGCAAAAGCGACGTTTCCGATGGGAAACACGCAGCGCCGCCAAGGTCAACGTCGCGCTTGCCTTGATGCGCGATATATGAGCAATCAAACGATGAAATGCGCCGCATTGAGCGGAATTTAGAGCAATCGGCTCTCGCCCCCGGCGGCCAACTTTCCTATAAAGCTGCAAAGGTTGCAGGGAGTTGTCGCAATGACCGGAGAGTTGTCGCCCATTGATAAGGCGAAATTTGTCGCCGCCAAACGCGCCACTGACTATGTTGAAGATGGCATGCGCGTTGGTTTGGGAACCGGATCGACGGCGGCATGGCTCGTGAGGTGCCTTGGTGAAATGGTGCGTGATCAAGGGCTGCGCATCAAAGGTGTGCCAACCTCCACACGCACGGCGGAGCTTGCGCGGGAAGTGGGGATCGAGGTCGTCAGTCTTGACGAAGCCAAATGGCTGGATGTGACGATTGACGGGGCAGATGAATTTGATGCGGATCTTAACCTGATCAAAGGCGGGGGCGGTGCCCTGCTGCAGGAGAAGATCGTCGCCACGGCATCTGATCAAATGGTTGTGATCGCCGATGTTGGCAAAGAGGTCGAAACACTGGGCGCTTTCCCTCTGCCGCTGGAGGTGGTGCCGTTTGGCTGGCAGACCACTCAGGCATTGATCGAGGAAACCCTTGTGAGCATGGACGTTCTGGGGCGTGCGAGCACGCTGCGGATGAACGGTGCCTCGCCTTTCATGACCGATGAGGGCAATCATATTCTTGATTTGCACCTTAACCGAATTGGCGATGCCCGACAGCTCGCCTTGGCCATCAATCAAATGCCGGGTGTGGTTGAAAATGGTCTCTTTATCGATATCTGTGACGCTGTTGTTGTTGGCTATGGCGACGGGCGCGTGGAAGTGCGGGATATCAATGCCGGAACAATCGAAGAAGCGATGCTCGACTTCGCAGAAACAGACAATCTTTTCACGGATCTCGTGGACTAACAAAAAGGCTTATCATGTCCTTTGATTATGATCTCTTTGTCATCGGCGGTGGTTCCGGTGGTGTACGGGCTGCGCGTGTCGCCGCCGCGGAAGGTGTGAAAGTCGCACTCGCCGAAGAAGACCGCTATGGTGGCACATGTGTGATCCGCGGCTGTGTGCCCAAAAAGCTGATGGTTTTTGCCTCTGAATACTCCGGTATGGTTGGGGATGCACAGGCTTATGGATGGGACATTCAGGCGGGTGACTTCAGCTGGGATGCGTTCAAGACAAAGCTGCATGCGGAGCTTGACCGACTTGAGGGCATTTATCGCAACCTTTTGAAAAACAGTGGTGTTGAGAGCTTTGATCAGCGGGCCAAAATGGTGGATGCGCACACGGTCGAGCTCGCAGATGGCACGCGGAAAACCGCGAAACATGTGCTTCTGGCCATGGGTGGCCGCCCTGTATGGCCAGATTTGCCGGGCGCAGAGTTGGGCATCAGCTCCAATGAGATTTTCCATTTGGATAAGCTGCCAGAGAGCATTCTGATTGTGGGTGGTGGCTATATTGCCAGCGAGTTTGCAGGCATCATGAATGGCCTTGGCGTGAAGACCACCCAGTTCTATCGCGGCGCGCAAATTCTGCGCGGCTTTGATGATGAAGCCCGTGGTCTGGTCGCTGAAGAAATGCGCCAGCGTGGCGTCGACATCCATTGCGGCACCAACGTTTTGGAAATGCGCAAAGAGGGCGACAAGATCTGGGTGAAGGCAACCAATGGGGATGAGCGGTTGTTTGATCAGGTGATGTTTGCCACCGGGCGCGCGCCCAACACCGACAACATGGGGCTGGAAGAGATCGGCGTGACGCTTGGCCGCAAAGGTGAAGTGGTTGTTGATGACTACAGTCAAACCGGTGTGCCGTCTGTGTTTGCCGTGGGCGATGTGACGGATCGGGTGAACCTCACCCCTGTTGCGATCCGCGAGGGCATGGCTTTTGTGGAAACGGTGTTCAAAGGCAATCCTACAACCGTGGATCATGAGCTGATCCCAACCGCCATCTTCACGCAGCCTGAAATGGGCACTGTGGGCCTCAGCGAAGAGGAAGCGGCGGAGCAGGAGCCGATTGAAGTCTATGCAACGAGCTTTAAGCCCATGCAGCAGGCCTTTGCCGGACGTGCGGAGCGCGTGTTGATGAAGCTGATCGTGAGCAAGGCGACGCGCAAGGTTCTGGGCTGTCACATCGTCGCGCCTGGTGCCGGTGAGATGATCCAGCTTGCGGGCATTGCCGTAAAAATGGGCGCGACCAAGGAAGACTTCGACCGGACTGTAGCAGTGCATCCGACCATGTCGGAAGAACTGGTAACCATGAAAGCACCCGTCCGCACTCTGTAAGGCGCAATGGGTTGATTTTTCCGGCGTAACCCTCAGGTTTGTAGGGTACGCCAATGACGATACGTAGAGAGGGAAGATCCCGTATGGCAGGTAACAATGGCGGCCCCTGGGGAGGGGGCGGCAATAACCAAGGCGGCGGCGGAAATCGCGGCAACAACAATGGAAATGGCCAGCGCCCGCCACAGGGTGATGGGCCACAGATCCCGGACATCGATGACCTGATGAAAAAAGGTCAGGATCAGCTGCGCGTCCTTATGGGCGGTCGCGGTGGTCAAGGTGGCGGTGAAGGCGGCTCCGGCGGAACCGGTGGTCCGCGCATCAGCAAAGGGATGCTGTTGGTTGGCGCTGTGGCTGCTGTTGGGCTTTGGCTGTCTGCCAGCCTCTACCGCGTGCAGAACTTTGAGCAATCTGTCGAGTTGTTCCTTGGCGAATACTATCGCACCGGCACCGAAGGTTTGAACTTTGCGCCTTGGCCTCTGATCACGCGTGAAGTTCTGCCAGTGACACGCGAACAGACCGAAGATATGGGCGGTGCGCGTCGCGGCGAAGATGGCTTGATGCTGACTAGCGATGAAAACGTTGTGGACGTTGATTATCAGGTTGTCTGGAACATTGCGGACCCCGCGAAGTATCTTTTCAACCTGCGTGATCCGCGCCAAACCATTCAGGCTGTTTCTGAATCAGCGATGCGTGAGATCATTGCACAGTCTGAGCTGGCACCCATCTTGAACCGAGATCGTGGTGTGATCGCAGATCGTCTGCAAGAATTGATCCAGGACACTTTGGACAGCTATGACAGCGGCGTGAATATCGTGCGTGTGAACTTTGACCGTGCTGATCCGCCGTCGACTGTGATTGATGCCTTCCGCGATGTTCAGGCGGCTGCACAGGAGCGTGACCGGTTGCAGAACGTGGCAGATGCCTATGCCAACCGTGTTCTGGCGGAAGCCCGTGGTGAAGCGGCGCAAGTTCTGGAAGAAGCTGAAGGTTACCGTGCTCAGGTCGTAAACGAAGCGGAAGGTGAAGCCTCTCGCTTTAGCGCGGTACGTGAGGAATATGCGAAAGCACCGGAAGTGACACGTAAGCGTCTCTATCTGGAGACGATGGAGCGTGTTCTTGGTGAAGTGGACAAGATCATCATCGAAGAAAACGGCGGGTCAGGATCAGGCGTTGTGCCATATCTGCCGCTGAATGAGCTGCGCAAGGGGAGCAACTGATATGAACAAGTCCACATATCTTCTGCCCGTCATTGTGATCGCTATTGCGGGCATTCTGTCTTCGATTTTCATCGTGGATGAACGTGAGAAAGCACTGGTGCTGCAATTTGGTCGCGTGGTCTCTGTGAAGGAAGACCCGGGTTTGGCCTTTAAGATCCCTCTCATTCAGGAAGTGGTGCGCTATGATGATCGCATCCTTTCGATTGATGTGGGGCCAATCGAGGTGACGCCCGCAGATGACCGCCGTCTCGTGGTTGATGCGTTTGCCCGGTACCGGATCGCAGATGTTGAACAGTTCCGTCAGGCTGTTGGTGATGGCGGCGTTGGCATCGCAGATCAACGTCTTGATCGTATTCTGACCGCTGAAACCCGTGAGGTTTTGGGTACTGTGTCCTCCAAAGACATTCTGTCCACCGATCGTGCGGCGTTGATGCTGCGCATCCGGAATGCGGCAATCACGCAGGCGCGTGCGCTGGGTCTGGATGTGATTGACGTGCGTCTGAAAGCGACGGATCTGCCACCACAGAACCTTGAAGCGACCTTTGAGCGGATGCGGGCGGAACGTGAGCGTGAAGCAACTGACGAACGTGCACGTGGTAACGAAGCCGCACAGCGCGTGCGTGCGCAGGCGGATCGTACCGTTGTGGAGCTGGTTTCTGAGGCGCGTCGTGAAGCGGAAATCATCCGCGGTGAAGCGGACGCCAACCGGAACGCCATTTTTGCAGATGCGTTTGGCGCGGATCCGGAGTTCTTTGAGTTCTATCGGTCGCTGACTGCTTATGAGCGCTCCTTGCAGGGGTCAAACTCTTCGATGGTGCTGTCACCTGACAGTGAATTCTTCGAATATCTGCGCTCTCCAACGGGCGCGGCACCGGCGGCTGGCCAGTGATCGAAACCCTGTTTCTGGCCCTTGGGCTGGTGTTGATTGTGGAGGGGCTGGTGTACGCACTGGCCCCTTCCATCATTGAGGGCCTGCTGGCGGCATTGCGGGCGTTACCGATTGAGCAACGGCGTTACATGGGGCTTGCCGCACTTGCCCTTGGGCTGGCCTTGGTTTGGGTAGCCAAAGCGCTCGGCGCGTGAACTCGATGTAGGGTAATGGACGGGGCCGCGTGTTTCACATGCGGCCCCTTTTGCTGCCCTTATGGGCGCTCTATCGCGATGGCTGTGCCCTCGCCGCCGCCAATACAAATGGCCGCGATGCCGCGCTTAAGGCCACGTTTTTCCAAAGCATTCAGCAATGTCACCATGATGCGGGCGCCGCTAGCGCCGATGGGGTGGCCAAGCGCACAGGCGCCACCGTTTACATTCACAATGTCACGGCTCAGGCCCATCTCATGCATGAAGGCCATGGGCACGACGGCAAAGGCCTCGTTGACCTCCCAAAGGTCGACCTCCTCTTTCTGCCAGCCGATCTTTTCAAGAAGCTTTTGTGCGGCGGGGACAGGCGCGGTTGTGAAAAGGCCGGGCGCTTGGGCATGACTTGCATGACCCACGATGTGCGCGCGTATGTTGAGGCTCTGTTGCTGTGCCGCTTCCTCAGAAGCCAGAACCAAGGCCGCGGCGCCATCTGAAATCGACGAGCTGTTGGCCGGTGTCACCGTTCCCTCTTTTCGGAAAGCTGGCTTCAGATGTGGGATCTTTTCAGGTCGGGCGTTGCCCGGCTGTTCGTCTTCACCGATTTCAACAGTGCCTTTGCGTGTGGTGAGGGTGACGGGGGCAATTTCACCGTCAAAGGCGCCAGATTTTTGCGCCTCAAGTGCATTGGACAACGATTTAAGTGCGTATTCATCCTGCGCTTCACGGGTGAATTGGAAGCTCTCGGCGCAGTCTTCGGCGAACGTGCCCATCAGTCTGCCTTTGTCGTAGGCGTCTTCCAAGCCATCGAGAAACATGTGGTCGATGACCTGGTGATGGCCGATTCGTGCACCCGAGCGCATCTTGGGCAAAACGTATGGGGCGTTGGTCATGCTCTCCATGCCGCCCGCGATCATGACGTCGCGATCTCCAAGTGCAATGGAATCAAATGCCATCATCGCGGCTTTCATGCCAGAGCCGCACATTTTGTTAAGTGTGGTGGCGGGAACCTCCTCGCCGAGCCCAGCACTAAATCCGGCTTGGCGCGCGGGGGCCTGTCCCTGACCAGCCGGCAGAACGCAGCCCATCAAGACCTCATCAGCGGTGTTGGCTTGCGCGTTTTTCAGCGCCGCCTTGATGGCCGTTCCGCCAAGTTCAGCGGCGGTCACATCTGCAAATGCGCCTTGAAAACCGCCCATAGGGGTGCGCGCGGCCCCTGCGATCACAACGTTTTTCATCACGTGCTCCTCATCTGTGATGGCATTTCCTTGTGCTTGGCTTTGGAGGGTAAATATTGCAAGGATGTTTCAGGCTGTTGAGTCAGAAATGGCACGCCGCCGAAACAATTGACGAACAGAAGCGCTCATAACTTGGTAAGAAATTCCGAATAGTGTTTCCTGAGGACGAAAGTTGAAGGAGACGTCTTATGAATCTGTCGAGCAAGACAGAAGGCGGAGCATTGGTTGTATCGGTTCACGAAACGCGTATCGACGCGTCCGTTGCGATTCAGTTCAAAGATCGTATGCGGGAAGAAACTGAGCAGGCCACCGGTCGGGTGATCCTGGATTTGTCCGAAGTCGATTTTATTGATTCCAGCGGTTTGGGCGCGATTGTCGCGGCGATGAAGCAGCTGGGAGGAGAGAACCGTCTGGAGCTCTCTGGCTTGAATGAGAACGTAGATAAAGTGTTTCGTCTGACGCGTATGGACACGGTGTTCCGGATCCATGAGACGCTTGACGAAGCCTTCGTAGAATGAACTGAAATTTGCAAAGCTGGGGCACACAATAGAGTGACCAATTCGCAGGCTGATATTCACATCGAGCTTAAGGGCACGCCGCAAGAAGTGCGCAACGCCCTCGAAACGCTCCGGCAGAAGCTGACAGCGGAAGAATTCGCAGCTTGCAATGCTGGTGTGCTTGAACTTGTGCTCGCAGAAGTTTTGAACAACGTTGTCGAGCATGCGCTGGCTGGGCGCAATGACGGCCAAATTGTCATCAGTTGCAATTACATCAATCAATGCTGGCAGGTTGAAGTCCGCGACAATGGCGTCGAAATGCCTGGCAATGAACTTCCAAGTGGTATCATGCCTGACCTTGGTGGCGATATCGCCGATTTGCCAGAAGGTGGTTTTGGTTGGGGGCTTGTGCGGTCGCTCGCGCAGGATATTGACTACCGCCGCCGTTCCTCTGGCTACAATCAGCTGAAGTTTTCCGTACCGGACTGATCCACCTGGTAATTTGCTCCCCGCTTTTCCAGCTGGCAGAGCGCGCCTTTGGCGCGACCCATCGGAAATCGCTACGTCTTTCGTCGTAGCGCCGCACTCCGTGATCAGCAGTTGGTTGCATTGTCGGTTGTGGGCCGTAACATCCCTTAACAAGTGAGGGAGAGTTTATGAGAGATTTTCATTTTCCGGGAAGATCCGCGGTGATGGCAACCAATGGGATGTGTGCCACGTCCACACCGCTGGCGGCTCAGGTGGCGGTTGATATTCTGCGCAAGGGCGGCAATGCGATGGACGCGGCGATCGCGGGGTCCGTGTTGCTTGGTATCTGTGAACCTGCATCGACAGGCATTGGGGGGGACTGCTTTGCGCTGATATCTCCGGCGGGAAGTGACGAGGTGTTTGCCTTCAATGGATCTGGTCGAGCACCAGCTGCCGCCAATGCGGCGGAATTGCGCGCGCGTGGCCTTGAGGCTGTCCCGCTCTTTGGTGTGGAGGCCGTGACGATCCCAGGGGCGATTGATGGGTTCTGCACGCTCTCTGAGCGATATGGAAAATTGGGCCTTTCTGACAGTCTCGCACCGGTGATCCACTATGCTGAAGAGGGTATTCCTGTCGGGCCAAGAAGTGCGTTTGACTGGCAGCAAACGCAAAGCAATCTTCAGGGGCATGGACGCCGCCACTATTTGAAAGACGGGCAGCCGCTGAGCAAAGGTGACATTTTCAGAGCGCCCGGCCAAGCTGAAGTTTTGCGGCGCGTCGCGGCGCAAGGACGCGATGCGTTCTATACCGGTGAAATTGCCGAAGATATGGTTGCCACGTTGCACGCGATGGGCGGTGTGCATACGCTCGATGACTTTGCGGTCACGTCTGGCAATGACGCAACACCGATTGCCGGACATTACAAGGGCGCTGAACTGCTTGAGCATCCACCCAACGGGCAGGGGGCGACGGCGATTTTGATGCTCAATATCCTCAGTCATTTCGACGTGGCATCTATGGATCCGTTCGGCGTTATGCGCACGCATATTGAAGCAGAGGCGGCAAAGCTTGCCTATGATGCACGCGATCGCTTGATTGCAGATCCGGACACCACGGCGCGCACGCAGCATATGTTGTCATTGCAAACAGCGGAGAAGCTCGCTGCCTTGATCGATCCGAAACGCGCAATGCCCGCCGCCGCGCCATTGACCGAAGCCGTGCACAAAGACACGGTGTATCTGACTGTCGCCGACAAAGACGGTATGGCGGTGTCGATGATCTATTCGATTTTCCATGCGTTTGGTTCGGGTATCGCATCTGACAAGTTTGGGATCTTGATGCAAAATCGCGGAGGGGGCTTCACATTGAAAGAGGGGCATCCAAACGAAATGCTAGGCGGCAAACGCCCGATGCATACGATTATCCCTGGGATGGTGCGTCGTGACGGGCGTGTGGAAATGCCGTTTGGTGTGATGGGGGGGCACTATCAGCCCAATGGCCATGCACGTGTGCTGTCAAATATCGAGGATTTTGGCATGGATCCACAGGCGGCTCTGGATGCGCCGCGTGCCTTTACCGAGGACGGCACGCTCAAACTTGAGCGTGGTTATAGTGGTTCTGTGAAGCAAGGGCTTGCTGATCTGGGTCATAAGATTGCGGTCCCGGATATGCCGATAGGGGGTGCGCAGGCCATACGGATACATCCGTCGGGCGTGCTTGAAGGGGCTTCAGATCCGCGCAAAGACGGCGCAGCGATAGGATATTGAACATATGTCAATCACACCCATCAAAACATTGGTTGCAAACGCAAAAGCCGAAATTCGCACCCTGTCACAGGAAGACGCTGAAGCGATGGTCGCTGCTGGAGATGCGTTGTTTGTGGACATTCGAGATCCGAGAGAGTTGTCCCGAGACGGATATATCGACGGCGCATTTCATGCACCGCGCGGCATGTTGGAGTTCTGGGTTGCGCCCGACAGCCCGTATCACAAGCCAGAGTTGGCCACAGACAAAACGCTGATTCTTTATTGTGCGAGTGCGTGGCGCTCTGCGCTCTCGGTGAAAGCGCTCCAGGACATGGGCGTCGATAATATCGCCGAGATGGACGGCGGGTTTGGGGCATGGAAAGCGCGTGGTGCGCCGATTGCAACGCAATAGCACAAACGCCGGGTCTTATGGCCCGGCGTTGTCTTCAAGCTTGTCTGCCGCTTAGTTCAGCGCAAAGTGAAGGGGATAAGAGCCATCTTCGAAGGGGCCGAACATTTCATCCAGATCGGGATGTGTGACCGGTTCGCCCGAGTAATCTGCCACCAGATTTTGTTCAGAGACATAAGCCACATAGTAGCTTTGGTCATTTTCTGCGAGCAGATGATAAAATGGTTGCTCTTTGGCCGGGCGGCTGTCTTCTGGAATGGCTTCATACCATTCTTCTGTGTTGGCAAATTCAGGGTCCACATCGAACACGACGCCCCGAAAGGGGTGTACGCGGTGGCGGACCACTTGGCCAAGGTAATATTTTGCGCGTGTTTTTATCATATGTTGCAGCCCCTACCCCTCAAAGCTAGACCCTGCAAGGGGGCTTTGTCCAACGTAAGCCGAATTTTGCTGGGAAACAGTCTGTGAACCTTACCTTAACAGTTTTGGAAATTGTGGCGCCGGTGTTTCTGGTCGCAGGCATTGGATTTGCCTGGGTCAAAGCTGGCTTTGAGTATCGCATTCAGTTTGTGACGCGCCTTGGCGTAAATTTGGCGGTGCCCTGTTTGATTTTTACAGCACTGATGAAAACGCAAGCAGATCTGGGAGATTTGGCGCGGCTGGCTGGAGCAGGTTTTGCTGGCTATTTCGGAATCGGTGCTTTTGCTTGGCTGCTGCTGAAACTCGTCAGACTTGACCTGCGCACTTACCTTGCGCCTTTCATTTTTGGAAATACTGGAAATCTGGGGGTGCCGCTTGCGCTGTTTGCCTTTGGGCAGGCGGGGCTAGAAGCGTCTGTCGTGCTTTTGGCGACTACGGCGCTGCTATCCTTCACATGGGGTATCTGGATAGTGGCTGGTGAAGGCGCGCTGGGCAAAATGGTGCAAGAGCCGATGATCTGGGCGACCTTGCTGGGTGCGTTGTTTCTCTACATGGGGTGGGAAACACCCGGTTTTGTGACCAACACACTTGATTTGATCGGGCAGATGGCCATTCCGCTTATGCTGCTGACGCTTGGGGTGGCGGTGGCTCGCTTGACCCCCGGGCGCGTTTTGATTGCGGTGTGTCTTTCGATTGTGAAGTTTTTGGCCTGCGCCGCGATTGGGTGGGGATTCGCAACGGTTTTTGGTCTGTCGGGCCTTCTGCTGGGCGTGCTGGTCTTGCAAATGGCGATGCCCGTGGGCGTGAGCAGCTATTTGCTGGCAGAAAAATACGAGGCAGATGCGGATGCCGTGGCAGGTTTTGTGGTGGTGTCTACGCTGGTTTCGGTGATTGGTTTGCCACTCTTGCTAACCTTCCTGTTATGACGGCAGATTGTGATTTCCCGTCGCTGCGAAAATCCGTTAGGCTGACAAAAAACATAATATGACATAGCGAGAGGCAGATGAGCAGACTTCTCTTCGCGCTGGTGCTTTTGGGCATTGTGGCCGCCTGTGGTGGCACCGATACCCGTGCGCCCAGCAATTTGGAAAACGCCTGTGCGATTCTTAAAGAACGCCCGCATTTTAAACGCGCGTTTAGTGCAACTCAGCGAAAGTGGGGTGTGCCGGTGCACGTTCAGATGGCTGTACTCTATCAGGAGAGCAAGTTCATCGGGAATGCCCGCACGCCGCATAAATACGCATTGGGCGTATTGCCAATGGGGCGGCAGAGCAGTGCCTACGGATATGCGCAGGCGCTTGACGGCACTTGGGATGAATACCGGCGCGAAACACGCAGCCGAGGTGCGCGGCGAGATGACATTCGGGACGCCACTGATTTTATGGGCTGGTATATGACCGAGTCGCGGGACCGGAATGGCGTTTCGCTGCATGATGCGCGCGCGCAATACCTGAACTACCATGAGGGACATACGGGATACGCTCGGGGGAATTATCGCAACAAACCCTGGCTGACCCGGATCGCGGATGATGTTGCGAGCCGTTCGGCTCGATATCAACAGCAGCTAAAGAACTGTTCGCGTATCTGGTAGGCGCACAATCGTTGCATGAGATCGACACGCAGCGCCCTTTGGGGCGCTGTTTTGTATTGAGGATCATGCTGGAGCCCAGGGTAAGATTTTGACTGCGTCATGTGTGCGTTGCGGAGGCTTTGGAATCCTGGAAGTGTAATACATTTTTGCGGGATTGACATTTCTGACTAAAATAATCAGAAAAGAGTCAGCCACCCAATGGGAAGCCGGAAACTGCCAATGAGGACGCATCCCATGACCATGCAATCACAATCAATCGACTACACCACCAACGCCCTGCCAGTGCATGACGCGCAGGTTTTGACCGGCGAAAACGGCTTGGCTCATATCCGGCTGAATGATCAACTTTATACGCTGCGGATCACACGCGCGGGCAAGCTGATCCTGACGAAATGAGCGCGCCAGTGATGCGGGGTGCTCAACGTGTTGGTTTGCTTGGTGATCTGGATGATGTTGAGCGTCTCGCCGTACGTTGGTTGCGCCACTGGGAGCGAGATCCGGAAGGGCAGGCAGCCCTGGTCACCAGTTTGGGTATGGCATTGGGGCAGGATCGCGCACGCAATGTGAGCGGTGTGTTTGCTGACCTCATGGAAATTGGACAACAATTTGGCCGTCGTCAGCTGTGCCGACATGGGCTTTATTGTGACTGCCTGGGTGCAGATGAGGCGGTGTTTGCACATATCGTTGAAGCCGCGTCTAACGGGGAAACCGAAGATGCAGCGATGTTGGCATCTTTGATTGTCCGGCCTGATATGGCGCTTTGTTTTTCAGGGCTTGCTGCCGAATTTGGCATTGCGCTGGCTGCTTTTGCGCGATCTGTGCCCAAGCACAGAAGGCGCCCGATGCCGAGTCGGCCGTCAACGCGCGAAAGTCACAAGGCTGCGGACCCACGCACTCTTCACTGACGATGAAGGGCTGCGCCTTTTGGTGGCCTTTCACATTACGTTGGTTCACGGTCAATTGTGCCGCTGAGAGGGTCGGGAGGTTGAAACCTGATCGAGAAGGGCACATTCTTCGTAGTGATAACAGGCCCTGCCTGACTCGTTATGAAACACCAAAGGAGAACCGACCGTGTTTTCTGACACACTTACGGACACGCGTCCGTCGCATTCATTTGTGCGCATGACTTTGCTGACGCTGCTGGCGGCGGCGCTCTATGTTGCACAATCTCTTACTGCTCTTGCGCAAAATGATCGCCCGGTCAGTTTTGCTGAGCTGGCTGAGCAAATCAGCCCCTCCGTTGTGAACATCACAACCTCGACCGTTGTCGCTGGCCGCACGGGGCCACAAGGCATTGTTCCTGAAGGGTCGCCATTTGAAGATTTCTTTCGCGAATTCCAAGATCGACAACAGGGACAGGGGGATCGTCCTCGCCGCAGTTCCGCGCTTGGTTCGGGCTTTGTGATTTCTGAAGATGGATTTGTGGTCACGAACAACCATGTGATTGAGGGCGCAGATGAAATCTTGGTGGAATTCTATTCCGGCGAAGAGCTGCCCGCGAAAGTGATTGGCACGGATCGCAACACGGATATCGCGCTTTTGAAAGTCGAGTCTGACACGCCGCTTGAGTTTGTTGAGTTTGGCGACAGCGACGCCGCGCGCATTGGTGATTGGGTGATGGCTATGGGCAATCCCTTGGGCCAGGGCTTTTCGGTGTCTGCAGGTATCGTTTCGCAGCGCGGACGTGCGCTTTCTGGTGCCTATGATGACTACATTCAAACAGACGCTGCCATCAACCGAGGCAACTCGGGTGGCCCGTTGTTCAACATGGACGGCGAAGTGATCGGCGTGAATACCGCGATTCTGTCACCCAACGGCGGCTCAATTGGCATTGGCTTCTCTATGGCGTCCAATGTTGTGACCCGCGTTGTGGATCAGTTGCAGGAATTCGGGGAAACGCGCCGGGGCTGGCTTGGCGTTCGTATCCAAGATGTGACCGAGGACATGGTGGATGCTGTCGACGGATTGCAGGCTGCGGCTGGCGCGATGGTGACAGATGTGCCTGAAGGTCCGGCGCTTGAGGCGGGGATGCAATCTGGCGACGTTATTTTGTCCTTTGATGGCGATGACGTGGCTGATGTACGTGGCTTGGTGCGCAGCGTTGGCAACACCAATGTTGGCAAGACCGTTGATGTTGTGGTGCTGCGTGATGGATCCGAAGTGACATTGGCTGTGACTTTGGGGCGCCGCGAAGAGGCAGAAGGTGCCGTTCCTGCAAGCCAGCCCGCGCCATCTGATGAACCGCAGGAGAAAGAAATCCTAGGTCTGACACTTATGACGCTGAACGATGAAATGCGTGCAGAAATGGATCTGCCAGAGGATATGCAAGGTCTGGTGGTGACGGATGTAGATGAAACGTCCAAAGCCTTTGAGAAAGGACTGCGCTCAGGGGATGTGCTGACCGAAGCTGGTCAGCAGAAATTGCGCTCGATCGATGATCTGGAAGCCCGTATTGCCGAGGCCAAGGACGCAGGCCGAAAATCGCTTCTGCTTTTGGTGCGTCGCTCTGGCGAGCCTCGTTTTGTCGCCCTGAACATTCAGGAATAAGTGACACACTCACGGATCAAGGGCGCCTTTCGGGGCGCCCTTTTTTGTGTGATCAGCTCGCCTCACGGGGGACAGCAACCAATCCCAGTCGCCGTGCGCTCTCTATTGACAAGATGGCGCTGTCGAACCCGCCGGCCTCTTGATAGCGCCGGATGGCTGCGCGGGTGCGTTTGTCCGGCGTGCCGGTGATGCTGCCAAAATAGAGGCCGCGCACCTTTAAGGCGCGTTGCAATGATGCGGTGAACTCTTCTGTCCAAGTCTCGGGGCATGGAGTTTCGAACCAGAGTTCGCGGCGCTCTCGGACGATTCGCTGCTGCGTCTCTGTGCGAAAGATCCCTGGCGCGAGAACTGTGCCATCTGCGAGCACTTCCGGTGGCTGAACCATGATTTGATTGGTGACGGTTTCCACAATGGCCGGGGTCACATCCCGCCCCCAACAACTGCCGGGGCGTGCGGTGGGCGGTGTGCCACTTTGGCCTGCTCTGAGGATGTCTGGTGCGCTGCGGGCCGCAATGTCAGGTGAGGTGGCAAAGCTTTGATCGCAGCCGCCATGAAGCATCAACGCGCTGAGGGCTGTCGCGAGCGCGACAGGTCTGAAATATCGGGTTGCGGGCATGCTCGCGCCTCTTTGTTTGACCCTTTGTAACCCGTTTTCTTTCACGACGAAACTCTGTCGTTTGCCCGAGGGTGGGGGGATCCGGATCAGATTGGCTGTAAACGACCTACGCAAACTGTCGAATTGTCGCTAGGACATGCATTTGTCTGGGGAAAAGGGGCTAGAAGCGGAGCTGTCCGTTGACTAACTAAGAGTGCGAACAGTTTTAAAAAGGAGCCGCCAGACATGGCAAAGATTACCTATGTCGAGCATAATGGAACCGAACATGTGGTCGATGTCGCCAACGGGCTGACATTGATGGAAGGTGCCCGCGACAACAACATTCCAGGCATCGAAGGCGACTGCGGGGGGGCGTGCGCCTGTTCGACATGTCACGTTTACGTCGCTGAAGGCTGGGTGGAAAAGCTGCCAGCAATGGATGACATGGAAGAAGACATGCTGGACTTCGCTTATGAGCCAAATCCGGCAACGTCGCGTTTGACCTGCCAGATCAAAGTCACCGATGCGCTTGATGGCCTCGTGGTGAAAATGCCAGAGAAGCAGATTTGATGATTTTGGCGCAGCGTTTGATTTGGCGCACGCTGCGCCAAGTGCTTTTTGTTGCTGCTGTCGGCTTGGGCGCGAGCACTGCGACAGCGGATATCGTTTCAGCCCGCTACAGTGATGAAACAACACGCTATGCTCATGGGGTGCTTGGTGATGCCATCGAGTATGGCGCACTGGAAATGGTGACGGAGGCGCAGCAAACGGTAAGAATTGTCCTGCCAGAAAGCAACGTTTTTGAAGACATTGCCCCTCGCTTGTTTGACGTAGATCTTGATGGTCATCGAGAAGTGATTGTGGTGGAGAGCAACCAAAGGCGGGGCGCGCGATTGGCGATTTACGATCAGGGCGGATTGCGGGCGGCGACGCCATATATTGGCACGCGCAACCGCTGGCTGGCACCAATAGGGGCGGCGGATCTTGATGGGGATGGCCGCGTTGAAATCGCCTATATTGATCGGCCGCATCTCGCCAAAACGTTGCGCATTTGGCGGTTTGAGCAAGACGTGCTGTCAGAGGTTGGATCGTTGCCTGGATTGACCAACCATCGCATTGGTGAAGATTTCATCTCTGGTGGTGTGCGTGAGTGCGGGGATGGACCAGAGTTGATCACTGCCGACGTCGCATGGCGGCATGTTGTGGCAACAACTTTCGATGGCACAAGGTTGAAGACGCGCAATCTTGGCCCTTTCAAAGGGACGATGTCGATAGACGCTGCACTGGCCTGCACGCCGGGCTGAGCCTCAAGGCAGATTGACTATCTGACAGTGCCATCGCTTGCGGAATAAATATGCCGCGTTCCAATGGCGCCGAGCGATTGAAACAGACTGGTGGTGTTGGACACGCCGAATTTTTTGAGCAGCTTTCCACGGTGGACTTCGACGGTGCGATTGCTCATTTCCAGCTTGAGTGCGATCTCTTTGCTGGTGAGCCCCTCTGCCAGCAGTGAGAACACCTCCCGCTCGCGTCGTGTGAGCGCCTGATAGGGGCGCGTGTCAGAGATATCGGCAAAGCTCCAGACCGCGCGCTGCAGGGGCTCTTCTGGCGTAAAGGTGTGGCCGCGTACCCGACACCAGAACATTTCACCGCCACGGCGCATCATGACACGCTCGTCCCAATAGAAATTTCCTTCGCGCAGTTCCTGCACCCCGCGATTGCGGATGTTGCTGAACTCTTCTTGGGTGGGGTACAGAATCGCGAAAGTGCTGTCTTTCAACGCGGCACGTTCGTAGCGAAACATATCTGCAAAGGTGTCGTTGCAGTCGCGGATGACACGATTTTCCGTGACGACAATGCCGACCGGTGCGTATGAAAATGCCAGTTCGACAAAATTGCCGCTGTCAAAGGCGTCTTCAACTGAAAGTGTCATGGCCGCGCGGTCTCCTCTCCGTGCGGCTGACGATAGAGCGCGCGCCCAGAGGGCGCAACGCTGTGATTTGGCACATCAGAGGGCGCGCCAGCCGATGTCTTTGCGGAAGAAGCCGCCTGGCCAGTCGATGCCGTCGACCATGGCGTAAGCACGATCCCGGGCTTCTTGCAGGCTAGCGCCACGTGCGGTGACATTCAGCACGCGACCACCGGTTGCGGTGATCTGGCCGTTGGCGGCTGTGGTGCCTGCGTGAAACACCATGTTCTTGCTATCAGAGGTCAACGCCTGCAGCCCGCCAATCACGGAGCCTTTTTCATAAGAGCCAGGGTAACCATTGGCCGCCATCACAATGGTGATCGCATGGTCAGCCGCCCAATTCACCTGTGCCTCATGCAGGCGCTCTTCTGCCGCGGCATGCAGCAGATCCAACGCTTGCGCACCCAGACGCATCATCAGCACCTGACATTCCGGATCGCCAAAGCGCACATTGTATTCCACAAGGCGTGGCTGCCCGTCCTTGATCATCAGCCCGGCATAGAGCACCCCTTGATAAGGTGTCCCGCGTTTTGCCATTTCATCAATGGTTGGCTGAATGATCTCATCCAGCGCTTTCTGGGCGATCTCATCGGTTAGAACCGGCGCAGGGGAATAGGCCCCCATGCCGCCGGTGTTCGGCCCGGTGTCGCCTTCGCCAACGCGTTTGTGGTCCTGTGCAGTGCCGACCGGCAGCGCTGTCGTGCCGTCACAGAGGATGAAGAAAGAGGCCTCTTCGCCCTCCATGAATTCTTCGATCACCACTTCCGCACCGGCGCCACCAAAGGCCCCGCCAAACATGTCATCCACCGCGTCCAGCGCGGTTTGCAGATCCATCGCGACAATCACGCCCTTGCCTGCGGCCAGCCCATCGGCTTTTACGACGATGGGCGCGCCTTGGGCACGGATATAGTCTTTGGCGGCTTCTGCATCGGTGAAATGGCCATAGCCAGCGGTCGGCGCGTTTGCGGCGTCACAAATCTCTTTGGTGAAGCTTTTGGAGGCTTCCAGCTTCGCTGCAGCTTGTGAAGGGCCAAACACCAGCACGCCGGCCTCGCGCAGGCGATCGGCCACACCCGCCGCTAGGGGCGCTTCTGGTCCAATGATCACGAAGTCAATCGCGTTTTCTGCCACAAAACTGGCGACGGCGCCGCCGTCTTCGGTATCAAAATCCGCGCAATCAGCGATTTGAGCGATTCCTGCATTTCCCGGTGCCACGATGAGTTTGTCGCACTTGGGGTTTTGCATCACTGCCCAGGCGAGCGCATGCTCACGTCCGCCGCTGCCGAGAATAAGAATGTTCATGTCGCCGCCTTCCGCTTGGCCTTCGCTTGTGGGCGTTCTAAGGTGCGCTGACGCAGGAAACAAGAGAACTGAGCAGCGGCCCAATGTCTGATCTTATTGACGACCCGAGAGACGGCGAAAACGCCCCAGAATTCAGTGTCTCTGAGCTGTCTGGTGCGATCAAACGCATGATCGAGGGTGAGTTCGCCCATGTCCGCATAAAAGGCGAGATTGGCCGTGTGTCGTTCCCGCGCTCCGGCCATGTGTATCTTGACCTGAAAGATGACCGTTCGGTGATTGCTGGCGTGATGTGGAAAGGTGTTGCCGCGCGGATTTCCACCCGACCGGAAGAGGGTATGGAAGTCGTGGCGACCGGGCGTCTGACCACCTTTCCGGGGCAATCCAAATACCAGCTGGTGATCGAAGATCTGAAGCCCGCTGGGGTTGGCGCGCTTATGGCGATGCTGGAAAAACGCAAGGCGATGCTGCAGGCCGAGGGCCTGTTTGCACCTGAGCGCAAGAAGCCGCTGCCTTATCTGCCGGAAATCGTCGGTGTGGTGACCTCGCCCAGCGGGGCGGTGATCCGCGATATTCTGCATCGCCTGCGGGATCGTTTTCCGCGCAAGGTGCTGATCTGGCCGGTTGCGGTGCAGGGTGAGCAATGCGCGCCGCAGGTTGCCAATGCGATTGAGGGTTTCAATAAGCTCTCCCCCGGTGGGGCGATGCCACGCCCTGACCTTATCATTGTGGCCCGTGGGGGCGGCAGTATCGAAGATCTCTGGGGGTTCAATGAAGAGGTGGTTGCCCGTGCCGCCGCCGCTTCCGACATTCCGTTGATCTCCGCCGTCGGCCACGAAACCGACACCACGCTGATCGACTTTGTGTCCGACAAGCGCGCACCCACACCCACGGCTGCCGCCGAACTTGCCGTGCCTGTGCGGCTGGAGCTGCTGGCTTGGGTTGAGGAGCAGGGCGCGCGCCTCACACGCGGGCTGGAGCAAGGTCTGCGCCAACGCGATCAACGCCTGCGTGATCTCTCCCGCGCTTTGCCGCGTGCTGACATGCTGTTGCAAACCCCGCGCCAGCGGCTGGATGCGGCGGCGGATGCCTTGCCGCGCGCATTGCAAGCCGGTGTGCAAACCCGCCGTGTTGTACTTTCGGAAAAGGCCGGTAGCCTGCGCGCCTCCACCTTGACCCGGATGATTGAAAACCGCCGCGAAGCGCTGGGCCGCCGTGCAGACCGCCTGACGCCCGTTGGTCTGCAGCGTGACATCACCCGTCGCCGCGAGAAGGTCACTGAGCTGTCGCGCCGTTTGACCGATGCGGGCACCCGTCAGGTCCAGACGCTGAAGGATCGTCTGGCCTCGCTGGACCGTATGCGTGAAACCCTGAGCTATACCGCCACTTTGGAGCGTGGTTATGCGGTGGTGCGGGGTGATGGCGCGCTGGTGAAGACCTCTGCCGCTGCCAGCGCCGCCAGCTCTCTGGAAATTGAGTTTGCGGATGGGCGTGTCACAGTTGGTGCGGGGGAAGCCCTACATGGGAGTACGCCTGCTGCTGCGCCTGCGAAGGCTCCTGCCAAGTCAAAGCCCAAAAAAACGGATACGCCAGAGCAAGGAAGCCTGTTTTAGCGCTTACACGCCGACCTCGGGGCCAAGGCACAGCATTTCTTCGCCTGCGGGGTCAATTTCATAGAGCACCCGGCCCTCTGCCTCGTTTTCAAACTTGGCGGTGAGGCCGCCGTTGTCTTGATAAAAGCTCCAGCATTGCGGGCTAGGGTTATCTTCATAGACAAAGCAGATCTGCGCGCCGTCCTCAAACCATGCACCCTCTTTGCATTGGCCATCTAAGAAGGACCAGCGCACACGGCGATTGGGCAAATACTCCTCTACGCCATAGCGCTGGCCGTCGGCTTCAAAGAACAGTGTTTTGCCCGTCACATAGGCCTCAAACTCTGCCCCAGACATAGCGGTTTGTGCCAAAGTGGGGCCTGTCAGGGTGAGGTATAAAGCGGTGAGAGCGAGGGCGTGTTTCATGGGTGCAATGCTGCCTGACAACAGCCAATCGTTCCAGTCTCAATCTTGTGTTGTGTTCAGTTTTGCCACTCGAGGGTCCATCACGCGTCGCCACATACGCGGCCAGAGGGCGAGGGTGGCCATCATGGGCAGGGAGCGCGGCAGAATCGGCATGCTTTCTGGGTCTAAACGCAAAGCAGGGTAATCACGCGTCGGGGCCGTGTGGTGGTCCGAATGACGGGGCGCATTCAGCATCAGCGCCGATGTATAGAGCTGCGGCGCGTTCCAGCTGTGTTGCGGCCCAACCGGCTCGGGTTTGCCGTTTTCTTTCAATCCGCGTCTGAGGCCATAGTGCTGCACATAGTCTGAGAGTAAAAGTTGCATGGTGCTGTAGGTCGCGAGCAGTCCATAGGCGAGTACGCCTTTCCAGCCAGCAAGCAACGCAGCCAGAATGATAAAGAAGGCGGTTCCGGCCACATAAACGAAATAGGGATGCCAAGGCGTTGTCTCACGGGTGGCGCGGGCGCGCAGTGTGTTCTCCGCCGCGAGGCCCGCGTTGAAAGATCCAAACCATGCGCGTGGCCAAAAGCGATAGAAGCTTTCACCTTTGCGTGCGGAGTTGGGGTCTTTGTCGGTCGCGACCCAGATATGATGCACTTTTGTGTGTGCGGATGTGTGGTGCCCAAAAACAAGAGAAATATAGACCCACATGCCCAGCCAGCGTGGAAAGCGGGCGGCGTTGTGAATGAGTTCATGGGCGTTGGCATTGCTGACCTGTCCAAAGAACAATCCAAAGGCAGCAAAGACGCAGATTTTAGCGCCAAGACTAAGGCCGGTCAGCCCTGCAAGCGCGGCAACAGCGATGGCCATCAGGGGGAAGTGCAGTATGCCAAGGATAAGCGACAGTTGCAGGCCAGATGGGAATTCTCCATCCGCGCCGGATTTGGCGGCAGCGCCTTTGACCAAACGGTCCATCACATGCACAAGCGCGCCCATATAAACGACTGCTGCAACCGCCCAGAGGCCACCCGCCAGCCCGGCAAAAGCCAAAAGGGCGACGGGAATCGTTGTCGCAATCCAGAACCAAGTCATGCTGTTTTCCCCATATCAGAGCGCCAGCCCTTCATATCTGGAGGAAATTATCCCTTCGATAACGCGCTGGAAAGCGCTTCCAGATAGGAAATTGGTGGGCTTGCCATTTTTCTTTGAGGATTCTGGGGAAATCCCATTGACTCAGGCAGAGCCATCATTAAAAGGCGGGCTTCAAGAGATTTTCACGGGGTAGCTGTACCCCGGCGCAGGAGAAACACAATGGCGAAGCCGACGACCATCAAGATCCGTCTGAACTCGACCGCGGGCACGGGCCATTTCTACGTGACCAAGAAAAACGCACGTACCATGACCGAAAAGATGGTCGTACGCAAATACGACCCGGTGGTGCGCAAGCATGTCGAGTACAAAGAAGGCAAGATCAAGTAAGATCCCCCTCTAAGACACATGCAAAAGCCGCGCCACACCAGGCGCGGTTTTTTGCTTTAGGGGAGCCGCGCCTGAAAGAACAATAAAACAGTTTCCTTCAGGAGGGTCCCCAATGCCCCACCCATTTTTCATTCGCCCTGCCAAAATTGGCGATAGAGACGCGCTCTGCGCTCTGTATCAGCGTTCATACCCCGAGCTTCTTACCGAGCATTACACGCAAGATGTATTGGAGGGCGCGCTGCCCTTATTTGGTGAGGCGCAGGAGTCTCTGCTGGCGTGCGGCACATACTTCCTCGCGGAATGCGCTGAAACCGATGCGGTTGTCGGTGCTGGTGGCTGGACTGATCTGTCTCCTGCACGTGGTGTCAGCGGCACCAATCTTGGTCATGTGCGCCACGTGGCGACACGGCCTGACTGGCTGCGTCGCGGGGTAGCGCGGGCGTTGATTGATGTGACCTTGGCCTCTGCTGAGGCACATGGCATGCGCCACATGAGCTGTCTGAGCACATATACAGCACGTGCGTTCTACGCTTCGATGGGGTTTGAGGAGGCCGCTGAGATTGAGTTGACGCTTGCGCCCGGCGTGCATTTCCCTGCGGTTCAAATGACGCGCAGGCTGGCCGATCCCATGTTGGCGTGATCTCGGTTGTGTATCAAAAGAAAAGGGCCGGTCACAGTGACCGGCCCTTTGTCATTCAAATAAGCAGCGCTTTACTCGCGGTTGCCGAAGAGCTGCAGCAGCATCATGAACATGTTAATGAAGTTCAGATACAGGCTGAGGGCGCCCATGATGGCAGATTTGCCAAGCCACTCGCTGTCGCCGTGGTGTGCGTGCGCGAGATAGGTGTTTTTGATGTTCTGCGTATCGTAAGCTGTCAGGCCCGCGAAGATCAAAACGCCGAGTACTGAGATTGCGAACGCCATGGCGGAAGATGCCAGGAAGATGTTCACGATCGATGCGATGATGAGGCCGATCAGACCCATGATGAGGAACGTGCCGATGGGGCCAAGGTCACGCTTGGTGGTATAGCCGTAAAGCGACAGCCCTGCGAAAGCGATGGATGTGATCAGGAACACCTGGACGATGGATTCGCCGGTGAACATCAAGAAGATGGAGCTGATCGACAGGCCCATGACAGCAGCGAAGATGTAGAAAACAGTCTGTGCGGTTGCAGCTGACATGCGATTGATCGCTGCGCTGAAGCCAAACACAAACAGCAGGGGCGCAAACATGATCACCCATTTCAGCGGGGAGCCGTAGATTGCGTAGCCAAAGGAGGTCAGATACTGGTCTGCGCTCAATTGGGCGGCGGCGCCAGATGGATCATTCGTAACAGCCAGGCCGGAAATCGCCCAAGCCGCTGCGAATGTGATCAGCATGCCGACGGACATCGTGCCGTAGACTTTGTTCATGTGGGCGCGCAGGCCCGCGTCAATATCCGCTGAGCGTGCGCCAACAGCGCCGCGCAGTGTTTCAAATTCAGCCATTTCAGCCTCCGATTAAGTCGTTCCTTCCCCACAACGCGTGTTTATGGGGTGTCCGGTGTAAATATCGGTGAGCAGGCGTCTGAATTCAAGGATTTCCGGCATCAAGGGGCCGGAAAGCCGTGCCTTTTTTGAGGCGCTTTGCGTCGATTTTTTTCAACTTTGGGTTTGGCCGTGTTGCCCATCATGATGGGTTTCCTAAAGTGCACGTGATCGACATGCAAAGCGCCGTGTGTTTGCGCGTTAGCCTTTCCAATGGGCTGGTACGTCCCAAGCGGAGCGTCGCAGCTCTGCTTGGACATCAGCTTCGGTCAGGCCAATGTCTTCAAGGGCGCGAGAATCGAGTTTTGCGAGTTTGCTGCGTTGACGACGCACCGCGAAGATCTGAGCAATGCGAGAGAATAGAGAAGGGCGTGAACCGGAAGGGGTCGCGGATGTGGAGATGAAAGCCATGAGTCGCTCCTTTCTTGAATTGCGATTGTTTTCGTGGTCTGCATCAAATTACTTGATGTATATGGCTGTGTGGGTGTATTTGAAAAGTGAATGTTTGTGACCAAAGGCATCACAAACGTTGATGATTTATCATGAGCTGTGATTTTGGGGAGGAAACTGATGCGAAATCTTGATGTAACTACGTTGCGCAGTTTTGTTGCTGTGGCGGATATGGGAGGGGTGACCAAGGCGGCAGGGTTTCTGAATCTCACTCAGTCTGCGGTTTCTATGCAGCTGAAGCGCCTAGAAGAGCTGATTGGTGTTTCCCTGCTGGACCGCTCTGGGCGCGGCATCGCGCTCACACCAGATGGTGAGCAGATGTTGGGCTATGCGCGCCGGATGGTGACGCTGAACGATGAAATCATGCGCCGTTTGTCTCACGATGAGTTTGAGGGCAATGTCACGCTTGGGGTCCCGCATGACATTGTTTATCCCGCGATCCCCCGTGTGATGCAGCAGTTCAATGCTGCGTTTCCACGGGTGAAGGTGAATTTGCTGTCTTCTTACACCGTCGAGCTGAAGCAGATGTTCGATAAGGGGGAGATCGATTTGATCCTGACTACGGAGTCCAGTACGCCGGATGGCGCGGAGGGGCTTTGCACCCTACCGCTTGTCTGGATTGGCGCGCCTGGTGGCGCGAGCTGGCGCCGGCGCCCCATACAGTTTGCATCTGCGCGACACTGTCTGTTCCGTCAGCGTGCCATCGCTGCGTTTGATCAGGCGGGGATCGAATGGGATTCAGCCTTGGAGACCGATTCTGATCGCACGGTCGAAGCCACGATTGCAGCTGATCTGGGGATCGGGGAGATGCTGTTGGGCACAGAGCCGCGTCATTTGGAAGTGATTGATCACGACGGGGCGCTGCCCGATTTGGGCGAACAGCACATCAACATGTACGGCGCAGACCAGACGAAGGGCGATGTGATCGCCCATCTGGCCAATCTTATTCGGAAGGGGTTCCAGCCCATGCATACGCAGGCTGAGCCAGCTGTACGCCTTGGAGTTGTCAGTTGATCGACACCACGACCTTGCCTGTAGACTTCCGGCTGCGCAGCAACTCATAAGCCTGCGCGGCTTCTTCCAGCGGAAGGGTGTGGCTGACATGCGGGGTAAGTTTGCCTGCGTCGTACCAGCCAAAAAGTGTGCTCATGCTGTTGGTGATCACCTCTGGTTTGAATCTCAGATAACCGCCCCAGTAGAGCCCCATCACCGTGAGGTTTTTCACCAGTAGGTGGTTGGCAGGGATCTGTGGAATATCACCGGATGCAAAGCCAATCGGCAGGAGGCGGGCCTCTGGACGGCAGGCGCGGAATGCGGCTTTGAACTGCTCTCCGCCTACAGGATCATAGACAACATCCGCGCCGCCAAGCGCTTTTACCTCTGCGCGGATATCAGCGGAGGTTGCATCAATAAGGTGATCCGCTCCGCAAGATTGGGCGACACGCAGCTTGTCTGCGCCGCGTGCGCAGGCGATCACGTTGGCGCCCATCAGTTTGCCAAGTTCGACAGCCGTTAGGCCCACACCGCCGGCGGCGCCAAGGACAAGAAGGTTTTCGCCAGGCTGAAGGCGCGCGCGATAATCCAGTGCAACGTGGCTGGTGCCATAGGCGACTGGAAATGCCGCAGCCTCTTCAAACTGCATGTTTTTGGGGATCGGCACCGCGCTGGCGGCTTCGTAAATGCCATAGTCCGCCAGTCCGCCACTGCCGCCAAAAACCAACACACGTGTACCAATCTCAGGGCCTGTTGTGTCCGGGCCTACCGCATCAACGATGCCAGCGACTTCCATTCCTAACGTGAACGGCGGCGGCGGCGTGTCTTGATACGTTCCCTTGATCATCAACAAGTCCCCAAAGTTGAGGGCGCATGCGTGAATTTTAACGCGAATCTGGCCGGTGCCGGGCGTCGGCGTTGGGATGTCGACCAGTTTGGGTCCCTCATCATGGGAAACCACTTGAAATGCACGCATGTTTCTTCTCCTCTCAATGGCGAGATGTCACATGACATCACAATCAAGTCAAAGATGTCGTGTGGAAAGGTGAATGTTGAGGCGAAACGTAACGTAAAAAGAGTGTTTCAGGCCCTTATCTATCCGATTGGATCTAACCTAATGGGCGAGTGTTCGCCTTTATGTATAATCGTATCACACATTCTATCCCTTGATTGTAAGGGGAAAACTGTTAGACTTAATCAATCGCGAAAGGGATGCGCGATTGTTTCACGTTTTATACTGGTGCCGCTTCTGAGCGTTTGCTCAGGGTTATAGCGTTATCCAGAATTTTTATTCGAAGGAGACGAGCCATGACACACCCGGTGGATGTGCATGTTGGGAAAAAAATACGGCAGCGACGTTGGCTGACGGGCATGACCCAGCAACAGCTAGCAGAGCAAGTCGGAATCAAATTCCAACAGATCCAAAAGTACGAAACCGGTGCCAATCGTGTCAGCGCGTCTCGTCTCTGGGATATTTCGGACGCTCTGGATGTGCCTGTCAGTTTCTTCTTTGAGGGTCTGGAAGCGGACAAAGAAGGTGCCGCCACTCAATCTGTGCCTTCCGATATCATGGCAGACAAAGAAGCGCTGGATCTGATCCGCAGCTACTATTCTATTCCTGAAAACCAGCGTCGCCGCCTGTTTGAGTTGGCGCGTGTTTTGAGCGACGTCGCTTGAGTCTGTCTCCGCTCTGAGGTAGCCGTTTGGCATGTTCAGGGCGGAGTTACACATATGAACGATCAGGATCGCGCACAGCTGATTGCTGTATCTGATGCTATGGCTGACGCCGCAAGGGCAGCCATCCTTCCCCATTTTCGCAAGCCGACACTCACGGCAGACAACAAGCTCTCTGGTGGGTTTGATCCTGTAACCGTTGCGGATCGCGCGGCTGAACAGTCCATGCGCGCCGTCCTTGAAGAGATGCGGCCGCAAGATGCGATTTTTGGCGAAGAGTTCGGAACCAAAAGCGGTACAAGTGGTCTGACTTGGGTTCTTGATCCTATCGACGGGACACGAGGCTTCATTTCGGGCACGCCGACTTGGGGCGTATTGATCGCAGTGTCTGATGAAACTGGCCCGATCTACGGTGTTGTCGATCAGCCCTACATTGGGGAACGGTTCAAGGGGGGCTTTGGCATCTCTGTTGCACAAGGTCCGCAAGGTGAGGCTGCGCTTGCGACCCGTGACACCAACTCGTTGTCTGAAGCGATTTTATTCACGACCTTTCCTGAAGTGGGCACGCAGGACGAACGTGCGGCGTTTGAGCGTGTCGCTGCAACAGTCAAGCTGACGCGGTATGGCATGGATTGCTATGCCTATGCGCTGGTGGCCGCGGGGCAGGTGGATTTGGTTATCGAGGCGGGATTGAACGCCTATGATATTCAGGCGCCAATTGCGGTGATTGAAGCCGCTGGCGGCGTTGTGACCAACTGGGAAGGCGGACCAGCCCATGACGGTGGGCGCGTGCTTGCAGCGGCAAATCAAACGCTGCATCGTCAGGCGCTTGATTTGCTGAACACCTGACTATTACAGCGCTTTAACTCTTTGTGATCAAAAACTTGAAAGCGCTATAGCGTCACGGCTATTGTCGTGATGCATGGCGGTCCTTTGCCCGCTTTCTGTCGTCATGCAGTTAAATTTGCACCGAATCGGGCCAATTGATTGGTCATAGGAGCGTGCAAGTGGCTGCAACGAAAAGCTATCTTATCAAATCGGCGCAAGTTGTGCTGACCATGGATGACGACAGGCGCGAGCTTGCCAGGCATGACGTGCGGATAAAGAACGGTGTCATCTCGGAAATTGGGCCGGGGCTTATTGCGGAAAGTGATGAAGAGATTGTCACAGCGCAGGGCTGTGTTGTGACACCTGGCCTCGTAAATACCCACCATCACCTGTATCAAACTCTCACACGCGCGGTGCCAGGCGGGCAGGATGCTTTGCTCTTTGGTTGGCTCAAGACGCTGTATCCGATTTGGGCGCGGTTTGGCCCGGAAGAGATGTATTTGTCTGCTCAGGTTGGGCTGGCGGAGCTTGCATTGTCCGGCTGCACGATGACGTCCGATCATCTTTACTTGTATCCAAACGGTTCACGACTTGATGATACCATTGCCGCTGCTCAGAGCGTCGGTATGCGGTTCCATCCGACCCGAGGCGGGATGAGCATCGGGGAAAGTGACGGGGGGCTTCCTCCGGATAGGTTGGTGGAGCGCGAGGCAGACATCTTGAATGATGCGATCCGACTGATCGACACGCATCACGATCCCTCTGAGGGCAGTATGGTCCGGGTGGGTGTTGCCCCCTGTTCCCCGTTTTCAGTCAGTCGGGACTTGATGCGCGACGCCGCCCTTCTCGCGCGCGACAAGCGGGTGATGTTGCACACGCACCTTGCAGAGAATGAGGAAGATATTGCCTATTCTCTTGCGAACTTTGGGTGTCGCCCGGGCCAATACGCAGAAGAGCTTGGTTGGGTAGGGGAGGATGTTTGGCATGCCCATTGCGTGAAACTTGACGACAGTGAGATCGCGTTGTTTGCGCGTACAAAAACGGGTGTTGCTCATTGTCCTTGTTCAAATTGTCGTCTGGGCAGTGGAATCGCCCCAGTGCGCCCTATGCGGGATGCCGGTGTTAATGTTGGGTTGGGGGTGGATGGGTCCGCTTCTAATGATGCTGGGAACTTGGTTCTTGAGGCGCGTCAGGCGATGTTGCTGCAGCGTGTTGCACGAGGCGCGGATGCCATGAGTGCGCGTGAGGCACTCGAAATTGCCACACGAGGCGGGGCGCAGGTGCTTGGGCGTAGGGATTGTGGGCAAATCGCTGTTGGAATGCGCGCAGACATTGCGATTTGGGATGTTTCGGGCATTGAGAGCGCGGGGAGTTGGGATCCTGCCGCGCTGTTGCTTGCCGGGCCAACGGTTGTGCGCGACCTTTTTGTTGAGGGGCGCCAGATTGTGCGGGATGGCCAAATCACGTCAATTGATTTGGGGGCGGCCATTGCGCGTCAAAATCGCATGGCGCAGGTATTGGCTTCATAGTTTGAGGAAGAGCCATAAGACTAAAAAGCCAAAAGGCGCAGAGATTTCTCTCTGCGCCTTTTGGCTTTTCCAATTGGAGCGGGCGATGAGATTCGAACTCACGACCCTTACCTTGGCAAGGTAATGCTCTACCCCTGAGCTACGCCCGCACCGTTTGGATGTGCGCGGTTTAGCCCTCTCGCAGGGGGACTGCAAGAGCAAAAAACAAGAAATCTGCGCGTTTCGTGCAGAAAGTTTGTGGGGTCAATTTTATGCTGACTTTGGGGCTGGAAACGCGAAAAGGCGCGGAATAATCCGCGCCTTGTTCACTGCTCTCCCGTGGGAGAAATTGGAGCGGGCGATGAGATTCGAACTCACGACCCTTACCTTGGCAAGGTAATGCTCTACCCCTGAGCTACGCCCGCGTCCTTGGGTGAGGCGTGGAATATAAAGAGTTGCCGCTGCCTGCAAGAGGAAAATGCACTTGTGCCAAAAAAAAACCAATTGAGCGACGGAAACCCTGATACGCAACGTTGTGGTTTGCAATCGCGGTAGAAATTGTAAGACAGGATACCATGAAAAAGCGTGATTTTATTGTAGCAATTTTGGCTATGCCGACCCTTGCTTTGGCGCATGAGGGACACGGCGCCTTGCAGGTCTCCACAAGTGTTGAGGTCATCAAACGTCGCAAAGATACAGTGCATTTGCGTCTGACTCTGTTGAACAAAGGGGCAGAGCCAGTGGTGCTTGAATCCGCACAGGTCAAAGGAGCGAATGTGCTGACCGCCAATTGGGCAAATGTGCCCTCTGGCGCTCTTGTCGACATACCCATGAGTTTGAAGTTTGAGACACAAGTGCCGCCCGTGTTCTCGCTGGATCTGAATTTTGGCCATGCCGGCCACGATACTGTGGTCGTGAGCCTCTGAGCCTTTGCTTGCGAACAGGGATGGTCAAATGAGGGTGCTGTTTGAAAATTTGAAAATCGGCCTTTTGGTGGTGTCCATCTTGTTTGGAGTGCTGGTCAATTGCGAAACACAGACACTCCCGTTGGCAAGGCAGATCAGCGATATTGGGTTCTGCCTATAGGCCCCGTCTGTTGAGTTAGCGCGTTTTTCGCGACCAAGCCGCTGAAGCTGAGGACGCGTTTGAAGGGAATACGATTCCCTGACAATGCGCGGTAGCGTGCAGCCGACGCCCCGCATGCGTCAATCTAGCCGGCAATTGGTGTCGATTTGCCGTTGGGGCATGCCATCGTGGCGTTGATCTCAGTTGATGGTATTGCGTTTGAGCGTCGTATCGTTTTCATCTGCTTTGCCAAACATAGCGCTGGCGCCATCTGGGATTCTTCGATGTGAGATGCGGAGAGAGCAACTCAACATATTGAAAAGAATAGAATAAAAGTCCGGATCGACTGCGCGTTTTGTTGCGAAGAGGACTCTATCGGTAGGGGCTGAAGCTTGAAGCAAGTCTAGGAGAGCGGGAAAATTTTGGCCAGGTATTGGAGGGCGATCGCTGGGGGGGTGCGACAATTTATTTTGATCTATGTCAAATAGGATGATTGCTTGGCGGGGGGCAGAGTTTTACAAATATCGCGATAGCGGCGTCAGAAGATTCCGCACGCCGTATAAAATTCAACAGGAGGAGCGGCATGGCAGACGCAGCCCTACAAGGCCACGAGCACCATGACGAGCGAGGATTCTTCACTCGGTGGTTTATGTCCACCAACCACAAAGATATCGGTCTACTCTATCTGATCGTGTCGGCCCTTGCCGGTTTCATTGCGGTTTTCTTTACAGTTCTGATGCGCATGGAGCTCATGGAGCCAGGCGTTCAGTATATGTGTCTGGAAGGCGCACGCTTTCTTGGTGGCGGGGATGGACCCTGTACTCCTAACGGCCACCTCTGGAACGTGCTGATCACCTACCACGGCGTCTTGATGATGTTCTTCGTGGTGATTCCGGCGCTGTTCGGCGGCTTTGGCAACTATTTCATGCCGCTGCAGATTGGCGCGCCGGATATGGCGTTCCCGCGCATGAACAACCTCAGCTTCTGGCTTTATGTGGCTGGTACCTCGCTGGGCGTGGCCTCTATGTTGGCTCCGGGCGGCAATGACCAGCTTGGGTCTGGTGTCGGCTGGGTGCTGTATCCACCGCTCTCAACTGGTGAAGGCGGCATGTCCATGGACCTCGCAATCTTCGCGGTCCACGTTTCTGGTGCATCGTCGATTCTTGGCGCGATCAATATGATCACGACCTTCCTGAACATGCGCGCACCGGGCATGACGCTTTTCAAAGTCCCGCTGTTTGCATGGTCGATCTTTGTCACCGCATGGCTGATCCTTCTGGCTCTGCCTGTTCTGGCGGGCGCAATCACCATGCTGCTGACGGACCGGAACTTTGGCACCACCTTCTTTGATCCAGCAGGCGGCGGCGACCCGATCCTGTACCAACACATCCTGTGGTTCTTTGGCCATCCGGAAGTGTACATCGTGATCCTGCCGGGCTTTGGCATCATCTCTCACGTGATTGCGACTTTCTCCCGCAAACCGGTCTTTGGCTACCTGCCAATGGTCTGGGCGATCATCGCTATCGGCGCGCTGGGCTTTGTTGTGTGGGCGCACCACATGTACACCGTGGGCATGTCTCTGACACAGCAGTCCTATTTCATGCTCGCCACTATGGTGATTGCGGTGCCCACCGGCGTGAAGATCTTCAGCTGGATTGCGACTATGTGGGGCGGCTCGATCGAGTTTAAAACTCCAATGCTTTGGGCGCTGGGTTTCCTCTTCCTGTTCACCATGGGCGGCGTGACCGGCATCGTGCTGTCGCAAGCTTCTGTGGACCGCTACTACCACGACACCTACTACGTGGTGGCGCACTTCCACTATGTGATGAGCCTGGGTGCGGTCTTTGCCATCTTTGCCGGTATTTACTTCTACTTCGGCAAAATGACCGGTCGCCACTACCCTGAATGGGCGGGCAAGCTGCACTTCTGGCTGTTCTTCATCGGTGCAAACCTGACCTTCTTCCCGCAGCACTTCCTGGGTCGTCAGGGCATGCCACGTCGTTACATCGACTATCCGGAAGCCTTTGCATATTGGAACAAGATCAGCTCCTACGGCGCGTTCCTGTCTTTTGCCTCCTTCCTGTTCTTCTTTGGTGTGGTGTTCTACTCCTTGTTCCGCGGCGCGAAAGTGACCGAGAACAACTATTGGAATGAATACGCTGACACTCTGGAATGGACTCTTCCGAGCCCGCCGCCAGAGCACACCTTTGAAATTCTGCCGAAGCAGGAAGATTGGGATAAAGGCCACAGCCACTAAGGTTTGAGGGTAATTAGAAAAAAAGGCCCCGGCATAGAAGCGCCGGGGTCTTTTTGTTTATAACTTTCAATGACATGTAAGTGAGCACCCGTTGCCTGCCCATGTTTGAAACGAGAGAAGGCTCCCAACTGGGAGCCTTCATTTTTTTCAGAGCTCTTAGAGCCTATCCTGATCAGCCAACGATGAGCTGTTTCAGTTGCAGCGCTTCATGCTCCAGCGCCATCAGGCGATGATTTACAACGTCACCGATCGTGACCATGCCGACGAGGCCGGTTTCATCTTGCACTGGCATGTGGCGGAAGCGCCCGTCTGTCATGCGCCGCAACACGTCTACAAGCGAATCCTCAGGCGCGCAGGTTTGCACCTTTGTGGTCATCACATCTTCGACTTTTTGCGGGAGAGTTTGCCCCGGGGTGTCTGCGAGTTTTCGTACGATGTCCCGCTCGGAGAGGATCCCAAGCAACGTTCCATTGGCGTCGGTCACTAGAAGTGCGCCGATTCGGCGTTCTTTCAAGACCTTGACCGTTTGCCCCAATGTGTCCTGTGGGCGGATCGAGAAGACGTCTTTTCCCTTTTGGTCTAACACGTTCCGTACCGTTGCTGTGGTGGCAGATGTGTTTGTGTCCGTTGTTTGACTTAGGGTTTTGGTTTTCTCTTCCGATTTCCGGTTAGGGGCTTGATAGGAACTTGGCATCAATGGGCTCCTTGCTTGTTCAATATTGTCGCTATATGCCTCCAGCCTATACGCAAGATCCGCGTTTTGGGGACTTTTCTTTGCCTGAGCTCATTCTTTCGCCTGCTGTTGCAACGACACTCTTTGTGCTCGCCTGTTTGGCGGGGCACCGATATCGGCGTGTTTGGAAAGAAGAGGGGCCGCGCTGGCAGCTTTGGGTTTCTGGTTTGATTGCAGCATCTTGTCTGCTGGTGCTGGCGTTGGTGCCGCTTTCTGTCAGCTGACCGGACCACAAAAAATGCCGCATAGAACTATGCGGCATTGCGTCTGTATTCCGGCGGGATCGCGTCAGTAATGCGTCGGTTTAAGCGTCGGTGCTTTTTTCGACATCCATCTGTTCCAACATCTTCTTGGCACGGGGGCACTGAAGGCGCTCGCGCAGCGGGCTGTCCGGGTCAATGTCTTTGCTGCAAACAACACATTTGTCGGCACCGCTGATGGCGTTCAATCCGCCGCAGGATCCTTTGATCGTGCGGCCCATCATGATCACGCCAACCGACATGCCGAGGGTGACAAGCATCAGAAGAAAAAATGCGATGAGGAAAGTTTCCATATGAGTGTGCCTTTTAGCTAGCGAGAGTGGCGTCGAACTCTGTGCTCGGCGTCGCGTCGAAGGTTACATGGTCTGTGTTAGCATTGCGTTCAATAAACAAAGCCGCGATCTGGTGTTTTTCTGCGGTCTTTAGGCCACGTTCCGTGCCAAGCGCCAACAAGGCGGTGGCCCAGGCGTCTGCAAGCATCGCGTTTTCGGCAAGCACCGTCACAGATGCTGTCTTATGCGTGATGGGGCGCCCGGTGTCGCTGTCGATGATGTGGGAGTACCGCACGCCCTCTTTTTCAAAATAGTTTCGGTAGTCCCCAGACGTGGCCATGCCCCGATCTTTGATGCCGATGATCCGATACACGCTTCGCGTGAGTGCGTCGGGGGTTTCAATCGCGATCTGCCATGGTTGACCCTGTGCGTTTTGGCCGGAGGTGATGATATCGCCGCCGACCTCTACCATATAGTTGGTCAGACCGAACTGGGCGAGCGTGTCACCAATGCGATCCACGCCGAATCCCTTGCCGATGGCGGACAGATACATCGCAGCGTCGGGATGGCCCTTGTGCAGCAGGCCATTTTCGACGCGCAGCATCTTTTCCTGACCCACTGGCACCAATGCGGCAGCAATCTCTGCTTCGGTCGGCAGTGCTCCAGAAGGTTTGACGGCCCCAAACCCCCAAAGATCAATCAAAGGGCCCAGTGTGATGTCAAATTGCCCCTCGCTGGCAAGATGTACGTCATGTGCGGCTTGGATCAGGTGTTGCATGTCTGCGGAAAGTGGGAGGGGCTCCGCGGTTGCATGAGTGTTTATTGCAGAGACTTCGGATGCGGCGTTCCAATTGGACATTTTGATGTCCACATCTCGCAGCGTGGCCTCTATGGCAGTTTGCAGTTCGCTGACGTCCACGCCAGCCGAATTTACCGCGACAATGGAGTAACTTGTGCCCATTGTGCGCCCCGTCAGCAGAATGTCCGCCGCACCGCGTTTGCATGCAGCAACGGCCAAAGCCATAAAAATGAAGCTGCGTCGAGAAAGAGAGGGCATCGCTAACACTTTGTTGTGAGCTAAACGGGTAAGACGACCCATATGACCACCGTAAAGTGCTCAAAACGGGCGCTTTGTTTTGTCGGCGGCACACTATTGCTCTGAGGGACGAGAAACAATAGAAAAATAGTCGAATTGTGCTGGCTGTTTGGCGAGACTCCGCGTATACGCAGCCGCAATCATTCGCGACATTCGCAACACTAACCAGCAACGACAGGATGACATTGGCGTGCAGCATTTTGCGCTACGAAAAGGCCTGAATCTTCCAGTCACCGGGGCTCCCGGCGAAGGAATACACGAGGGAGCAGCGGTCAAAACCGTGGCAGTCCTCGGGGCCGACTACATAGGATTGAAGCCACGTATCGCAGTCGCAGAAGGCGATGTAGTGGCAGCAGGGGCGCCGATCTTGGCGCATAAAGACTCACCAGAGGCGAAAGTTGTTTCGCCTGTGTCTGGCCGTGTGAAGGCTATCAACCGTGGTCCGCGCCGAGTGCTTCTCAGCGTTGAGATCGAGGTGGATGCAACCGCTGCAGAACCGGTGGATTTCTCCGCTGTTGGAGATGTGGCAACACGCGACGGTTTGGTGGAACGCCTTTGCGCAGCAGGGCTTTGGACCTCTTTCCGCACGCGTCCGTACTCCAAGGTGCCCGCGACGGATAGCCAGCCTGCCGCGATCTATGTGAACGCTATGGACACTGAGCCATTGGCTGGCGATCCGGCTGTTGTGATTGCGGATGCTGGTGACGCCTTTGCCAAAGGTCTGGCGGCAATCACGCAGCTGACCGAAGGCAAAACCTACCTGTGTCATGCACAAGGTGCGCAGATCTCTGGCGCTGACACGAACGGTGTGACGGTTGCGACATTCTCTGGCCCGCACCCTGCCGGTCTGGCCGGAACACACATGCACTTCCTTGAGCCGCCAAGCGCGACCAAGACAGTTTGGACCATCGGATATCACGATGTGATTGCGATTGGTCGTCTGCTGGAAACCGGCAAGATTGATTCGTCTCGTGTGGTTGCCCTGTGTGGCCCGCTGAGCAAATCGCCTCGTCTGGTGCGGACAATTGACGGTGCCTCTCTGGTTGAGTTGACCGAAGGCGAGATCGCAGGTGACGCGCCAGTGCGTCTGGTGTCTGGTTCGATCCTGAGCGGTTTCGCCGGTTCGCAAGAGCAGGCCTTCCTGGGGCGCTATGCGCGACAGGTCACGATCATCGAAGAAGACCACAAACAAATCCCAATGGGCTGGATTCGCCCGATGCCAAGCAAGTTTTCGATCTTGCCGGTTCTGGGATCTGCATTCTCCAAAAAGCTGTACCCGCTGACGTCCAACCTGAATGGTGGTCGTCGTGCAATGGTGCCGCTTGGAACATTTGAGCAGCTGATGCCGCAGGACTTCCTGCCCACTCAACTGCTGCGGGCGCTGCTCGTAATGGACACAGATGAAGCGCAAAAGCTGGGTGCGCTTGAGCTGGATGAAGAGGACCTCGGCCTGGTGGGTTTTTCCTGCCCGGCAAAATACGAATACGGCGAAGCGCTGCGTGACAGCCTAGCCAAGATCGAAAAGGAGGGCTGATTTATGGGATTGCGTAGTTTCTTTGATCGTATTGAACCGAACTTTACGAAGGGCGGCAAATACGAGAAATTCTTCCCGATGTATGAGATGGTAGAGAGCTTTCTCTACACTCCAAAAACAGTAACCACCGCCGCACCGCATGCACGTTCTTACGTGGATATGAAGCGGATCATGACTTACGTGGTGCTTGCAACGGTGCCATGTATCATCATGGGCCTCTACAATGTGGGCCTTCAGGTCAACACAGCCTATGAGACTTTTGATCCAACTGGCTGGCGCGCTGTGATCCTGTCTGCTCTGGGCATTGGTTTTGATGCAAGCAATCCGCTGGCAAACTTTGCCCACGGTCTGCTGTACTTCCTACCGATTTATATCACCACGTTGGTTGTGGGCGGTATTTGGGAAGTGGTCTTTGCCACGGTGCGTGGTCACGAAGTGAACGAAGGCTTCCTCGTGAGCTCGATGTTGTTTGCGCTGATCATGCCCCCGTCTGCCCCTCTCTGGCAGGTGGCGCTTGGCATTTCCTTTGGTGTTGTTGTTGGCAAAGAAGTCTTTGGTGGCACTGGCAAAAACTTCCTGAACCCGGCTCTGACGGGTCGTGCGTTCCTGTACTTTGCGTATCCGGCCAATATGTCGGGTGACACAATCTGGACCCCGGTTGACGGGTTCTCCGGTGCAACCGCGCTTTCGGTATCTGCCTCTGCAGGTTACGAACAGCTGGCAGCCAATGGCATGAACTGGATGAACTCTTTTGTCGGCACCGTTCAGGGCTCTATCGGTGAGACCTCGGCATTGGCCTGTCTGATCGGTCTGGCCTTCCTGCTGATCACAAAGATCGCCAACTGGCGTCTGATTGTGGGCTGCATGGGCGGTATGGTTGGTTTCTCGCTTCTGCTGAACCTGATCGGGTCTGACACCAATCCGATGTTTGCAATGCCTTGGTACTGGCACTTTGTTGTGGGCGGTTTTGCCTTTGGCATGGTGTTCATGGTGACCGAACCCGTTTCGGCCAGCCACACCAATGTGGGGCGCTACATCTATGGTGCGCTTATCGGCTTCATGGTGGTGATGATCCGTGTGATCAACCCGGCCTTCCCTGAAGGCATGATGCTCGCAATCCTATTCGGCAACGTCTTTGCGCCGCTGATCGACTACTTCGTCGTTCAGGCCAATATCAAACGGAGGGCCCGTCAACATGCCTGACGCTTCCAACGAAAACAAAGGGGCCATCGCACGGTTTTTGGCGGCCCCGCCCGACAGTGTGGGCAAAACCGTTTTCATCGCTGTAACTCTCTGCCTTGTGGCCTCTATGGTGGTGTCTGCCGTTTCGGTTGCGCTGCGTCCGTTGCAGGAGCAGAACAAGCTGAAAGACAAGCAGGCCAACGTTCTGCAGGTGGCCGGCCTTTATGAACCTGGGATGGATGTGCTGGAAGGTTTCAGCGTATTTGAACCTCAGGTGCTTGAGCTGGCGACCGGTGAATTCTCTGACGCATTTGACGCGGCGACTTTTGATGATCG
This sequence comes from Shimia sp. MMG029, assembly GCF_027947445.1. Lineage (NCBI taxonomy): Bacteria > Pseudomonadati > Pseudomonadota > Alphaproteobacteria > Rhodobacterales > Roseobacteraceae > Shimia > Shimia sp. MMG029. Next base: position 89,338 of record NZ_JAQJIM010000003.1, on the reverse strand, counting down.
CGCGGCAGCGTCTGATCCTGAGCTGTCAGTGGCGCTGAGCGATGACCCGGCGGGCATCGGCCGCCAATCCAAGTTCGTGACGGTTTACCTGCTGCGCAATGATGATGGGTCTCTGGACAAGGTGATCCTGCCAATTCACGGCTACGGCCTCTGGTCAACGCTCTATGGCTTCATCGCGCTAGAAGAGAACGGCAACGATATCTTTGGTCTGCAGTTCTACAGCCACGCGGAAACACCTGGTCTTGGTGCGGAAGTGGACAACCCACGCTGGAAATCCATGTGGAACGGCAAGAAACTGGCGGATGACGCAGGTGATCTCCAGATCACAGTTGCAAAAGCTGTGCCGCCAGCAGGCCAAGACTTTCATGTAGACGCGCTTGCGGGTGCGACGCTGACCTCGGTTGGTGTGGACAACCTGGTGCGTTTCTGGATGGGCGAGGCGGGCTTCGCGCCATTCCTTGAAAACCTCAAAGCGGGAGAGATCTGATGGCGCAAACCAAGAGAGACCTTCTGATCGACCCGTTGGTCGACAACAACCCGATCACGCTTCAGGTGCTTGGCATTTGTTCCGCGCTGGCGGTGACATCCTCCCTGCAGGTGGCCTTTGTGATGGCGCTGGCGGTGACATCCGTGACCGCGTTCAGCTCGATGTTCATTTCGGTTCTGCGCAACCAGATCCCGGGTTCGATCCGGATCATCGTGCAGATGGTGATCATCGCATCGCTTGTGATCATCGTGGATCAGGTGTTGAAAGCCTACGCCTATGACGTGTCCAAAACACTGTCGGTGTTTGTGGGTCTGATCATCACCAACTGTATCGTGATGGGCCGCGCCGAAGCGTTTGCAATGAAGAACACACCAATCGACAGCTTCATCGACGGCGCCGGAAACGGCATCGGCTATGGTGCGCTGTTGCTGGTGGTTGGCTTCATCCGCGAGCTGTTTGGTGCGGGCAGCCTGTTTGGCATCACCATCCTGCCAACCGTGAACAACGGTGGCTGGTATGTGCCCAACGGCATGCTGCTTCTGCCACCTTCTGCGTTCTTCATCATCGGCTTGCTGATCTGGGCGGTACGCGCCTGGAAACCAGAGCAGGTCGAAGAACGTGAATACAAAATTCAAGTTGTGGAGGGCCACTAATGGAAGGGCTTCTCTCTCTGGCCGTAAAGGCCGTATTTGTTGAGAACCTCGCGCTCTCCTTCTTCCTTGGCATGTGTACCTTTATCGCCGTGTCCAAGAAGATCTCTACAGCGCTTGGCCTTGGTATTTCGGTGATGCTGGTTCAGGCGATCACCGTGCCAACCAACAACCTGCTGCTGACCTATCTGCTGGCGCCTGGTGCGTTGGCATGGGCAGGCTTCCCAAATGTAGACCTGACCTTCCTCGGTCTGATTTGCTACATCGGCGTGATCGCGGCGATGGTTCAGATCCTCGAGATGGTGCTCGATAAGTTCTTCCCACCGCTTTACAACGCGCTGGGTGTGTTTTTGCCGCTGATCACGGTGAACTGTGCGATCCTTGGTGGTTCGCTGTTCATGGTGGAACGCGACTACAACATTGCTGAGGCGACCACCTATGGTCTGTCTTCTGGCTTTGGTTGGGCACTGGCGATCACCGCGATGGCGGGTGTGCGCGAAAAGCTGAAGTATTCTGACATTCCTGATGGTCTTCAGGGTCTTGGGATCACCTTCATTACCGCGGGTCTGATGGCGCTGGCCTTCATGTCCTTCTCTGGCGTGAAACTCTGAAGAGGCAAAGAACATGGAAACATTTACTCTTGGCGTCATTCTCTTCACGCTGATCGTTCTGGCACTTGTGACTATCATTTTGGCTGCACGTTCCAAGCTGGTGTCTACTGGTGACGTGAACATCACCATCAACGGTGAGAAAACAATCTCTGTGCCTGCGGGTGGCAAACTGCTGCAAACGCTGGCGGAGCAGAAACTGTTTGTTCCGTCTGCCTGTGGTGGCGGCGGTACATGTGCCCAATGTCGTGTGCGTGTGCATTCCGGTGGTGGGTCTATCCTGCCGACTGAGGAAAGCCACATCACCAAGCGTGAGGCATCTTGTGGTGACCGTCTGTCTTGTCAGGTTGCGGTTAAGCAGGACATGAACATCGAAGTGCCTGAAGAGGTGTTCGGGGTGAAAAAGTGGGAGTGTACTGTACGCTCCAACGACAACGTCGCAACCTTCATCAAGAACCTCGTTCTGGAGCTGCCAGAAGGCGAAGATGTGAATTTCCGCGCAGGTGGTTACATTCAGATCGAGGCTCCGGCGCACAAGCTCTCCTACAAGGATTTCGCGATCCAGGAAGAGTATCACGAAGATTGGGACAAGTTTAACCTGTGGCAGTATGAATCCACGGTGCCTGAACCGATTGAGCGTGCCTATTCGATGGCGAACTACCCGGATGAAAAAGGCCTGATCATGCTGAACGTGCGTGTGGCATCGCCACCTCCGGGCAGCCAGGGCATCCCTCCGGGTCAGATGTCATCCTACATCTTTAACCTGAAGCCAGGTGACAAGGTGACGATCTCTGGTCCGTTTGGGGAATTCTTCGCCCGCGACACCCAAAAAGAGATGGTCTTCATTGGCGGTGGTGCTGGTATGGCCCCAATGCGGAGCCACATCTTTGACCAGCTCAAGCGCCTCGAAAACCGCGATCGCAAGATCACCTTCTGGTATGGTGCGCGCTCCAAGAAAGAGATGTTCTTTGTTGAGGACTTCGACCAGCTGGCGGAAGAGTTTGACAACTTCGAATGGCATGTTGCGCTGTCTGACGCGATGCCAGAGGACGACTGGAAAGGCTACACCGGCTTCATCCACAACGTTCTGTTTGAAGAGTATCTGAAGAACCACTCAGCCCCAGAAGACTGTGAATTCTACATGTGTGGTCCGCCCATCATGAACCAGTCTGTGATCAACATGTTGCTTGATCTGGGTGTAGACCGCGAAGACATCATGCTTGATGACTTTGGTGGCTAAGCCAAGACAAATCGGAATAGAAGCGCCGCCCCTTGGGCGGCGTTTTTCTTTGTACGCAAGATACTGAATTCGCGTTTGAGCGTGGTCTGTTGGCTTGGTCTTCGCATCAAGCGGTGGCAAGGTGGTCAGACATCGGCAAGCGGGGGCAGGCAAGAATGAAGGTATTGGTCTATCAGGCACATCCGGGCGCGCCACATTCTGAGGCAAACAAGGCGATGAATGTTGCGACTGACGCGGTGGAAGGCATTGAGTTTGTCGACCTTTATGCGACCTATCCCCGGTTTGATATCGATGTTGAGGTCGAGCAGGCCCGATTGCTGCGCAGTGATGCGATCCTCTTTCAATACCCGCTGTTTTGGTATTCAACGCCCTCCATCATCAAAGAGTGGCAAGACTTGGTGCTGGAGCACGGCTTTGCCTATGGATCAGGAGGTGACAAACTGCGTGGCAAGATCTGGTCCATGGGAATCACATGCGGCGCCCCGGAGGAAGCCTATGGCGCTGAAGGATACAACGGATTTGCCCTGCGCACCTTGCTCACGCCGATGGAGCAGACGGCTCGACTTTGCAATATGACGTTTCTGCCGCCTTATGTTCTCTATGGGGCATTGGCAAAACGCGAGGCTCATGGACTCAGCCCGCATGCAGAGGGTTGGCGACGCTGGTTGATCGCATTGCGCGATGATCAAGTGGATCTGGTCAAGGCGGGCGCGTGTGATGTTATTCAGGCCGACGATTTGAACGAGGTGATCGGATGACTGGCTTCTTGATGCTTGTGACGGTTTTTCTGATTGCCGGTGTGATCGCGGTGCCGTTGGCGGCGCGTCTTGGTTTAGGTTCCGTGCTTGGCTATCTGATTGCAGGCATAGCGATTTCGCCGATCCTGCAATGGCTGAGTGTCGACATCATCCAGATCCAGCATTTTGCTGAATTTGGCGTTGTGATGATGCTCTTTCTGGTGGGTTTAGAACTTGACCCCAAAATGCTCTGGGCCATGCGGCAGAGGCTGCTTGGCCTTGGGGGTATGCAGGTAGGCGTCACAACCATTTTGATCGCAGCGATTGCCATGGCATTTGGGCTTCAGTGGTCAGTCTCGCTGGCGATTGGCATGGTGTTTGCGCTGTCTTCCACAGCGATTGTTTTGCAAACCTTGAATGAGAAAGGCTTGATGCAGTCCCAAGGCGGGCAGGGCTCTTTCCAAGTGCTGTTGTTTCAGGACATCGCGGTGATCCCGATGCTCGCGCTGTTGCCACTTCTGGCCTTGCCTGAGGTTGCAGAGCATGCCGTACAGGCAACGGACAGCCATGGTGCGCATGGGGGTGATGCCCATGGCGGGCACGATGACCATGGCAGCATGAGCCTTGTTGAAGGGCGGCCGGGATGGCAGGTGGGCCTGATCACACTGGCAGCTGTTGGTTCGATCGGATTTATCGGTAGCGTTCTGACGCGTCCGCTGTTTCGGTTCGTCACGATGGCGAACCTGCGGGAGGTGTTTGTCGCCACGGCGCTGGCACTTGTGGTGGGGATTGCGTTGTTGATGTCGCTTGTGGGGCTGTCGCCAGCGCTTGGCACATTCTTGGCGGGTGTTGTGCTCGCCAACAGTGAGTATCGCCATGAGCTGGAAAGCGATATCGACCCGTTTCGCGGCCTGCTGCTTGGGCTGTTCTTCATGACAGTTGGCGCGGCGATCAACTTCGGTCTCTTGGCGGATAACTTCGTGTTGGTGGTTGGGGTCACGCTTGGGGTGATGCTGCTTAAGGCGGGCGTGCTGTATGTCTTGGCGCGGGTGTTCAAACTCGCTGGTGCTGATCGCTGGCTGTTCACGCTTGGATTGGCGCAGGCCGGTGAGTTTGGATTTGTTTTGCTGAGCTTTACGGTCGCCAACAACGTGATCCCGCAGGACATTGCGCAGATCGCGCTCTTGGTGGTGGCGTTGTCGATGTTGCTCACACCAGCACTGTTTATCGCGTATGAACGCCTGATACTGCCGCGTTTGATTGATGCCCAAGAGCAGGCGGCAGATGACATTGATCATCGCAGCAAGATCATCGTGGTGGGTTATGGGCGCTTTGGCGGCATTGTGGCTCGGATGCTGCGCCAGATTGGTGAGCAGCCGGTGTTGGTGGACTATTCCGCCAAGCAATTGGAAGCATTGCGTAAGTTTGATGTGAAGGTTTTCTTCGGAGATGGCACGCGGGCTGATTTGCTGCACGCTGCGGGGATTGAGGATGCCAAGATGTTGATCATTGCAATTGATGGCAAAGAGCAGGTGACCCATCTGACGGAGCACGTGTCACGCCACCATTCGCATGTGCATATCGTGGCGCGTGCTTACGATCGGCCGCATGTGTACGATCTGTATCAGGCCGGGGCGCATGACATCATCCGGGAAACATTCGACAGTGCCGTGCGTGCCGGACGCAGTGCCTATGAGGCGCTTGGAATACACCCATACCAGGCGGAGCGACTGGCGCAGAAGTTCAAGAAAGCCGACCGTAAACTGCTGGTGGCGACGGCATCGGTGCATAGGCCCGGCGTGGCCTTTTCAGAGAATGAGGAATTTGTGGCCCTTGCCAAAGAGCTGAATGCGCAGATGGAGGAAGAGCTTCAAAGCGCAAGCGCTGGGTTTGGTGTTGAGGGCGCTGAGGGGTGGACGCCGCCTCCCGCAAATCTGGCCGTGGACAACAAAGAAGAGAAAAACTGAGCCATGGCAAAAGCTGTGTTTTTAGAAGGCTCTTTGATGCGCCATGTGACTGTCATGTCGCTGACCTCTTCGGTGGGGCTTATGGCGATCTTTGCCGTTGATTTTGTCGACATGATTTTCATTTCGATGTTGGGTAACAAAGCTCTGGCGGCGGCTGTGGGGTATGCGGGCACGCTGCTGTTCTTCACCAATGCCATCAACATTGGTTTGTCGATCTCAGCGGGTTCTCTGGTGGCGCGCGCCATCGGAGCAGATCAGCCGCAATCGGCCCGTGAATACGCGACATCGGTGGCGGTGGTCGTTGCGTTGATCGGGCTCCTCGTACCGATCGTGGTTCTGAACTCTCTGGATCCGATCATCAGCTGGCTTGGTGCCAAGGACGAGACACTAACGCTGGCCAAACGCTATGTCAGCATTGTGCTGCCAACCATGCCCTTGATGGGCATAGCCATGGCGAGCATGGCGGTGTTGCGCGCCTATGGTGATGCGCGTCGCTCTATGATGGGGACTGTGTTTGGCGGCGTGGTGAATGCGGCGCTCGACCCGTTATTGATATTTGGGTTTGGCTTGGGACTGGACGGCGCTGCCTATGCATCGGTGACCGCGCGGATCGTGATGTGCGCCTATGCGCTTTTGTGTGTGATCCGTATTCACAATGGCTACACACGACCAGCGGCAGCATTGCTCTTGCGGGATGCAAGGGCGGTTGGCGGTATTGCGGGGCCTGCGGTGCTGACCAATGTGGCGTCGCCTCTGGGAACCGCCATCGTGACGCGTGAAATGGCGCGCTATGGTACAGATGCTGTGGCTGCTATGGCTGTCATCGGGCGGTTGTTGCCCGTGGCCTTTGCAGTGGTGTTTGCCCTGTCAGGGGCTATCGGGCCGATTGTGGGACAGAACTTCGGTGCGAGCCTGTTTGACAGGGTGCGTGGCACGCTGCGCGCCGGGTTGCAGTTCCTGAGCGCTTACACACTGCTGGCGGCTGTGGTTTTGTTCGTTTTGCGCGTACCGATTGCCGATATTTTTGAGGCGGAAGGAGAGATGCGAACGCTGATCTTCCTTTTCTGTGGCCCCTTGGCGCTTTTGCAGTTCTTCAACGGGGTGATTTTTGTGTGCAACGCGTGTTTCAACAACCTCGGTCATCCGATCTATTCGACCTACGTGAACTGGGGGCGCCATACGCTTGGGACCTACCCCTTTGTCTTGTTGGGCGGAGCGTATTGGGGCGCCTCTGGCGTTCTTCTTGGGCAAGCCTTTGGCGGTGCCGTCTTTGGGATTGTTGGTCTGATTGCGGCCTCAAAAACCATCAACCGGCTCAGTGTGCCTGCGCCGGTTGATCCATTTGCGGAAGAAAGCACGCTGCACCATGTGAGCGGCCGTCGGAACTGGTAGGCGGGCTAGCGCGGGAGCTGAGAGGCTTCTTTTGCCAAAGCTTCGATTTCGTCCCACGCGCCTGCTTTGACCAGCTTGGACGGGGCGACCCAGCTGCCACCTGCGCAAACCACATTGGGTAGCGACAGGTAGTCCGGCGCATTCTTAGGGTTCACGCCGCCGGTTGGGCAGAAAGAGATCCGCGGCAATGGGCTGGCGAGGGACCCAAGAAACTTTGCGCCCCCTGCGGCTTCTGCGGGAAAGAACTTCAGCATGTCATAGCCGCGCTCCAGCAACGCCATCGCCTCGCTGGCGGTTGCGGCACCGGGTAGCAGAGGCAGTCCTTCGGCCTCACAAGCGGCCAGCAGCGCCTCTGTGGCACCGGGTGAGACACCGAAGGTTGCGCCGGCGGCTTTTGCCGCTTTTACATCCGCTGGCGTTAACAACGTGCCGGCGCCAACCATGCCACCGGGCACCTCAGCCATCGCACGGATCACCTCCAGTGCGGCAGGGGTGCGGAGCGTGACTTCGAGGGCGGGGAGGCCTCCTGCGACCAGAGCCTCGGCCAATGGCTTGGCGCTTACGGCATCTTCGACAACCAGCACTGGTACGATAGGCGCCGCATTACAGATGTCGCGCGCACGTGCGCTGGCCTCTTTGGGGGTGATGGTCATCAGAAAGATCCTTCAAAAACAGAGGCACCGGTTGTTGCGGAGCCAACGGCATTTCGGAACATGCCAAAAAGCTCACGGCCCGTGCCTGTATGGTAGTCCGAGAGGTCAGCCTTCGCAGGCGTGCGTTGTTCCAACCCTTCGGCGAGCACTTCGAGTACACCTGCTTCTGCATCCACGCGGACAATATCACCGTCGCGGAGCTTGGCGATGGTGCCACCATCGAGCGCTTCGGGACAAACGTGAATGGCCGCTGGGATTTTTCCAGATGCCCCGGACATGCGCCCATCGGTGACAAAGGCGACTTTGAGCCCTTTGCCCTGCATGATTGACATAAGAGGTGTCAGGCTGTGCAGTTCGGGCATGCCGTTGGCTTTGGGGCCCTGAAAGCGGACAACGATCACCACATCTTCGGTCAGCTCACCGGCTTGGAATGCGGCTTTGACCTCGTCCTGATCGTGGAACACACGGGCCGGGGCTTCGACAAAGCGGTGTTCTGGCGCAACGGCGGAGATTTTCATCACCGAGGTGCCAAGGTTGCCGGTGAGGCGGGCCAGACCGCCTGTTGGCTGGAACGGATCTGTGGCTGGGCGCACGATTTTGTCGTTCAGCGACACTTTTGTGCCGGGTTGCCAGACGAGCGCACCGTCGATGAGCTTGGGCTCATGCGTGTAGTTCCCAAGGCCCTCACCAGCGACGGTATTGGTGTCGTCGTGCAAAAGTCCCGCAGAGAGCAATTCGCCAATCATATACCCCAAGCCGCCTGCCGCGTGGAAATGGTTCACATCTGCGAGGCCGTTGGGATAGACGCGCGCCAGAAGGGGCGTTACGTCTGAGAGTTCAGCAAAGTCTTCCCATGTCAGCACGATACCACCAGCGCGCGCCATGGCGATGAGGTGAATCAGAAGATTGGTGGAGCCGCCCGTGGCGTTCAGGCCAATCATGCCGTTTACGAAGGCTTTTTCGTCCAGAATATCGCAGGTTGGGGTGTAGTTGTTGCCAAGTGCCGAGAGCGAGAGGGCGCGGCGGGCGCCTTCTTCGGTCAGGGCATCGCGCAATTCGGTGTTGGGGGTCACAAAACTGGAGCCGGGCAGGTGCAGCCCCATGAACTCCATCAACATCTGGTTGGTGTTCGCTGTGCCATAGAAGGTGCAAGTGCCTGGCCCATGATAGGCAGCCATTTCTGAGGCCATCAGCTCTGCGCGGTCAGCCTCCCCAGCGGCAAAGCGTTGGCGCACTTTGGCTTTGTCGTCGTTGGAAATACCGGAGGTCATCGGGCCTGCAGGCAAGAATACCGCAGGAAGGTGGCCGAAACTCTGCGCCGCGATCACAAGGCCGGGGACAATTTTATCGCAGACACCGAGATAGACCGAGGCATCAAACGTATTGTGGCTGAGGGCAACCCCTGCGGCAAGCGCGATCACATCGCGGGAAAAGAGGGACAGCTCCATGCCTGCTGCGCCTTGGGTGACGCCGTCACACATGGCAGGCACGCCGCCTGCCACTTGGGCTGTACCACCGGCTGCGCGTGCGGCATCGCGGATCAGTGTTGGATAGCGTTCAAACGGCTGGTGGGCGGACAGCATGTCGTTGTAAGCCGTGACAATGCCAAGGTTGCCTGCGGTGCCAGTCGCGAGCGCTGACTGATCTTCGCCCGCGCCTGCATAGGCATGGGCTTGGCCAGAGCAACTGAGATGCGCGCGCGCGGGGCCCTGACTGGCTGCATTGGCCATGCGCTCAAGATAGGGGGTGCGGTGCGATTTGCTGCGCGCGATGATACGCTCGGTGACTTTCTCTACAGTTGGGTGGAGCGGCATAGGTGCCATCCTTCCTAAGTTGGGCCTATGTGACCTCAGTTACCGACCGGGCGCCAGCGACGCCCACCTTGATGCATCAACATCAGTGCTTCTTCTGGTCCAGAGCTGCCCGGGTCGTAAGGCACCGGCCGCTGATTGCTGTCTTGCCAGGCAGAGATCAGAGGGTCTGCCCAAGCCCAGGCGGCTTCGACTTCGTCGCCTCGCATAAACAATGTCTGGTCGCCGCGAATGACGTCCATGATGAGACGTTCGTAGGCGTCTTGTGAAATCAGGTCTTGGCCGAGCGCCTCAGCAAAAGACATATCCATCGCAACTTCGGTGAGGCGCATACCGCCGGGGCCCGGCTCTTTGATGGTGGTGCGCAGGGTGATGCCTTCGTCTGGCTGCAGGCGGATGATCAGGGCGTTGCCTTTGCGCCCCTCCATCTTGTTTGGAAAAATGTTGTGGGGTGGATCACGGAAAACCACCGCGATTTCAGAACAACGATCTCGCAGTCGTTTGCCTGTGCGCAAATAAAACGGAGTACCCGCCCACCGCCAGTTGCCGACGGCCAACTTCATCGCGATGAAGCTTTCAGTGCGGCTGTCGGGGTTTTCGACATCCTCAAGATAGCTGTCACCATCACGTCCCGCCAGATATTGGCCTCGCACAATATCGTTCAACGCCACAGGCTCAAGAGCCTCGATGACTTTAACCTTCTCGTCGCGCACCGAGTTCGGCGTGAATTTGGAAGGGGGCTCCATTGCGATCAGGCACAAGAGCTGCATCAGATGGTTCTGCACCATGTCCCGCATGGCGCCGGATTGATCATAGTACCCACCGCGCCCGGCCACACCGATGCTCTCAGCCACAGTGATCTGAACGTGGTCGATATGGGTAGAGTTCCAAAGCGGTTCAAACAGAGAGTTGGCAAAGCGCAGCGCCATGAGGTTCTGCACAGTTTCTTTGCCGAGGTAGTGATCAATGCGGTAGATTTGCTGTTCGTCAAAATGCGTCAGCAGGTCTTTGTTGAGGGCCCGGGCGCTGCTGAGATCGTGGCCGAAGGGTTTTTCAACAACGATGCGGCTGTCAGCTGTGGCGATGCCGTGTTGGTTGAGACGCTGTGCAATTGCGCCGAACAGGGAGGGGCTGACCGAGAGGTAAAAAGTGCGAATGGTGTCTTCGCGCAGGCTTTCACTCAGGTCTTGCCACCCGTCCTCGCCGGTGGCGTCCACATGAAAGTAAGCGAGGTGTTCTAAGAAAGCGTCGAGTGTATCGTTGGGTCGTAAGCTTTCATCGACAAACTCCTCGATGGCGTCTCTGATCAGCCTACGAAACGCGGCGTCGTTCATATCGGACCGCGCCGCGCCAATGATGCGTGCATCTTCGGGCATTTGACCGGCGCGAAATCGGTGAAACAGACCCGGCAAAATCTTGCGCCGGGCCAGATCACCGGTGGCCCCAAAGATCACCAGATCGAAAGGAGCTACCGGGATAACGCGCGCGACCATCTGCTTTAGCCTTTCAACAGCGCGCCCATGCGGCGGCCGGTGTCTAGCATGCGGTTGGAGAAGCCCCATTCGTTGTCATACCAACTGACCACACGCACGAGGCCATCTTCGGTGACGCTTGTTTGGGCTGGTGCGAAGACGGATGAATGGCTGTCGTGGTTGAAATCTGCAGAGACCAAGGGGGCTTCTTCGTAGCCCAGAACACCTTTGAGTGGGCCTTCTGCCGCCGCTTTGATTGCCGCGTTTACCGCTTCGACCGTGGTGTCTTTGGCGGGTACGAACACAAGATCAACCATGGAAACATTCGCGGTGGGCACCCGAATTGCCGAGCCTTCCAGCTTGCCCTTCAGATGGGGCAAAACCAGAGAAATCGCACGGGCGGCACCGGTTGATGTCGGGATCATGGAAAGCGCCGCGGCACGCGCGCGATAGAGATCCTTGTGGTTTGTGTCGTGGGTTGGCTGGTCACCAGTGTAGGCATGAATGGTGGTCATGTAGCCGGTCTTGATGCCGAATGCATCGTCCAGAACCTTCGCCACAGGGGCCAGGCAGTTTGTGGTGCAGGACGCGTTGGATACGATCACATCCTCGGCCGTCAATGTGTCATCGTTCACACCAAAGACAATTGTTTTGTCGGCGTTGGCACCCGGGGCAGAGATCAGCACACGCTTCGCACCAGACTTCAGCAAGAGCTCGGCTTTGTCTTTTGCGGTAAAAATGCCGGTACATTCATATGCCACATCAACATCCGACCACGGCAGATCCTGTGGATCCCGAATCGCCGTGAGGCGGATTGTTTGGCCCGCGACTTTCATCACGTCCCCTTCCAGCGAGACGTCAGCATTCAGTCGGCCGTGCACACTGTCATATTTCAGCAGGTGTACGAGATGCTCATTTGGTGAAAGGTCATTAATTGCAACGACTTCAATATCGTTGGCTCCGCTTTCGATCAGGGCGCGCAAAATGCCGCGTCCAATGCGGCCGAACCCGTTGATGGCAATCTTGGTGGTCATGTCTTTCTCCAAAATTCTCAATTGGGCGCTTGTGGTAGCGCCACCGTTAGCGCTATCGGTATACGCTAACGATGATGGAATCAAGGGGTCTGTTGAACTTCGGCAAACTGCGCTTTCGGGCTTGCTTTGTCGGGGCGAGTATCAGACGATCCGCGCATGGGGAAAAAGCTGCTTCTCAAAGATATTGCAAAGCTCGCAGGTGTGAGTGAAATGACCGCGTCGCGGGCCATGCGGGGGGCACAGGACGTCTCTGAGGCCACGCGTCATAAGGTTGAACAGATCGCGCGTGAGGTTGGCTATGTGCCGAATCGGATCGCGGGGGCGCTTGCATCTAGCAAAGTGAACCTTGTTGGTGTGGTGGTGCCGAGCCTGAATTCGTCGGTTTTTCCGGAGGTTTTGTCAGGCATCAGCTCCAAACTGAAGGACACGGCGCTCAAACCGGTGATTGGCGTTACGGGGTATGACCTGCTTGAGGAAGAAGAGGTCATTCGGGAAATGCTCAGCTGGCGCCCAACGGGTGTTGTGGTCGCGGGGCTCGAACACAATGAAGCCGCGCGCAAAATGCTTGCAGCTGCGGAATGCCCGATTGTCGAGGTCATGGATGTGGATGGTGATCCCGTAAAGCACTGTGTGGGTATCTCTCATCTCGAAGCTGGGCGTGTGATGGCGCAGGCAATCCTAAAGGCGGGTTACCGCAAGATTGGCTTTATCGGAACGAAGATGCCGCAGGATTACCGAGCGGAAAAAAGGCTCAAAGGGTTTGAGCAAGCGCTTGAAGCAGAAGGTATTTCTCTTTCCGATCAGGAGCTCTATTCTGGCGTTTCCTCGATCGAAACAGGGCATCAGCTGACTGAAATGCTGCTGGCGCGTACACCCGAGCTTGAGTGTATCTATTTTTCCAGCGACGTTTTGTGTGTTGGTGCCTACATGCACTGCCTGTCAAAGGGTATTTCTGTGCCAAATGAGCTTGCTTTGGCGGGATTCAACAACTTGGAATTGCTGCGTGGCTTGCCAATGGAGCTTGCCACAACAGATGCGCATCGTTTCGAAATTGGTCAGAAAGCGGCAGAGATCATTCTGGAGACGCAAAGCGCGGGCGCGGCGGCGCGTACTGTGAAGCTGGAGCCACAAGTCACCACCGGACAGTCGCTTTAATCGACGTTTCCAAACGCGTGGGCAACCATTTGTGCCGCTTCTGGCCAGGTCCCGAGAGGAGGCATTGAGTGTCCTGAAAACGCCGCGTCTTCAAGGGCTTCTGGAATATCTTCCCGACAGTGCTCCCCCTCCAATGCGAAGAATGGCAGGCAAAGGCTTTGCGCTGGAAGGTCGCGCGCGGCGTCGGCGATAAATGGTGCTTCTTCGACAAAACCGGTGGAGATTTGCATGCCGGGTAGGCGCGTTTGCAGGAGCTTTGCAAAAGCATTTGCGGATTCCGCCGCTTTGGGGCCACGTGCGGACCCATGTGCGGCGAGCAACAAGTGGCTGTCTTCAAGTCGCCATCCGCGGCTGTCCAGAGCCTTACGGACGCCGAGCGCGGCAACGTCAGGCAGCGCGGAATGAAAACCTAGGGGTGGCAAGATCTGTAGATCCGCGCCATTCAACCGCTTGGGCAGCACTTTGGAGACAAACCAGCCGTCTGCCATAAACATCGGGAAAATAGGAGATCCCAGAGGCATTTCAGCAGCTTGTCGTTCAAGCGCGTCGGGCATGGCGAGCGTAGCAGCGCGGATTTTCCAATCGGGTAGGTGGCGGCCTACCGCCGCAGCAAAGCCCTGTAGCCACAGTTCAGGAGGAACAGGGACGGAGGGTTGTCCGTGGGCGACGATCAAAGCTTCGCGTTGTTGTCTGATCATGCCGAGGGGGCCTCAAATGCAGCAGCAAGATCTGCTGGAAGGTCGAATTCTGTGAGCACACGCAGGCGGGCTTCTTCGGACATTTTGCGTGCGGTTTTCTCGACGATATCGCGCACTTTCTCTTGCGGATGTTTGGCCGCAAATGGTGCGAAATACCACTTCAGAAAGGTGAAACATATAATATCTTCAAGGGCTTGAACTTGATCGTTGCGTTTGATGCCTTCTTTGCGAAGCATCGCGCCGACCTCTGCGATATCTTCATCAGAGTAATCCGCATCCGCCATAATCTGGGACACGCGGTCAGCATGGTGCACGCCCAATTCACGGCGCCACTTCAGATAGCCTGCACGTCCTTCTGGAAAGTCTGCGCGTTTCAGCACCCAGCGTTCGATGTGCTGCCCGCGGGCGGCGATCTGTAGACCATCAGATGCATTGGGAAACAGCCGATTGGCTTCCTGCGACATGCGTTGACCATATAACAGCGCTTCGGGCTGACCCTCGTCCAGTCGTGGATCTTTGGCGTTGGCTTGGTCAATGGCGTCCAAGGCAGTTTGAAGACGTGTCATGGCTGGCTCCCGGCTGGTCGTTTCTATTGAATTTAGGCGGTGGTCGCGCTGTGTAAAAGGGCAAAACAACATCGGTTTGCCGTCGGTATTGCGTCGGTAATGCGGGGGTATCGCGTCGGTGGTCTGTCTGTCTTGGTGTGTCACGTTAGTGCGTCGGGTTTGGCGCGTGCTGGAGGGCATCGCGCAGCGCGCTCAGGTCGAGGGGTTTGTGTAACAACGGTGCCTTGAGGGATGCACAGAGTACGGCAAGATCCGGTGTGCGATTGGCCGAAATCACACAGGCGGGCACAGGTCCATATAGCTCTCGTAAGAGCACAATCAGGTCGGTGCCAGTGGCGTTGTTGTCGAGCTGATAGTCGACCAGTACGACATCTGGAGCGATGTCAATTTCGCGCAGCAAGTCCAACGCTTCGACGTCGCCACGGCAGGGCAATACATCTGCTCCCCAGTTTTCCAACGTCATCGTGATCGCTTGGCGGAGGGCGTCATCGTTTTCCACGAGAAGGACAATGCGGTGGTTCCAAGGCTCCGTGTTTTCTGAGGGGAGGCTGTCGCCACTTTGCGCCGGTTCATTTGGGGCTGCGAGCGGGAAAGTGACCCGAAACAGCGTGCCACGATCTGGTTTGGAGCGGAGTTCCAGCGGATGATTCAGCAATCGGCAAGCGCGATCAACAATCGCAAGCCCGAGCCCCAACCCCTCCGCAGGACTTGCAGGGGCGTGGACACGGTGAAATTCATCAAAGACTTTCTTTTGCTGCTCATGCGGAATGCCGGGCCCGGTATCCCAGATTTCCACGGCAATGTTGCTGCCGCGTCGCCGTGTACCCACGAGAACGCGGCCCGTTTGGGTGTAGCGCAGGGCATTGGCCATCAGATTTTGGAGGATTCGACGCAGATAGGTGGCATCAGAGGTGACGGCCACATCCCCAACGCGCAAGTCAAATCGCAACCCTTTCTCAACGGCGGCGGGGGAGAGATCATTGTGAATCTGTTGCAGCATATCTCCGAGTGAAATCCGCCCGAGATGCACCGCTGCGCGCCCTGAGTCCAAGCGGGATATGTCTAGGAGCGCACCAAGGATGTCTTCGACGCTTTGGAGCGCACCAGTCGCTTTGCCCAGACGTGCGCGTTGGTCGTGGTCTGCGAGATCATTGTCCAGTGATGCGAGATAGAGTTTGGCGGCAGAAAGCGGTTGTAGCAGATCATGGCTGGCCGCCGCCACAAAACGCGATTTTGACGCATTGGCACGTTCAGCCTCCGCCAGCGCGGCTTGCAGTTCCAGAGTGCGTTCCTGAACGCGGCGCTCCAGGGTTTCGTTGACTTGGGAAATTGCGTGCAGGGCCTGGCGTTCGGTTGTGATGTCTGTGAAGGAAATCACAAAACCGCTGTCGGGCATGTGTTGGGCAAAAACGGCGAGGGTGCGATCTTCGCCCAGTGCTACCTCAAAGGAAAGAGGCGCACGTCTGCCCTGATGCGCGGCCCAATCCAACAGGTCAACCGCCGCAGCCGTGTTGTGAAACGTGACGCTTCGCGACAGCTGTTCGTAGACTGTCTGAAACGGCAGCCCTAGGCGAAAGCGGCGCAGCGGAATGGAAAGAAGCTCGCCCAGACGCCTGTTCCACCCCACAAGCCGACCGCTGGGATCAAAAATGCCGACGCCCTGATTGAGATGTTCGAGCGTGGCTTTCACGAGGCGTGCCTGATCGTCGAGCAGGCGTTCGCGTTCCTGTCTCTCCATCAGCATCATGTCGGTGACATCGGTTTGCAAAACGACCGTGCCGCCATCCCGAGTGCGGTGTTCAGAAACCTGAAGCCACCGGTCACCGGCCATGCGTGCATTGAACACAACATGCTGCTCACGGTGGCGGATCATTCGGCGCTCTTGCCATGCCTGAGGTGACGTCCCTGCTGGCAACTCCAAGTAGGGGCTTTGCGATACAATGCGCACGTATTCAGAAAACGGCAGCCCCGGTTTGAAAAGGTGATGCACGTCGCGCATGTGTTTGCCAAAGCGGCTATTGCACAGGACCAGTTTTTCATCCGTATCAAAGAGTGCGAACCCTTCCTGCACGGTTTCAATTGCATTGGCGAGATTGGCGCGAGCGGCTTGGGCTTCTGCGTTGGCCTTGGCAAGGGAGGCGTTTGAGGTGTTTAGCAGATCAAGCGCGTGTTCCAGCTCTTTCGTGCGGGCGCGGACTTCCTCTTCCAGCATCACTGCGCGCTCAAACTGGGCATAGGCAACGCCTGTTGTGTCCGGGCTCGCCTCTGCGCGGCGCATCAGGGTTTCCACAATCGTGAGCAGCTTTTGATTCTGACGTTCGAGCGGATCTTTGGGGTCGATCAGAGACAGAGGGGGCATCTCTTAGCCATCCTCTGGGGGGTAGATGGCGACGCCTGTGAAGGTTTGGTTCACATGCATCGAGTTGATCTGTTCACCATAGGTGGAGAAGCCGACAACCTTATGCTTGGCAAGCACGCGGGAGATTTCTGTTGTGACCTGTTTTTGTGTGGCTTCGACACGGCGCAACAGGCAGTCACATCCCAATATCATGTCGGGGGTACGCTGGGCGGCCAGCGTAGAAAGCTCCCGATCCAGATGCGCGACCATATCCTCCGGTTCTGCCAGTGTGAGCACGACGCCCTCGTCGATGGCAGAGAAAAACACCAGATCGCCATTGTCTGCGACGCGTTGAATGGCGCGGACATGGGTTTGATCGCCGATGCGCACCACAACGGGATGGGCCGCAAAAGTGAAAGTGGACAACTGTTCTGGGTCTTTGCCGAGGATACGGGCATATTCGCGCGCCGCGGGTTCTGCATTGATTTGATGCACGAGCCTGCGGGTTGGGTTTGCTGCGGTCACCACCATACGCTGCTCGGTTGGATTGAGGTGGTCGGTCTTGAAAACCTGCACCGGACAGTTTGACCGCAGTTGAACGAGTACGGCTGCGTTGGTGTGAAAGGCACTCTCATGTAGAATGTGCGTGGTAGAAAAATTTTCGCCATCGCCAGCGGAGCCGCCAAACAGTGGCACCGGGCCAAGGCCCAGGGCGAGCTCTGCGGTGAGCGCGTCTTCCCGTGTGGAGAGGCCATCCACCATCAGAAATGCGAACTCTGAGGTCCAGTCAGGGTGGTCAGCAGCGAGTGCGTTGCGGTTTTGGATCATTGCACGGATCCGCTCTTGCGCGCGCAGATCGCCCAGATCTTTGATGCAGAGTGTTTTGGTCGCAAAATGTGCCGCAGGCAGGCCAATGGCAACAATTTCACCTTCGGTATAGCCAGCCGCGCCCAACTCGCCGGCTGTGGTGCAGCCGATGACATCCGCTTCTGGGAAAGCCTGCCGGGTCTGTGCTGCGAAGTTGGTGAGGTCCGTGGCGGGCGACACAAAGAAGATCACCAAGGCGAGCGGTTCCGGGCCAAGCGCCATGGCGATTTGCGCAACGGCATCCGGCGCGCGGCAATCCGCGAATGCGGTGCGCACGATTTTGGTGTTTGCAAATGGTGTGCTGGCATCCATGGCTGGCATTCTCCTCCCGTGGCCACTGGCGCGGTCACGAGAATACCGTAGCCATGCTAGCCGCTGCTGCGCAAGTGCTGCTCAAAGCTGGCTTCTTTGGCGATCAGCACGGCTTGTGTGCGGCTGTGTACGCCAAGTTTGCGCATGATTGCCGTCACATGGGCCTTGACGGTGGTCTCTGCGATGGAGAGCTCGTAGGCGATTTGTTTGTTGAGCTTGCCTGCACAGATAAGATCCAGAATGCGGGCCTGCTGTGTGGTGAGAGACGCGAGCCGGGCGACGGCGTCATTTGTGTTGTCATCACTGTTGGTGCAAGGGGCATGGCCTTCCGGCACAAAAACGTGACCGGCGGCAATCGTCTCAAGCGCGCGGCGGAACATGTCGCGTTGGCTGTGTTTGGGGACAAAGCCTGAGGCGCCAGCCTGAAGTGCGGCGCTGATGGTGCGGCTGTCGGCCATGGACGATACCACAAGTACCTGCGCTTTGGTTGAGCTGCGCAGGCGCAACAAACCATCGAAGCCGTCGACATCGGGCAGGTTGAGATCCAGTACAATCAGGTCTGGCTTTGGGTTCTGCGACAGCCAGCGCAGTGCATCTGACATGCTGGCAGCGGTTGCCACCTGTTTGATGGGGGAAATGGCTTTCAAGGTCATCACCAACGCGTCGCAAAACAGCGGATGATCATCCACCACAAGCGCACTGGTGGCACGGGGCTGGGGGGACGGGATCTCGGTCATGGGTCCACGGTAGCAGAGAACGGGGGGCGACCAAGAGGGCCAAAGGTCGTATGCGCAAAAATTTTCATGGCGGCTCTTATGGGCGGGGGACTGCCGGGCGGGCGGCCATTGCTTGGAAACGATATGGCGCTGTGTTTAGGTTGCAGAAAGCCGTAGCGGTATTCAGAAAACGAAAGGCGAGCTTCATGCAGATTTTTGAGACGTTTAGGGGGATAGCGTGTGGATGCGGGCTGGTGGCGGCGATGCTCGGAGGCAGTGCAGTGGCCGAGATACAGGATTTGCATGGCAGTGTAGGCTATCGTGAGCGGATTGGGTTGCCGCCAGAGGCCGTGATTGAAGTCACGCTGGAGGACGTCAGTAAAATGGATGTGGCGTCCATTGTATTGGCGCGGCAGACTTTGCGCCCCGAGGGCCGGATCCCTGCGGAGTTTCGCTTGGCTTATGATGACCGCATGGTTCAGGAGAACGGGCGATATTCGGTACGGGCTGTGATCCGTGTGGGTGAGGAGGTGCAGTGGCGCAGTACGCAGAACTTTGCGGCTTTGACACAGGGGGCCCCGGAGCGTGTGGATGTGGTGGTGCAGCGTATGGTTGAGGCAAGTGAGGTGGATCTGACACTTGGAAATTGGCTGGTTGTTGAAATGAACGGGGCAGTTGTGCAGGGCGACAGCATTCCCCAGATGGATTTTGGCGAAAATGGTCAGGTGAGCGGAACCAGCGGCTGCAACCAGTTTACTGGCAGCTATACCTATGAGGATGGCAAATTGGCTTTTGGGCCGCTTGCCAGTACGCGCAAGGCCTGTTTCGGAGAGCTGAACACGCAGGAAGTGACGTTTTTTGAAACACTGACACAGGTTGCTTCGGCCGGGGTTCAGGCCGGGGGAACAGTTTTGATGGACAGTCAGGGCAATATTTTGATGCGCTTCCTTGCAGAGTGAGCCCAAGGTGCTGAGGATGTGGGCCAAGTCTGATCCAAATCAAGGTCTTGGCCCGCGCTTCTGATAAGTGTGTCGCAGCAAACAGAACGGAGCCAATCCCATGCTGAGACTAGCCCTTATTCTTCATATCTTCATCGGATCCACACTCGCTGGTGTGGGCGTGATCGCGGCACTGGTGGCTGGGATCAACACAGGGCTCGGATTGTTTGGCGCTGCGTTGGTTGGCTTTCTTTTGGCCTTCCCTGCGAGTTGGAAAGTGGCTCAGGCGCTCTATGCGCGCTGACGCCTGATTGGGGCAGGCGTTAAAGATCCAGCCAAGCCTGTACCGAGGCAATAAACTCGCGTGGCTTTTCGGCGTGCAGCCAATGACCGGTGTCTCTAATTTTGGCAAAGCGCGCTTTTGGGAACTTCTCCCGGATTGCTGGTCGATAGTCTGGGATCACATAGTCCGAGTTGGCCCCGCTCAGAAACAGTGTGGGGCCTTCGTAGGACGCAGTGACCGCAGGGAATTTCAGAATTTTTGGCATCTCGCGGTCCAACACATCGAGATTTAAGCGCCAGCGCTGCTCTTTCACATCCAGAGACTGGGTGAAGAAGGTCTGAAGTGTTGTGTCGTCCAGATACTGTGCCAATTGTTCCATCGCATCTGAACGCTTTGTCACGGTGGAAAGGTCAACTGCGCGCATGGCGGCGATGTTTTGATTTTGGTCGTGGGTGTAGTCAACCGGCGCGATATCCGCGACAATCAGGCGGTTCACAAGCTCTGGGCGGGTGAGGGCAAGCAGCATTGATGCTTTGCCTCCCATAGAATGTCCAAGCACATCCATCGGCGCGCCCATATCTTCGATCACCTTTGCCAGATCTTCGGCCATGTCTTCGTAAGTATGACTGTCATACCACGGGCTTTGGCCGTGATTGCGCTGATCAACGCAGATCACGCGACGGCTTGCAGAAAGTCGTTTTGCGATGGCGCCCCAGTTGCGGCCGGAGCCAAAAAGCCCATGCACGATCAGCAGGTCAGGTTCGTCGGTGGCGATGCCGTGGATAATCGAATTCAACATAAGAGCGTGATAGCGCGGCTTGGTCAGGGGTTCCAGCGTTGAGTGTCGCGCGGGTGCAAGCTAGATTAGGCGCATGATGACAGGTGATGAAATCGACGCAAAAGTTGCCCAGCTCTTGGATTTGGCGCGTGAAAAATATGGTGTGCGTGCAAAGACACTTGAACGTGCCATGCGAAAGATCGGGCGGCGCGCACCAAAACGGCTGCATCGACAGGCTGAGGTGATTGCGCAGGCGCACAAGGTGGGTCATCACCCCAAGCTCATGGTGCAGGTTGATGGCGCGGCTGTGACGCGGGCATTTGGGGAGATAGAGGCGCATTTGGCCGCGATCGATGTGGGCAGGCGGCGTATTGATCGTATTTTGGATGTGTTAGGCTCTGTCAGCTTTAATCTGATCCTGTTTACAGCATGCCTGGTTGTGTTCTTACGCTGGCACGAGGTGTTTTAGGCGGGCGGTGCGCACTGCCAGCGCAGCTCTGATGTGCCGATAAAGCGCCCCATACGCGCAAGTTCAGCTTCCAGTTTCTTGGCGCGTGCTGCCGTCCAGCGCACGCCGGGCTCCGCCCAGATTTGCGCTATGGTGAGGATGCCTTTCTTGCGATCCGCCTTACATTCGATCCGCCCGACAAAGCGATCCCCCTCCAGCAGTGGATAGACATAATATCCCCAAACGCGTTTGGCGGCGGGCACAAAGATTTCAATACGGTAGTCAAAGCCAAAGAGGCGCGACAGCCGCTCGCGATCCCGGATCACCGGATCAAAGGGATTGAGAATCCGCAAGCGGGATGTGGGGGCGGGTGCGGTTTGCAAGTGGGTTTCGATATCCGGGGTCGCCAGCATCGGGAGCCATTCCTGATTTGCTGTTTGCACTTCCACTGGGATGAGATCGGATGCAGTGACCCAAGTACGTACATCCGCAGTATCAACGGCCTCCCAAAAGCGTTTGATGTCGCCGGGGGTGGCAAATCCAAGGCGGGCCATCGCCTGATGGCATAGCCAGTTGATTTGCTCTTCAATGGGCACGTCTTGGTTGCGATGGGGGGCTGGGATGACCCGTTCGGGCAGGTTGTAGAATTTCTTGAAATTCTGGCGATAGCAGGTTGCGAGTTCTCCCGCATACCACATGTAATCCAGCGCGCGTTTGTGCGGTGGGCGGGACCACATCTCGCGCGGGCCTTCGATTTTGGTGTCAAAGGCTTCTGTGGAGAGTGCGCCTTCGGCGGTGATGCGCTCTTTGATGCCGAGATCGGCGCAGGATGCCATAGCGTCCGCATACCAGCCCTTGGCGTCCATACGCGCCTTGCGCCGCGCAAATTGCGCGCGCCAGTACGGGTAGGTTTCGATGGGCAATACAGACGCGTCGTGGGTGAAATGTTCAAACACGGCACGGTCTTTGGAGAGCAGCGTGTCGAGCATGCGTTCGCGGTAGTTCTGGTTGCGTGACCACAGGATGTGGTGATGGGCGCGGGCCAGCACCTGAATGCTGTCGAGTTGCACAAACCCAAGTTTGCGAATCGTGTCACGCGGGTTGGCGGGGCCGGTGGGTGTGGCCGCCAGGCCCTGAAGAGATAGCCAAAGCCTGCGGGCGTCACGGTTTGAGATGCGAAGAACCATGTGGAGAGGCTAGCGGCGCTTAAGGAACAAATAAAGAACAAAATTCGCGATGTAGGGAGATGGTTTGAGATATTTGGGTGCTCAACCTGAAGGCTCTGAAGCGACTTTCAAAAGCCACTTGCGAAAGCTGCGAAGGTTCGCGCTGTCTCGCCCAGGCAGCGTGACGATGTGGTAGCCAAGGTCTGCACGCGGCAAAGAACAGATATGGATGAGCGTGCCGGCGGTGACATCGCGTTCGACAATAGAGCGGGGATGCACGGAAACGCCCAGGCCCGCGAGGGTGGCGGAGATGATCAATTCGTTACTGTCCAAAACATTGAGGTTCACCGCACTCAGATCGAAACCGGTTTCCTCGATCACCCGGCGCAGCTCCAGCATCTGAGCGTCGAGCAACCACGGATCCTGCTGTAGCTCCGGTAGGGAGGTGGGGTGGCGCCCTTCCAAGAAATTCGGCGCGGCCACCACCCAGAATTCCCCGCTTGTGAGCGGGGTGCTTTCAAGCCCCGGCCACACCCCGTTGCCAAAGCGGATCGCCATGTCAAAGCCGTCGTGGCGCAGCTCTACCAAGGCTGCACTTGGCGTGAGGCTAACAGTGATATCTGGGTGGGTCTGCCAGAAGCCGCCCATACGCGGCATCAACCAGTTCATTGCAAATGAGGGGGTGAGACTGACCGTAAGGGGGCGGGTCGCAGACTGTTCACGCAAAGCGTCGACTCCTTCTGCAATGAGAGCGAAGCCTTCGCCCAGCTTTTGGGCCAGCTTTTGTCCAGCCTCAGTTGCGGCAACGCCCCGGCCTGCGCGAAACAAAAGCTGTTCAGACAGGTCAGCCTCCAGATGGCGCACGTGTTGCGCAATGGCGGCATGGGTGACGTTCAGCTCACGCGCGGCGCGGCTGAGGCTCTGGTGCCTTGCTGCGGCTTCAAAAGCGCGCAGAGCTGACAGTGATGGGAGCGAGGACCAATCCATAATGTAACCTCAGCTAACAATATGAAAATCATAGTGAGTCGCATTCCGCGTCTTTGTCCAGCCATATTGGGCGCATCACATCGTAAGGAGTGCGCGATATGTTGGGAATAGTTTCAGGTGCGCTGCGTGTTGCAACGCGTGAAGAATCTTGGGGTGGTCGCGATCAGACGCGAGATGGGGCGACAATTTCGCCAGATCGGGTGCGAGACAGTGATCATTGTGCGCAGTCCGCGCAGGCTAAGGACCGCAAGCGATTTTGGTGGCGGTGAGCAAGGAGATGACGCAGTGAACGTCCTGTTCGCAGGGCGATTGGGATCAAGACTTGCCTTTGAAGGATCGCAAAACAGCGCGGGTCGCGGCCACCAGCGGCTCGTGCGTGTCTTTGAGAATTTGCACACGATCAAACCGTTCCGGATCTGCATTGACCGCATCACGCAAGGCCGCGCCGAAAGCCATACGCAATTCGGTGCCAATGTTGAATTTGCAGATTTTGGAGCCTTGCGCCAAGGCTGTGCGCTGGGCCACAGGCACGCCAGATCCACCATGGATCACCAGCGGAACATTGGTGAGGGCTTCGATAGCGCGAATGCGCGGCTCATCCAGCCCACCCTCTTTGTCCTGTTGCAAGTGCACGTTGCCCACTGAAATCGCCATCGCGTCGACATTTGTTTCGCGGGCGAATTGGGCGGCTTCTTCGGGATCTGTTCCGGCGGAATTTTCGCCGCCAGAATAGCCAACGAAACCGATTTCTCCTTCGCAGGAGACGCCTGCCGCGTGCGCCATTTCCGCGATGGCTGCGGTTTCAGTCATGTTTTCGGAAAGCGGCATACGCGAGCCGTCAAACATCACTGAGGAAAAGCCGCTTTCAATGGCAATGCGACACTCATCATGGGTGTAGCCATGGTCAAGATGCGCCACGACCGGCACAGATGCCTGTTCCGCGAGATGGGTGAACATTTTGCCAAGCACAGGCAGCGGCGTGTGTTCGCGACAGGATGGGCCCGCCTGCAAGATTACAGGTACATTTTCGGCCTCTGCCGCAGCAACATAGGCGCGCATGTCTTCCCAACCAAGCGTCACAAGCCCGGCCACAGCGTGCCCCTGTTTCAACGCGGGTTGCAGCACATCAGACAGCGTCACCAGACTCATTTGAACTTCGCCACCATATCCATGATGCCAGGAATGGTATGCAGTTGTTCCGCATGTGTGGGCTGAAAATACTGCTTCAAACTGCGTTGGCTGAGACCGCCGAGGATTGTGAAATAGTACATTTCATAGCCCGGCAGGGCGGCGCAGGGGTGATAGCCTTTGTCGATCAGGATCGTTGAGCTGTCCATGATATGATAGGCGTCGCCGGGTTTGTTGTCTTCGCGCTGAAGCATCTGAAGGCCCGAGCCATAGTTTGGCTTAAAGCGGAAATTATAGGTTTCATCGTGGCGGGTTTCGATCAACTCGCCGGTTTCGTCAGTGCGATCGGTATCATGTTTGTGGCTCGGGAAGCCGGACCAGCCACCAGCGCCCACGGTAAACAACTCGCTCACCAAAAGGCGGCCAACTTTGTCATGGTGGCTTGCGCCAAGGATGTGTTTGATTTTGCGATGAGTCTTTGTGTCATCGGACCCATATTGTACGAGATCCAACTCTGGCACGCGCACATCAAAAGGTTCCAGAACCTTGTCGTATTTGGCTCCGGCGATGAAGGTTTCTGTGGCTTCGGTCACGCAAGTGATGCGCACTTTTGCACCTACGGGCACATAGACGCCTTCTGGATCACCATCCCAAACATCAATGGTGCGGTTGCCGAGGTTTTCATACGAGGCCCCCTCGACATCCACGTGGACCGTGCCTGTGGCGGGCACGACGCAGGTTTCATATCCGGGCACCGAGTATTCAAAGACCTCGCCCCGCTTCAATTTGATGATGTTGAAATAGTTCAGCGGCACCAGATCGTGGTCGACGTCGACGATGGGTTTGTTGTTGTTGTCATAAGGCGCGATGTGCATGGGCCTCTCCTTTAAGGATGGGTGGGGCCAGCGTGCGCGGCGAGAAACGCCTCAAGCTCGACCGATGTGGGCATGGCCGGGGCGCAGCCCGGCTGAGAAACGACAATGGAGGCGCAGGCAGACCCGCGCAGCACCGCGTCGCGCAAAGGCAGACCATCGGCGATGCCCGCGAGCAGGCCCGCCATAAAGCTGTCCCCCGCGCCGTTGGGTTTCACCGCGGTCACCGGGAAAATTCCGGTTCGGATCTCTTCGTCGCCTGAGAGTGTGATCGCGCCGTCCTGGCCCATTTTGTAAATCACCAGCTTGCCGGATGCCGCCAGCGCGCGGGCCTTATCAAGGCCCTTTTCGATGCCGCCAGCCATGAAGCCGAACTCTTCATCGTTGCCGACAATCAGATCGCTGGCCTCGCCTGCGCGGGAGAGCACCTCGGCCGCCACTTCAGGGGAGGGCCAAGAGTAAGGGCGGTAGTCGATGTCAAAAATCACCGGCATGTTTGTGGCGCGGGCGTTTTCAAAGGCGCGGAAAGTGGAGCTGCGGGACGGCTCGGCGGCAAAAACAGTGCCTGCGGTTATGAGCGCGCCAAATACGCCGTAGTTCACACGGTCCACATCTTCGTTTGTGACCTGAAAATCCACTGCGCCATTGCGATAGATGACATTTTGGAAGTCGTCGATGCAGCTTTCATAGACCGCAAGAGACAGGCGGTATTCGCCCCCCAACACGCGCAGGTACTGTGTGTCCACGCCATAGTGTGTCAGGCGATTTTGGGCGAATCGTCCCACAGCATCATCTGAAACGGAGGTCACCAGCGCGGCCTCGCAGCCCAGTTTGACAAGCCCTGCACAAATGTTGGCTGAAGATCCGCCGAGATCTGCGCGAAAGGTTTCTGCGACCTCAGATTTTGTGCCAATGGGATCGGCAAACATATCCATGCCAGCACGGCCAAAGACCACGAATTTGCGGGATTTGATGGCATCAATCAGATCTGGCATCACACCCCCCGGCGCTGTTTGGCGCGTTCTGCTTCGATTTCGCGGTGCTTTGCGCGCACGCTATCGCTGTCTGAAACTTGGGGCGTGCCCACTTCCCACCATGTGTGGCCTTCTGTTGTCCAGCCGTCATAGGCATCCACATCCATCACGATCACATAGGTCTTGTCGCTGGCCTTTGCGCGTTTGAACGCTTCGCCAAACTCTGCAGGGTTTGACACTTTCTCAGAGGTTGCCCCCATGGATGCCGCATGTGCAGCGAAGTCGACGCCAAACGGCTCTGGGATGGTGGGGCAATCGGACAGCAAATTGTTGAAGCTGGCGTTTCCGGTGTTGTTCTGCAGCTTGTTGATGACGGCAAATCCGCCATTGTCGAGCACCAGAACGATCATCTTTTTGCGGCTCAACACTGACGAATAGATGTCTGAGTTCATCAATAGATAAGAACCGTCGCCGCAGAAGGTGATTGTGTCTTTGTCAGGTTCGCGTTCTGACTGCGCGATGCGCGCGCCCCAGGCACCGGCGATTTCATAGCCCATGCAGGAAAAGCCAAATTCCACATCGACGGTGCCGATATCCAGTGTGCGCCAATTGGCGGTGACTTCGGCTGGAAGACCACCTGCCGCGGCCACGATGCGGTCGCGTGGATCGCAGAGCGCATTCACCACGCCAATCGCCTGCGCGTAGGAGTTTGGTCGATTGCCATGCGCGACGTTGCTTGCGACATATGTCTCCCATTTGCTGCGTTCTGAATGCGCGAAATCCAGCCAGCTTTTGGGTGTTGATAGGCTGAGTGCAGCGTCAATTGCCTGCAGCGAGAGTTTGGCATCGCCCACAACAGGCAGGGCCATGTGTTTGCCAGCGTCATGCCGCGCTGCGTTGACCGACACAAACTGGGCGTTTTCATCAAAGGCGGTCCAGCTGCCGGTTGTGAAGTCTTGCAGGCGGGTGCCGACCGCGAGGATCACATCTGCCCTAGCTGCGAGCGCATTGGCGCTGTCAGATCCGGTGACTCCGATTGGGCCGCAATTCAACGGATGGTCTGCGCGCAAATTGGCGCGCCCGGCGATGGTTTCGACGACCGGGATCTGGTGTTTTTCTGCAAGGTCTGTCAGTTCCTTGGTGGCTTTCGAATATTGCACCCCGCCACCGGCAATGATCATCGGGCGCTCTGCCTTTGCAAGTGCGGCGATGGCATCTTGAAGCTCTGCGCGATCAGGGGGCTGGCGCCGGATCCGATGCAGTTTTTTCTCAAAAAACTTCGTGGGGAAGTCATAGGCCCAGCCCTGAACATCTTGCGGGAGACCCAAAAAGGCGGGGCCGCAATCCGCCGGGTCCAGCATGGTGGCGAGCGCATTTGGCAGAGATTGAATCACTTGCGCGGGGTGGGTGATGCGATCCCAGTATCGTACCACAGGTTTGAATGCGTCGTTCACGCCGAAGGTCGGGTCGTTGAAGTTCTCCATTTGTTGGAGCACCGGATCCGGTAGGCGCGTCAGGAAGGTATCGCCACATAACATCAGCATGGGCAATCGGTTGGCGTGGGTGAGACCTGAGGCGGTCAGCAGGTTGGCTGTGCCCGGACCTGCGGACGCTGTGCAGAACATAAAGCGCTGCCGCAGCCATTGTTTGGCATAGGCTGCAGCGGCAAACCCCATGCTTTGTTCGTTTTGCCCGCGGTATAGCGGCAACTCCTTCTGCATTGTGTTGAGGGCCTCTCCGAGGCAGGTCACATTGCCGTGGCCAAAAATGCCAAACCCGCCCCCACAGACACGCAGTTCCTGGCCGTCAATCTCGATAAATTGATTGGAGAGCCAGCGAATGATGGCCTGTGCAGTCGTGAGGCGGATCGTGGAGTTTTCTGTCGTCATGGGGCGCGAACCTTTTGGAGATTTTCGAGGAAATGGTGGCCTTCCTCGAATGCAGCTTGCGAGCTTTCGATTCCCACGATACAAGTTTTGCAACCGGTTGCAAATTGAATTTCAGACACGGAGCGGGCGCGGTGACAGAGATTGGTATTGGAATATGTGGCGGCGGCTACATGGGCAAAGCTCATGCTGTTGCCATGTCTGCTGTGGGGGCCGTGTTTAACACAACCTTGCGTCCCCGACTTGAGATGGTCTGTGCGTCGAGTGCTGAGAGCGCGGAGCGGTATCGCTGCGCCTATGGGTTTGCGCGCGGCACGGCGGATTGGCGCACCTTGGTTGAGGACCCAAGGGTCGAGGCGATCGTGATCGCGACCCCGCAAGAGACACATCGGAAAATAGCTGAAGCGGCGTTTTCCCTTGGTAAACCAGTCTTTTGTGAAAAACCGCTCGGCGCCTCTATTGACGACAGCGCCGCGATGATGGCCGCTGCAGATGCGGCTGATATCGTCAACATGGTCGGCTTTAACTATGTGCGTACCCCTGCGACGCAATTTGCGCGCCAGCTGATTGCTGAAGGTGCGATCGGGGACATCACGTGGTTTCGAGGGGAGCATACTGAGGATTTTTATGCGGACCCAAGCGCGCCAGCGACGTGGCGCACCACGGGGGTGGCCAATGGCACAATGGGGGACTTGGCGCCACATATGGTCAACGCGGCTTTGGCGTTGATGGGGCCCATCGCGAAAGTCATGGGAGAGGTCGAGACAGTGCACGCGGAGCGGCCCGGTGGGCGCGTGACCAATGATGATCACGCCCAGCTTATGTGTCGCTTCGAAAACGGCGCGATGGGGCACATGTATTTCTCACGGATCTCGACCGGGCGCAAGATGGGCTATGCCTATGAAATTACGGGAACAAAAGGCGCAATCCGGTTTGATCAGGAAGATCAAAATGCGCTGTGGCTGTATCGGATGGAGGGGCCGGAGGCGACGCGCGGGTTTGTGAAGGTGCTCACGGGGCCGGCGCATCCGGACTATGAAGCGTTCTGTCAGGGGCCGGGTCATGGGACGGGTTATCAGGACCAGATTATTATTGAGGCGCGGGATTTCCTGCGCGCGATTGAGTCGGGGAGCGCCCAATGGCCAACCTTCCGTGATGGGCATGAAGTAAACCGTGTGATTGCGGCAGCTTTGGCATCTGATGCCGCCAAAAGCTGGCAAGATATCAACAGCTTCTGAATTTTCGGAGTGAGAGCAAGATGACGATGAGAATTGGCAATGCGCCCTGTTCCTGGGGTGTCGAGTTTGCGGAAGATGACCGTAATCCAAGCTGGAAAACTGTTTTAAAGCAATGCGCTGAGGCGGGCTACAAAGGGATCGAACTGGGCCCGGTAGGTTTTATGCCAGAAGATCCGTCACTGCTTTCGGATGCATTGGCGGAGCATGATTTGGAGCTGATTGGCGGTGTGGTTTTCCGGGCCTATCATGACCCGCATGCCTGGGAGGATGTGCTGGATGCCACCCATCGTACAGCCAAAGCGCTGAAAGCGCATGGTGCGCAACATCTTGTTTTAATTGATTCAATTTCACCACGCAGAGCACCGACGGCGGGGCGCGCGGGTGAGGCTGAGCAGATGGACAAGGCGGAATGGACAGCGTTTCGGGATCGCATCGCAGAGTCGGCGCGGATTGGGGTGGAAGAGTATGGTCTGACGGTTGGCATCCATGCACATGCTGCTGGGTTCATGGACTTTGAGCCAGAGCTTGAAAGATTGCTGAGTGAAGTCGATGAAAGCCTGTTGAAGATCTGTTTTGACACCGGGCACCATTCTTACGCGGGCTTTGATCCGGTTGCTTTCATGAAGACACATATCGACCGAATTTCTTATATGCACTTCAAGGACATAGACCCCAAGGTGAAGGCAAAGGTGATTGCCAATCGCACTGGGTTTTATGATGCATGCGGGCAGGGGATTTTCTGTAACTTGGGGGATGGGGATGTAGATTTCCCGGCCGTGCGACAGGTGCTTGTGGACGCTGGGTTTGAAGGCTGGTGCACGGTTGAGCAGGACTGTGACCCGCTGTTGGATCCGGATCCGGTTGGCGATGCACGCAAAAACCGAACCTATTTGGAGCGCATCGGTTTCACCTAAAACGGCGTCGGTATCGCATCTGTATCACGTCGGTAACGCGACAGTATTGCGGAGGTGCATCGTCGGTCTACTTCCGGCGCATCTTCGGTGGCTTCATGAGGAGGAGACAGGCTCATGACAACGTTCAAATGGGGTATGATTGGTGGTGGCGAAGGCAGCCAGATTGGGCCAGCTCATAGGTTGGGTGCGCTCGCGGATGGGCGCTTTGAATTTGCGGCTGGGGCATTGGACCATCGGCCCGACGTCGGGCGGGCGTATGCGCAGCGGCTTGGTATTGCAGCGGACCGCGCTTATGGTGACTGGACGGAAATGTTGGCTGGTGAAAGGGGCAGGGATGACCGCATAGATTTGGTGACGGTCGCGACCCCAAACGCCACGCATTTTGAGATCACCAAATCTTTTCTTGAAGCCGGGTTTAACGTGCTGTGCGAAAAGCCGATGACCATGACCGTTGAAGAAGGCGAAGAGATTGTCAAAATCGCCAAGGCCTCCGGCAAGATCTGCGCGGTGAACTATTGCTATTCGGCATATCCGATGGTGCGCCAAGCCCGCGCGATGGTGCGGGCGGGGGAGATCGGCAAGGTGCGACTGGTGGTGGCGAACTTCAGCCACGGTCATCATGGCGATGCCACGGATGCGGACAATCCTCGGGTGCGCTGGCGCTATGATCCAGCGATGGCTGGTGTGTCTGGGCAGTTTGCGGATTGCGGGATTCATGCTTTGCATATGGCGAGCTTCATTGCGGATGATGAAGTGGAGCGGCTGTCAGCTGATTTTGCTTCGACCATTTCCAGCAGAGAGTTGGAAGATGACGCTATGGTCAATTTCCGTATGATGGGTGGCACGGTGGGCCGGCTCTGGACCTCATCTGTTGCCATTGGGCGCCAGCATGGTTTTGACATCCAAGTCTTTGGGGAAACGGGTGGTTTGCGCTGGGCTTCAGAACAGCCAAACCAGCTGATTTACACGCCAGTGGGTGGGCGCACACAGGTGATCGAAAAAGGCGAAGCCGGGCTTTGCGAGGATGCGCAACGGCTCAGTCGCGTGGCGATTGCCCATCCAGAAGGTTTCCCGCTCGCGGTGGCCAATATCTATTGTGATTTGGCGGATGCGATTGCGGGCGAAGCGCGTGATGGGTTGCCTGATGCTGCGGCTGGGGTGCGCTCCATGGCGGCGGTGTATACAGCTGTGGCCTCTGCCAAAGACGGCGGCGCATGGCTGGATGCGCGACCGCCGATGTTTAGATAAGCGGCTGATAATGAAGGTTTAGCGAGAGCCCAGTTCACATTTAGAATGAAGGATTTGGGGGCGGCGCAATGTGCCGCGCTCCACCACCGAGCAGGGGAAGATCCGCGTTTCTGGATAACGCTGCGGTTCATCCAGCATCGCCACCATCAACTCTATGGAAGAGGTCACAATCTGACGAATGGGTTGGTGAATGGTGGTGAGGTTGATGTTTTCCCACCGCGCCATTTCCATATCGTTTAGGCCGATCAGGCCAACATCGTCAGGGCAGGACAGCCCGCTGTCACTGATTGCGGAAAGCGCGCCGATGGACAGCACGTCATCCCCGCAGAAGAACGCTTCAGCGTGCGGCTTTTTCAGGAGACGCAGCATTTCACAGCGTCCGGCATAAAAGGAATATTGATCTGCGTAGGAGTGGCTGACCTTGATCTCTGGGTGCGCTGCCATTTCAGACATGAACCCGGCAAAGCGATCTTGCGTCGAGGTCGCGTTTTCCGGTCCGCCCATAAAACCAATGTGTTGATAGCCGCGTCTGACCAGTTCGCGCGCGGCCATGCGCCCGCATTCTGCGTTGTCGACCCCCACCACATGCACTTGCGGGGTGGAGGTTGCGCGACCAAAGGAGTGCACGACAGGCACGCCAGCATCCCGGAATGCCTTGGCAAAACCGGGTGGCAGGGTGGAAGAGGCAACGACGACGCCATCCACGGAATATTGTCGCAACATGCGCACAGAGTTTTCTGGGTCTATCTCGTCAGTGAGGTTGACCAACAGTGGGCGCAAGCCGCGCTCCTGTAGGCCACGTGTGAAGAGATCAAACACTTGCAGAAAGATCGGGTTGTGAAAGTTGTTGGATACCAGACCGATAAGTTTGGTGCGCCCCGTGGTGAGAGAGGAGGCCAGCGCGTTTGGACTGTACCCGAGTTCCCGCGCGGCCTTTTCCACTTTGCGCCGCATCTTGTCAGAGACAGAGGCCCCGTCGGTGAATGTGCGCGACACTGCTGATCGGGATACCCCCGCGCGTTCAGCAACCTCTTTCAGTGTCACGGCCATGTCTGTGCGTCCCGGTTTGATGTTTTGGGGTGTCTACTCTGATTTTTGCATGCGTGCAGCATGAAATGGTCGATCAAAAATTGCAACCGGTTGCAAAATGAATTGGCCTGTGCTTAAACTTTACTTGGAGAAGGCGGGGAGGAGCCGCCTGCGTGCCATGAAGACGTGATATTGGGAGGAAAACATGACTTCATTTAGTAAGAAGCTGGCTTTGGCTGCGGCGGTTGTTGCAGCGCCATTTGCTCTGGCCAATACGGCGGCGGCAGAAGGGGAAAAGTACATTCTCGTAAGCCATGCGCCGGACAGTGACAGCTGGTGGAACACCATCAAGAACGGCATTGCCCTTGCGGGAGACCAGATGGGCGTTGACGTTGAATACCGCAATCCGCCCACCGGCGATTTGGCGGATATGGCGCGCATCATTGAGCAAGCGGCGGCGTCTGCCCCCAATGGGATCATCACCACGCTGAGCGACTACGATGTGTTGTCTGGCCCGATCCGTGCGGCTGTGGACAGTGGCGTTGACGTGATCATCATGAATTCCGGTACGCCTGATCAGGCTCGTGAAGTTGGTGCGCTGATGTATGTTGGGCAGCCAGAGTATGACGCGGGTTACGCCGCTGGTCTGCGCGCCAAGGGCGATGGCGTGGGCAGCTTCCTCTGTGTGAACCACTATATTTCGTCTCCGTCTTCTACCGAGCGCTGTCAGGGGTTTGCCGATGGTCTGGGGGTCGAACTGGGCGATCAGATGATTGACAGCGGGCAGGACCCTGCCGAGATCAAAAACCGTGTGCTGGCCTATCTGAACTCCAACCCAGACACCGATGCGGTGCTGACACTTGGCCCGACATCTGCGGATCCAACCCTTTTGGCGTTGGATGAGAATGGTATGGCCGGCGATATTTACTTTGGTACTTTCGATCTTGGCGAAGAGATTGTGAAAGGCATCAAGGCGGGCGTCATCAATTGGGGCATTGATCAGCAGCCCTTCTTGCAGGCGTATCTGCCGGTTGTTGTGTTGACCAACTACCACCGCTTTGGCGTCCTGCCGGGCAACAACATCAACTCCGGGCCTGGCTTTGTGACAGCTGACGGTCTTGAAAAAGTCGAAGCCTTTGCGGGCGAGTATCGCTAAGCCATACGGTTGATATCGACGTCTGGCGAGGGGCGCCTTTTGGTTCGGCGCCCTCCGCCCTCTCTACAAAATCCAATCCAAATCTTTAGCAGATGGGAGATGTCGCATGTCCAACGCGACGCAACCCACGGCCAATGCTGACGAGCGCATCAAGGAAATTTCGCGTTTCCGGAAGGCGCTGATCCGTCCAGAGCTGGGCGGGATCGTCGGCACCGTTGCCGTGTTCACCTTTTTCCTTTTGTTCGCGTTTGACAGCGGCATGTTCAACAGTCAGGGCATTATGAATTGGAGCCAGATCTCGGCGCAGTTCATGATCATCGCTGTTGGCGCTTGCCTGCTCATGATTGCTGGGGAGTTTGACCTTTCCGTTGGCTCTATGATCGGCTTTGCCGGGATGCTGATCGCGATTTTCAGTGTCACGCTTGGCTGGCCTGTGTGGATGGCGATCATTCTGACGTTTGTAATTGCTGTTTCCATTGGGGCGCTCAATGGGTTCATCGTCGTGCGCACGGGGCTGCCGAGCTTTATCGTGACGCTGGCGTTTCTGTTCATCCTGCGCGGCTTTGCGATTTATTTGCCCCAGACCATCGAGCGCAAAACCATCATTGGCGGTGTGAGTGAAGTGGCTGAAGGCGATTGGCTGGCGGCTGCCTTTGGCGGAAAGATCTTCACCGGTGCGTTCCAGTGGATGGGTGACGCGGGCATTATCGCGGTGTTTGAGCGGGGCACACGCAAGGGTCAGCCGGTGGTGGACGGGCTGCCAATGCTGATTGTTTGGGCGTTGGTCTTGGTGATCATTGGGCATGTGATCCTGACAAAGACCCGCTTTGGCAACTGGATATTCGCCGCAGGAGGCGATGCGGAAGCGGCGCGCAACTCCGGTGTCCCGGTGAACAAGGTCAAAATTCTGATGTTCATGTTCACCGCCTTTTGCGCGACGGTGTTTGCCACGTGTCAGGTGATGGAATTTGGCAGTGCCGGGTCTGATCGCGGATTGCTGAAGGAGTTTGAAGCCATCATTGCTGTTGTGATTGGCGGGGCTTTGCTGACGGGGGGCTATGGGTCGGTTATTGGCGCGGCGCTGGGCGCGCTGATTTTCGGGGTCGTACAACAGGGGCTGTTTTTTGCTGGCGTAGAAAGCTCGTTGTTCCGCGTGTTCCTTGGGGTGATCCTGCTGGGTGCCGTGATCCTGAATACCTATATTCGTCGCATCATTACGGGGGAGCATTGATATGAACCCGGAAAAAGCCCCCATCATTCAAATGAACGATATCGCGAAACACTTCGGGCGGGTGATCGCACTTGCGGGTGTGTCTGTCGATGTCTTTCCCGGCGAATGTCACTGTCTGCTTGGTGACAATGGCGCAGGCAAGTCCACGTTCATCAAGACGATGTCGGGTGTGCACAAACCCACCAAGGGCGAGATCCTGTTTGAAGGCAAAGAGATGTTTTTTGCCGATCCGCGGGATGCGATCGCTGCAGGCATCGCAACGGTGCACCAGCATCTTGCGATGATTCCGTTGATGTCGGTAAGCCGCAATTTCTTCATGGGCAATGAACCCATCAAGAAAATCGGCCCGATGAAGTTCTTTGACCATGACTATGCCAATCAGGTGACCATGGAAGAGATGCGCAAGATGGGCATCAACCTGCGCGGCCCGGATCAGGCGGTTGGCACTCTGTCTGGTGGGGAGCGTCAGACCGTGGCGATTGCGCGCGCTGTGCATTTTGGCGCAAAGGTCTTGATCCTTGATGAGCCGACTTCCGCGCTTGGGGTGCGTCAAACGGCGAATGTTTTGGCGACGATCGACAAGGTACGCAAGCAAGGGGTCGCGGTTGTTTTTATCACGCACAATGTGCGTCATGCGATGGCCGTTGGAGATCGATTTACCGTGCTCAATCGTGGGCAGACCCTTGGGACATCACAGCGCGGGCAAATCACGCCGGATGAACTTCAGGATATGATGGCTGGTGGTCAGGAGCTTGTGACGCTGGAAGACAGCCTGGGGGGCACCGTCTAAAGCCCGTTCGCAATTGCGGTTTGTTTGCCCCGGTGCTGTGTCGCCGGGGCTTTCTCTTTTTGGGCGAGCGTTAGGTGGCGTGCACGTGCTTGGCACTTAGAAAACGTGTCATAAGAGTCGCAGCGCTTATTTTCTGACAATTTTAGAATGGTTCTTTTGGGCGCCGTCTTTTAGGCGGAGGGCGAACGCCGATGCTTTCGCAGGAAAGCCCGGTCGACTCTACCATACCCAGCAAAATGCCAGGCTAAACCACTCACGCGCCGTTCATAGGATCGGCGCTTGCGGCGTTTGGGCGTCGCCTTGTTAGAAGGGACTATTTGCGTGAAAAACTCTGTTTTTGCGTTGGGGAAAACGTCCGGTGCGCTTCTGAGCATCGTTTTGGCAGGTGCAGCCTCTGCACAGAGCGCTGAGGATTTCGAACTGGGCACCATCACGGTGACAGGCACCGGCCTGCCCACCGAAGTGTTTGACAGCCCTGCGTCTGTGACTGTCATTGACGAAGAAGATATCAAGAAGATCCCACCCAAATCGGTTGCGAGCCTGTTGAAAGGCGTGCCGGGTGTGCGCGTGACCGAATCCGGGATTGAGCGCATCAGCATTCGTGGCGAAGCGTCTCAGCGCGTCGCCATTCTGATTGATGGGCAGCGCATTTCTGACCACACCACATACGGCACGCCGGTGCTGATCGCGCCAACCGAGATTGAGCGCATCGAAGTGGTGCGTGGCCCGTCGTCTGTTGTGTCGGGCAACCGGGCCATCGGCGGTGTGGTCAATATCATCACCAAGCGTGGCGCCGACAAACCTGTGGAAGTGACCCTGTCTGGCGGGTATCTGGGCGAAAACGAAGGCTATCGTGCCGCGACCAGCATCGCAGGCACAGTTGGCAACTTTGACTATCGTGTCGGCCTGTCAAAGTCGGATCTGAATGACCGTGTGACACCGAATGGCCCGTTGGTTCCATCAGGTGGCGAAGATCGCGAAATCAATGCCTTCGCGGGCTATCGTTTCGGAAATCACTATGTTGGCGTGCGGGCGCAGGACTTTGATCTGGCGGCGGATGTTTATACCGGAACCCCCGCGTTTGCGATTGATTTGCCAGAGCGTGATCTGCGCAAATATAGCGCATTTTATGAAGGTGAGAACCTAACGCCTTGGATGTCGATGCTGAAGGTGGATGCCTACACGCAGACCATTGATCGTTTGTTCCGGAGTCAGCTCACTGTTGCGCCAGGTGTCGGCAGTGTGTCCACATCTGATGACGAGCAGAAGACGTCAGGGTTCAGAGCAACTGCAAATCTGGAATTTGCAGAAGGCCACCGGACCGTTGTTGGGTTGGAGTATGAAAACGATTCGATGGTTTCGGATAAGTCATCGACGTCCACTTTTGGCCCTCCAACCACCACCACGCGCTATTCTGACGCAACTATTGAGACATATTCGTTGTTTGCTCAGCATGAAGTGTCATTCTCTGATGCGACCACCGGTACGTTTGGTTTGCGCTACTACAACGTGGACAGCACACTGGACCAGTATTTGGTCAATGGGGTCGATCAGGGGCAACGCTCCAACTCTGATGATCGTCTGCTTGGTTCTATCGGGCTTGTTCATGAACTCTCAGACAGCGCTGTTGTGCGTGCGAACATCTCTCAGGGTTACACATACCCCTCACTGAGCCAGTTGTTCCTGACATCAGTTGGCGCTGGTGGCACCGTGATCGGTAACCCTGACCTGAAACCAGAAACAGCCACCAACTATGAAATTGGGGCCCGTATTGATCGCGGCAATCTCGTGTTGGATGCGGCACTTTTCTATACCGACTCCAACGACTACATCACCTCGATCAATGTCGCGCCTCGGACTTCGGTTTATCAGAACGTCAACAAAGCACGCAGTTATGGTTTTGAACTTGCTGCAGAGTTTGACCCGGGTTGGGCAAATGGCATCCGCCCCTATGCAAACCTGGCGTATGTGTCGCGTGAGTTCACATTTGCCAATGGCTATTCCACCAAGGACTCAGGTACGCCAAACTGGGCTGGTGATCTGGGTGTACGGGGCGATTGGAACCTGTCCAGCGTTGGCGGCACCTGGGATGCCTTTGTGCGCGGTGAAACATCTGCAACACAGCGCAACTCGAGCGGGGCTGTTGCCAATGAAACCGCTGGCTGGGCAACGCTTAACCTGCGCGGAACCGTTGATCTGACGGACAATGTCAGCATGTCTGTAGAGCTGGGCAACTTGTTTGATAAGTCCTATCAATCACTTGGCCAGATTGAGGGCGCAGGTCGCAACGCGAGCGTCTTCCTGACCGCTAAGTTTTGATCGCTGATTTAAGTACGGAAGGGGCCTGTTTCGGGCCCCTTTCATGTGCCCAAATGGGCCATCTGTCTAGGCTATTTTGGGCGCTATATCGACTATGGCGCCGGGTTGCGTGACCACGTGCGCGGCGATCTTGTGGCCAAGCTCCATCGCGTCCTGATGGGTTTCACCTTTGCAAATCGCGGCAAGATAACCGGCGTTGAAACTATCCCCTGCCGCGGTGCTATCAATCATTGTAACAGCCGGTGCGGACTGCGCGCATAGCGCTCCGCTGAGAATGTCACAAGGCCCCTGCGTCCCACGTTTGAGGGCGCCAGATGTCACGCCGTAGTCACGCATGCGTTTGATCACCGCGTCTTCAGTGACATCCGCAAACAGCTCCATTTCATCGTCCAATGACGGTAGGGCGATGTCTGTGCGTTTCCACATTTCCGAGTTGACGTGCCGTGCCGCAGCCGCGCTTTCCCAGAGGCGTGCACGATGATTGCTGTCATAGGCCACAACCCCGCCATTTGCGCGGTAATTGTCGATCCAATTTAGGATGTGCGTGCGGGTGTCTGGTGGCAGGATCGCCATGCTGATCCCGCTCAAGAATATCATGTCGAAATTCTGGAGCGTTGAGAGCGGCACGTGGCACGGCTCGGCAAAAAGCGTGCGCGCAGCTGAGGCAGATCGCCAGTAGCTGAAGCTGCGCTCGCCTGCGGGGTCGGTTTGGATGGCGTACAGCCCTGGCATCTGGCCGGTGCGTGTTTCGATGCAGTCCGCATTGATGCCATGTGATGTGATGGTTGCGCGAATGCGGTCAGAGAAGGCATCGTCCCCGAGCGCTGTGACATAGGAGATTTTCGTCTCAGTTTCTGACAGCAGGGTGCGCAGGTAGTAGGCTGTGTTGAACGTGTCTCCTGCAACCCCCACATGCGCGTGGTCTGCCCCCTCCATAGCCAATTCGATCATCACTTCGCCGACACATGCGATTGATGTGAATGGATGATTTTTGGTTGGCATGTTGTGTGTCCGATCGCGCGAAATGTGTTTCGGGATACGCTACGCCTGAAAGATCTGAAGGCAAGCGCTTTGGCGTAACGGCAATGAGATCTTGCCTACCTCCAGCGTTTGAACAGTGCCTGTAAAACAGGATGTCGGCAGGTGTTTGCGTCTAAATCTTATGCGTCGTGCACAACGTGAGGCCGCGATACTTCTTGCCGAAACCGGTTTCGGAAAAAATAGTTAAAGCATGTCAGCGATTCGAAACCCTTCAGAAACTGCCCCACCAGCACCAGAGGTGCGCACCGCGCGGCGGGTGACGATCAATGATCTGGCGGCACATTTGGGCATGTCCAAGAGCACCGTGTCGCGCGCGATGAATGGGTATGCTGACATCTCTGAAAGCACCCGCAAACGTGTGGCGAGCACAGCCCAAAAGCTGGGCTATCAGCCGCTGAGCCACGCGCAGGCGATCCGCACGGGGCGCGTCCGGGCCTTGGCGCTTGTGCTGCAAATGGATGAGCCAGATCGGCACAATCCGTTTTTGCAGGAGTTTCTGATGGGAGCGTGCGAAACCGCGAGCGGTTTCGGTTGGACCCTGACTGTTTCGACCGCGACGTCTGATGCTGACATGCGGGATGTTCTGGGTCGCTTGATTGATGAGCGCAAAGCGGATGGGTTTATCTTGCCCAGAACCGAGGTGCGGGATGCGCGGGTTGCGCTGCTGCGCGCCCGCGGGGTGCCACATGTGTTGTTTGGGCGCACGGAGCACGGCGTGCCAACAGCCAAGCAAAAAGGCTCTTGGTATGATATTCTTGGTGAAGCGGCGATGTGCAGTGCCGTGACGCGGCTGGCTGGTTTGGGCCATGAGCGGATTGGCTATGTCGGCAGTACGGCGAATTTTAACTACACACATCTGCGCCGCGAAGGGTTTAAGGCCGGCCTTGTGGCCAGCGGGTTGCCCTATGATGCGAGTTTGCTGCGCGAAGGGGCGCGGACACGTGAAGAAGGGGCGCGAGAGGTGCGTGCCCTGATGCAGCTTAAGCACCCGCCAACCGGAGTGGTTTTTGCCACCGACATGGCCGCGTTGGGTGGTTATGACGCTCTGAACGATCTGGGGCTTCTTGTCGGAAAGGATGTGTCGGTCATCGGATACGACGGGGTGCCGGAGGCGGAATATGTTCGCCCCGGACTGACCACGTATCAGGTCGATACGCGCCGCGCGGGCGCGCGATTGGCGGAGCTATTGATCCGCCAGATCCGTGGCGAGGCGCCTGAAACGCTGCGCGAGGTTTCTGATGCCATTCTTGTGGAGCGACAGTCTGACGGGCCACCCGCGCTGACGTCGGTGCAGCTCGCAGAAAAGATCGAAAATACAAAGACCAATAATACGTGATCAACGATACGGGAGGACAATCATGTCACGTCACTTTAATGCAAAGCTGCTGATGAGCACGTCACTGGCGCTGGCTTTGACGGCAATGTCTGTGCAAGCGGATACGATCCGTTTCTGGACCACCGAGGAGCAACCCGAGCGGCTTGCAAAACAGCAGGACATGGCGGAGCAATTCAAATCCGCGACTGGGACCACGGTTGAGGTGATCCCTGTGAGCGAAAGCGATTTGGGTACGCGCGCGACCGCAGCCTTTGCCGCGGGCGATTTGCCGGATGTGATTTATCACACGCTGCAATACGCTCTGCCTTGGGCAGAAGCAGGCATTCTGGATACAGAAGCCGCCTCCGAGGTGGTCGAAGATCTGGGCGTGGGCACCTTTGCACCGGGTGCGGTGGCCATGGCAGATTTCAACGGCGAAACCGCCTCGGTTCCGGTGGACGGCTGGACCCAGATGGTGGTTTACCGCAAAGACCTGTTTGATGCGGCGGGCCTCGTTGCGCCAAGCAGCTATGCGACTGTTTTGGCGGCGTTGGAGAAGCTGCACAATCCGCCAGAGATGTATGGTTTTGTGGCCGCAACCAAGGTGGATGAAAACTTCATGAGCCAGGTTTTGGAGCATGTGTTTCTGGCCAATGGGGTGAGCCCTGTGGGTGCGGATGGTTTCCAGCCGCTGGATGAAGCCAAGACCACTGAGGTTCTGGATTTCTACAAAGCGATTTCCAAAGCGTCGCCTCCGGGGGAATTGTATTGGAAGCAGTCTCGCGAACTCTATTTCGCGGGCAAGGCTGCGATGATCATCTGGTCGCCCTTCATTCTGGATGAGCTGGCCGGTCTGCGTGACAGCGCGCCACCCACCATCACCGACGATCCAACTTCCAACAAACTGGCGGGGATGACTGGAATTGTGACCAACTTCTCTGGCCCGTCCAACCCTGATGGAGCCGCTTGGGGTGATGTGCGCTATTTCGGTATTACGTCGGATGCAGATACCGATGCGGCGATGGATTTTGTGAAGTTTGCAATGGATGACGGCTATACGCAGACACTGTCGATTGCGCCAGAAGGCAAGTTCCCGGTGCGTCGCGGTACGGCGGACAACCCAACAGCTTTCAGCGAAGCATGGTCCAAACTGCCGGTTGGTGTGGATCGTAAGGCACCGCTGGGTGAGCTCTATGATCAGGCGATGATCGACGAAATCGTTGGCGGCCTTGATGTGGCGCAGCGTTGGGGTGTCGCGGAAGGTCAGCTGTCGCTGGCGTCCAAGATCATCAATAGTCAGGCGATCAACCGCATCGTACGCCAGTATGTCGATGACGAAATCGACGCTGCTGCTGCGGTGGCCGCGATGAACGACGAACTGTCTAAGGTTCAATAACCACAGACATTTTGCAGCGGCCTGCGCATCTGCGGGCAGGCCGTTTGCGCTCTTTTCTTTAGAGGTTCCCCATGTCTACGGCACTTCCGCCAACGGGCACGGGCGCATTGGCCAAACGCGAGGCACGGCTGGCTTGGGGCTTACTGGCCCCGACGCTGATCAGTGTGGCTTTGGTCGTGGTGCTGCCCCTGCTGGCTGTCATTTGGATCAGCTTCAAACCCTTTGCGCTGTCTGATCTGCGCCCGCCTGGGCCAATTGTGCGCGAAAGCTTGCGTGGCAGTGGCGACGAGATGCGCGTGGAGTACCGCGTGCGCAACTCTTCTCAAGAGGAAGCCATAAAGGGTGTAACCCTGCGCGACCACGTGCCTGAAGGCGTTGAGATCATTGGAGATCTTCCAGAGGTGTGCACGCTTACGGGGCGTGACCTGTTCTGTGATTTTGGCGATATGGAAGGTGGGGAGCGGGAGCGGTTGCGTTTGCCCATCACCTCCAATCTGGACGAAGATGCGCTGGAAGCGGCGGTTGAAGACAGTGAACCCACGATGACCGGCGCAGGCAAAAGCGTGCTGACCAGCCCGGCGCTGTCGATGGAGAACTACAAGCGCCTGTTTGATGGTGGTGAGTTCTGGACCGTTTTTGGCGTCACGA
Source organism: Shimia sp. MMG029 (assembly GCF_027947445.1). Lineage (NCBI taxonomy): Bacteria > Pseudomonadati > Pseudomonadota > Alphaproteobacteria > Rhodobacterales > Roseobacteraceae > Shimia > Shimia sp. MMG029. The sequence continues at coordinate 46,850 of NZ_JAQJIM010000003.1, read as the reverse complement.
TGTTTTACACCGTCTTTGGCACCATTGACGCGCTTGTCATGGGGCTGTTTGCGGCGCTGCTTTTGAACAAAAGCTTTACGGGGCAGGGGTTTATAAGAGGGTTGTACCTCTTCCCCTATGTGGCGCCGGTGATTGCGGTGGCATTTACATGGGTCACGCTGTTTGATCCTTTCTCAGGCTCGGCGAATGCGTTGCTCATTCAGATGGGCGTCACAGAAAGTGCAATCAACTTCTTTGGCGAGCGTCCGCTGGCACTGATCATGGTGACGGTGTTTGAGATCTGGCGGTACTTTCCTCTGTCCTTCCTCTTCATCCTTGCACGCATGCAGAGCATCGACTCCTCAATGTATGAGGCGGCGGATATGGATGGCGCGTCGCCCTTCCAGAAGTTCTGGTTGCTGAGCCTGCCACAGCTCTTGGGCATCCTGTCGGTGTTGTTCCTGCTGCGGTTCATTTGGACGTTCAACAAGTTCGACGACATTTTCCTGCTGACGGGCGGCAACGCGGGCACGCGGACCCTGACGGTGAACGTTTATGAACAGGCCTTTGCGATTTCCAACATTGGCGCGGGGGCGGCGGTGGCGGTGGTGATCCTGCTGTGTTTGCTGTGCTTTTCCTTCTTCTTCTTCAAATTCATCAGCCGTGAGGAGGGCCTCTAAATGCGCAAAGGGTTTATCACTGGCCCCGTGCTAGGGGCGCTTTGGCTGATTGTTATGGCGACAACAGTTGCGGTGGCGATGTCATTTGCCACCGGGGCGGCGTTCCGCCCGCAGCTGTTGCTCTGTCTGGTATGGGGCGCTGTCGCTGGGCTGATCTATGTGCGCTTTCCAGCACAGCATGCGCCGGCAAGGCTTGCGATCAGCGCGGTTATGGCACTTGCGATGGCGTCACCTGTTGGGCCGGTTGTGACCGGTGAGGGCGTTTCGTCCTCGGCAGTTTTGGTGGCCATGATCGCGCTGGGTGGGGGCATGCATTTGGCCATGGCCGCGATCTTGCAGGACACACCGTTTGGCACGCTGACACGGCATGAGTACGAGGCTGCGGTGATCCGGTTTCTGACGGGGTTTGGCTATATCTTCTTCACCGCGATTGTGCTGATCCCTTTTTACGTGATGGTGATGACCAGCCTGAAATCACAGCAAGCACTGCTGCAGAACCCGCTCGATTTCTCTATTGAGATAAGCAAGGGTGCTGAGCTGTTCCGCAGCTATGTTGAGCTGTTTCGTGATTTCAACTTTGGCACCTATCTCTGGACGTCGTTCTATGTCTCGGCGCTGACGGTGGCGATTACCTTGGCGTTCAGCGTGCCCGGGGCCTATGCGGTTGCGCGGTTCCGGTTCAAAGGGCAGAAAGCGTTCTCGCGATCGATCCTGCTGATCTACATGGTGCCGATGATCGTTCTCGCCTTGCCGATCTACATCGCCTTTTCGATGACGGGGCTGCGCAACTCGATCCTTGGGATTGTGATGATTTATCCGGTCACCACGATCCCGGTCGCGCTCTATATGTTGCAGGGGTATTTCCGCGGGTTGCCAACCGAGGTTGAGGAAGCTGGTCTGATGGATGGGCTGTCGCGCCTTGCGGTGATCTGGAAAATCACTCTGCCGCTCAGCCTGCCTGCGCTCGCGTCGGTCTCGCTTTATGTCTTCATGATCGCCTGGAACGAGTTTCTGCTCGCCTTCATGTTGCTGGATGACCCTTCCAAATTCACGCTCACCCGTGGGGTAGCGATGCTCAACTCTTCTGAAATTCCCAGACAACACCTGATGGCCGGGGCGGTGATCGCCACGGTGCCGATCATGGTGCTTTTCTTGGGACTTGAACGCTTCATGACCAAAGGCCTGACGGCTGGGTCTGTCAAAGGATAAGACGATGACTTCCGAAATTTCTCTTATGGATCAAGCGCAACAGATCCTGATCACCAATGATCGTGGTGGGTACACTGTGCCAACGGATGGGCTTTATCCATACCAGTGGAACTGGGACAGCGCGATTGCAGCGCTGGGATTTGCGCAGTTTGATTTGGAACGTGCATGGGTGGAGCTTGAGACGTTGTTTCAGGGGCAATGGGCCGATGGCATGGTGCCCCATATTCTGTTTCACAAAAACGATCCGGGCTATTTTCCGGGGCCGGATGTGTGGGGCTGCAATGGGCCGATCCCGTCATCCGGGATCATTCAGCCTCCGATTGCTGCGACGATGGCGCGGCTGGTTTGGGAGCAGGATCGCGAAATGGGTCAGGCGCGCATGGCGGCGCTTTATCCCAAAATGCTCGCCTGGCACAATTGGATCATGCGCTGGCGTCTGCATATGGGCGCAGTTTGTACAACGCACCCTTGGGAAACTGGCCGGGATAATGCGCCTGACTGGGACAATACCATGGCGCGCATGGATGCCTCTGATGTGGGGGAATATACTCGGCGGGATACGACCCATGTGAATAGCGAGGATCGCCCAACCAAATTTGACTATGACCGCTATATCAAGCTGGTGCAGCTGGGGCGGCGATTGAAGTGGGATCAGGCGGCGATGCTGGCGGAAAGCCCGTTTCGGGTGGCGGATCCGACGATGACATTTACCACTCTACGTGCGGCAAGAGATTTGCACGCGGTGGGCGAAGCGCTTGGTCAGGACGTGTCGCAGATTACGTCTGATATCAAGCGGTTGGAAGCGGGCGTTGCAACTTTGTGGAACGCCGATCTTGGCGGATTTGACAGTCGGGATGTCCACAGTGGTGAGTGGGCTGGTTGCATTTCAAATGCCTCCTATCTTTGCTGGTTTGCGGGAGTTGAAAACCCGGCGATGCTGGCGCGGTTGCGAGAGATTTTGGCGCAGGTGCCCTATCCGGTACCAAGCAATGATCCCGATGCGGAAACCTTTGATGCGCGGCGGTATTGGCGTGGCCCCACCTGGGCCATCGTGAACATGCTGATCGGCATGGGGCTGAAGGACATGGGGCATGTGGCAGAGGCGGAAACCTTGGCCAAGAAAACAGCAGCGCTGATCGCAGAGCATGGATTTGCCGAGTATTTTGATCCCTTTAGCGGAGACGCTGCAGGTGGTGGTTCATTCACGTGGACAGCAGCGGTTTGGCTGGCATGGGCAGGGAGGGTCTGATGGGCAGTATCACTCTAAAGGCGGTTGAAAAGTGGTTTGGTGACATTCAGGTCATCAAAGGGATCGATCTGGACATTCAGGACGGGGAATTCGTGGTTTTTGTCGGCCCCTCCGGCTGCGGTAAGTCGACGTTACTGCGCATGATTGGTGGTCTTGAAGACATCAGCCGGGGCGCGCTTGAGATCGACGGGAATGATGTGACGGATCATCCGCCAAGCAAGCGCGGGTTGACGATGGTGTTTCAATCCTATGCGCTATATCCGCATCTGACTGTGGCGGAGAACATGGGATTTTCCCTGAAAGTAGCGGGTGTTAGCAAGGATGAGATCGCACGCCAGGTGGGGCAGGCGGCAGAGATCCTGAAACTGACGGACTATCTGGAGCGCCGTCCCAAGGATCTGTCCGGTGGGCAGCGGCAGCGGGTGGCCATTGGGCGCTCTATTGTGCGGGATCCAACGGCGTTTCTGTTTGATGAACCTCTTTCCAATCTGGATGCCGCACTGCGCGTGGAAATGCGCTAAGAGATCGCGAAACTGCATCAGAGTCTGAAGCGCACGATGATCTATGTGACCCACGATCAGGTCGAAGCCATGACGCTGGCGGATCGTATTGTGGTGTTGGAATTTGGCCACATTGCGCAGGTCGGGACGCCGCGCGAACTCTATGAAAAGCCAGGGAATTTGTTTGTTGCGCAGTTCATCGGCAGCCCCAAGATGAACATTCTGGACTGTCAGGCAGCAGCGGGCGATCCTGAGTATAGGCTGGCGATTGGCGGTGCTGGGCCATTTGGCAAAACCGGTGCTGCGGCCAAGATTGGCGTGCGCCCTGAACATATCGAAGTCTGCGCCACTGGCGCGGGTCAATGTGAGGGCACAATTGAGGTTGTTGAGTACCTTGGCGCGGATACGTTTTTGATTTTGGACGTGGGGCAGGAGGACAAACTGGTGGTGCGTGTCACCGGCGGCGACGTGCCTCACGGGGTTGGTGATCAGGTGGGGCTGTGCTTCCCGGAGGCGGCCTGTCATTTCTTTGACGCGGATGGTCAGCGGATCGGGGATGGGCGTTAACACTTGTCAAAATGGAACGTCTGTATCGCGTCGGTATTGCGGCGGTATCGCGACAGTGGATTTTAGCGTTAACGAATTGCGGAGATAGGGGTTCTTCACGCAGTGTCGAGTAGAAGTTTAAGTGCGAAGCCAAGCAGGATGAGGCCTGAAATCTGACGAAAGCGGGTGTAGCGTTTCTGTGTCATGTAGCGCTTGCGTAAGGCGTTGGCAAAGACGGCGTAAGTGCTGAGCGACATGATGGAGAGGCCGCTGTAGGTGAGTAGCAGGATGCTGACCTGAGGCGTTAGCGCGCGGTTCAGATCCAGCACCTGAGGAAAGAGCGCCATATAAAAGAGCAGCGCTTTTGGGTTTGTGACCGCAAGCAGAAACGCCTCCCCAAATAGGGTAGCGAATGACACCGGGACTTTGGGGCCAGGTTCCATCAACAGTGTTTCGGATTTCAATAGGAGTTTGAGTGCGAGCCAGATCAGATAGGTCACTCCAATTAGGCGACAGAAGGGCAACAGAAAGTCGAAGGCAATGACTGCGGAGATAATGCCCAAGGCGCAGATGGCCCCTCCGACCGCGAGGCCAAGCGCATTGCCAAGGATTGTTGGGGTTACGCGCCTACCGCCAAGTTGCAGCGCCCGCCGCAGCGTGTTCAGGTTTGCGGGTCCCGGCGTCACAATATTGGCGGCCGAGATTGTAGCGAATGACGCCCAAACTGCCCAGTTCATCGTTTTCCCCATTGCTGATACGAGAAGTGGATAAACTACCAACTGAGTCTGGATCTGTGTTGTCTCAGACAAAGGAGACTGGCGGATTTTACTGTATAAACGGAGGCATTTCGCGGTATTTGCTTTCCTATGGAAGATACGCTGGACGATCTTGATCGGGATATATTGGCTGCATTGGCGCGCGATGCGCGGGTCAGCTGGAAAGACTTGGCCGAAGAGGCGGGCGTGTCCGCGCCTACCATTCGGGACCGGGTGCAGAGATTGCAGGATCGGGGGATCATCCAAAGATTTGCGATTGAGGTTTCCCCCAAAGCGTTGGGCTACTCCCTTGAGGCGGTTGTGCGCTTTCGCCCGCTACCGGGGAAGCGGCATTTGTTACAAGCGCAGATTGAGACCACAGAGCGGATCGTACAATGTGACAAGGTCACGGGGGAAGATGGGTTTGTCGCGCGGGTTCTATTGCGAGATATTGCTGAGCTTGATCCTTTGTTGGAGACTTTTGGCCGGTTGGCGAGCACCCACACGTCGATCATAAAATCGAGCCCGGTGCGGATGAGGCCACCACCGTTTTAGGCGGCTCTTGCGGATCACTGTCTGCTGTCAACAAATGCCATGTGATTTGAGGAGCGGATCTATACGATTGCTTTAGCTGTCTGGATTATAGCAAACAGCGGCCAAGAAGGCCGATTTCCCGCGAATTTGCGTGTGAGTGGGGTGGGCAGTCCGTCAATTGAATGATATGTCCCCGCCAAATGCGCATGGCGCACCACGATTTTGACTCGATTCTGGAGAGCTTTTCATGACCCGGATGCATCGCCGCCGATTTCTGACCATCGCCGCCGCCTCTGCGGCGCTGCCCGCTGGCCTGAGCCACGCTGCTACCGTAACCGAAACTGCCAAATGGCAAGGTGTTGCGCTGGGTGCACCAGCGCAGATGTCGCTGGTTGGCCTGAGCGACGCAGATGCGGCGCCGATCATTGCAGATGTGACTGCAGAGCTGGACCGTCTGGAGGGCATTTTCTCGCTGTATCGCGATAGCGAACTGACACGCCTGAATCGTGACGGTGTTCTGGCTGCGCCTTCTGCAGAGCTGATCGAGGTTCTGGAACTGAGCGACGCGCTGAACAAAGCCAGCGGCGGCGCATTTGACCCAACTGTACAGCCGCTGTGGCTGGCCAAAGGTGGTCAGGGCGACGTGACTGATGCGAAAGCACGCGTTGGCTGGGACAAGGTTGCGTTTGATGCCAATGAAGTGCGCTTTGGCGCAGAAGGCATGGCGCTGACGCTGAACGGTGTTGCGCAGGGTTATGTGACCGATCGTATCGCAGCGATCCTCAAAGATGCCGGCCTCAAAGACGTTCTTCTGGACATGGGCGAAGTGGCCGCTCTTGGCCATCGCGCGGATGGCGCACAATGGACCGCAGGTGTCAGCACCCCAGCCGGTGAGATCGTGGCACGTGTGAAGCTGACCGATCGTGCGCTGGCAACCTCTGCGCCGATGGCAACTGTGCTGTCTGGCAACGACGCGCATATCTTCCGCCCAGACGGTCAAGAAGGCGCGCTGTCTCTGGCAGCCGCGTCTGCTCCTTCTGCCGCTGTGGCGGATGGCCTGTCCACCGCGCTGTGCCTCGTGGATGACGCAACAGCCGCCGCAATGGTGGCTCAGTTTGCTGGCGCGCGTATCGAGAGCATCGCCTAAGCGTTTCCTGTCGACAGACACCGAAGAATTTGACACCGCTTGCGTCTTTCGCAGGCGGTGTTTTTTTGGCTTGGCCTATCCATGCGAGTTTTCCACAGGTTTTTGACGTGTTTTCGATTTGGTTAAGGCTTCCGTTAACCAACTCCCCCTTAAGAGATGCGAAAGACTTAAGCGTCCGGGAAGAAGGGGCTCGCCGATATGGCCAACGCGTTGGAAGAATTCACGACAGAAATGCGTTTGGATAAGGATGATCTGGCTTTGTTGCGCAAGATTGCCATCAAGGTCACGCCTGCTTTGGATGCCGCCATAGATGCATTTTATTCCGAAATTCCGCCTGACGTGGATCTGGCTGTCTTTGCGGGTGCGAAAGCGGCAATGAAAGACCATTGGGCGCGGCTTTTGAAATCAGGTCTGGAGGGGCAGTACCCCGCATCTATCCGGCGTTTGAATGACGTGCACTTTCTCGACATGGGTTGGCGTATTGAAGCCTTTATGGCGGGGCATGCTGCTGCGGCGGCGCTGCTGCAGGCGGAACTGGTTGCGCAATCTGGGCTGGTGATTTTTGCACGCGGCAAGGCGCGGCTTGCACAAGAGGCGGCGCTGCTTTCGCGGTTGCTTCAGCTGGATCTGGCCGCCGCTGCGACGGCCTTCACCCATGCCCGGAAAACCAAACAGGCGGTTGCGTTTGAGTATCTTGAGCGCGGTATGAAGCGGGTTGCGGCCAAAGATCTGTCAGAGGATATTCCGGCACCTCAGGTCAGTGATTTTCCGCAGGAGTTTGAGCCGCTGCGGTTTGCGTTCAATGAGTTGCAGCGCGGATTGCGTTCGGTGGTGAAGACAATCAAATATGCCACCGACGATCTGAATCTGACAGCTTCAGAAATGAATGAAAGCGCGGGAGATCTGGCGCGTCGTACAGAAACACAGGCGGCCACGCTTGAGCGTACGGCGGCATCTATTTCTGACATCAGCACACAGTTGCAGTCGTCCTCTGATGCGACGCAAAAGACAGATGCCATGATGCGTCAGACCCATGCGCAGGCCCAGACAGGCCGCAGTGTCATGGGGGAAACCGTTGGAAAAATGCGCGAGATTGCGCAGAGCTCTGCACAGATCTCCCAGATCACCGGTGTGATTGATGACATCGCGTTTCAAACCAATTTGTTGGCGCTGAATGCGGGCGTTGAGGCTGCACGAGCAGGAGAGGCGGGGCGTGGCTTTGCTGTTGTGGCATCTGAAGTGCGCGGTCTGGCACAGAAAGCTGGGGATGCCGCGAAGGAAATCAGTGAACTGATCAAGACGTCTTCTGAGTTGGTGGAAACGGGTGTCACGCTGGTTGATCAGGCTGGCAGTGTGCTGGAAGACATTGTTCAGGACGTGGAAAATGTATCTGCGCTCAGCACAGAGGTTGCTCAGTCCACCAGTGTGCAATCAGATGGGCTGTCTGAGATCGCAAACGGGCTTGGTCTGTTGGATGAGGCCACACAGCAGAATGCGGCCTTGGTAGAAGAGGTGGTTGCCGTTGTGGACAATATGCGCCGTGATACATCGCAGGTGTCTGAAATCGTCAAGAAGTTCGAAACCCGCGCCACAGAAGAAGATACGCCGATAGAGATTTTTGCGAGCACGCGCGCGGCGTAAGACAGCGCAGGGTGTGATGGAGAAAAGGGCGCTGGTGGCGCCCTTTTTTGATCGCTTTACAGTGTCTTGCGATCGTCGACTATGGTCATATTCGCCAGACCGCTTTCCCCCAGATCAACAGCCGCGAAGGGGCCGCCGATGCACACTTGTGCGGGATCATGCGGATCAGCTGGAGGCGCGGCTGCAAGGATTTCAGGCGCGAATTGTTCGGCATTGTCTTGTGGGCGATAGCCGAGATGGGAGGCGCCAGCGTTGTTGACGGGCATGCGGTCGTTGTTTGAGATGCCATAGACGATGGAGAAACCGGTTGTGGGTGTGTCGATGGCGCGGGTCACAAGGCGGATCAGATCATCATAGCTGAGCCATGTGGACAGCGAGCGGGGGCTGACCACTTTGGCGCAGGAGAAAATCCGCATATGAACGCTTTCCAGCCCACGCTTTTCCCAATACATGCGCCCGAGATCTTCGGCGAAACATTTGGCGAGGCCGTAGAATGTGTCGGGGCGGTGGGGCACGTCAACCCCAATGCAATCAGAGGACGGATACATGCCAACCGCGTGCACGGAACTTGCGTAGACAACGCGACGCACGCCGTGCCGGTGGGCGGCCTCCCAGACGTTGTAGGCCCCAATAATGTTGGGGCCGAGGATTTCTTCGAAAGGGGCTTCGTCGACGATTGCACCAAAATGCACAACCATATCCGCGCCTTCCAACACGTCACTGATCTGATCTAGAGAGGCCAGGTCGGCCTGAACATAGCGTTCGCCAGAGTAAAGTTTGCCAATGTCATCGGCAATATCGGTGGAGACAAGCTCGTCCGCCATTTTGGAAAGCGGCTCACGCAGGTAGGATCCAAGGCGGCCAGCGGCACCGGTGAGGACGAGCTTTTTCATGTTTAAGTTCCTGTAGTTTGAGCTTTTAGGTCAGCGAGACGTTGGTCCGCTGCTTGGGCGAGAAGGCCCGTATCCGAGCCGCAAGCGACAAAGGTGAACCCCGCGCTGAGCAGTCTGCGTGCAAATGTGACGTCAGAAACCACCGTACCAACGGGAATGCGTTTGCTGATTAGGCGCATCGCAAGCGGCAGAATTTTGGCCCAGACATCGTCATGCATGGCCTGACCAAGATGGCCCATTTCCGCCGCGATGTCTGCCGGCCCGAAGAACACGCCATCAACGCCATCAACCGCGGCGATCTCATCAATATTGTCGAGTGCCTGAAGGGTTTCCACTTGCACCAAGACGGCGGTCTGTTTTTCAACTTCGGCAAAGTAGCTTTTGTCGCGTCCGTAGGCGGTGGCGCGGGTGGTGCTGCCGACGCCACGAATGCCGCGTGGCGCAAAACGCGTTGCGGCAACCGCTGCGGCGGCTTCCTCTGCACTGTTCACCATTGGAAAGAGCAGGCCCGGCGCGCCCATATCCAGCAGGCGTTTGACTTTGACCGGGTTGTTCCAATCTGGACGCACAAGCGCGGTGGTTGCGGCGCTTTCAAGCACGCGCAGCTGATCTTTCACCGTGGAAAGATCATTGGGGGAATGCTCCATGTCAATCAGCGCCCAGTCAAAGCCGGAATGGCTCACAATCTCTGTGGATTGCGCTGTGGCCATGCTGAGCCAGATGCCAATTTGCGCCTGGCCTGCGCGCAGAGCGGAGAGGAAAGGGTTCGGGGCTACCATCAGATCACGGCCTTTTCGACGATTGGTGTGTTGGTCAACACACGTTCGAACGCAAACGGGGACATGTCCAGTGCGCGATAGGTGCCGTAGGTGATCCATTCGGCCATGGCGCGGCCCATTGCAGGGCTTTGCTGCAGCCCATGTCCGGAGAAGCCGTTTTGGAACAGGAAGTTCTCGACCTCCGGGTGGGGGCCCAGAATGGCGTTTTGATCCAAGGTGTTAAACGCATAGTGGCCAGCCCATTCGGTGACCACTTTGATGGCCTCAAACTGAGGAATGCGGGTCGCGATGATCGGCCAGACGTGATCCTGCCAGCGATTGTGATCCATGTGGAAATCATCAAAATCCACGGCTGGATCTGGATCAGGGGCGGCGCCTGCCAAATAGGTCTCTGGGCCATCCTGTCGGAAGTGGACACCGGAGGGATCGATGGTGAGCGGCAGCTCCATTGGCAGGGGCTGTTCAGCGGAGAAAATCCAGGTGAAGCGTTTGCGGGGCTCTACAGGGATCTGGATGCCAGCCATTTCGGCGGTGCGTGCGGCGCGCGGGCCGGAGGCATTCACGACCTGACCACAAGCGACCACATCCCCGGAGGCCAGCGTGACAGAGGTGATTTTGCCCGCTTCGCGTGCCATGGCGACCACTTCGCCTTGAACGTATTCCACACCCCGTTCGCGAGCGGAGCGGCGGAACCAGTCAAACACTGCGCCGCCATCCCAATAGCCTTCGTCCTTGGTGTTGATGGAGCCTAAAACGATGTCATCCACGTTATAAAACGGATAGCGGGCTGCGATCTCTTCTGCGGTCAGCAGTTCTGTGTCAGCCCCGGCAGCGCGCTGAATTTTCTGGTTTTCACGCAGGGTTTGCGCAAAGCCGTCATTGTCAGCGAGATAGAGGTAGCCGTAGCTTTGGATATCAAGCTCAGGGACACGTGCATCGCCACCCATGTGGCTGCGCAGGTTTTTGACAAAATCCGCTGCAAACTGCGAAATCTGCACGTTGAGCGTGTTGGAAAACTGCTGCCGGATGCAGGAGTTTGTATGAGCGGTGGAGCTGAATTCGTAAGATGGGTCTTTCTCAACCACCAAAACAGAGCCTGTGAAATCAGGGTTGTCGGAAAGAAACCATGCGGTGGCAGAGCCCATGATGGCCCCGCCGATGATCACCACATCATAGGATGTTTTGGTTGGTTTGGTTGCCCAAGTCTGTGCTGCCATTAAAGCGTGTCCCCCAGATTTGCCCGCGCCAGGGCCTCGGCAATTTCATCGGCCGAGATGTTGTAGTGCTGTGCTGCGTGCTCTGGAGTGATGTAGCCTAGGGCCAGGTCGCGCTTGATGCTCTCCTTGTCACGCGCCCGAGGGTTACCGTAGCCTGCGCCGCCAGGGAAGGCCATTTGGACAACTTCTCCGTGTGAAACGAAGTGTTTGCCTTTTCCCGGCATGGCGGAGCCATCGCCGCGTGTGATGTGGGTTGCGCCACCGGGTTGGCCGTCGCGGCGGCCCTGGGCTGGGTGGTTCACACGATCCAGCATGAGGGAGATGTCAAACTCGTGCCCTTCGCGGGCGCCAACATCCATATACTGGCCCAAGCCACCGCGGAATTCGCCCGCGCCGCCGCTGTCCGGGCGCAGCTCTTTGCGCCAGATGATCACCGGGCCGACCTGTTCTGTGGCTTCAACCGGCATGGTCATAACGCCAGACGGGAAAGCGGTGGTGCTCATGCCGTCCAGCGTGGGGCGTGCACCGGATCCACCGGAGTTAAAGGTCAGCACTTCTGCGCGGGTTGCATCTTTGGGTGCAGGCGCATCGGTGCGGGGCCGCAAGGAGAGCTGGAAGTTGCACAGGCATCCGGCGCCTTCGGCAGGCACCATATTGGGCAAAAGCTGATCCAGCGCGTTGTAGACCGTGTCTGGCACCATGTGGCCAATCACGTGGCGCAGCGCGACGGGGGCGGGAAACTTTGCATTAACGATGCTGTTGTCCGGCGCGGTGATTTCAAATGGGGCGAGGGAGGCCGCGTTGTTGGGGATCTCTGGAGCGATGGCGCATTTGAGCGCGTAGCAGGCGTAAGCCTTGGTGTAGACCAACGGCACGTTGATGCCTTTTTTGTCGAGCCCCGAGGTGCCGTTCCAATCGCTGAGGATGCGGTCTTTTTCGATGGTCAGGGTGACATGCAGGTCGATGGGCTTGTCATAGCCATCAATGCGCATGTGGCCCGAGGCCGTGCCGGGTGTCAGCGCATTGATTCGTGCCAGCGTGGCAGCGCGCGAGTTGGTCAGGATGAAATCCGAGATACCGGTGAGGTCAGAAAGCGCGAATTCTTTGACCATGTCGATCAGGCGCTGATGGCCAATGTCATTGGAATTGGCGAGCGCATAGATGTCGCCCACCAGCTGATCAGGTTCGCGCACGTTGCCGCGAATGATGCTGAGGAGGGTGCGATCCACGTCGCCTTTGTGGGCGAATTTCATGATCGGGATGTACAGGCCCTCTTCGTGGACGTCATTGGCATCGGCGCCAAAGCCGCGCCCGCCAATGTCGGTGACATGGGCCGTGCAGGCAAAAAAGCCAATCAGCTTGCCGCCGAAGAAAGAGGGGGTCACAACGGTGATGTCGTGTTTGTGGCCTGTGCCTTCCCACGGATCATTGGTGAGGTAAACATCACCCTCAAACATGTTGTCTGGCCCGATGCGGCGGATGAAGTGCCCCACGGCATCGGCCATGGCGTTCACGTGGCCCGGCGTGCCGGTGACGGCCTGTGCGAGCATGTCGCCGGACGCATTGTAGACCCCGGCGGAGAGATCGCCTGCCTCGCGTACGGAGGTGGAAAAGGCTGTGCGGACAAGGGCTTGTGCCTGTTCTTCCACCACTGAGATCAGGCGGTTCCACATGACTTGATACGCGACTTTGCTGTGCTGTGTCATTTGCGTGTCTCCTTCAGGCGCACATCCAGAGTGCCGTCTGTGTGGGTCAAAACTTCGCGGCTGCTTGGCACAACGACGGTGGTTTCATCCTCAGTGATGAGGGCAGGGCCTTGGGCGATATGGCCTGTGGGCAGATCTGCGCGCGCGATCACGGCGGCGTCGACAGTTTGCGCAAGGGCAGGATCAAACAGGGGCCGCGTGTTGTCTGATTGCGTAGCCTGCACTGTGGTGACGTCGGCCAGAGGGGTTGCCGCCTCCTGCGCGGTATAGGCGTTTACCGACCAGACCGTGATTTCCATTTCCATGCCCTCGACAGCGCGGCCAAAGAGGGCCTCATAGTCGCGCTCAAAGAGGCGTTGGAAGGTCTCCATCTCCGGGTTTTCTGCCTGCAGTGCTGTCAAAGTGATGGGGATTTCCCAGCCCTGACCTGCGTAGCGCATGTAGATTTTATGGTCGCGTAGGATCTCAGCTTCGGCATCACAGGACCGCACGAAACGTGTGGCTTCATCAGACATGTCGGCAAAAAGCGCTTTGACCTTTGCCGCGTCAAACGCGCCGAGGCGCATAAAGACGGAGCGGTTTGCCTCAAAGCTGAAGGGCGCACGCAGGAAACCGATGGCAGAGCCGACGCCCGCACCTTGGGGCACGAGACAGCGGGACACGCCGAGCTTTTCACAGAGTCGTGCGGCGTGCAGCGGAGCCGCGCCGCCAAAGGCGATCATGGTGTAATCGCTGAGGTCTTCGCCATTTTCGACAGCATGCACGCGGGCAGCGTTGGCCATGTTTTCATCGACCACTTCCGCCACGCCAAAGGCCGCTTCCAATGCATCCATATCAAGCGTTTTGCCAATGGCATCGGTGAGTGCCAGTTCGGAGTTTACCGGATGCAGCGGGATGGAGCCGCCTGCAAAATTCTCTGGGTCAAGCTTGCCAAGAATCAGATCTGCATCCGTCACCGCCGGTTCTTCGCCGCCGCGCCCATAGCAGGCCGGACCCGGCTCTGAGCCAGCGCTTTCCGGGCCGACGCGGATCTGGTTCATGGCGTCCACATGGGCGATGGAGCCGCCGCCGGCACCAATTTCAACCATGTCGATTACCGGGATCGAGATGGGCATGCCAGAGCCTTTTTTGAAGCGATAGGTGCGCGCCACTTCAAACACGCGGGCGGTTTTGGGGGTCTGGTCCTTGATCAGGCAGATCTTGGCAGTGGTGCCGCCCATGTCAAAGCTGAGCACTTTGCCCAGGCCGTGTTTGGCGGCGATGTCTGCGGCAAAAATCGCGCCCCCGGCGGGGCCACTTTCCACAAGGCGTACTGGGAAATCCGCAGCACTTTCCAAGGACATAATACCGCCACCTGAGTGCATCAGGAATACGGGGCAGGCTGCGCCTTCGTCAGCAAGGCGGGATTTCAGGCGGCCCAGATAGGATTTGATCAGCGGCTTGATATAGGCATTGGCGATGGTGGTGTTGAAGCGTTCGTACTCGCGCATTTGCGGGGACACTTCACAGGACAGAGAGACCATCACGCCGGGTAATTTTTCGGCCAGAACCTCGGCGATGAGGCGCTCGTGTGTGTCATTCACATAGGAATGCAGAAGGCCCACGGCGATGCTTTCATATTCGGCCGCGCGCAGCTCCTCTGCGAGGGCTTCAACCTCTTGCAGATCCAGTGGAATCAGGCGGTTGCCGTTGGCATCCATACGCTCACTCACCACGTAGCGGCGGTTGCGTGGCAGCAGTGGTTCGGGCAGTGTGAGGTTCAGATCATATTGTTCAAAGCGGCTTTCGGTGCGCATTTCGATGACATCGCGAAAGCCCTTGGTGGTGATCAGCGCGGTTTTGGCTCCGCGGCGTTCGATCAGCGCGTTTGTGGCCAGTGTGGTGCCGTGGATGATTTGAGAGATCGCGGCAGGGGAGACGCCTGCTTTGGCGCAGACCTGATGCATGCCGTCAACAATTGCGTTCTCCGGTGCGGCATAGGTGGTGAGCACTTTGGTGGAGTGCCGCGCGTTGTCAATTTCCAGCACCACGTCGGTGAATGTGCCGCCAATGTCTACGCCCAAGCGGGCCGCTTCTGTGGGCATGGGGTGCCTCTTTCCTGTCAACTTGGGCGCAGGTTAGAGGCAGTGCGATCATGAAATCCAATTATTAGATTGGATGCATAAGATAAAGAAAATTTATCCTGTGGCGGCGTCTGCGTGTTTTTGCGCTTCGATCTGCGCCAAATCGGCTGCTGCGCGCACAAAGCTGGGGCAGGTGTCGGCGTCAAATCGGGCGAAGAATTGCAGCGCATCGGGCACCCAGAGGTAGCGCAGAGGCATCAGAATGCCGTTGGCAAGATCCTCACGCACCATCGCTTCTGGCAGGCAGGCCACGCCCAGTCCGTCGCGTGTCATCTGGTGGCAGGCAGCGAGATTGGAGGAAGAGACATGGCGCACAGAAATGTCTTGAAAGGCCGCGAAGTGGTCTTGCATCTGCTCGTAGGGAATCGTTCCGCGCGCGTGGGTGAGGACCGGATGTTGCGCCAGATCGCGCAGCGAAAGCACTTTGGTGCTGATGTTGAGGCTGGGGGCGCCAACCCACATCATGGGCAGGGGCCCAAGGTCTGTGTTGCCGGTGGTGGTTCTGAGAAAGGGGCCATTTTGCAGTGCAAGATCGAGCCGTTGCTCGGAAATTGCATCGGACAGGTTCATCGAGAGGTCGACCGTCAGATCAACGTCAATGTTTGGAAAGCGTGCCTTGAGCGCCTTAAAAAATGCGCCAAGCCAGGTATGGACAATCATCTCTGTCACACCGATGCGCAGGGTGCCGTCAAACAGGCTATCATCCTCTGCCGCGAGCAAAAACCCATCCATAGCGCGCAGCACAGACCGTGCTTCGATGAGCATTTTCTCCCCCATTGGCGACAGGCGCACGGAGCCCGCGTCCCGCGCCATCAGTCGGTGGCCCACTTGTGTCTCGAGGCTGGAGATTCGACTGGAGATATTGGGTTGGGTTGTGTTGAGCTTGTCAGCAGCGCGGCGGAAGCTGGCGAGATCGGCGACTGCCACAAAGGCCTGAAGCTGTTTGAAGCTGATTTGTGCCATGTGGCCTCCGTTTGCCGACTTGAGCGTTTTAAAACAGCGGGCAGTTTATTGAAAGCACTGTCGTTTTTGTCTGAATTTGGATGAGCGACAAAAATAGAGAAAAAGTCGTTGCAAAATTTAGAACGTTCCAATTATGCTGCAATTTGAGGATTGGATCGTTCCAAAACATTGGCGCTGATCCGAAAAGGGAGGCGAGATTCTGATGCGTTGGGTTTTTGTTGGGGCGAGCACAATTGCGTCTCAGTACATGCTTGGAGCAGTGCGGGCGCAGGATGGTGGCGAGATTGCTTGGGTGGTGAGTGGATCGGCCGCGCATGGCGCCGCTTGGGCGGCGGAACATGGCGTGCCCAATGTCACCACAGATCTGGCAGAGGCGCTGGCGGATGACAGGTGTGAGGCTGTTTATGTGTCTTCCACCAATGAAAAGCACCTGCCCCAGGCGATGGCGGCCATCAAGGCGGGCAAACATGTGTTGTGTGAAAAACCATTGGCCATGCGCATCACGGAAGCAGCGGGCATGGTGCAAGCGGCAGAAGAGGCTGGTGTAACATTTGCAACCAATCACCACCTGCGTTGCTCTGGCTCCCATCGCGCCATGCGGGCGCTGATTGCGGAAGGCAAGATCGGCAAGGTGCTGTCGGTCCGTCTGTTTCATGCGGTGCATCTGCCACCACATCTGCAGGGCTGGCGCATCAACGACGCAGCCGCCGGTGGGGGGGTGATCCCCGACATCACCGTGCATGATGCTGATGTGGTGCGCTTTTTGTTGGGCGAAGACCCTAAGCGTGTGGTTGCACAGATGGTGGCCTCTGGCATGGGTGAGGGGGTTGAGGACAGCGCGATGTCCGTCTGGACCATGCCGAGCGGTGCCATGGTGATGAGCCACGAGAGTTTCACTCATCCCTTTGCAGGCAGCGGGCTTGAGGTGCATGGCACGGAAGGCTCAATTTTTGCCAATGGTGTGATGACGCAAGAGCCTGTGGGCGAGGTTGAACTGGTGACGGCGGCGGGCCGTGTGCCGGTCGAAGTCTCTCGTCATAACCTTTACGAACAGGGCGTTTCAGATTTCTACAGCGCGGTTGCGGGCGCAGGGCGTGCGGCGGCGGACGGGCCTGATGGTGTGAAGTCGCTCGCCGTGGCGATGGCGGTGCGGGATGCAGCAAAACTGGGTCAGGCCGTCGATGTGGATTATGGAGACATTCAATGAGCAAGCTGGTTTCAGCAAGCCAAGCAGTGGCGCGGATCAAAGATGGCGCGGTCGTTTCGGTTTCTTCGAGTTCGTCGCTCGGCTGTCCCGATCTGGTGCTCAAGGCGATTGGGGCACGGTTTGAAGCGGAAGGGCATCCGCAGAACATTACCTCGATTCATCCGATTGCCGCCGGGGATATGTATGGTGTCAAAGGCATGGATTACCTTGCCCAGGACGGTTTGCTGTCTCGCGTGATTGCCGGCTCTTACCCTTCCGGGCCATCAAGCCTTGAGATGCCAGCGATCTGGAAGATGATCGTTGAAGACCGGGTCGCGGCCTATAACGTGCCCTCCGGCATTCTGTTTGACATGCACCGCGAAGCGGCGGCCAAGCGGCCCGGCGTACTGACGCAGGTTGGTTTGCAGACCTTTGTGGATCCTGTGCGTGAAGGCTGCGCGATGAACGACAAAGGCGCCGCAGCTCCGATTGTCAGCCGCGCTGAATTTGGCGGGCAGACTTGGCTGCATTTTCCAAACATCGCACCGGATGTGTGCATTCTACGGGCCACCACCGCGGACGAACGCGGTAACCTGACCTATGAGCATGAGGGTGCCTATCTTGGTGGGCTGGAGCAGGCGATTGCGGCGCGCAACAATGGCGGGCTGGTGATTGCGCAGGTCCAACGCGTGACAGCCAGCGGCAGTCTGCGGCCACATGATGTGCGGGTGCCGGGGCATCTGGTGGATCTGGTCGTGATCGACGCCGATCAGAAGCAGACCTGCGAAACGCCGTATGATCCTGCGATCAGCGGACAGGTTATGCGCCCATGGGACAGCTTTGCATTGGCAGAGTATGGCGTGGAGAAAGTGATTGCGCGGCGCGCGGCGATGGAGCTGACCAAAGGGCAAACCGCCAATCTAGGCTTTGGCATCAGCGCAATGGTGCCGCGGATTTTGCTGGAAGAGGGCCATCCAGAGGCGGTGACATGGGCCATTGAACAAGGCGCTGTTGGGGGCGTACCACTCACGGGATTTGCATTTGGATGTGCTTCCAATGCAGATGCATTCGTACCAAGCCCCCAACAGTTTATTTATTTTCAAGGCGGCGGGTTTGACATGTCTTTCTTGTCCTTCCTTGAGGTCGATGTGCAGGGCAATGTGAATGTCTCCAAGCTGGGTAAAAAACCTTACCTGACAGCTGGTTGCGGCGGGTTTGTGGACATCACGGCGCGGGCGAAGAAGATCGTCTTTTCCGGCTGGTTTGAAGCAGGGGCCCAGATGGACCTGTCTGAAGATGCGCTGAAGGTGGCAACGCCAGGTAAATTCACTAAGATGGTGGATCAAGTGGAGCATGTGACCTTCTCTGGCGCGCGGGCGCGGGAGACCGGTCAGGAGGTTCTCTATATCACTGAACGGTGTGTGATCCGGCTCACGGACCAGGGATTGGTGGCCACTGAAATCATGCCAGGTATTGATGCGCAGGCTGATATTGTCGGGCCGACCGAAGGCCGGGTGCGTGTGGCGGAAAATTCGACGGTCATGGATAAGGCGCTGCTGAGCCAAGCGCCAATAGGGCTGGTGCTGTGAGCGGGGTTGCGCTGCAGGTTGAAGGTGGGGTTGCCACGCTGACGCTTCAGAATGAGGCGAAATACAATGCGCTTGATGTTCAGATGCTGGAGGATCTGGAAAGGCACGTTGAAGAAATCGAACGTGACCCAGAGGTGCGTGTCCTGATCCTGACAGGCGCTGGGCAGAAGGCGTTTTGCAGCGGGGCAGATATTGCGGCCTGGGGCAGCCTGACCCCGGCGGAGTTCTCGCGCCATTGGGTGCGCGGGGGGCATCGGCTTTTTGACCGGATTGCAAGATTGTCCAAACCGTCGATTGCGGCGTTGAACGGACATGCCTTTGGGGGCGGACTGGAGCTGGCCACGGCGTGTGATCTTCGGATTGCGTCTCCCAGGGCGTTGTTGGCCCTACCCGAGGCACGTGTGGGGATCGTGCCCGGGTGGTCCGGTACGCAGCGTTTGGTGCGCCTGATGGGGGAGTGCCTTGTCAAAGAGATGGCCCTCTTTGGCCGCCGGATAGAGGCGTCGCGGGCGATGCAGACAGGTTTTGTCTATGAAATTGCGGAGGATCCCCTGTTCGCGGCTCAGACGCTGGCGCAGGCGCATATGGCGCTGTCGCCGCGTGCGACGGAGATTGCCAAGGCGATGATTTTGGCCGGGAGCGGCGAAGACAGTGCCGCGATGATTGATGCGCTGGGCAGTGCAGCGATCGCAGCGAGTGACGACAGAGAAGAAGGCGTTGCTGCGTTTATGGAAAAACGCGACGCGCAGTTTACGGGGAAATAATCAATGAGCGAGCTTGCGATACGGCCGTCGATTGGCTTTGTGCCTGCTGCGGAGCCTTTTGAGGGGCGTCACTTGATTGACGGCGCTTGGCAAGGGAGCGCCGATGGGGCGACCTTTGAGCGGATTTCTCCAAGCCACGGTGTTGTGGTGAGCCGTTCGGCACAAGGCAGCGCCGCAGAGGCAGAGGCGGCGGTTTTGGCGGCAGAGCGTGCGTTTGACGCAGGGGTCTGGAGCGGGATATCGGGCAAAGAGCGTGCCACTGTTCTGTTGAAAGTTGCGGATCTGATCGAGGCCAATGCGGACCGTATGATCGAACTTGAGGTGCTGGAAAGCGGCAAGCCGATTGCACAGGCCCGCGGGGAAGTGACGGGCGCGGCCGATCTTTGGCGCTATGCGGCGAGTCTGGCGCGGACAGTGCATGGCGACAGTCACGACACACTGGGCGAAGACATGGTTGCCATGGTCCTGAAGCAGCCCATTGGCGTTGTGTCGATCATCACACCTTGGAATTTTCCGTTCTGGATCTTGAGCCAGAAGCTGCCCTTTGCGCTGGCGGCGGGCTGTACCTGTGTGGTGAAGCCTTCAGAAATGACGCCAAGCACCACGGTGATGTTGGGCGAGTTGCTGATTGAGGCTGGATTGCCGGCGGGTGTGTGTAACATCGTGCTGGGCTATGGTGAGCCGGTGGGCAGCGTGCTGGCGGCGCATAAATCGGTTGCGATGGTGAGTTTTACCGGGTCCACCCGCGTTGGTAAAATGATCAGTGAGGTTGCCGCCGATACGTTGAAGAAGGTGGCCCTGGAGCTGGGCGGAAAAAACGCACAGGTGATCTTTCCTGATGCGGATCTGGAGGCTGCGGCGGATGCGGTGGTGTTTGGCACCTATTTCAATGTCGGACAGTGCTGTAACGGATCAAGCCGTGTGATCGTGCACAAAGATATTGCGGAGGCCTTTGTGGAGCGTGTTGTGGCGCTGTCGCGGAAGGTGCGTTTTGGCGACCCTATGGATGAGGCCACACAGGTCGGCGCGATTGTGACCGAAGCGCACAATGTGCAAATTCACAAACATGTGGAAGCCGCACAAGTCGCCGGTGCGAAGGTCGTGCTGGGTGGTGGGCCGTTGAATGTGGATGGTTTGAGCGATCAGTTTTATCAACCAACTGTTTTAATTGATGTGAGCGCTCACATTGGGGCTGCACAAGACGAGATTTTTGGTCCAGTGTTGTCGGTGATGACATTTGACTCGCTGGAGGAGGCGGTCACATTGGCCAATAGTACGGATTACGGGCTGTCTGCGGGCGTATGGAGCGACAGTGTCCATACCTGTCTGGAATTTAGCCGCCGCGCCGAGGCCGGTACGGTTTGGACCAACACGTGGATGGATGGCTTTCCTGAGGTCACCTTCGGCGGGGCAAAGCAATCCGGCCAGGGCAGAGAAATCGGGCGCTATGGCTTTGAGGAATTTATGGAGGTGAAATCGGTTGTGATGCGGATCGGGAATACCCGGGCGCGTTGGGTGACCGACACAAACGAGGAATAACGAAAGAAACTTCGCAGATTGGGAGGATAACATGCGAATTTTTACAAAAACTAAGGCTGCTGTTGTGGGCGCATTGCTGGCCAGCACCAGCATGGTGCAGGCTGCAGATGTTGAGGTGCTGCACTGGTGGACCTCTGGTGGTGAAGCGGCCGCGCTGAACGTTTTGAAACAGGATCTGGAAGGCCAAAGCGTTGGCTGGCAGGACATGCCTGTTGCTGGCGGTGGCGGTGAGCAGGCGATGACTGTGCTGCGCGCGCGCGTGACAGCAGGCAACCCGCCAACCGCCGTACAGGCGCTGGGCTTTGATATTCTGGACTGGGCCAATCAAGGCGCGCTGGCAAACCTGAATGATGTGGCTGCCAAAGAAGGCTGGGACGAGGTCGTTCCTGATGCCCTGAAGGCTTTTGCAAAAGCGGATGGCAAATGGGTTTCCGCACCTGTGAACGTGCATTCCACCAACTGGGTCTGGGCGAACAAAGCTGTGCTTGACGCCAATGGGATCGCCCAGCCAACCAATTGGGATGAGTTTGTTTCCGCTGTGGAAGCTCTGAAAGCGGCAGGTGTCACACCAATCGCGCATGGCGGTCAAGCCTGGCAGGATGCCACCGTGTTTGACGCGGTTGCGATGGGCGCATTGGGCCCGGATGGTTACAAAGCGGCCTTCATTGATCTGGACAGCGAGACTCTGGGCAGCGACGCCATGAAAACCGCGTTTGATCGTATGGCTTTCATTCGTGACAACGTGGATGACAACTTCTCTGGCCGCGACTGGAACCTTGCAACCGCGATGGTGATCAACGGCGAAGCAGGCTTCCAGATGATGGGTGACTGGGCGAAGGGCGAATTCCTGAACGCGGGCAAAGTGCCAGGCGAGGATTTCCTTTGCTTCCGTTTCCCGGGCACGGCGGAGCAGGTGACCTTTAACGCTGACCAGTTCATGATGTTTGATCAGGGGGGCGAAGTGTCCACCGAGCAGGCCGCGCTTGCAAGTGCGATCCTGTCGCCAAGCTTCCAGTCTGCATTCAACGTGGTGAAAGGCTCTGTGCCAGCGCGTACCGACGTGTCTGATGCGGACTTTGACGCTTGCGGCAAACAGGGCATGAAAGACCTCGCAGCAGCAGCCAGCAGCGGCAACCTGTTTGGCTCCATGGCGCATGGCCACGCGGCCCCTGCCTCTGTCAAAAACGCGGTTTATGACGTGGTGACAGCGCATTTCAACGGCGAGTACGACAGTGAAACTGCAGTACAGGAGCTGGTGGATGCGGTGGATATCGCGAAGTAATCCATAGGGTTACCTCCCCTGGCGGGGCTGTCACTTTAGGCCCCGCCGTCTTTCTCAGACTTTTTCTTTCCCAATGGAGGTCGCGTCATGGCGCAGACTGCTGAGGCGGACTTTAAAACCCGTCTACAGAATTGGATTCCCAAATTGGTGCTGTCGCCCTCGCTGGCGGTGATCCTTGTGTTTGTCTACGGGTTCATTCTGTTTTCCGTCTATCTTTCTTTTACGGACAGTCGCCTGTTGCCGTCGTATGGCTGGGTTGGCTGGGAGAACTACTCCAAGCTCTGGCGCCTGAGCCATTGGGAGATTTCGCTGACAAACATGGGCATATTTGCCCTGCTGTACATCACGCTTTGCACGGCAATTGGCCTTGGGCTGGCGATCTTTCTGGATCAGAAAATCCGAGGAGAGGGGCTGTTGCGCCCGCTTTACCTCTATCCGATGGCGTTGAGCTTCATCGTGACCGGGACCGCCTGGAAGTGGTTCCTTGATCCGGGGATCGGGCTTGAAAATGTGATGCACACCTGGGGCTGGGAAAGCTTCAAGTTTGACTGGATCAAGAACCGAAACTTTGCGATTTACACCGTGGTTCTGGCCGCTGTCTGGCAGACGTCCGGTTTTGTGATGGCGATGTTCTTGGCTGGTTTGCGCGGGATCGACAATGAGATCCTGAAAGCCGCACAGATGGATGGCGCGAGCAATTGGAATCTCTATCGCCGGATCATCATCCCGCAGCTGCGGCCTGCGTTTCTGTCCGCCTTTGTGATCCTGAGCCACCTTGCGATCAAGACCTTCGATCTGGTGATTGCGCTGACCGGTGGTGGACCGGGGCGGGCCACTGAGCTGCCTGCGACCTTCATGTATTCCTACACGTTTACGCGCAACCAAATGGGGATCGGTGCGGCATCCGCGACCATCATGCTGATGGCGATTGCCTCAATCATGATCCCCTATCTCTACTCTGAACTGCGGGAGAAACGGTGATGTCTGTTGCGACCCAAGACACAGCGATCCGCACCGGGCGTTTCACGCGCACGCTGATTTACGTGGTGCTGATCCTGTTTGCGCTGTTCTACCTGCTGCCGCTCTATGTGATGCTGGTGAACTCGGTAAAGCCACTGGATGAGATCACTGGCGGTGGCATGATGAGCCTGCCAAGTGCCTTTACGCTTGAGCCGTGGAAGCAGGCCTGGGCGAGCGCGCAGATTGGTGTGGAGCCTACGGGCCTGAAGCCATACTTCTGGAATTCCATCAAAATGGTCGTGCCTGCGGTGACAATTTCCACCGTGCTTGGCGCGCTCAATGGCTATGTGCTGACCAAATGGCGCTTCAAAGGCGATACGATCCTCTTTGGCCTGATGCTCTTTGCCTGTTTCATTCCGTTTCAGATCGTTCTGATCCCAATGGCGCGGATGCTCGGGCTGATGGGGCTGGCCGGATCGACCTATGGTCTGTCCTTTGTCCACATCGTTTTTGGCATTGGTTTCACCACGCTTTACTTCCGCAACTATTACGCGGTGTTCCCAACCGAGCTGATCCGTGCGGCGCAGATTGATGGGGCCGGGTTCTTTCAGATCTTCTGGCGCATTCTGTTGCCAAGTTCTGGGCCAATCGCGGTGGTGAGCGTGATCTGGCAGTTCACCAACATCTGGAATGACTTCCTGTTTGGAGCTTCCTTTGCCGATGCGAGCAGTCAGCCGATGACTGTGGCGCTCAACAACCTCGTGCAATCGAGCACGGGTGTCAAAGAATACAACGTGCATTTTGCCGGGGCGATCCTGGCGGCGATGCCCACTCTCTTCGTTTACATCGTGGCCGGACGGTACTTCGTGCGTGGCCTGATGGCGGGCTCAGTTAAAGGATAAGACGTCATGGGCTTTCTCGACATTGATAAGGCAACCAAATCGTATGGCGCGGTCGAAGTGCTGCATAATGTGGACATCTCGGTAGAAGAGGGCGAGTTCCTTGTGCTGGTCGGCCCATCGGGCTGTGGCAAATCCACATTGCTTAATATGATTGCGGGGCTGGAGGACATCACCGGCGGAGAGATTCGCATCAAAGATCGGGTGATGAATGGGGTGCATCCCTCCAATCGCAATATCGCGATGGTGTTTCAGAGCTATGCGCTCTACCCAAATATGACCGTGGGACAGAACATCACCTTCGGTCTGGAAATGCACGGTGTGCCAAAGCCCGAGCGTGAAAGGGCGATGCATGATGTGGCCAAGCTGTTGCAGATAGAGCAACTGCTGGATCGCAAGCCCGGTGCGCTGTCTGGTGGTCAGCGGCAGCGCGTGGCCATGGGGCGCGCGCTGGTGCGAGATCCGGATGTGTTCCTGTTTGATGAGCCGCTGTCAAACCTTGATGCAAAGCTGCGTGTGGATATGCGCACGGAGATCAAGAAGCTGCACCAGAAGCTTGGCACCACAATTGTTTATGTGACCCACGACCAAATCGAGGCGCTGACGCTGTCGACCCGGATTGCGGTGATGAACGGTGGCTGTGTTCAGCAGCTTGGCACGCCTCAAGAGATCTACGACAACCCGGCCAATATCTTTGTCGCGACCTTCATGGGCTCACCTGCGATGAATGTTCTTCCGGCAAAGGTGGTGATGCAGGGTGGTCGCCCCGCTGCGCAGGTTGTGCTGTCAGATGGGGGGCAGGCGGTGCTGCCTTTCAGTCAGGACAATCTGGCGACCTATGAGGGGCGGGAGATCTTGCTGGGCATTCGGCCAGAAACCATCACGGACCCCGACAGCGCCGATCGCAAATCGAGCAACGTTGCAGAGCTGTCCAACCGAATCGATGTGACCGAACCGGCAGGCTCGGACACCTTTGTGTCTATGCAGCTTGGCGGGCGCGATGTGATTTCGCGCATGCGCTCTGACGTGCCTGTGGCGGCGGGGCAGCAGTTCACCTTTGCGGTCAATATGGAGAAGGCCGTGGCCTTTGACCCGGACACAGAGATGCGGATTGCCCCCTGATGGATGCAGGTGTTGCTCTGATCACGGGCGGGCAGCAAGGCATCGGGTTGGGCATTGCCCAGGCGCTGCAGGAGGCGGGCTTTCAGATTGCCATTGCCTCCTTGCCAGACGCGGACGCGCCAGAGGTTGCAGCGGGTCTGGCAGCTCTTGGTGGCGCGGCGCTCTATATCCCACACGATGTGAGTGATCTCGCTGCGATCCCGGCCCTGTTTGATCAGGTGGAGGCGGCACTGGGGCCGGTCACAACATTTGTAAACAATGCCGGTGTGGGCGCGCCCGTGCGCGGTGACCTGCTCCATCTGAAGCCTGAGAACTGGGATTTTGTCCAGAACATCAACCTGCGCGGAGCCTTCTTTCTGGCGCAAGAAGCGGCGCGGCGCATGGTGACGCTGGACGGGGCGAGTTATCGCTCCATCAGTTTTGTGACCTCGGTGAGTGCGGAAATGGCCTCGCCAGAACGTGGGGAATACTGCGTCTCCAAGGCGGGGGCGTCGATGGTGGCAAAGCTCTTTGCTGCGCGACTGGCGGCGGAAAACATCGGTGTTTTTGAACTGCGTCCGGGCGTGATTGCGACGGATATGACAGCGGCTGTGAAGGGCAAATACGACGCGCGGATTGCGGATGGGTTGATCCCGGCTGCGCGGTGGGGACAGCCCGGCGATATTGGGCAAGCGGTGGTGCCGCTGGCGTTGGGGCAGATGGCCTATTGTAGCGGATCGGTGATTGCCGTGGATGGCGGCCTGTCGATTGCGCGGCTGTGAGGAATAGAGATGAAGACGGATTTTGATTTCATCGTTGTTGGCGGTGGCTCTGCCGGGTCGGTGATTGCGGCGCGGCTGAGCGAGGTGGCGGATGTGTCTGTCTTGCTGCTTGAGGCAGGGGGCACGGATCGGCATCCGTTTTTCCATCTGCCAGCCGGCTTTGCCAAGATGACCAAGGGCATCGGCAGCTGGGGTTGGACAACCGTGCCGCAGAAACACATGAAAAATAAGATTTTTCCCTATACGCAGGCCAAGGTGATCGGCGGTGGCTCTGCGATCAATGCGCAGATTTACACCCGCGGTGCGGCGCAGGATTATGACGATTGGCGCCAAATGGGCTGTGAAGGCTGGGGCTATGACGATGTGCTGCCTTATTTCCGCAAGTCCGAGGATAACGACACGCACAACAACCAATTTCACGGACAGGGCGGGCCGCTGGGTGTGAGCCAGCCTGCGGCCCCATTGCCGATCTGTGATGCGTTTATTGCGGCGGGGGGAGAAC
This sequence comes from Shimia sp. MMG029, assembly GCF_027947445.1. Classification (NCBI taxonomy): domain Bacteria; kingdom Pseudomonadati; phylum Pseudomonadota; class Alphaproteobacteria; order Rhodobacterales; family Roseobacteraceae; genus Shimia; species Shimia sp. MMG029. Next base: position 20,325 of record NZ_JAQJIM010000003.1, on the reverse strand, counting down.
TTGGCATTCCTGCAGCCGGTGACATGAATGGCGAGAAGCAGGATGGGGTCGGGTACTATCAGCTGACCCAGCGCAATGCGCGGCGCTCTTCGGCGGCTATGGCGTTTCTCGCGCCCAATCGCAATCGCGCTAACTTGACGGTTCAGACGGGTGCACAGGTGCGCCGCCTGACTGTTGAGAGCGGGCGGGTGACGGGGGTAGAGTTGATGGATGGCACCAAGCTGCATGCCGCGCGCGAGGTTGTGCTGTCGTCTGGTGCGATTGGATCTCCACGACTGCTGCAGCTTTCCGGCATTGGGCCAGCGGACGACCTCTCAGCACTCGGCATTGAAGTGATTTTGGATCAGCCAAATGTGGGAGCCAACCTTCAGGACCATCTGGATCTTTACGCGATTTGTGAGGTCAGCGGGCCGCACACCTATGATCGCTTTGCCAAGTTGCATATGTCGGCCATCGCTGGGCTGCAGTATCTGTTTGCGCGCAAAGGGCCTGTGGCGAGCAGTCTCTTTGAAACCGGCGGTTTTTGGTATGCAGATGAAAGCGCGCGGTCGCCAGACATTCAGATGCATCTTGGCCTTGGCACAGGGATTGAGGCGGGCGTGGCGGCGATGCCCAATGGCGGCGTGACCCTGAACGCATGCTTCTTACGTCCCCGCTCGCGCGGCTCAGTCAGGCTGCAAAGCGCAGATCCGAGCAAAGCGCCATTGATTGACCCCAACTATCTGGCTGATCCCTATGACCGGGAAATGTCGCTGCGAGGGTTGCAACTGGTGCGGGACATTCTCGCGCAGGACGCACTCAAGCCCTACGTTCTGGCAGAGCGTTTGCCGGGGCCGGACGTGACCACAGAGCAGGAAGCGTTTGACTTCATCTGCCAGCATTCCAAAACCAGCCACCATTGTGCAGGGACCTGCCGCATGGGGCCGGATGACGCGGCGGTGGTCGACATTCGCTTGCGATTTAACGGTCTTGAGGGGCTGCGCGTGGCGGATGCTTCAATCATGCCAACCGTCAATTCATCAAACACCAACGCACCATCCATCATGATCGGCGAAAAGGCCGCCGATATGATCAAAGAAGATCAAGGGCTTACAAAATGATCAAACATATCGTTCTCACCCGGTTTCGCGCAGATGTGTCTGAGGAGACCATCGCAGAAATCTATGCCGGTTTGGCCAGCGTCACAGGGCGGCTCGCAGGGGCATCTGGGTTTCATGGTGGGCGGTCAACAAGCCCAGAGAAGATTGAGCGTGGCTACATGCATGGCTTCACCATTGATTTTGAGAGTTTTGACGACCTTGCCGCTTATTCGGAGGATGCAGAGCACAAGCGTTGGGGCGCGGAGATCGTGGCGCATGCCGAAGGCGGGCTCGATGGTGTCCTGGTTTTGGATGTGGAAGCCTGAGCCGATGGTCGGAGGAGTGATTTCATGCTGAAGCTGCCGACACAGGACGGGCGCATCGAAGACTATCGTCTGCAAGGCACACCGCTTGTGCCGCGCGCACCACAAGTGGAACTGACCCGCACGGCATTTGCTGCAGCGCATGTGGTGTCTGATCCTCTCGCTGAGCGAGACCCCTGGACAGGTCGCCCGGCAGTGGATTGGGACGCGACACTGGCGTTTCGTCAGGGCCTTTGGGATCAGGGGCTTGGTTTGGCAGAGGCGATGGACACGGCGCAGCGTGGCATGGGCGTGGATTGGGCCACTGCAAGTGAGCTGATTGAGCGCACCATGGTTGCGGCCAAGGCGCATCCGCAAAATCCGCGCGTGGCCTGTGGCGCCGGGACCGATCATTGCGCGCTGCCTGAGCTGACCTCTGCCGATGCGATCATCGCAGCCTATGAGCATCAGGCCGAAGTGATTGAAGCAGCGGGTGGGCAATTGATCCTGATGGCGACACGCGCGCTGCCTGCGATTGGGGCCGATAAAGAGGTCTATCGCACGGTGTATCGCCGGTTGATTGACGGGGCCGCGCAACCGGTGATCCTGCATTGGTTGGGGGAGATGTTTGATCCGGCATTGGCGGGCTATTGGGGCTGCGACACCGTTGCTGAGGCCAATGATTTTGTGCTGGACCTGATCTGCGAGAATCCGACCCAAGTGGATGGCATCAAAATCTCGCTGCTCGATCAGGCGCATGAGGAGGCGTTCCGTGCGCGTCTGCCCGGCGGGGTGCGGCTTTATACCGGGGATGATTTTAACTACGCGCCGCTGATTGAGGGGGATGGCAGCCATCATTCTCATGCGTTGCTGGGCATCTTTGCCGCCATCGCACCAGCGGCAAGTCAGGCGCTGGAAGCCTTGGCGATGGGTGACACAGCACGCTATCACGCTCTGCTTGCGCCCACTGTGCCGCTGTCACGCGAGATTTTCCGCGCACCCACCCGGTTTTATAAGGCGGGCATCGCCTATCTGGCATGGTTGAATGGCGCACAGAGCCATTTCATTATGCCGGGCGGGTTTCAGGCGAGCCGCGACATAACCCACTATGCAGAGGTGTTTCGTTTGGCAGACACAGCTGGTTTGCTGACCCAACCAGAGCTGGCAGAAACACGTATGAAAGCCTTGCTTTCCGTGCATGGTATCTGACACGTAGCGGCCATGGAACGCAGACCAACAATCAAAGATGTGGCTCGCGAGGCTGGGGTGTCTAAATCCACTGTCAGCCTCGTGTTGCAGGGCAGCACTTTGGTAAAAGCGGAAACGCGTGACCATGTGCAGAAAGTGATGGCTGAAATCGGTTATGTCTATAACCGTGCGGCGGCCAAACTGCGCTCTGGATCTACGGGGTTGATTGGGCTGGTCATCAATGATCTGCGCAACCCGTTTTTTTCCGAGCTTGCCGCATCTCTGCAACGCAGCCTCAGCCAACAGGATTATGCGGCGGTGGTGGCCAATACCGAAGAGGACCCGGCGCAGCAGCAGAAAATGATCAAAGCGCTGATTGAGCATGGTGTGTCTGCCTTTGTGATCTGTCCGGCCTATGATGACAGCGGGCAGGCGCTCGAGCCAATTGCACGCGCTGGTTTGCCTGCGATACAGGTGTTCCGCCGGGTGGATGATCGGCTTGATCTGTTTCCTTTTGCGGCGCCGGATTATGCTGAGGGCGGTCGGCTTGCGACTGAGCATTTGTTGGCACAGGGCGCGCGCAAAATCGCTTTTGTGGGTGGTCTTGAAGGGCGGCCTGTGACGCAGGAGCGAGCGTCTGGGTACCTGAAGGTGATGGCTGAGCGTGGGCAAGAGCCTATTGTGCTGGCAGGCGCATCAACGCGGCAGTTTGGACGCGAACAGGCGCAGGTTTTGGCAAGCCAATATCCAGATGTGGATGGGGTTGTCTGTTTCAACGACTTGGTTGCGCTCGGGCTGGTTGCGTCATCAGCGGCGCAAGGGCGGGCCATTGGGTCTGATTTAAGGGTTGTTGGCGTTGATGACATCGAAGAATGTGCACATAGTGCGCCCCCGTTGAGTTCGGTGAGTTGCCGCATTCCCGAATTTGCCACCCATATCAGCGATACCCTGCTGGGGTGGCTCACCCAAGGCCCGGCTCCTGCGCCGGATGTGCGCCTGCCCGTGTCTTTGAAGGTGCGGGCCTCCAGTGGAGAAAGCTAAGTGATTGAGACCCCAACTGACTTCCTGAGATCGTTGTTTGCCAAAGCCGTCGCTGTTGCGGACCCAATGGCGGCGCTGCCTGCAGCCCTGCCAGAAAAACCGGCCGGACGCGTGATTGTTGTGGGCGCTGGCAAAGCAAGCGCGCGCATGGCGGAGGCGCTGGAAGCGGCCTGGGGGCCTTGCGAGGGGCTGGTGATCACGCGCTATGGCTATGAGCGGCCTTGTTCCGGCATTCGCATCGCCTCTGCTGCGCACCCTGTGCCGGATGCGGCAGGCGAGGCGGCCACGCTGGAAATGCTGGATTTGATGCGGGGACTTGACGCTGAGGACACGGTGATCTGCCTGATTTCTGGCGGGGCCTCCTCTTTGCTGACGGCGCCTGTGCCTGGCGTGACCTTGGACGAATTGCAGCAGGTGAACGCAGATTTGCTGGCCTCTGGTGCGCCGATTTCGGCGATGAACGCCCTGCGCAAACACCTGTGTCAGGCCAAAGGTGGGCAGTTGGCGGCAGCGGCCTATCCGGCCAAAGTGGTGGCTTTCCTGATTTCGGACGTGCCGGGGGATGATCCGGGCATGATTGGCTCTGGCCCGACGGTTGGCGAGCCTTCCGATCTGGATGCCGCGCTGGCCGCGGTGGCACCCTTTGGCGTTTCACTGCCCGCACATGTTGAGGCCGCTGCGCGTGCGCATGGCGGCGTGGTCACGCCGGATGATGCGCGGCTGTCGACCACCGAAAATGTGCTCTTTGCCTCCCCGATGCAGTCACTGCTTGCGGCAAAGGCTGTTGCAGAAGAGGCGGGATGCACGGTGGAGATTTTGGGCGATGCGTTGGAAGGCGAGGCGCGCGAGGTTGCGGCGGCGCATGCGGCTTTGGCAAAAGAGCGTGCCGCGACGGCAAAAGGGCCTTTGCTTCTGTTGTCTGGCGGGGAACTTACAGTGACACGGCGCGGTGACGGCGTAGGGGGACCAAACGCGGAATATGCGCTGGCACTGGCAGAGGCGCTCAACGGGGCGGAGGGGATTCACGCGCTGGCATGTGACACCGATGGCGTAGACGGAGCTGCGGAAGTGGCTGGGGCGGTGATCTCGCCCGAAACGCTTGCGGAGGCTGCAGCGCGCGGCGTGGATGTGGCGCAGGCTTTGGCTATAAACGATGCGCACAGCTTTTTTGCCAAATTAGACGCGCAGGTCGTGCCCGGACCAACACTGACCAACGTAAACGATTTTCGGGCGATTTTGATCAACCCGTTATGAGCGCGCGCCGCAGACAGAACTGCGGCGCAACTTTGCTTAGGTCAGATAATCAAGCCATGGGCTTTGCTCGGCAATCATGTGATCGACCAGAGCTGGGATGCCTTTGGATTTGGTCACGATCGGATCCACGAGGAGCGCTTGTACCACCAGATCGCGACTGCCTTGCAGGATCGCTTCGGCGGTCATGTCGTGGATGCCAATTTGATTTGACAGAAGGCCGCGCACGCCTGCCGGAATATCGACGGCAATGCCATGCAGGCCTTGGGTGTCAATATTGGCGGGCACTTCGACACAGATCCAGTGCGGCAGATTGGCGATGAAACCCTTGTTGGGAATATTGACGGCGGCCTCTTCATAGGTGGGGGCGCCAAGCAGTGCGTCCATGATGGGCACAACGCGTTCTTTCAAGACAGGCTCGATCACAGGGTCGGTCTTGCCAAGGAAGTTGCGGTAATAGGTGTAGAAATCCAGAATGCCCTGATGATCAGAGCAGTCATGCGCCCACTGAATGTACTCGCCAAAGTGGCTGTCATAGGTGATGGGCAATGCGCCGAACTTTTCCAAGATCTCGGCAAAAAGCCAGCGATCAGACCATGGCCGTACCGTGTCGATCATGCTCAGGTCCACATCCATCCAACCTTCGGTTTCAATGGAGGCACCGGTTTTGCGCGACGCTTGCAGGATTTCGGAATAGCCTGGCATCGCTGCGAAGTAACTTTCTGCTTTGCTGCGCACATCGGGGTAAGCATCGCTACCATCTTTGAGGTAGGTACAGCTGGTCATGACCGAAAAGTGGTTCAGCCCGCCAGCGCGATAGGAAATCTCGTCGCGCGCAACGCCCAGCAGGGGGGCGAGATGGCGCTCCAATGACGCAATTTCATGGCACATTCCCACAAATTCGAGCTCAGGAAACTTGCGGTGCACGGCGGTGCAGATGCGGCTCATGGGGTTTGAGTAGTTGAATACGGTTGCGTCTGGGCAGATATCCATAACCTGCTGACAGATTTCAAGAATGGGCGGGATGATCCGCAGGCTGTGGAACAAGCCACCGGGCCCGCCATTTTCGCCGTAAACCTGCGGGATGCCGTATTGCTGCGGGATTTTCCAATCCATATCCCAGAGCGCAAAGCGATCGCCAACTTCAATCGAGATCACCACAAAACGGGCGCCGCTCAGGGCCGCATTCAAATCTGTTGTTGCGGACAAGCTTTGTTTCAATCCATGAGCGGCGATGTAGTCTTCAGCCACTTTGAGCGTGCGCTGCGCTGCCGCGAGATTGATGTCATGCAGAATGATCTCTGCGTCTTTCAGGTTGGCGCTTTGAAAAATGTCGCCCAGCATCCCGGTTCCAAATTGCAGGCTGCCTGCGCCGACGAGGACAATCTTTGTCATGTGGCTCTCTCCTATTGCGCGCCCTGATGGGCGAAAGCTGACAAGGTTTACTGAGGGATATCGTCGCCACCTGACCGCGCTGGGATCAAATGGGCAACGACACTGACCTGCACGCGTTTGGCACAGGTGTTACTGGTAACCTGCTGGGCGAAATGGGTTTCGGCAAGTGTGTTTTTGAGCGTTTGGAAACGAAACTTGTTTCGGGGCCTACACAAGCAAAACAGGCTGTTTCAGTTCTGCGTGTGTGCTGGCGGAAAAGGGTGGACTGTTAGCGCTAATATCGCTTTTATGACGCTGGCCTCACGTGGCATGCGCGGGCCCGGAGGAGAGACACACACATGAAACGCTCAACCATCAACGAAATCATGGCCGCGGCCGATGACATGATCCGATCTTACGGGTTTAAGTTGCCCCCTTTTGCCTATTGGCGGCCAGATGAATTTGTGGCGCACAAAGAGGCCGCCAAAGCGCTGATAGACGCCCGTTGTGGATGGGATATCACGGACTATGGCGCGGGCAATTTTGAGGAAATGGGGCTGTTCCTTTTCACGTTGCGCAATGGACGGCTGGCGGATCTGCAGCGTGGCGGAGGCATGTGTTACGCCGAAAAGCTGCTGATTTCGCGGCAGGATCAGCTGTCCCCAATGCACACGCACGTAATCAAGGCCGAGGACATCATCAACCGCGGCGGCGCAACCATGGTGGTGGAGCTCTATGGCTCTGACGACGATGGAAATTTTGCCGAAGATCGCGGCGGGATGGTGATGTGTGATGGCATTGCGCGTCCGTTTGCGCCGGGTGAGAAGATCAAATTTGCACCGGGAGAAAGTCTGACGCTGATGCCGGGAGATTGGCACGCGTTTTGGGGCGAAGGTGGTGACGTGCTGATCGGGGAAGTCTCGACCGTGAATGATGATGAGACCGACAATGTTTTTCGCGCGCCAATTGGGCGCTTTGCCGAGATTGATGAGGATGTTGACCCCATGCACCTGCTGGTGAGTGACTATACCAAGTGGCTTGGGTGAGGGCTGGCTATGATCCTGTGTTGCGGTGAAGCGCTGATTGATATGATCCCCGAAGCCACTGTGAGTGGTGGTGAAGGCTTTGTGCCGCATGTCGGCGGTGCGGTTTTTAACACGGCGGTGGGGCTGGGGCGTCTTGGCGCTTCTGTGGGTTTGCTGAGTGGCATTTCAGAGGATCGTTTTGGGGCGCAACTTATCGCGCGCCTTGAAGAGAGCCATGTCGTAACCGACGCAGTTGTGCGCTTGGATCGGCCCACGACGATGGCGTTTGTCAATCTGTCAGGGGGCCATGCGACCTATGATTTCTACGATGAGAACACTGCCGGGCGGATGATTGCGCCTGAGAATGTGGCGCCTATAGAAGACACTGTGGAAGCGCTGTTTTTTGGTGGGATCAGCCTTGCCGTGGAGCCGTGCGCAGACACCTATGCCGATGTGCTGGCGCGCGAGGGGCAGAGCCGTGCGGTCATGATTGACCCAAACATCCGTCCGGGTTTCATTCGGGAAGAGGCGGCGTATCGCGCTCGGTTGGACAAGATGCTGGCACAGGCAGATGTGGTGAAGGTTTCAGATGAAGACCTTGCATGGCTGATGCCAGACCTTGCCGGTATGGACGCGCGCGCCGCACAGTTGCTGGCGCAGGGGTCTGCCTTTGTGATTGTGACCTGCGGCAGTGACGGAGCGCGGGGGTATCTGCATGCAGGTGACCCGATTGTTGTTCCAGCCGAAAAGACCGAGGTGGTGGACACGGTCGGGGCAGGCGACACGTTTAACAGCGGTGTTTTGGCGAAGCTGTCAGAGCTTGGCGCACTGAGCAAAACGGCGGTGCGCGCGCTTTCCGCAGCGCAGGCGGAGGCTGCGATGGCTCATGGTGCGAAAGTTGCGGCTGTGACGGTGGCGCGTGCAGGCGCGAACCCACCTTGGGCCAGTGAGCTGGGGTGAAATGGGTCGCTTTAAAGCGCGCCTTTGAAAGTTTTTGTAAGCCTGTTGTTTAACTGGCGGTGTGGTGTGCTGCTTTCGCCATAATGAATCTCGGCCAGCGCCGCGATGTCATTGAACAAAACAACAGACCCACTGCCGCCGTCTGAGTAGACAAGCAGTTTCTGACAAAAGGCATCCAAGCCAATGGCAGGGAAGTCTGCCATTGCGACACCTCCGGGCGCGGGGCCACCAAAAAGCAGCAGTACCGCTTCGTTTATGTGTACATCCAGCGCGGCGGCTTCTGCTTGATAGTCGATTTCTCCGAACCAGATTGTGTCGCTTTGCGCCTGTATGGCTTTGGTGAGGCTTTCCACCGCGTCTGAAACGCTTAGATCAGATGTGAGCTCAACGATGCCGTAGTTTTTGCTCAGGCCGGTGACAGGCGCAGGCTGCGCACCAAGATCACGAAAAACTTGCGTTTGTGTGGCGTCGATGGTTTTGAGCGTCGCTGTATTTTCTAACCCGTGGCGAAGTTTCAGAAACGCTGCGCTGGTATAGATGACATGTGTCCCACCATCTTGCGCGAAGGAGAGCGCGCGGAAAGGTAGATCCAGCCCCGCACGCAGGTTTTCTGCAAGAACGGAGGTGTTTGTTTTTGGGTCAGAATAAATGAGTGCCCTTGCTGGCGGCATGTCAACGCCCTCAGCCGCAGCCAAACGCGCATGATCAATGTCCGCAACTTCCAGAAATCCGGCGTTCCGCGCACCTTCTTGCAATTGCGCGATGTGTGTATCCACATCTTGTTGCAACGCCTGAGATTGCGCATGAGCGGCGCCGCACAAAAGCCAAAGCGTTGCGGCAAGACGGGCTGTGCGGTTTTGGAAAAACATCTCTTGCCCTACTCAGCCGTGTTGATCTTTGAGAGTGTCAACGCAGCCAAGATCGCAAAGGCCAACTCTGCCAGAAGGTAGAACATCAGAACGGCGTTGGGCATTCCGTCCACAAGGATGCTCAATATGCGCCCAGCTGCCAGCCCCGCCATGAAAAGAAACAGAACCCAGAGGGCAGCGTGTTGCAATGCTGGCGTAACGGCAGCAATCAGCCAGAACGCTGCATTTGCAAGGTAGAGTCCCATGATCGCACGGAACACATGGGTGTGGTTTGTCGTTTCAACTGAAAAGCCCAGCAAATAGGGGAGGGAGCTGCCCGGCGCGATGCCGTAAGATAAGGCGATTGGCACCAGCCCTAGGGCTGCAAGCATGAGCAAGAGTTTCGCATTCATTGCCGGATCCGATCAAATAATGTTTTTACAATACGGTCAGGATGGGCTGCTTGCTGCAGCCTGTCAACGCTGGGTTGTTTTTTGGTGACATGCTGCACTAGGTCCTCGGTGTCTTTGACATGTCGCTCACTCACACTCTCTCTGTTGTGGCGCATCGCCCACAGGTCCAGCTCTTGCTTTCTGTTGGGGCGGGCGGCATGAAGCGGATGTGAACGCAGGAGGCCCGCATATGACACCGCAGGACGTCGAAAAACTCTTTACCCGTCGTGACGGCAGCTATGGATTTGCCCGTTGGGGGCGGCCAATTGCGCCGGTGGTGTTTGGTGTCGAAGACGAGACCCTGCGCACGGTGAAAGGGGCATTTGAAGCGGTGGCCACTTTGGTGGGCCATCAGATGGCAGAGACCGACCCGGAACTCGGCAGCAATCTGATGATGTTTTTCTTCCGCGAATGGGATGAGCTGTTGGCCGTGCCGGATCTGGATCGGCTGATCCCAGATCTTGCCGAGTTGGTGGCACGGTTGCAGACCGCTGATGCCACTCAATATCGGGCCTTCCGATTTGACGATGATGGGGCGATCCAGGCGGCGTTTGTTTTCCTGCGGATGAGCGCAGATATGGCGAAGCTGCCCGCAGAAGCGCTGGCGCTTGGGGAAGCGGTGCAGACCATTGTGACCTGGGGGCCTGAGGCTTTTTCTCAGACCTCTCCCCTGGCCGTGGTGCCTGAGAGCGGTGCGACGGTGCTGCGCCCTGAGATCGCGGCCGTGATCGCGGCGGCCTATGATCGCATGATGCCCGTGGCCGCAGCGGATGCGAGCCATGCGCTGCGCCTGTTTGCGCGGTTGCGTCTGGAGTGATCTTGAGCGGTAGCCGCTTGCAATGGCCGTGGTGTGCGCCTACCCATAGGGCAGCTGAATTTGGAGCAAGTTCAATGATCTACACCCTGCCAATCCGCATCTACTATGAAGACACCGACATGGCGGGTATTGTCTATTACGCCAACTACCTGAAGTTCATTGAACGCGGGCGCAGCGAATGGGTGCGCGAGCTCGGGCTGGATCAGAAAGAGATGAAGGCCGAGGGCATCGTTTTTGTGGTGCGTCGGGTTGAGGCGGATTACCTTGGCTCTGCCGTACTGGACGATGAACTGACGGTTGAAACCGAAGTGCGTAACGTGACTGGTGTGCGCCTGACCATGGATCAGCGGGTAAAGCGTGGCGAAGAGCTGCTTTTTCAGGCGGTGGTCACGGTGGTTTGCGTGAATGAGGCAGGCCAACCTGTGCGTTTGCCGGCAAATATCCGCCAAATGATCCATTAAGGCGCGCAAATTTTTGCGATTGCGGCCAATTCATTAGATTTCTCAGTGGAAACCCGCTAAGTTTGCTTTCAAACAAGGCTCCGAAAGAGGGCCTCAGGCAAGAGCAGGCATAATGGAACACGCAGCAGTCGATTTCTCGATGTGGGCGCTTTTCGCGCGCGCAACCCTCACCGTAAAGCTGGTCATGGTGATGCTCATTGTAGCGTCGTTCTGGTCTTGGTCAGTGATCATTCAAAAACACATCATGTATCGCAAGGCGCGGCGCGAGGCAGCACGGTTTGACCGGTCCTTCTGGTCGGGCGAGCCGCTGGATCAGCTGTTTGAGGAGCTGGGGCCGGAGCCGCGCGGGCGTTCTGCGCGGGTGTTTGCGGCTGGCATGGTGGAGTGGCAGCGCAGTCACCGTCAGGATGGTGGATTGATTGCCAATGCCACCAGCCGGATTGATCGCTCAATGGATGTGGCGATTGCAAAAGAAGCTGATGAGCTGCAGCATGGTTTGCCAATTCTTGCTACGGTTGGCTCGACTGCACCGTTTGTGGGGCTGTTTGGCACGGTGTGGGGCATTATGAATGCTTTCATCGAGATTGCCGCGCAACAGAACACCAACCTTGCGGTGGTTGCGCCGGGTATTGCAGAAGCGCTTCTGGCCACGGGTCTTGGCCTTCTGGCGGCGATCCCGGCGGTGATTTTTTACAATAAGCTTAGCTCGGACAGCGACCGGATCGTTTCAGGCTATGAAGCCTTTGCTGATGAATTCGCCACGATCCTCAGCCGCCAGTTGGACGCTTAAGCCATGGGCGCGGGCGTGATGAAATCGGGCGTGGGAGGCGGCAAACGCCGTCGCCGCAATCGGCGCAGCAGCCAGCCGATGAGTGAGATCAACGTCACGCCTTTTGTGGATGTCATGTTGGTTTTGCTGATCATCTTTATGGTGGCGGCACCGCTGTTGACGGTGGGCGTGCCGGTGGAATTGCCAAAAACCGCCGCCAACCCTTTGCCGGGCGAGCAGGAAGAGCCGCTGACCGTGACCATCGACAAGGATCTGGGCATCACCATCATGACCACGCCTGTGGCAGCAGACGAGCTTGTGCCCAAACTGCGCGCGGTGGCGGCAGAGCGCAGCTCTGAGCGGGTTTACCTGCGCGCAGATGGGGCCATTCCTTATGAAGCGGTGGTGCAGGTGATGGGGGCTTTGAATGCGGGCGGATTTAGCGATGTTGGTCTTGTGACCGATGTGGGCGGTCCGGCGCTGGACGGCATCGAGCCCGCTGCGACTGCAGGCACGGACAACTAGGGCGCAGGCGTGCATATCGGCCACTATATCTCTGGCATTGCCCACACCGGTCTGATCGGTTGGGTGTTGTTTGGTGGGGTGTTGAACCCCGATCCACCTCCGATGGAGGTGACGGATGTCTCTGTGATTTCGTCTGCGGAGTTTGATGCGCTTGTGCAGGGGCAAGTTGCGCCGGAGACGGCGACAGAGGTGGCCTTGCCCACCCCGCCAGAAGAGGTGGCCCCAACGCCAGAGGTGACATCGCAGCCTGATGAAGCACCCGAGCAGGTCACGCCGCCAGAAGCTCCGGCAAGTGAACCGGATATTTCGCCTGAACTTACCGAAGTGACGCCTCCGGCCCCAATTGAGCCGGAAGATGTGGTGCAGGACGTGCCTGAATTGCCCACGCCCGAAAGCGATAGCGCGGTTGTCATTCCTGACGCGCCGGTGCGCCCGGTGACGCAGCCTGCAGAACGTGTCGCCCCGGAGCCTGTGGCGCCTCCAGAGCCTGACACGGCAATTGCTGATGTGGTGCAAGAAGCGACCGAGCCAGATGCGGCTGCGGAGAGCCGCGAAGAGGTGCAGGAAGAGACAGCGCCAGAGGCAGCGAGCACAGAGATTGCCACCGAACCCAAGCAGGAAGAGCTGGCCAGCGCGGCGCCAAGCCGGTCTTTGCGCCCACGTGTGCGACCTGCTGCGCGTCCGGAACCAACGCCTGCGCCAGATGCAAATGAGGATGCGATTGCTGCTGCTTTGGCGGAGGCAAGTGCCGCTGAAACCGCAGAGACCGCTGCTGCCCCATCGGGCCCACCGCTGAGCCAAGGAGAGCGTGATGGGTTGCGCGTTGCAGTGCAGCAGTGTTGGGTCGTGGATGTGGGCTCGCGCGCGGCAGATGTGACCGTGGTGGTGGGCCTGTCGCTTGACCGCGACGGCAAGGTGCAGGGCGACATTCGTATGTTGAGTGCGGAAGGTGGCGATGCCGCTGCGGCGCAGACGGCTTTTCAGGCCGCAAGACGCGCGGTTTTGCGCTGTCAGAAAGACGGATATGATTTGCCAGTGGAAAAATATGACCATTGGCGAGATGTTGAGATTACATTTAACCCAGATAATATGAGGCGCCGATGAGCAGACTTTTTGCCACAGTGATGATCGGGGTGATGGCCCTGAGCCTATGGGCGCATAAGGCGGCGGCGCAGAGCACGCCTTTGCGGATTGAGATCACCGATGGTGTGATTGAGCCCTTGCCCTATGCGGTGCCGGAATTTGTGGCTGAGACACAGGGCTCCAATCAGATCGCACGCGACATGAGCCAAGTGATTGCGGCGGATCTGAACGGCACCGGATTGTTCCGCCAAATCCCGGCCAGCGCCCATATTTCGAAAATCACCAATTTTGACAGCCCCATTCAATATGCCGATTGGAAGGCCATTAATGCACAAGCTTTGATTTCCGGCGGTGTGTCGGTGAGTGGCAATCAGTTGGAGGTGCGTTTCCGGGTCTATGATGTGTTTGCGGGCACGGAGCTGGGCGGTGGTCTGCGGTTTAAAGGCACGATCGATGGCTGGCGGCGCATGGCGCACAAAGTGGCTGATGAAGTCTATTCGCGGATCACGGGCGAAGGCGGCTATTTTGACAGCCGCGTGGTGTTTGTGAGTGAAACTGGCCCCAAGAGCGACCGCAAGAAACGTCTGGCCGTGATGGATTATGACGGCGCCAACCTGCAATATCTGACAGACAGCAGCGCCATTGTACTTGCGCCTCGGTTCTCCCCCAAAGGCGATCGTGTGCTGTACACAAGCTATGAAACCGGCTTCCCGCAGGTGTATGTGCTGGATGTCGGCTCGGTGCAGCGTCGGGTGCTGTCCAATGACAGCGGCACGATGAGCTTTGCCCCCCGATTTTCACCCGACAGTCGCAGCGTTGTGATGTCAGTGACAGAAGGTGGCAACACCGACCTTTACAAAATGGACATTGCGAGTGGCAAGCGCCAGCGCCTGACCTCCACGCCCTCCATCGAAACGGCCCCGAGCTACAGCCCGGATGGCAGCCGGATCGTATTTGAAAGCGACCGGTCTGGCACGCAGCAGCTCTACATCATGGGCGCAAACGGGGGCGAGGCCACGCGGATCAGCTTTGGCAAAGGGCGCTATGGCACGCCCGTCTGGAGCCCACGCGGCGATCTGATCGCTTTCACCAAACAGCACAATGGCCGATTCCACATCGGCGTGATGCGGGTGGATGGCAGCGAAGAGCGTCTGTTGACGGCCTCTTTCCTTGATGAGGGGCCAACCTGGTCGCCAAATGGCAGGGTGATCATGTTCACACGTGAAACCAAAGGCTCTGGCGGGGTGTCCGCGCTTTATTCTGTGGATGTGTCAGGGCGCAATCTGAAGCCGGTGAGCATCTCTGGTGGTGGCTCGGACCCCAGCTGGTCACCGCTGCAATAACGCTTGTGCGAGTGTGTCATGGTGACGTTTTATAGAAAGCGCGCTTGTGATACACGGGTGCGACAACAGGTAAGAGACGAAAGAACTTTCGGGATAAGAGGCGAGGCGATTTCATGAAGACTTGGACAAAAGCGGCGTTTTTGGTGGCCGCAGTGGCGCTGGGCGCTTGTACGAATTCGGATCGGTTTAACACGGGCAGCGACGGCTTCGGACCCGATGGCGCAGGGGCCGGGGTCGGCAGCAGCGCAGATCCGCGCTCGATTGCCTATTTCCAAGAAGCGGTCGGGGATCGGGTGTTGTTTTCGGTGGATCAGTCCACACTTGGTGAACAAGGACGCCTGACAGTTCTGGCGCAGGCCAACTGGCTGCTTGAAAACACCGACTACGTTGCGGTGGTTGAAGGGCACGCGGATGAACAGGGCACACGTGAATACAACCTTGCGCTGGGTGCGCGCCGTGCGAGCGCGGTGAAAGAATTGCTTGTCGCGCAGGGTGTTGCGTCCAACCGGGTGCGCACTGTGAGCTATGGCAAAGAGCGCCCGATCGAGGTTTGCTCTCAGGAAAGTTGTTATGCGCAAAACCGCCGTGCGGTGACTGTGCTGACGGCGAATGTTTCGGGGTAAGTGACGATGCGAGCGCAGGTATTTGCAGGACTGAGCGCACTTGCGCTTGTATTGGCCCCCGTCATGGGCAGCACGCAGACGCGTGAGGAAACGCTTGCGGATGTGCGTCAGCAGCTTTCGGTTCTTTATGTGGAAATCCAGCAACTTAAGCGCGAACTTTCCACCACGGGCGCGCCAGGTACAGTGACTGCAGGGGCCTCCACACTGGAGCGTGTGGATGTCATTGAGCAGCAGTTGCAGGTGCTGACCAACAAAACCGAAGAGCTGCAATACCGCGTTGAGCGCGTTGTGGAGGATGGCACCAACCGGATCGGTGATTTGGAGTTTCGGCTTGTTGAGCTGGAAGGCGGCGATCTGAGCCAGCTGGGTGAGACCACAACTTTGGGCGGCGCTATCGCGGCCGCGACCCCCGCGGCAGGCGAAGACGATGGCTCCGGTGATGGGGAGCCCACAGAACTTGCCGTTGGTGAAGAGACGGATTTCAATCGTGCCATGACGGCGCTGGACAATGGTGAATACACCTCTGCCGCAGATCAATTTGCGTCCTTTGTGCAGACTTATCCGGGCAGTCCTTTGGAGTCTGAGGCGCATTTGCGTCGGGGCCAGGCACTTGAAGGGGCAGAAGACAAAACCGGTGCGGCGCGCGCGTTTCTGGAGGCCTACTCCGGTGCGCCTGTTGCGGGCACCGCGCCCGAAGCGTTGTTCCGTTTGGGCAAATCCCTCGGCGCGCTTGGACAGGCCAATGAAGCCTGCGTGACGCTCAATGAAGTTGGTGTGCGTTTCCCCGGCGGCGTTTTTGTCTCTGAGGCGCAGGCCGAGATGGCCAACCTGCAGTGTCCCTGACCTCTCTCGCGGCTGCCCTGACACAGGCACTGCAAGAGGGCTTTGGCCATACAGTGCCTGAAAGGATTGGTGTCGCCGTCAGCGGTGGCGGTGATTCCATGGCGCTGATGGATCTTTTGCGCGTTTGGGGGCAGGCGGAGCTTTTTGTTGCGAGCGTTGATCATGGCCTGCGGCCTGAATCCGTGGAAGAGGTTGCCTCCGTCGCAAATTACGCTGCGTGCCATGGATTGAAGCATACAGCATTGCGCTGGGACTGGGATCGACAGGGCAATCTTCAACAGGCCGCACGTGAGGGACGGAGGAGATTGTTGCGAGATTGGGCCGAGGCGCAGGGTCTTGGGTGTGTTGCACTTGGGCACACGGCGGATGATCAAGCCGAAACCTTCCTGATGCGGCTGGCACGTGGCTCGGGCGTTGACGGGCTTTCTGCTATGGAGCCCGCGCGCAAAGAAGGAGACATCACATGGGTGCGTCCGCTTCTGAAGGTGCGCCGTGAAACCCTACGTGCCTACCTGCGTGAGAGGGGGCTGACTTGGGCGGATGATCCAAGCAATGACGATGAGACATATGATCGTGTCAAAGCCCGGCAGATGATGGGAACGCTGGAACCTCTGGGGCTGAGTGTCGCACGGCTGACACAAACGAGCGATCACATGCGGGCGCAACGTGGCTTGGCGGATTGGGCCGTTGAGCGGGCGGAGCAGGATGTGATGTCCTATGATGTTGGGGACGTGCTGTTTGATCACGCAGGATTGAAAGCCTTGCCCGATGCGCTTCAGGCACGTCTGATTTCAAAGGCTTTGGGTTGGGTGTCTGGCAATAGCTATCGCCCCCGCTTTAAAGCGTTGAGCGAGGTGTTGGACGCACATGCGCCCAAAGCTTTGCATGGGTGTTTGGTGATCCCAAAGGCGGGCATGCTGCGTATCAGTCGTGAATGGAACGCTGTGAAAGACCTTCGTACGGGTGTGAACGCCGTTTGGGATGGCCGCTGGCGCCTCGCGCGAGCAGGTGGCGAAGTTTCAGCGGGTTTGGAGATCGCGGCGCTTGGAGAGGCAGGAATGGCACAGGTGCCCGACTGGCGATTGAGTGCGCGGCCACGCCAAAGTGTGCTCTCCTCGCCTGCTGTTTGGCATGGGGATACGCTCATTTCTGCACCGCTTGCTGGGCTTGCGAACGGCTGGGAAGCGCAGGTTTTGGCGCCTTAGTGTCAAAATGGCACGACTTGCGAGGCTCTTTGTCAAATATCGCATTGATAACGGGGCAGCGATCTCTATTTAACTGTGTACGCGCCCGTGATAGGGAACGGGCGTACTGAAAGGGAGACTTGCCTTGGGCAATGCGCGAAATGTAGCTTTCTGGGTCGTGCTGTTTTTGCTGATCCTTGCCTTGTTCAATCTGTTCAGCGGTGACAGCAGCACACTGCAGAGCCGTGAAATCAGCTATTCTGACTTTGTAGCTTCTGTTCAAAGCGATCAGGTGGCCAGCGTCACGCTGGATGGCGAGAAAGTGCGCTATACCACCAAGGACGGCTCCAATTACATGGCAGTGATGCCTTCGGATGCGGAAGTGACGAACCTTCTGATCGACCAAGGCGTTCCTGTACGCGCAGAGAGCCAGGAAACCTCTGGTTTTCAGGCGTTCCTGATTAGCCTTCTGCCTTTCCTTCTGCTGATTGGTGTCTGGGTTTACTTCATGAACCGCATGCAAGGCGGTGGCAAAGGTGGTGCAATGGGCTTTGGCAAATCCAAAGCCAAGATGCTGACCGAGAAGCAGGGCCGCGTGACCTTTGATGATGTCGCGGGCATTGATGAGGCCAAGGAAGAGCTCGAAGAAATCGTCGAGTTCCTGCGCAATCCTCAGAAATTCTCCCGCCTTGGCGGCAAAATCCCTAAAGGCGCGCTGCTTGTGGGCCCTCCCGGCACTGGTAAAACACTTCTTGCACGTGCGATCGCTGGCGAGGCGGGCGTGCCGTTCTTCACCATCTCCGGCTCTGACTTCGTTGAGATGTTCGTGGGTGTGGGTGCAAGCCGCGTGCGTGACATGTTTGAACAGGCCAAGAAAAACGCGCCTTGTATTGTGTTTATCGACGAGATTGACGCCGTGGGTCGCCATCGTGGCGCCGGTTATGGCGGCGGCAACGACGAGCGTGAGCAAACGCTCAACCAACTGCTTGTTGAAATGGACGGCTTTGAAGCCAACGAAGGTGTGATCATCCTCGCGGCCACCAACCGCCGCGATGTGCTTGACCCTGCGCTGCTGCGCCCGGGCCGTTTTGACCGCAACGTGACTGTGGGCAACCCAGACATCAAAGGCCGCGAAAAAATTCTTGGCGTGCATGCGCGCAAGACCCCGCTTGGCCCCGATGTGGACCTGCGCATTATTGCGCGGGGGACACCTGGCTTCTCCGGTGCGGATCTGGCGAACCTTGTGAATGAGGCGGCTCTTATGGCCGCACGTGTTGGCCGCCGCTTTGTCACTATGGAAGATTTCGAATCAGCCAAAGACAAGGTGATGATGGGGGCGGAGCGCCGCTCTATGGTTCTGACGCAGGATCAAAAAGAGAAAACAGCTTATCACGAAGCTGGCCACGCGCTGGTGGGTCTGAAACTTCCGGAATGTGATCCGGTTTATAAAGCGACCATCATTCCGCGCGGTGGCGCCTTGGGCATGGTTGTGAGCCTGCCAGAGATGGACCGGCTGAACTGGCACAAGTCTGAGTGTGAGCAGAAGCTTGCAATGACCATGGCAGGCAAAGCTGCTGAGATCATCAAATATGGCGACGATCACGTTTCCAACGGTCCAGCAGGTGACATTCAGCAAGCCAGCCAACTGGCCCGCGCGATGGTGATGCGCTGGGGTATGTCTGATAAGGTTGGCAACATCGATTACGCCGAAGCCCACGAAGGGTATCAGGGCAACACCGGTGGTTTCTCTGTGTCGGCGCATACCAAAGAGCTGATCGAGGAAGAGGTGAAGCGCCTGATCCAAGATGGCTACGACAAAGCCCACAAGCTTTTGAGTGACTACAACGAAGAGTGGGAGCGTCTGGCGCAGGGGCTTCTGGAATACGAAACGCTGACTGGTGACGAAATCAAACGCGTGATGGATGGCGATCCGCCTCAGTCCGGCGATGATGACGGCAGTGATACGGATGAAGGCAACGCGCCAAGCGTAACAGCCATTCCGAAAACCAAGCCACGCAGCAAACCTAGCGGTGACGGTGGCATGGAGCCAGAACCAACAGCGTGATCAGATCCGCTGATGAAATAAAGCCCGGAGTGTGAAAACGCTCCGGGCTTTTTTCTGCGTGTGTCTTATCGCGCTGACGTCGCGCATTTGGCGTGTGTTTTGCTGATGAGACTCATCAAGAAGGTTGTTTTGCCCTTTTTTCGGCATCCGCGTAGGCTGCGCAAAACGACTTTAGGGAGCCTTCAATGCCGGCGCTGAAACCCACGAAATTTTCCGCAAAAATTGTCTGGCTGGGGCAGGTTGCTCCGGCGGGGAAAGACCTGAGTGCGACATCTGTTGAGACGCTCTCGCTTGTCATCGGAGGGGCTGAGGGCGAAGCGCACAGTGGAATCACCCGTCCCTCCTGTGTGCGGGTCAAGGCGCTGTATGAAAAGGGCACTGAGATTGCAAATGTACGCCAGCTCTCTGTGTTGTCCAAAGAAGAGCTTGATTTGATTGCGCAGGATATGGGGTTGGCGGCGCTGGATCCTGCCTGGCTTGGCGCCTCAATCGTGTTGGAAGGCATTCCTGATTTCACGCATGTCCCGCCCAATGCACGCTTGCAAGGGCCTGATGGGGCCACCATCACGATTGATATGGAAAACCGACCCTGCGTGTTGCCGGGGCGGGTGATTGAAGGCAGTCATCCGGGGCATGGGCCGAAATTCAAAACCGCCGCAGAAGGACGCCGGGGCGTGACCGCGTGGGTCGAGCGGCCCGGACAGTTCGCCGTTGGCGATGTGGTGCAGCTCTTTGTCCCTGATCAGCCGGTTTGGGCGCATCTGGATGAGGCCCGGGCGTAAAGCAGCGCTAACGCGGCGTATCAGTGCGCTGTGTCGCCGATGCTGACGTTGCGTTTCCAAAAAGAAACAGCCGTGTTTGATGCCGACGCAACAAGCGCGGAAAATGTCGGAATTGCATGCCGGTGTTCTGATTGTGAGCGCTACAAGAGGGGCAGAAAGCGTCAATACTCTTGTGACAGGACCCGCCATGAGTTTCAAAACCGACATCGAAATTGCCCGCGAAGCCAAGAAACAACCGATCCAGGAGATTGGTGCAAAGCTGGGCATCAGCAGCGCTGATTTGCTGCCTTACGGCCACGACAAGGCCAAA
>NZ_JAQJIM010000029.1:0-1268 GCF_027947445.1 Shimia sp. MMG029 | reverse complement strand
TGACCCAGCCCCCTGAAATCAGGCCATTGAGGTGTTAGTCATCCGTCCAAGCAAAGGATGGACTATGAAACGTAGATTTTCAGACGAGCAGATCATTGGAATGATCAAAGAATATGAGGCTGGAGTTAAGGCGCAGGAACTGTGCCGCCGATATGGCATCAGTGATGCGACCTTCTACAAGTACAAGGCTAAATTTGGCGGAATGAATGTGTCGGATGCCAAGAAACTGCGGGCTTTGGAAGACGAGAACAACAAGCTGAAGCGCATGTTGGCAGATGCGATGCTCGATAATGCTGCGCTTAAGGATCTTGCCACAAAAAACTACTGACGCCTGATGTGAAACGACGAGCTGTGCGTGATGTGATGGATCAGCACGGTTTGTCTGAACGTCGGGCGTGTGAATTGGCTGACTTGCATAGGTCTGTCTTTCAGTATCGGAAGCAAGAACAGGGCGATGACGCACTGCGAAAGCGGTTGCGCGAGTTGGCGAATGAACGTCGTCGGTTCGGCTATCGTCGTTTGGGTATCCTGCTGGCCAGAGAGGGCTTTGAAGTGAACCACAAGAAGCTCTTCCGTTTGTATCGTGAAGAGGGTTTGGCCGTGCGTCGCAGACGTTCGAGAAAACGAGCTTTAGGCACACGTCGGCCTATATTGGTGCCTGATCGCGCTAATCAGCGATGGTCGTTGGACTTCGTTTCTGATGCCTTTGAAGACGGCCAAAGGTTCCGTGTGCTGTGTATCGTGGATGATTGCACTCGTGAGGCACTGGCAACGGTTGTAGATCGTTCTTTGTCTGGAGTGCGGCTGACCCGCGAGTTGGGCGAACGGATCCGTCGGCGTGGAAAGCCCGACATGGTTGTCTCCGATAATGGAACGGAGATGACCTCTCACGCGGTTCTGAAGTGGTGCCAGGACACTGGCGTGAATTGGCATTACATCGCGCCTGGGAAGCCCATGCAAAATGCCTTCGTGGAAAGCTTCAATGGAAGATTGCGGGACGAATGCCTGAATGAGCACATCTTCGGCAATCTTGCTGAAGCAAGGAGGATCATTGAAAACTGGAGAATTGATTACAACACACAACGACCACACACCTCACTTGGCGGGCTGGCTCCAGCCGTTTACGCCAATCTCAACCGTACCACCCGGCCTACTTCGCTTGAGCTACGCAAAGGCTCCGCTCAGCAGGCCTTGACCGCAACCTAATCACGAGAAAGAAACAGGAACGGATCCTACATCCAAACGGCCCGGATCAAGGGGCTGGGTCA
>NZ_JAQJIM010000028.1:0-1320 GCF_027947445.1 Shimia sp. MMG029 | reverse complement strand
GGCATTGTGGTTGCCCTTGATGCGCGGCACGTTGACCATGCCCACAGAACAGCCCAGGAGTGCGACGCCCGGCGCCACCATTTTTGGCATGGACTGATAGCCGCCCTCTGAGATCGCGCGTGCGCCGTAAGCCACGCGCTTGCCGCCCTCAAGCAGTTTTGCCACCTTCGGGTGATGCTTGAAGCGCTGGAACTCCATGTAGGGGAACAGATGCGGGTTTTTGTAGTTCAGGTGCACCACAAACCCGACATAGACCTGATTGTTTTCAAGGTGATAGATGAAGGATCCGCCGCCCGCATTGCTGCCCAGCGGCCAGCCCATGGTGTGGGTCACTTCGCCTTCGTTGTGCTTCTCCGGGGCGATCTCCCAGATCTCTTTCATGCCCACGCCAAACTTCTGCGGCTCTTTGCCGTCCTGCAGATTGTATCTGGCGATCACTTCCTTGGCGAGCGAGCCGCGCACGCCCTCAGAGAGGAACACATATTTGCCGTGCAGCTCCATGCCGGGCTCGGTGCCGGGGCCATACGAGCCGTCTTCTTCCAGACCAAAGACCCCGGCCACCACGCCTTTGACTTCGCCATTGTCGCCATAGACCAGCTCAGAGCAGGCCATGCCCGGGAAGATCTCTACGCCCAGCTCTTCGGCCTGCTCCGCCATCCAGCGACAGACATTGCCCATGGAGACAATGTAGTTGCCGTGGTTGTTCATCAGGGGCGGCATCGGGAAGGTCGGGATGCGGATTTCGCCGGCTTCGCCCAGCATGAAGAAGTTGTCTTCTTTCACCGGCGTATTGAGCGGCGCGCCTTTGTCTTTCCAGTCAGGGATCAGCGCATCCAGACCGCACGGGTCCAGAACCGCACCAGACAGGATATGCGCCCCAACCTCAGAGCCTTTTTCCAACACCACAACGTCGAGGTCCGCATCAAGCTGTTTCAGACGGATCGCAGCTGACAGACCCGCAGGGCCCGCGCCAACAATCACAACATCATACTCCATGGCTTCGCGTTCGATTTCCGACATCTTAAAATCTCCCTGGCGTGGGTGGTCAACGGAGCGCAAGACCCGCCATTGCTGGGTGCGTCAGTAAGTGAACAGCCGGATCTGCGACCCGGCTGCTGATTTTTCTGCGGCGTTTATCCGAGTTTTTCGGTTAGGGCTGGTACGGCGTCAAAGAGGTCTGCGACGAGGCCGTAGTCTGCCACCTGGAAGATTGGAGCTTCTTCGTCTTTGTTGATCGCGACGATGATCTTTGAGTCTTTCATGCCCGCAAGGTGCTGGATCGCGCCGGAGATGCCGGCTGCGATGTAGAGCTCAGGCGCC
>NZ_JAQJIM010000027.1:0-1505 GCF_027947445.1 Shimia sp. MMG029 | reverse complement strand
ACAACCTTGCCGGTCTGACCGACCTGCCAGTCGTTTGGCGCATAGCCGGAGTCAACCGCCGCACGCGACGCCCCAACAGCGGCGCCCAGCTTGTCTGCCAGCGCTTCGATGATTTTGAAATCATCTTCAGAGCCAACACCACGGCCACCGGAGACAACCACACCTGCGGAGGTGAGTTCTGGACGGTCGCTCTCGGCGACTTTGTCCTCAACCCACTCAGACAGGCCGGGGTTTTCTGCTGCGCCCACGGTTTCCACGGAGGCAGAGCCGCCTTCGCCGGCCGCGTCAAAGCTTGCGGTGCGGAAGGTGATGACCTTCTTGGCATCAGACGACTTCACAGTCTGGATCGCGTTGCCTGCGTAGATTGGGCGCTCAAACGTGTCGCCATCCACAACCGCGGTCACATCAGACAGCACCATCACGTCCAGCAGCGCGGCCACGCGGGGCATCACGTTTTTGGCGTCGGTGGTGGCGGGGGCCACGATGTGGCTGTAGTCGCCCGCCAGAGACGCGATCAGCGCCGCGGTCGGCTCGGCCAGACGGTGGCCCAGAGCGGCATCTTCTGCCACCAGAACCTTCGCCACACCGTCGATTTTCGCGGCGGCGTCGCCAGCCGCTGCGGCGGATGCGCCTGCGGCCAGAACGGTCACGTCCCCCAGTGCCTTGGCGGCGGAGACAGCTTTGGCGGTGGCGTCCAGCGCCAGCTCACCGTTGGTAACTTCTGCGAGAAGAAGAACAGCCATTATACAGCCCCCGCTTCTTTGAGTTTTGCAACCAGCTCATCAACAGAGCCAACCATGATGCCTGCGGCGCGCTCAGACGGCTCGGAGGTTTTCACCACTTCCAGACGCGGGGTGACATCGACGCCGTAATCGGCGGCGGTTTTCTCATCCAGCGGCTTTTTCTTGGCTTTCATGATGTTTGGCAGAGACGCATAGCGCGGCTCGTTCAGGCGCAGATCCACCGAGATGATGGTCGGGGTGGAAACCTTGATGGTCTGCAGGCCGCCGTCCACTTCGCGGGTCACAACCGCGCTGTCGCCGTCGATGTCCACCTCAGAGGCGAAGGTCGCCTGGGACCAGCCCAAGAGGGCGGACAGCATCTGGCCGGTGGCGTTCATATCGTTGTCGATCGCCTGTTTGCCGCAGAGCACGAGGCCCGGCTGCTCTTCTTCGACCACTTTGGCCAGGATCTTGGCCACGGCCAGCGGCTCGATGTCCTGATGCACATCGTCAGCAGCCACAACCAGGATGGCGCGGTCTGCGCCCATGGCCAGCGCGGTGCGCAGGGTTTCCTGAGCTTGCTTCACACCGATCGATACAGCCACAACTTCGTCTGCTTTGCCGGCTTCCTTGAGACGGATGGCCTCTTCGACGGCAATCTCGTCAAATGGGTTCATCGACATTTTGACATTGGCGAGATCAACACCGCTTCCGTCCGCTTTCACACGCACTTTCACGTTATAGTCAATCACGCGCTTGACAGGTACCAAGACCTTCATGGGC
>NZ_JAQJIM010000026.1:0-1618 GCF_027947445.1 Shimia sp. MMG029 | reverse complement strand
AAAATATCAAAACAATCAAAGCAAGCGAGAATGTGATGCAAGCAACGCAAAAAACCGAAGAAACAAAAGGCTGTCGCGGCGATGTGCTGCGACTCAGCCCATCTGACAATGTTGTTATAGCGCTGCGTGAAATTGCGGCGTGCGAGCGGCTTGATGCCTTGGATGTTCCTTTGGTGGATGTGGTGCCTCAGGGGCACAAAATAGCGACTGCCCCAATCGCGCAGGGCGAAAACGTGATCCGCTACGGACAGATTATTGGTCAAGCCAAAGCAGACATTGCGCCGGGTGAGCATGTGCATGTGCACAATCTTGGAATGGGTGCGCATCAGCAGGACTATGCCCATGCCAGCACCTCTTGCGCATTGCAGAGCATTTCTGATGTCCGGACGTTTGAGGGCTATCATCGCAGCAACGGCAAGGTGGGCACGCGCAACTACATCGGCATTCTGACAACTGTGAACTGTTCCGGCTCGGTTGCGCGTTTTATTGCTGAAGCGGCGGAGAAATCTGGGCTGCTTGAAGAATTTCCGAATGTGGACGGTGTCGTTCCGATTGTGCATGGCACAGGCTGCGGCATGTCGAGCGACAATGAGGGATATGCGACGTTGCTCCGCACTTTGGCGGGCTATGCGCAGCATCCGAACTTTGGCGGCATTCTGTTGATTGGTCTTGGCTGCGAAGTGATGCAGGTCGCCGATTTGGTGGGCGGTCAACCCATTCGTGTAGATGGCGCATTGCGCTACATGACGATCCAGAACGAAGGTGGCACGCGCAAGACAGTCGAACGCGGGCTGGAGCAGCTGCGCGGGATTGCCGAGATGGCCAACAAAGCCGCGCGTGCGCCAGCGCCCATCAGCGAGATTACTGTGGGCATGCAATGTGGCGGCTCAGATGGATATTCGGGTATCACTGCAAATCCTGCGCTAGGCTATGCCTCCGATCTGCTGGTGCGTCATGGTGGGACGACCATTCTGTCTGAAACATCTGAGATTTACGGTGCTGAGCATCTTCTGACCCGGCGTGCGGAAAGCGTTGAAGTCGGCGAAAAGCTCATTGAACGTGTGCGCTGGTGGGAGGACTACACCGAGCGTAACGGCGGCGAGATGGATAACAATCCGAGCCCAGGCAACAAGCGCGGTGGTCTGACGACAATACTCGAAAAGTCATTGGGGGCTGTGGCAAAGGGCGGAACGGCCCCGTTGCGAGATGTTTATCAATTTGGCGAGATCATCGACAAACACGGCTTTGTCTTTATGGATAGCCCCGGTTTTGACCCGTGCTCCGTGACGGGGCAGGTGGCTTCTGGCGCCAACTTGATCGTGTTCACGACGGGGCGCGGCTCTGTGTCTGGATATCAGCCGACACCCTGTATCAAGCTGTCCACCAATTCGGAAATGTACGCCCGCATGACAGATGACATGGATCTTAACTGCGGGGACATCGTGACCGATGGCATCAGCATCGAGGCCAAGGGTGAAGAGCTGTTTGAGACTTTGATCCGTATCGCTTCGGGTGAGCGGACGAAGAGTGAGGAACTTGGCTTTGGCGGGGTCGAGTTTGTCCCCTGGCAAATTGGCGCGGTGATGTAACGCCGCGCTGACTGCTTGGGAGGGCAAGA
>NZ_JAQJIM010000025.1:0-2598 GCF_027947445.1 Shimia sp. MMG029 | reverse complement strand
TGTTGATTGTCACTGAGAACTGACCCGGTATCCCCATAAATTGTCACTGAGGATTGCCCCATGTGAACACATGGCCCCGACGTTTTTGGTTGGGGAGATTTGGAGTGATCGACATGGGATTTTTAAGTGTCATTCGACGCTGGGCATTGCGTGATAAAATGCCAATCAGAGAGATTGCCCGGCGGACGGGTTTGTCTCGGAATACTATCAGGAAGTATCTGCGCGAAGGTGCGGTAGAGCCGGAGTTCAAGACGCCCAAGCGTCCAAGCAAACTGGATCCCTATGCGGATCGTTTGTCCGCCTGGCTTTTGATCCAGACGCGGAAGTCACGCAAAGAGCGGCGGACAGTGAAGCAAATGCATGCTGATCTCGTGAAGCTCGGATATGGCGGCTCCTATGAACGCGTCGCGGCTTTTGCGCGGGCTTGGCGTGAAGATCGGCATCGTGCGGAGCAGACGACAGGTCGCGGGACCTATGTGCCCTTGGTGTTCCAGCCGGGGGAGGCGTTCCAATTTGATTGGAGCGAGGACTGGGCCAATATCGGCGGCGAGCGCGTCAAGCTTCAAGTTGCGCATATCAAGCTGTCACACAGCCGGGCGTTCCTGGTGCGGGCTTATCCGCTGCAGTTCGCACAGGTCCACCGAAGGTGGCGAACAGTCCGGGGGACTGTTTGAGGTAAGAACGGGCGGAGCCCCACGAGATGCTGTTCGACGCACATTGGCATGCGTTCCGCGTCTTCGGCGGTGTGCCCGGCCGCGGGATCTACGATAACATGAAGACCGCCGTTGATCGTGTTGGCAAAGGCAAGCAGCGGGACGTCAACGCCCGCTTCAAGGCTATGGCCAGCCACTACGTTTTTGAGCCTGAGTTTTGTAATCCCGCTGCGGGTTGGGAACGAGCCTTTGTCCGCCATTGGTCCGAGGACAATGGCGAGTGGCCAGGTTGAGAAGAGCGTGCAAGACGCCCGCAACCGCATGTGGCAAGTCATGCCGGTCTTTGCCGATCTGGCAGAGCTGAACCATTGGTTGGAAGATCGCTGCATTGCCCTGTGGGCGGAGACCCCGCACAAGGCCTTGCCGGGATCCATTGCTGATGTGTGGGAGGCCGAGAAGCCCATGCTGATGGGGCTGCCGCCCGCCTTTGACGGGTTTATCGCACACAGCAAACGCGTGTCACCAACATGCCTGATCACCTTTGAGCGTAATCGCTACAGCGTGCCCGCCAGCTTTGCGAACCGGCGGGTCAGCCTGCATGTTTATCCCGAACGGCTGGTCGTCGTCGCCGAAGGGCAAACCGTTTGTGAACATGCGCGGAGCATTGACCGATCGCACCGCAAGCCCGGCAAGGTCATCTATGATTGGCGGCACTATCTCGCTGTGATCCAACGCAAACCGGGTGCCCTTCGTAATGGCGCACCGTTCACTGAGATGCCGGATGTCTTTCGTCAGCTTCAGGATGACATGCTGCGCAAGGATGGTGGCGACCGGGAAATGGTCGACATCCTGTCGTTGGTTCTCTAGCACAATGAAGAGGACGTTTTGTGCGCAGTAGAGTTGGCACTGGAAGCAGGCGTTCCCACCAAGACGCACATCCTGAACCTGTTGCACCGATTAATCGACCGCAAACCGTCAGATCACCCTGAGGTCGATCCGCCTGACGCTTTGTCATTGCAAACAACGCCAGAGGCCAACGTAGATCGCTATGACGGCTTGAGACAGGCTGGGGAGAAGCGCCATGCGTCATGATCCAGCAGGCGCCTCTATCGTCATCATGCTGCGCAGCCTCAAGCTCTATGGCATGGCAAATGCGGTCGAAGACTTGGTCGCCCAAGCTGCTCCCGCATTCGAAGCGGCCACGCCAATGCTGTCACAGCTTCTCAAGGCAGAGATCGCAGAACGGGAGGTGCGGTCCATCGCCTACCACACCAAGGTGGCGCGCTTCCCAGCATATAAAGATCTCACCGGCTTCGATTTTACATCCAGTGAGGTCAACGAAGCGACCGTGCGGCAACTGCATCGCTGCGAGTTCATTGAAGCGGCAGAGAATGTCGTCCTGATCGGCGGGCCCGGAACCGGCAAGAGCCACACCGCGACAGCAATTGGCGTGCAGGCGATTGAGCACCACAGGCGAAAGGTCCGCTTTTTCTCGACCGTAGAATTGGTCAATGCGCTGGAACAGGAAAAGGCCCTCGGCAAGGCCGGAAAACTGGCTGAGATGCTGACCAAGGTCGACTTGGTTATCTTGGACGAGCTCGGCTACCTATCGTTCAACTCATCGGGTGGGGCGCTGCTCTTCCATCTGCTCAGCAAGCTCTATGAGCGCACCAGCGTGATCATCACCACCAATCTCAGCTTCTCGGAATGCGCGCAGGTGTTCGGTGATGCAAAGATGACCACAGCGCTCCTCGACCGGCTCACACATCGATGCCACATCCTCCAGACTGGCAACGACAGCTACCGCTTTAAGGCCAGTGCAAAGGCCGCAAAGAAAACAGGAAAGGAGACCGCAACATTGACCGCGTCATAAACAAAGACGCATAACTGAGGCTGGGTCAAATCTCGGTGAAAATAACGGGTCAGTTCTCACTGACAATCAACA
>NZ_JAQJIM010000024.1:0-2651 GCF_027947445.1 Shimia sp. MMG029 | reverse complement strand
GCACCTCTTGCGAGGTCAGCGCAGACACACAGCCCCCACTGGGGGCTGTTTGCGTTTGAGAGCTAAGCTCTTGTTGCATAGGTTGAATTTTAGAAAGCTCCGCTGCAACACGGCTGCTTTCCGACGAGGTGTAAGCGTTACAACCGCACCCCTCTATAACATCTATAAATTCTTACTGCGCAGCGTAAATTGGGCCTGTCTTTGGTCTTTTTGATACAACGACGCCGCTCTTTGACATCGTTAATCCCGCCCTCGTGTAGATACCTTCTATCGCTAGTTTCGGCCCAAAGCAGACTTTGAAGAAGTTATTCTATGCTGCACTGCGGTAACGTTTGAACAGCATAGATGCCACCTAGTTAAACAACCCGATTGTACTTATTTCTCCCTCATGGTTGCGATACACATTGCCAAGATGATTTGAAGCAGTGTTTCGGGCGGGTGTGTATGGATTTTAATGAAATAAATGACTTCGGGCGAGGTCAAACGGACTCATTTGAGGACTTGCTGAAAGTTCTAGCTAGGCGAGAAAAGGTTGAAGATGCCGTCGAATTTCAACCTAACGACGGGCGAGGCGGTGACGGCGGCGTCGAAGCTCTGTGGCTACTCAATGACGGTTCGAAGGTCGGATCCAATCCAAGTTCTTCAGCAGCCTAGAAGACGCCCAGTGGCGACAGATGGACAAATCAGTAACCCAGGCCCTCGCCACACATCCTGAACTGGTCAAATACATCTTCGCTTTGCCGTTTGATCTGACGCCCAATCGCGGGCCCAGGGCGAGAGGTAAATCTCAGCAGGAAAAATGGGATGACCACGTAACCAAATGGAAAGCTGAGGCAGCCAAACTATCAATCACTCAGGAGTTTGAACTCTGGGGTGCAACGGCACTCACCGATAAGCTTATGGCAGAGGGCAATGGACCGCTTCGTGAACACTGGTTTGGCGAACAGGTCTTGGACAGTCGTTGGTTTCGGAACCAAGTTTCATCAGCCGCTTTGAATCTGGATGATCGATTCAACCCGGATGACCATGTACAAGTGAGCGTAGAAGACTTGTTTGATGCGATTGTACGGGGTCCTGAAACGAGGCGAACGCTGAACAACACCATCGACGGTCTGAAGAAGAACCGGGTGCCAAATATCGAATTTACCACGACTGAAATTGCTCCAGATCAGGACCTGTTGAAGGAGATGCAAACAGACTGGGAGGCGCTGACATCGGCTAAACCGATGGCTCAATTCACACCTGAGACAAAGTGGACCTGGGCAGAACTGGCTGATGTGGCAAATCGACTGAGCTCGAATACCTCGAAGGTCCAACGACCTTTCTATTCAATCGACAAAGACGCGCACAACGAAGCGGACAAGCGCTCAGAGGTGGCTCGGTTTGTTTGAACAGTTTCGAGCCGTTTCGTAAGTGGATTTCCCGCTCGGTTATGCTGCGACCGGGATTGGTCTGGACGTGTTGAGATATGCCTGATCGGGGTCCTGCCCGTCCAGCGATGAATGCGGTCTCCTTGTGTTGTAGAAGGTCAGATACCGACCAAGGCCTTTGCGGGCGTCCGAGACGCTGGCATAGGCGTGCAGGTAGACCTCTTCGTATTTGATCGACCGCCACAGCCGCTCGACGAAGACGTCGTCGCGCCAGGCGCCCTTGCCATCCATGCTGATCTGGATCCCGGCGTCCTTCAGCGCCTTGATGAAGTCGATTGACGTGAACTGCGATCCTTGGTCCGAGTTCATGATCTCCGGCTTGCCATACCGGAGTATCGCTTCTTCCAAAGCCTCCACGCAGGGTCCGGTTTCCAGCGTGACCGAGAGCCGCCAGCTCAGCACCTTGCGGCTGAACCAGTCGACAACGGCCACCAGGTAAACGAAGCCGCGCGCCATCGGGATATAGGTGATATCCGTCGCCCAGACCTGATTGGGGCGGGTCACCGCCAGCTTTCTCAGCAGATAGGGGTAGATCTTGTGGCCCGGCGCCGGTTTCGACGTGTTTGGCCTGCGATACAAGGCTTCGATGCCCATCCGCTTCATCAGCGTGGTCACGTGCAGCCGCCCGGTGGAAAAGCCTTCTTGGCGCAAGAGCCCCTTCATCATTCGGCTGCCCGCGAAGGGATAGTCCATGTGCAACTCGTCGATCCGGCGCATCAGCTTGAGCTCCGCCTCGCTGACAGGGCGCGGCGCATAATACAGGCTGCCACGGCTGATCCCCAGAAGGGCAGCTTGCCGTGTCAGGCTCAGTTTGTGGGTGTGATCTGTCATCTCTTTGCGCTCGGCAGGAGATCGGCCTTGGCGAGCGCTCCCTCTGAAAAATCATTTTCCAGCGTCAGCTGGCCGATCTTCGCATGCAGGGAGGTGACGTCGATCTCTGGCTCTTTGCTCCTCGGCTTATCGTCGAATACGTCAGGGACACCATCCAGAAGCTGATCCTTCCATTGCTTGATCTGGTTGGGATGCAGGTCGAACTGTGTCGCCAGCTCGCTCATCGTTCTGTCGCCCTTCAAAGCCGCCAGCGTGACTTTTGCCTTGAAAGCGGGGCTATGGTTCCGTCTCGGCCGTCTTGTCATCTTCGCTCCTTCGTCCCGGCAAAACTGCCGGATTGGGAGCGGAAAATCCACCTAACTCACCTGTTCAGATTTCCCGAACCACCTC
>NZ_JAQJIM010000023.1:0-3617 GCF_027947445.1 Shimia sp. MMG029 | reverse complement strand
AACTGGCAAGGCCCGCCAGATTGGCGGGCCTTGTTTTTGTTTAGTCGTAGAGGACGGCCTGGATTTTTGGGTCGTCGATGTTTGAGGCGTCATAGTAGTAGAAGCCTGTGTCGATGAGGTCTGGCACCTCTTGACCTTTGGTGGCCATGACGGCGGCTTTGACGGTTTCATAGCCGATGCCGACCGGGTTCTGGGTGATGGCGCCCGCCATCAGGCCATTGCGGATGGCGTCAGTCTGCGCCTTGCCGCTGTCATAGCCGATGATCACCAGACCTTCGGTGCCCAGCTCCTGCACACCGTTCACAACGCCAATGGCGGAGCCTTCGTTGGTGCCAAAGATGCCGTTCAGATCTGGGTTGGCTGTCAGGATCGCCTTGGTCACCTCGGTGGATTTCAAGTGGTCACCCTGACCGTATTGCACCGTCACCACTTCGATGTCGGGGTATTTCGCTTCGATGCGGTTCACAAAGCCGTCGCGACGGTCGATGCCAGTGCGGCTGGTCTGGTCGTGTGCCACAACCGCCACCTTGCCTTTGCCCCCAATCAGCTCGGCCATTTTATCTGCCGCCATGCCCGCAGCCAGCGCGTTGTCCGTGGTGGCTGTGGACAGTGGGATGTCGCTGTCGACACCGCTGTCAAAGGCCACAACCGGAATGCCCGCCTCATTGGCCTGACGCAGCAGCGGGATCGCCGCCTGGCTGTCCAGCGCCGCAAAGCCAAGTGCCGCCGGCTTGTTGGCCAGCGCCGCGGCCAGCATGTCGATCTGACGGTCCACCATGGTCTCATTGTCCGGACCTTCAAAGGTGATGCGCACACCAAACTCATCTGCGGCCTGCTCGGCCCCAGATTTCACCGCCTGCCAGAACTGGTGCTGGAAGCCTTTGGACACCAATGGGATGTACAGTTGGTCCTCGGCCAGCGCCATGGACGCAGGGCCACTCATCACGGCGGCGCTCAAGGCCCCCAGAATAAAACGACGTGTCAGCATGATTTTCTCCTCCAGATGTTCGTCACGCATTTCAGTTACTTAAATGTGGAACGCGCCCCCGTGTGCGCGCTCCAAGCTCAGGCCTCAGCCCGATTTCTTGCGCCGCACCATATCGGCATAGACTGCCAGAATGATGATCGCGCCGGTCACAACGGTCTGCCACTCCTGCGCCACAGACAGCACCCGCAGGCCATTGGTCAGCACCGCCATGATCAGCGCCCCAATCAGGGTGCCCAGAATGGTGCCGCGCCCGCCAGACAGCGAGGTGCCGCCAATCACAACCGCCGCAATCGCCTCCAGCTCATAACCCAGACCCAGAGCCGGCTGGGCCGAGTTCAGGCGCGAGGCAATCAGAATGCCGCCGATGCCACAGATGCCGCCGGCCAGCGCGTAAATACGCATCTTCCAGCGGTCGGTGTTCACCCCAGACAGGCGCACCGCCTCCTCGTTGGAGCCAAGCGCAAAGGTATAGCGCCCCAGCACGGTCTTGCTCAGAATGTAGGAGGCCGCAGCCGCCACCAAAAACAGGATCAACACACCATTGGGGATCGGCAGCGCCGGGATCACCTCACCAATCAGCGAGCCGCGCGAGATCTGATCAAAGCCCGGTGTGTCATTGAAGTAGATCGGCCGGGTGCCAGAGATCACCAGTGACAGCCCCTTCAGGATCAGCATCATGCCAAGGGTCGCAATGAACGGTGGGATTTTCATCTTCGCCACAAAGGTGCCTGAGCACAGCCCACAGAGCGCACCCGCCCCAATCGCCGCAGCCACCCCCAGCAAAAGCGGCATGCCCAGATAGGTCAGAACCACACCAGCAATCACCGCACAGAAGGTCATCAACGTGCCCACCGACAGATCAATCCCGCCGGTGATGATCACCAAAGTGGCCGCCACCGCCAAAACGCCATTGACCGAGGTCGCCTGCAAAATCGCAATCATATTGGAAGTCTGCATGAAGTTTGGCGAGGCAATCGAGAAACCGATCAGCAGCACGATCAAACTCGCAAACGCCAGGATCTTCTGATACGCCCCGGAATCTCCGAGCCCGGAGAGGGGGGATTTTTCGTCTACGTCGGTTGCCGTGCTCATTGTATTGTCTCCGCTACATGCATCACCGCCTCACGCTGGGTGGCCAATTGCATGATGTCTTCTTGAGTGGTGTCTTTGCCGCCGGGCAAAATCCCGGTCAGCCGGCCTTCACACATCACCGCAATCCGGTGACTGAGGCGCATGATTTCTGGCAGCTCCGAGGAGATCACGATGATCGTCTTGCCCGCCTCTGCGAGCTCCTCCAGCAGTTTGTAGATTTCCGACTTCGCCCCCACGTCGATGCCGCGGGTCGGCTCGTCAAAAATCAGAATGTCGCAATCGCGCAGCAGCCATTTGGCAATCACCACCTTCTGCTGGTTGCCCCCCGACAACAGGCGCACCTCTTGCACATCAGAGGGCGTGCGAATGCCGAGCTGGGCGATATAGCCCTGTGCCGTCTCTGCCATGGCCGCCTCATCAAGCACCCCCACCGAGCTTGAGAACAGATCCATGGAGGCCAGCGCCACGTTGTCGCGCACGTTCATGCCGGTGGCGAGGCCAAAGTGTTTGCGGTCCTCAGAGAGATAGCCAATGCCCGCCCCGACCGCATCGCTTGGGGTTTTGATGCTCACCTTGCGGCCATGCACTTTGATCTCACCGGCGTCTTTCACATCCGCGCCAAAGATCGCCCGCGCCACTTCCGTGCGCCCCGCGCCCATCAACCCGGCAAAGCCGAGGATCTCACCGCGCTGCACCGTAAAGCTCACATCCCGGATCTCGCGCCCCCGGCTGAGCCCTGACACTTCCAGCGACACTTCCGCATCTTTCAGATCAGGCACCTCCAGAGGCTCTTCTGTCACCTCACGGCCCACCATCATCGCGATGATCTGGCTGATCGGCGTCTCTGCCGCCTCAACCACACCGACATATTCCCCGTCCCGCATCACCGTCACCCGGTCGGCAATCTGCTTCAGCTCATCCATCTTGTGGCTGATGTAGACAATGCCCACACCTTCCGACTTCAGGCGGCGAATGATCACAAACAGCTCTGCAATCTCCGCATCATTGAGCGCCGCGGTCGGCTCATCCATGATCAACACCTTGGAGCGGAACGACAGTGCCTTGGCAATCTCCACCATCTGCTGCTTGGCAATGGTCAGGCTGCCCACAAGCGTTTTGGGATCCAGATCCAGATTCATCGAAGCAAAGATCTCAGCCGTCTGCGCATTCAGCGCCGCCTCATCAAGACGGCCAAAACGCTTGCGCGGCTCACGCCCAATAAAGATGTTTTGCGCCACGGTCAGATCGTTCATCAGGCTCAGCTCCTGGTGAATGATCCCAATCCCCAGATCCTGCGCCTCGCTTGGACTGGACGGGCTGACCTCCTGCCCCGCTATCTTCAGAACACCGCCGTCACGCTGATAAATCCCAGACAGGATCTTCATCAACGTACTCTTGCCAGCACCGTTCTCCCCCATCAAGGCGTGAACCTCGCCCGACAAAAGATCAAACCGCACACGCTTCAGCGCATGCACACCAGGGAAAAACTTATCAATCCCAGACATCTCAACCAGTAAAGACATCAACCCTCCCAAAT
>NZ_JAQJIM010000022.1:0-5770 GCF_027947445.1 Shimia sp. MMG029 | reverse complement strand
GCGTAATGGCTGAATTCTCCGGTGATTCGCTTTTTTGATCTGCGCCACATAACAATACCTATTGCCAGCCCTTCTCCTTAACCACACAAAACCGCCTGATCTCGCAACTAAGACCCCTTAATGCTGATGACATAGCTCTTAGGCTGACCATCTGGTGGAGCCGGAAAAGGTGCAGCGCGCTTTACTTGCGAAAGTGCCGTATTATCTAGTCTAGCTGAGCCGGAACTTTTCGATATCCTTAACCCCGAAAGCTGACCAGTTGCTGAAATGGACACCGACACACGCGCTGTTCCGCGAATATTTGACTTTCCACGTTTGGCTCTTGCAATCTTTCGATACACTTTCCCTTTGTAATTGGACAGCGCGGCATTACCTGAAGCCTGTGACTTTCCTTTTACTTTCGAGGATGTTGCGGCCTTTTGGTTTTCTTTTCCCGTCTGAGTTCCCTTACGCGCATTTGTTGAAGCGTTTCCAGCAGCGACATTAGCTCGCTTTTGCTCAGACTTTTTTGTCTGTTTTTTCTTTTCCGTAGGCTTCTTAGGTCTTCGATCCGCAACGCCCCTCTCGATTGGCTTAAGTGTAACGACTTTTGGGGGAACAGTGACCTTGGAGCTTTTGCTGGGCTGGCTAACACTCGAGGCTTCCGGTTCCTTTGTCGGTAGCTTTACCGGCGCAATTGTCGATTTTGTTTGTGTGGGGGAAGCGTCTGCAACTGGCCTATGTGTAGGCAACACCTCTGGCTGCTCAGTTTTTGTTACATTTCTGGAAGGCGCCGCAACGCGCTGAGTCTGCGGCTCAATCCAACCGACGTTTTTGCTATTCTCCAATGTTTCTGGGCGTGGAGCCTCCGCTTCATCAACCCACTCGTCAGAATGCTTCACATCAGGTCGATGAGGAACTTTATTGCCGGCAGCTAGATCAGCGAAGCTACTCCCAAGAGATGCCGTCACCTGAGGGGCACCGCCCGCTGTGTCCACATCGTCTGTAGAGTACCGTCCAACAAAGTAGGCGCTATGCAAGCCAACCGCGGTCAAAAAGGTAAGCATCGCGATTGTCTTTGAGGTCTTTATCATTGAAGGGCCCTCTCAGTGACAATCAAAACTCTTTCGGCGCCATTTTCCCTTAAGTTTCGCGTATGTATCATCAACCGTTTGGCTGGCAGATCACGATCTGGCACGATGCGTATGGTAGATTTGGCCTCTTCCTCCAATGTGCTGAGAAAGTCTGCAATCGAAGCCTTGGGTACACCACGCAGCCAAAGCGACCCATCCGCACGAATGACAAGGGTATCTGGAGGTTCGCGCCCCTCCAGCTCCGTTGTCCGCACCAAGGACACGGATTGATCCAAGGGTGGGGCCAGCGTGCCGGCGATCATAAAGAAAATCAGCATCAGAAAGACGATATTAATAAGGGCAATCGTCGGTTCTTTCTTGCTGGGTGCGCATGGGCTCTTAGGGATCACTGGAGCACCCTGGTATTCAGATGAGGTATCTTGCGCAAAGCCGTAAGCAGATCGACCAACTCTTGCGACGTCGTATCCTGACCAATCGCAATGAGCACGGTCTTCTCTTGACTGGGGTCGTCGCGCAATCTTTCGATAAGGTGCACCTGCGTGATGGTTTGGCCGTTGAGCAGGATTTCATTTGACCGCAAGTTCACGAAAACCTGCTTACTTTCACTTACAGCCAGAGCACTTTGCCCGGTGGAAGAAAGTTCGATTTCTCCAAACTTCGAAAAAGTAGATGTGAGCATGAAAAACAGAAGCAATAAGAATATGACATCAATGAGTGATGTCATAGACAGTCTATTTCTCTTTCTTTTAGCTAAACTAAGCGCCATGAACTGAAACCAAGTCGTGATTTGAAGGGTCCTTTGAAACCTCCAGCGCTGTCTTGGGGGCAAAAACAGTACGCAAAGCGCTATTGGCGAAAACGCGTTCACGAAGCATTCGAGCTTCAAGCCAACTCAATGCAAGTGAAGTAGGCATGGCCACCGCAAGGCCTGTGGCGGTTGTAAGAAGTGCAACCCAAATACCACCTGCGAGCAAAGAAGGATCGACCGAACTACCGGCGGTTTGCAATTTTTGAAAGGCTTCGATCATCCCCAAAACAGTGCCAAATAACCCAAGAAGAGGCGCAATTTGGGCAATGAGATCAAGTGTACTAAAGCCTCGTTCCAACCGAGCAAAACAGTCTTCTGCTTCCGCATCAGCGCGATCTGAAATGCGTGCGTCATCGCCGGACATAGCGATACGGATGGCAGGCACAAGATAGCTTTTGCTCTGCTCCAGCTTTATCAATGCTGTGGCTTCATCTCTGGCATCCAGGGCAGCAACTGCTTCCTTAAGTCGACTATGACTCCCGACACCGGAAGCTTGAAACTGCCAGAATTTGTAGAGAATGATGGTCACGGTTAAGATTGAAATTGCGATCAACAAAAGCACAACCGGGCCACCAGTATCTAGAACGCTTTTTACGCTTTCAAGTAGGTTGTTTAGTATGATCATCCAATCAGCTCCGTTCTCACACGAGTGCTCAGAGTGATCCCATTCAGGCAACTTACGTTGTCGCCTGCAACACAGGTGTCGACGCCATTTATGAGTACACGTGGGATATTCTCACAGCTAATTTCATCAAATCTAAATTGGCGTACGCGGGGCCGAGCTGATGGCAGATCTTGAAAATCAAGAAGTGTTAGGCGTTCAACGCCCCCCGAAGTGTTAAATAGCACAACTTCATAAACTGCATGTTTTATGTCCTCAGGATATGAGTTCGTCGCCAAAAAACTCATCAGGCAAGCGCCGCCGACTTCATCGGCGGCACTCAATTCGATGGCAATCCCAGCACTGCTTTGCTGTTCTGCAATACCTGCTGTTGGTGAGGTGGCCAGCAAAGCTGCTGACGTTATAGTAGCGCAGAGTGCTTTCGCAATTGGCATTGCCATTTCAGTTCCTTTCTCGCTCAGAAGGTTTTTGCAAGGCTGAGTTTGAAGTTACGGCCGGCTGAGGCACGCGTCGACAATTGGGTCTGATACTGTTTGTCCAGAACGTTCTCGATACCGAACCGCACCTCAACGCCTTCCAACGCTCCGTTTTGAGGGCGGTAGGTAGCGCGAATGTTGTTCACACCGTATCCGGCAATTGGACCAGTGTTGTTGATGGCTTCAGTACCACACGCGGCTACAAGCTCCCAGCTAAGGTCCAGAACTTCATCAAAACGTTTACCTACGGTCAGAGCCGCGGAAGAAACAGGTGCGAAGCGCCAGTCTGATACTGATCCGTCAGGGAAACTCTGATCACCGCTTGCGGCTGTCCCGTTCAGATCGACATAGAAGCCACTGGAGTGACCATAAGACGCTTCAATTTCGATACCTTCAACATCAACAACCGCCAGCACGTTGCCTGTTGCCCGCACATCACGAACGTTGGTGTCGTAGTAGTTCACTTTTAATGCGAAATTGTCACCAGAGGAGAAGAGATCAGCACGGTTGAAAGAGAACCCAGCTTCATAAGTCGTGCTCTTTTCTGGCACCCAAACAAAAGACGGCTTGTCAAGATTATCGATAATCGGGAAGCCTTCGGAATAAGCTGCGCTGGCAAATACACCAAACCCGGAATCGAATTCATATCGCGCAGATACGCCACCCATCAAAGCAGAGTTGGAGAATTGATCGTCGTACGGATCTGTTGCACCCGCGCCTACAACATCGGTTCCCTCGACATCTTGATGCTCATAGCGCACCGCAGGACTCAGGGTGAAGCGATCTCCGATACGAATATCGTCAACTGCAAATACAGCTATCCGACGATCTGTACCACCAGGTGCAGAGTTCGCGTCTTCTCGCTCACGGTTTACAAACTCGATACCATATCGCAGGTCATGCGATGCATTCCCGGTATTGAAGTAGCTGGTATTCTTAAGATTCAGCTTCGTGGTCTTGTAGTTGTGATCGGCATTCAACAAGCTACCCACTGCAAAGTCGCAACCAGGGAAACCAGAACAACTTCCAGGAACATAGGTGCTGTCGATGTCCTGTTCGGCATAGGTGAGGTTTGCGTCAAAATGAATCAAATCATTGCCAGCTTGATCATACTGATAGCGAACACCTACAACGCGGCTATCTACCTTTCGGTCGACATTCCCGAAATAGAAGCCACCACCGGTAGAGGCCCCCAAAATATCATATGGAACATCTTTGTCATTGGATTGAGTCGCATTGTACCAAGCTGAGATGGCATGCTCTTTGTTGTTGCCAAACGTATGGCGCCCTTTCAGCAAATAGGAATAGTCGCTGAAATCTGTTCCTGCGGTCTCTGTACCATTTCCATCATCGTAAGTGTCTTGATCTCGATACGTCAGACTGAAAAGGAATTCGGTATCCTCGGTTGGTTGCATCGCTAGGATTGAGGAGGCTGCCCAGCCAGCTCCATTCGACTGGCCTTGCAAAGTCTGCCGGAACCTTGTGCCGATTTCACCTCCGGTGAAATCGGAGGCGTCTTTGGTTTCCAGGCGAACAACCCCACCAACCACGCCGGAGCCGTATTCAAATGATCCAACTGTGCCGCGAAGAACCGAGACACTCTTATACAGGGCTGGATCTGTAAAAAGCTGATTACCAATGCGATAGATTTCTTCGCCACCCGTCGTGGCACCGTCGACTAACACCAATACACGTGGGTTTGTACCATATGTTGCATTTGCGCCAAAACCACGAATAGAAATACCAGATGACTGTGGCGTGGAGCCATTTACCAGAGTGACGCCTGGAACGGAGTCTACCAGCTCTGCAACCGTAGAGGCCTGACGATCATCAATTTCTTCTTGGTTGATTTCGGTGACAGGTACAGCTGTATCAACTTGAACTTCACGCTTGCTGGTTCCAAGCGTGATCTCGCCCAGATATTCACCTTCATCTGCCGAAGCATCGAGATTCTGAGCAATGACGGGGGTACTGGCTACAACTAGAGCCAGTGTCGACGCTGCGCTTAATAGCAGCCCATTCTTGTTTTTTGAGTGCATGGTTCGTCCTTAGATCCGAAGATACCGGATTGCTGGCGAAACACGCTTGCTCGGCTCTCTTAGTGTTTACAAGAGAAGTTAACTTTCTTGACGCGCCAGCTAGATAATGCGACAAAAAGAGTCAACTTAATGTATCACTTTATAAGCTATTATTGGTCCAAGGTGTAAATTTCACACACAATTGGGGTTTGTGGTGGCCGTCAGATAGTGTTGTCGCGTTAACTTCTGGCCCAGAAAAGTGCACAGGTAGAAAGAGATTGTTCAGGCTGAATAGCTAGCGTGATTTCAAGCCTCAAAGGCCTCTAGGCGGTGAAATCGGATGTTAATGTTGCACAACGGCTGGAAGAGACTGGTGGCCTTGCATCGTCAGCTCTCGCTCTCGGAATGTCCAATGATTATTCTCAGCGTGGCTATTAAGTCCTTTGTGTGATTGATGAATTAGAACCCGAATTGTATTCCTGTTAGTGGCGCCATAAGATTCAAGACCGAACACCATAATCCGTTTCGGGAAGAAAGCCATCCACTTCAACAGGGTTTGCAATAGCCGCGTTACTGCTCAATTGGGCTGGCATAACTGAGGCATCGGACGCTCCCTCCATCTTGCGCACAAGATCGCTGATAGCCATATTTGGTCCCACAGACATGAACATATGAAATTTGGACGTGTCACGGTTTGATGCCGCTCCTTTGATAGCGCTTATTGCAACAAAGGAGATGAACTATTGGAATGAAACGGACAGACGAATTCCGCC
>NZ_JAQJIM010000021.1:2500-6063 GCF_027947445.1 Shimia sp. MMG029 | reverse complement strand
TGGTTGCGGGAGTAGGATTTGAACCTACGACCTTCAGGTTATGAGCCTGACGAGCTACCTGGCTGCTCCATCCCGCGGTGTTTTTGGTCGTTTTTTTGACCTTTTGTCCTTCAGTGTGTTTTGCGTTTCTGAAGGTTTGTTTTTGTGCTTATCGTTTTGAGAGATATTTGAGGTCGTTTGATAGGTTTGGCGATGACCTACTCTCCCACAGCTTAAGCAGCAGTACCATCGGCGCAACGGTGCTTAACGACCGGGTTCGGAATGGGACCGGGTGTTTCACTCGCGCTATGATCACCAAACCGATCAAACGGCCTCGTGTCCAAGTCATTTCACTGATTGTGTTGTGTATGCTTTTGATTATGTAAAAGTCTTTCTTTTACTGGATCAAATCAAGCCTATCGGACCATTAGTACCGGTCAACTGAATGCATTGCTGCACTTACATCTCCGGCCTATCGACGAGGTGGTCTACCTCGGTCCTCAGGGATACCTTGTTTTGAGGGGGGCTTCCCGCTTAGATGCCTTCAGCGGTTATCCTGTCCGATCATAGCTACCCTGCACTGCTGCTGGCGCAACAACAGGTCCACCAGTGGATCGTTCACCCCGGTCCTCTCGTACTAGGGGCAACTCCTCTCAAGTATCCTACACCCACGGCAGATAGGGACCGAACTGTCTCACGACGTTCTAAACCCAGCTCACGTACCTCTTTAAACGGCGAACAGCCGTACCCTTGGGACCTGCTCCAGCCCCAGGATGAGATGAGCCGACATCGAGGTGCCAAACACTGCCGTCGATATGGACTCTTGGGCAGTATCAGCCTGTTATCCCCGGCGTACCTTTTATCCGTTGAGCGATGGCCCTTCCACTCGGGACCACCGGATCACTATGGCCGTCTTTCGACTCTGCTCGACTTGTCAGTCTCGCAGTCAGGCTGGCTTCTGCCATTGCACTCAACGAGCGATTTCCGACCGCTCTGAGCCAACCTTCGCGCGCCTCCGTTACGCTTTAGGAGGCGACCGCCCCAGTCAAACTACCCGCCACACAGGGTCCCGGATCCGGATAACGGACCGCGGTTAGACATCAAGCAATGCAAGGGTGGTATCTCAAGGGAGGCTCCACCGACACTGGCGTGTCGGTTTCAAAGCCCACCACCTATCCTGCACATGCATGGCCTGATGCCAGTGTGAAGCTGTAGTAA
The DNA here is from genome assembly GCF_027947445.1 of Shimia sp. MMG029. Lineage (NCBI taxonomy): Bacteria > Pseudomonadati > Pseudomonadota > Alphaproteobacteria > Rhodobacterales > Roseobacteraceae > Shimia > Shimia sp. MMG029. The sequence goes on along the minus strand of NZ_JAQJIM010000021.1, from coordinate 4,866 downwards.
AGGTGCACGGGGTCTTTCCGTCTAACCGCGGGAAGCCTGCATCTTGACAGGCAATTCAATTTCGCTGAGTCGATGTTGGAGACAGCGGGGAAGTCGTTACGCCATTCGTGCAGGTCGGAACTTACCCGACAAGGAATTTCGCTACCTTAGGACCGTTATAGTTACGGCCGCCGTTTACCTGGGCTTCAATTCGGAGCTCTCACCCCTCCTTTTAACCTTCAGGCACCGGGCAGGCGTCAGACCCTATACGTCGTCTTACGACTTCGCAGAGCCCTGTGTTTTTAGTAAACAGTCGCCACCCCCTGGTTTGTGCCCCCAGCCAATACTTGCGTAGAAACTGGGCCTCCTTCTCGCGAACTTACGGAGGTATTTTGCCGAGTTCCTTCAACATCGTTCTCTCAAGCGCCTTGGTATGCTCTACCAGTCCACCTGTGTTGGTTTAGGGTACGGTCTCATGGAGGGCTATTTCCAGGAACCAATCAGCGGCCCGCCCAATCCGATAAGGGCGAACAACCTTCATGATCCGTCACATCCTCCTGGCCTAGGAATATTAACCTAGTTCCCATCGCCTACGGCTTTCGCCCTCGGCTTAGGGGCCGGCTTACCCTGCTCAGATTAGCTTTAAGCAGGAACCCTTGGACTTTCGGCGAGAGTGTCTCTCACACTCTTTGTCGCTACTCATGTCATCATTCTCACTAGTGATCTCTCCACCGGATGGCTCACGCCCCGGCTTCATCGAAAGCTCCATATCCTCCAAGGCAATCCGGAGATTGCTAAAGAGGATTGGAACTATGTCACACTACGCTCTGCTACCATGCACTATGTGCATCCTAGACTTCGGCTCATGGCTTGAGCCCCGTTACATCTTCGCCGCAGGACAACTTATTTAGACCAGTGAGCTGTTACGCTATCTTTAAAGGATGGCTGCTTCTAAGCCAACCTCCTGGTTGTTTTGGTCGTCCCACCTGCTTTCCCACTTAGCCATGAATTAGGGGCCTTAGTCGTAGGTCAGGGTTGTTTCCCTCTCCACTACGGACGTTAGCATCCGCAGTGTGTCTGCCATCTAGTACTCCCGGGTATTCGGAGTTTGGTTAGGATCAGTAAGCCTGTGGGGCCCCATTACCCATCCAGTGCTCTACCCCCCGGGGTATTCAGATGACGCTCTACCTAAATAGATTTCGCAGAGAACCAGCTATCTCCGAGTTTGATTGGCCTTTCACCCCTAGGCACAGCTCATCCCGATCTTTTTCAACAGATGTGGGTTCGGTCCTCCAGTGCGTGTTACCGCACCTTCAACCTGGCCATGCCTAGATCACTCGGTTTCGGGTCTGATCCATCTAACTCATGCGCCCTATTAAGACTCGCTTTCGCTGCGCCTACACCTAACGGCTTAAGCTTGCTAGATAGACCAAGTCGATGACCCATTATACAAAAGGTACGCTGTCAGCCCTCAAGGGGCCTCCAACTGATTGTAGGCGTTCGGTTTCAGGTACTGTTTCACTCCCCTCGTCGGGGTGCTTTTCACCTTTCCCTCACGGTACTGGTTCGCTATCGGTCAGTAAGGAGTACTTAGCCTTCGAAGGTGGTCCTCCGATCTTCAGACAGGATTTCACGTGTCCCGCCCTACTTAATACATCCTTCAGAGCTTCGAATACGGGGCTGTCACCCACTATGGCCCGTCTTCCCAAACGGTTCTTCTCACTCATCAGGCTTGGCTGGTCCGCGTTCGCTCGCCACTACTAGCGGAGTATCAATTGATTTCCTTTCCTCCGGGTACTTAGATGTTTCAGTTCCCCGGGTTTGCTCTTAAGACCCTATGTATTCAGGTCAAAAGTACCTGGTTAAGAACATTATAAATTACCGAGGTAATTATAATGAACTTTCAGGTGGGTTCCCCCATTCAGAGATCCATGGATCAAAGCTTATTCTCAGCTCCCCATAGCTTATCGCAGAGTATCACGTCTTTCATCGCCTCTTACTGCCAAGGCATCCACCAAACGCCCTTCTCGCGCTTGATTTGATCCAGAAAGAGAAAGACTTGCGTCTCTCGTGATCGCAAAAGCTGGCATGCCTGCAATCCTGTTTCTGAACCAAAAGTCATACTTTTCCCGCTCTTTGCCTTGGAACCCAGACTGCCGATGTCGGTCGGCCCCGTCTGGAAGACAAAGAACTATGCAAGATCTCTCGATCTTGCGGGTTAGTGTACTTGACTTGGACAACTCTGTTCGTTTCAGCAGGCAGACCCTTGGAAGACCGAGGAAACAGTCTTGGTCAAAGGCTCGCCAAACCTCTAAAGGTAAGGCACCTAACTGAGATCATCCCCGTACTTAGGGCGATCAAACAGTGTTGATTGTTATTCTTAAGAC
>NZ_JAQJIM010000020.1:0-7388 GCF_027947445.1 Shimia sp. MMG029 | reverse complement strand
CTGCTACTACGTTTTGTGTTTGCGTTCCCAGGCCTTCGATACTCAATTCCATTTTATCACCTGGTTTGAGGTATGTTTGAGGGTTTTGTCCCATGCCGACGCCTGGAGGTGTTCCTGTGGAGATGACGTCCCCTGGCTGGAGGGACATGAACTGGCTGAGGTGTGCGATGACGGTTGCGACGTCGAAGTGCATGGTTTGTGTGGATCCGTCCTGATAGCGGTGTCCGTTGACTTCGAGATACATTGGCAGGTTTTGGGGGTCTGCCACTTCGTCGCGGGTGACGAGCCATGGTCCGATGGGTCCGAATGTGTCGCAGCTTTTGCCTTTGACCCATTGCCCTGAGCGGTGCAGCTGGAAGTCGCGTTCAGAGAGGTCGTTGACGACGCAGTAGCCTGCGACGTGATCGAGTGCGTCTTCGCGGCTGACGTATTTTGTGTGTTTGCCAATCACCACGCCCAGCTCGACTTCCCAGTCGGATTTGACGGAGGAGCGGGGGATTTCCACATCGTCATTTGGGCCGCAGATGGCGGAGGTGGCTTTGAAGAAGATGACGGGTTCTTCTGGCAGGGCCATGCCGGATTCAGCGGCGTGGTCTGCATAGTTCAGGCCAATGCAGATGAACTTGCCGACAGAGCCGACGCAGGCGCCGATGCGGGGGCTGCCCTCGACCACGGGCAGGGTGGTGGGGTCAATGGCGCGCAGCTTGGCGAGACTGTCATCGCTGAGGGCGTCACCTGCGATGTCGGTGATGTGGCCTGAGAGATCGCGGATGGTGCCGTCGTTGTCCTGCAGGCCGGGTTTTTCTGCCCCGATCGGGCCGTAGCGTAGAAGCTTCATTCAGGTGTCCTTTCTTGCTCAGATGGTCCAGCCGCCGTCGATGGCGAAGGGCTGGCCGGAGGTGTATTTGCTGGCGTCGCTGGCCAGATAAAGGGCGAGTTCTGCGATCTCATCTGCGGTGCCGATGCGGCCCATGGGCTGGCGGGCAATGAAGTCGCGCATGGCGGTGTCATAATCGCCGGTGGCACGCAGGCGGTCGTGCAGGCTGGGGCTGTCCACGGTGCCGGGGCATATGGCGTTGCAGCGGATGCCCTGGGCGACATAATCGGCGGCCACGGATTTGGTCAGGCCGAGCACGGCCCCTTTGGAGGCGCAATAGGCAAAGCGGTTGGGCACGCCTTTCATGGCAGAGGCCACGGAGGACATGTTGATGATGGAGCCGCCGCCGTTTTCCAGCATGGCGGGCAGGGTCAGCTGGATCAGGCGGTACATGGCCTTGACGTTGAGATCGAAGCTGAAGTCCCAGTCTTTCTCTGGGCACTCCAAGATCGTGCCGCCTGCGACGTAGCCTGCGCAGTTAAACAGCACATCCAGCGCGGGCAGATCCGCGGCAGCCTTTGCCACTGCCGCGCCATCTGTCACATCCAGCTTGAGCGCGGTCACGCCGTTGATTTGCGCCAGTTCGGCCAGCGATGCGTCATTGATGTCGCTGGCAATCACCTGGGCGCCCTCGGCCACAAAGAGCTCTGTGGTGGCGCGGCCAATGCCCTGACCTGCGGCGGTGATGAGCGCGGTTTTTCCGGCCAGACGGCCTGATGTCTCTGTCATATCTGTGATCCTTATACCTGTTCTGGCAGCAGCTCTGTGGGGATGTTCTGGTAGCACACGGGGCGCAGGAAGCGGCGGATGGAGAGCGTGCCCACCGAGGTTGCGCCAAAGTTGGTGGAGGCCGGATAAGGGCCGCCATGCACCATGGTGTCGGCGACTTCCACGCCGGTTGGGAAGCCATTGGCGAGCACGCGGCCGGCTTTGCGCTCCAGCAGCGGCATCAGGGCTTGGGCGTCTGCTGTGTCCTCTGTGTCCATCTGCAATGTGCAGGTCAGTTGCCCTTCGATGGCGCGGGCCACATCCTGCATCTGAGCGGTGTCCCGCACGCGCACAATGATGCCCATAGGGCCAAAGACCTCTTCCTGCAGGTGGCTGTCGGCACGCCAGTCATCGCCTGATACGCTGAAGAGATACGGCTTTGCCGCGCGGCCGGGGCAGGCGGTGCCCATGATTTGGGTCACACCTTGGCCGCCACTGATCCGGGCCACGCCGTCGCGGTAGGCGGCGGCAATGCCATCGGTGAGCATGGTCTGGCTGTCGACGGCGTCCAGCGCGGTCTGTGCTGCGGTTTGCAACGCGTCCGCATCTGGGCCGTCCATGACCACGGCAATGCCCGGGTTGGTGCAGAACTGACCCGCGCCCATGATGAGGGACCCAGCCCAGCCGCTGCCGATCTCGGTGGCGCGTGCGCCTGCGGCCGCAGGCAGCACAAACATCGGGTTCACAGAGCCCAGTTCGCCAAAGAAGGGGATCGGCGCGTCGCGCTGTGCACAGAGGTCAAAGAGCGCGCGGCCCGCTTTCAGGCTGCCGGTGAAGCCGACGGCACGGATCAGTGGATGTGTGGCCAGCGCGGCGCCCACCTCAATCCCGTTGCTTTGGATCAGGGAGAAGATGCCGGGATGCATATTGCAGGCTGTGAGCGCAGCATCGATGGCCTGCGCCACAATCTCGGCGGTGCCGGGATGGGCCGGATGGCCTTTGACCACCACAGGGCAGCCTGCGGCCAGGGCGGCGGCGGTGTCGCCCCCGGCGGTGGAGAAGGCCAGCGGGAAGTTGGAAGCACCAAAGACGGCCACGGGGCCAATCGGGCGCTGGATCATGCGCAGCTCCGGGCGCGGCAGGGGCGCGCGGTCGGGCAGGGCTTCATCATGGCGCAGATCCAGATAGGCACCGGCTTCAATATGATCGGCAAACAGGCGCAGCTGGCCGGTGGTGCGGCCGCGCTCGCCCTCAAGGCGGGCGTCGGGCAGGCCGGTTTCCTCTGTGCCAATCTGGGTGATGGCCTCACCGCGGGCGTCGATCTCTTCGGCGATTTTGCGCAGAAGCGTGGCGCGTGCGGCGCGGCTCGACCAGCCAAAGCTGGCAAAGGCGGCTTCTGCGGCCTCCACGGCGGCGTCCACATGGGCGGGGGTGCCGACGGCGAAGGCGTGGCTTTCGCCGGTGGCGGGGTCTGAGGCAAAGGTGGCGTCGCCCGCGACCCAGGTGCCTGCAATCAGATGTTTTCCGGTCAGCATATCTATCGCTTTCTTAAAGCAGGCCGCGATGGGCCAGGTTGCGCATCAGGTGAGAGGCGCCAAAGCGCCACGCCTCACATTCGGTGGACAGGCGCACGGTGTTGGTAAGCTGCCCGAGCTGGTCATTGGCGATGGTCACAACATCGCCAAGCTTGTGGGTAAAGCCGCCGCCAGGGGTGTCGCGGTCCTGCGTCGGGGCAAAGAGCGTGCCCAAAAACAGCATCAGCCCGTCAGGATACTGGTGATGGCGGCCAATGGTCTGGCGCACCAGATCGGCCGGATCGCGGCTGATCTGGGACATGGAGGAATGGCCCTGCAGCTCAAAGCCCTCCGGGCCTGAGACGGTGAGGGTCAGCTCTGCCTGGCGCACGTCATCCAGCGTGAAGCTGTCGTCAAACAGGCGGATCATTGGGCCAATGGCGCAGGAGGCGTTGTTGTCTTTGGCTTTGCTCAGCAAGAGGGCGGAGCGGCCTTCCACATCGCGCAGATTGACGTCATTGCCAAGGGTGGCACCTTTGATCTCCCCGGTGGAGGTGACGGCGAGCACCACTTCGGGCTCGGGGTTGTTCCAGGTGGAGATCGGATGCAGGCCGATGTCTGCGCCCAAACCGACGGAGGAGAGCACCTGCGCTTTGGAAAAGACTTCCGCATCCGGGCCAATGCCGACTTCCAGATACTGGCTCCAGAGACCTTCTTTGAGCAGCGCCTGTTTGACCTCCTCTGCGGCCTCAGAGCCGGGCACGATGTTGGAGAGGCTGTCGCCAATGCGTGCGCCGATGCGGTCGCGGATGGCTTCGGCCTTGGCCGGGTCGCCGGCGGCCTGCTCTTCGATCACCCGCTCCACCATGGAACCGGCAAAGGTCACGCCGCAGGCTTTGACGGCCTGCAAATCGCAGGGGGCCAGCCAGTCGTGGTCTGCACTCAGTGCGCCCAGCGGTGTGCCCGGGGCGGTGCGGGTGTAGTCTGCTGCGTCCTCACGCTCCAGAATGTCGCGCACGGTGGGGGCGGCTTTGGCGGTGATGTCCACCAGTTGCCCGTCACGGAGGGTGACAACAGCTGGGCCGATGCCTGGGCGTTCTACGCGGCCGAGCCAAAGCCCGGAAGGATCAAGGGAAAGATCAGTCATATCAATCTCTGAGGTTGTAGGCCCGAGCGGCGTTGCCGCCCCAGACCGCCTTGAGTTCGGATGCAGTGAGTGCGCCCAAAAGATCGGTGCTGGTGTGAACCCAGCGCGCATAAGAGCTGGCCAGGGTGCAGACCGGCCAGTCGCTGCCCCAGATCAGGCGCTCAGGGCCAAAGGTGCCAAGCAGGTGATCCGCATAGGGGCGCAGCGTGTCGGAGCTCCAGTTGTCTGCGGCCTCGGTCACCATGCCGGAGAATTTGCAGAAGGCTGTGGTGTCACGCGCCAGCGCGGCCATATCTTCGGCCCATCCCGCGATCACACCGTCCTTGATCAGCGGTTTTGAGGCATGGTCGATCACCACACGCATGTCGGGGTGGCGGGCCAGCAGGCGGCGCAGATTGCCCAAATGCTGGGGCAGGGTGAGCGCGTCAAAGGTCAGATCATGGGCGATCAGCGCCTCAAACGCCGGGGTGAGCGCATCGCGCAGCATCCAGCCCGGATCGGCGATGTCCTGGATCATCGGGCGCAGCCCGACGAGGGCGGGATTGCGCGCCAATGTGGCAATCTGTTCGGCGGCGTCAGGGGCTTCAAAGTCGACCCAGCCAACCACGCCTTTGATAAAGGGGGTGTCTTCGGCCAGAGACAACATGAAGGTGGTCTCTGCCACGGTGGGGGCTGCCTGCACCAACACGGTGCCGTCGATCTGCGCCGCCGTGAGGTCTGAGGTCAGGTCTGCGGGCAGGAAGTCGCGGTAGATCGGGGCGAGCTCTGGCGTGAGCCAGCCGTAGTCGCCCCGGGCCAGCGCCCAGAAGTGCTGATGGGCATCAATCCTCATGCGATGACGCCTTTCTTCAGAATGATATTGCCATAAAGCCGCCGTTCGCCGGTCTGCACGATGGCAAAGGCGTGCGCGGCGCGGTCATAAAAGGCAAAGCGTTCCAGCGTCTGGATCTGTGCCGGGGTGTCCGCCGTGGTCTCAATGATGGTCTGGAAATCGGCCACGGCCTCCGGGACCGCATCAGGATCGCCGACCACCTGCATGGTCAGGGCTGGATCCGGCACGAAGCTGTCCAGCGGCATGACAGAGAGCACGGCCTCCAGGATCTCGCTGGCGCTGGAACCATCCGCGCGGATGCAGGTGGGGCCGGTGCTGGTGGCTGGGAAGTTGGCATCGGCAATCACGATCTCATCGCCGTGCCCCATGGCGCGCAGGGTGTGCAGCAGATCAGGAGACAAAAGCGGGTTGATATTACGCAGCATCGGCACGCTCCGAAGGCAGGGGCGCGTCCGGGCGGATCAGCCCTTCGCCGCGCAGATCAGACCAGAGCGCATCCGGGATGGCGCGCTCCATCAGGCGGGCATTGGCGGTGACCTCCGCCCCTGACACCGCACCGGGGACCACGGTTTTGACGCAGGGGTGGCCCAGCACGAACTGCAGCGCGGCTGCGATCAGAGGGGTGTCATGGGCGGCACAGACCGCTTCGATCTTGCGCACCCGTTCCATGATCTCGGCAGGGGCCACATCATAGTTGTATTTGGCCCCTTCGATCGCACCGGTGGCCAGAATGCCAGAGTTGTAAGGCCCGCCCAGAATGATGCCGACATCCCGCGCCTCACAGAGGGGCAGGAAGCTGTCAAGCGCTTCCTGCTCCAGCAGGGTGTAGCGCCCCGCCAGCAGGAAGCCGTCAAAATCGCCGAGCCCCAGCAGCCGCTCACAGACCTGCCATTCGTTCACCCCTGCGCCAATGGCGGCAATCTCCCCGGCATCGCGCAGCTCGGTCAGGGCGCGGTAGCCGCCCCCGTCAAACAGTTCACGCACCTTGGCATCGGAGGCCTCCTGGCTGCCCTGACTGAAGACGCAGACATCATGCACCAGCAGAATGTCGGCGTTCGCAACCCCGAGGCGGGTCTTGCTGGCCTCATAAGAGCGCATCACCCCATCATAGGTGTAATCAAACACAATGCGTTTTTGCGGTACGTCGACAAAAGCCTCAGGGGTGACTTCATGGGGGTCACAATCCAGCAGCAGGCGGCCGATTTTGGTGGAGAGCTGGATGGTGTCCCGGCCAAAGCGCTTCATGCCTGCGCCAAAGCGCATCTCAGACCGCCCCAGCCCGTATTGCGGCGCGGTGTCAAAGAAGCGCACGCCCACATCATAGGCGGTTTGCAACGCCTCTTGCGCGTCCTGCTCAGAGACTTTGCGATACAGATTGCCAAGCGGCGCACCGCCAAACCCCATTTGCGTGAGCGGCACAGGGCGCGATGTGCGGGTGTTCAGGAGACGTGTTTTTGAAACGGACATGAGGGTTCTCTTGCTTCACCGGTACGGGGTGTGTGTGACGGTATCGGGGTGATCTGAGCGGGCATCTATCATGCGCGGGTCAAGCGGGTGCCAAACAGCTCAGGCTTGGCGGTGTGGAGCGTGTCCAGTCGGGGCACCAGTTGCCCCAAGTGGTGTCGCATCGCGGCCTGGGCTGCGTTCTCATCCCCGGCAGAGATGGCTTTAAAAATGGCGCGATGCTCTTCCAGCGTCTCTGAGATGCGCCCGGGTGTGGGCAGCAGCAGAAGGCGCGCACGGCGCACCTGCAGAGAGACGGTCTGTGCCACATCCGGCAGACGTTGAAAGCCGGTGAATGCCATGAGCAAGCTGTGGAACTCTTCATCGGCTTGATAAAAGCCAGCGGCATCTTCATCTTCGATCAGAAGCTCTTGAAGGCGCATACTGCGGCTGAGTTTTTTGCGCTGCTCTTCGGTCAGATCACGGGTGACCTTGGCCACCGTCGCCAGCTCAAGCGCTTCGCGCAGAAACACACCTTCGCGGATCTCGGACATGGAAAAATAGGACACATGGGTGCCTGACTGCGGCACGACATCCACCAGCCCTTCAGCGGCCAGCCGGGCAATCGCTTCTGACACAGGCGCGCGGGACACGCCGAGGCGCTCACAGATGGGCGCCTTTCTCAGATTGGCGCCGGGCGGGAAGTCCAGGGCCAGAATCGCTTCCTTGACTGCGAGATAAACGCGCTGCGCCAGAGAGCCCTCAGAGGGGGCGGTCTCGCGCAGTAAAGTGACATCAATATCGTAGGTCTGGGTCATAATGGAGCAAATACCATGCTAACATGTTAGTTGACAAGTGCCGCCCCCC